>DJIF01000050.1 GCA_002433485.1 Deltaproteobacteria bacterium UBA6601
GCGGTGGGCGACGACGACGACAGCACCCCGCTCGGAGATGACGACGACAGTACCCCGGCCGTTATCGATAACGACTCTGATGGTTCTCCAGCAGGACAGGACTGCAACGACAACGACCCCAACCAGTCTGCTTACCAAAGCTGTATGGGTGACTTCATCATCGACAACGTGAACACAGCGGCTGATCTTGAGACGCTGGTCTGCTGCGATGAAGTAGATGGGCTGCTGTTGATCCACGATACGCAGCTCACTGAAATCACCGGGCTCAGCCACTTGCAGCACATCACTGGGAACCTGGAAATCCTCCAAAACCCTGACCTGACCAACCTTCAGGGACTTTCTGGTCTTAGCGACGTCAGCAGCTTGAACATTCACCAGAACGACAGCCTCTTAAACCTCGATGGACTGCAGGGGATCACCGAGTTGGACGGGCTTACGATCGCATCAAACTATGCCCTCGTGGACATCGCCGCTCTCACTGGGCTGACCCTGGTCAACGGAGACCTGACCATCATTGACAATCCTGTTCTGGAGGACCTCGGGGGCACGATAACCAGCGGCAGCGACACCGGGCTTGACTCACTGGTCACGGTCAATGGCAGCCTGCGCATCGATGGCAACGATGAGCTGATCGACCTCAATGGACTGTCCTACCTGAGCAGCATCACCGGCAGTCTCGCGCTCACCAACAACGCCAGGTTGGCCAATCTGAGCGGTCTGGGCGCCCCGGCCAGCATCGGCGGCGATCTTGAAATCAGCAACCATCCCGACCTTACGAACATCGATGGACTGGCTGGAGTCTCGACCATCGGCGGCAACCTGACCGTTCAAAGTAACGATGCTCTGCAAGATCTGGCCGGACTCAACTACCTCACCTACGTAAGTGGCAGCGTCCTGCTTGAAAACAACGGCAGCCTCAACGATTTGGCGGGACTGAGCAACCTGACAACAATCACTGAGGACCTGAGCATCGAGGACAACGACGCCCTGCCCGACCTCGATGGGCTCGACTTGACCTATCTGAACGGCAACCTCACCATCCAAGGCAACGATATGCTGCTCGACCTCACCGGCCTCGAGGACCTGGCTACGGTGGGCGGCACCCTCAAGATCGCGGGCCACCGATACTTAGAGGACCTGGTCGGCCTGAGCGGCCTCAATCAAACAGGTGGGCTCACCGTCTCTCAGAATGACCAATTCGATTCTTTTTTCGGCATTTCGCCGGGGGCAAACCCCAGCAACCTCAATTACGCCGACCTCGAGATCCAAGGAGATCTGAAGATCAACGACAACCCGAACCTGACAAGCCTAACGCAACTTGGTTATGGGACAAGGCTGATCGGGGGCAACCTATTTATCCAAAGGAATCACTCCCTAGCTACGTTGGGTCCCCTCTACTACATTACGGTCTATAACAATCCCGGACTTGGATTCCAGGGACAAAGCATTCAAATCGACAGCAACAATAGTCTCTGCCAAATCTCCACAGAGAATTATGTGGAGTCACTTTGCATGTGCTCAATCAATAGTCCGGCACCGCCGACAGTGATGATTTTTAACAACTACGGCTCGTGCTCGTGAGTCACAGTAGCGACAGCTTCGCGGCACGGTGATAGACGCCGGCAGGAATCCGGCCCTCAGTGCTCATGACGGTGATGTAGATCGGGCCGGTGTGGGTGGCTGTGCTCGACACCCTGGTGCTCGTGCTCATGGGTGTGTCGATAGGTGGCGGGCAAGCCCTCATGCTGGTGACCATGATGGCCATCGTCGTGCCGATGGCTGTGGGTGTGCCGTTGCGCCTGGTGAAGATGGTGGTGGCTGTGGCGCTCAAGCACCATAAAACCAATCCCGGCGGCCATCAGCAGAGAAGCGAGCAGTTGCACCGCCAGGACCGGCTCTGAAAGCAGCAGCCAGGACAACGCGGTGCCCAGAAAAGGCGCGGCGGCAAAGACCAGCTGACTGCGGGTCGCGCCGAGGTGCTGAGCGCCGCGCACGTAAAGCAACAGCGACAGGCCGTAACCCAGACCACCCAAAGCCAGCGCCGCCAGCAACAACCAGGTGCTGCCCGCTGCGGCAACAGGATTGCCCTCGATGAGCAGCCCGAGGGCGAGGTTCACGCTACCGGCGACAGCGCCCTTAGCGATGGTCGATTGGGCCGGGGTGAAGCCATCGATAAGAGCGCTGAAGTTGTTATCCAGCCCCCAGCAGAGCGCAGCTCCAGCAATAAACAGCACCGCGCTGACCGCTGCCGGTGCAAACGGCCAGGTCAGACACAGTCCACCAGCAGTCACCAGGCCAACCGCTGCGACAGTCCGCGGGCCCAGATCTTCCTTAAAAAACAGCCAGGCGAGCAACGCGGTGCCAACGGTCTCAAGGTTGAGCCACAGCGACACCGAAGCGGCCGAGGCGCGCTGCAGGCTATAGAGCAGCAGCACCGGTCCCAACACCCCACCAAACAGGATCGCGCCAGCGAGCAGAACCAGGTTGCGAGGGCTGCGGGCGGTAGCAAATGACCCACCCCTGCCGGCCAGTGGCAGGACCGCCAGCGCAGCGCCCAGGTACAGCAGGCCAGAGAGGGTAAAGGGGCCAAAGTCATTCAACAGCAGCTTGGCAAACGGAGTCGATGCGCCAAACAGCAGCGCAGCCAGCAAGCACCACAGCAACGGACCGCGCAGGGCGGTTGGATCAGGATCAGACACCCAGCTGCTCTCGCAGAGCGGCAAACAGCTGCCGGAACGCGCGCGGAGCAGCGCCACTCTGCTGTTCCTTGCGTGCGGCACGAATGAGCTGCCTTAAGCGCTGATGGTCACCGCCGGGGTGCGCCTCAATGAGCGCCGCCAGATCGGCGTCACCACCAGCAAGCAGCCGCTCCCGCCAGCGCTCAGCCTGCATTAACTTCAGCTCCCGCTCCGAGGGCCCCCCGCGCTCTTCGCAGAGCTCTCGGATTCGCACCAGGACATCCGGCTCTTCCCGCCGCAGCAGACCGGACAGGTGCAGCAATTGACGGCGCCGCCCGCTGCGCGCGCTGCGCATCTCCTGTAGCCGCCGACCCTCGGCCAGGGCATTCCGTAGCTCGGAGTTCAACGGCATGTCCTCCAGATCGCCCGGCTTAAGGGCAAGCAGAGAGCGCACCAACTCACTGAGTTCCTCTGCCTGGCGCTTGCGGGCGCTACGCGAAGAAGCTCGCCGCCAGCTGCCCTCAGTCTCTTGATCCTCGGCCTGCCCCTCGGCAACCCACTGAAAACGTCGCTTCGCCATGACCTAAGGGTCCCCCGCCCCGTAGCTGATCTCAAGTACCTCCAGCTCCATTACCCGCTCCCCAATGCGCACCGTAACCACATCCCCCTCCGTTTGACCAAGGAGAGCCCGCCCCACCGGTGACTGCACACTGATCCGCCCACGCGCAGGGTCGCTCTCCTCCTTGTCCACCAGACGATAGTGCTTCTCAACACCTTCTTCATCTTCCAGACGCACCCGAGCGCCAAACTTGATGCGCTGGTGTTGAATCATCTGACTCAGATCCACCGGGCGAACTCCATCGATCTTGCGTCGCAGGTAGCGGATCCGACCATCGATCTGCCGCAGCCGCTTCTTACCGTAGATGTAGGCGGCATTCTCAGACCGATCTCCCAGATCTGCTGCGTCGGACACTTCCTTGACCACCACCGGGCGATCTTCATGCCACAAGCGCTCGATCTCTTGCTCAATAGCCGTATAGCCGGCCAGGGTCATGGGTCGCTCAGCCAAGGGAAGATGCCTCCGCAATTGTAAGGTTCTTGTAACATTCTCAGTAGAACAGCAGCCTCAGCA
>DJIF01000139.1 GCA_002433485.1 Deltaproteobacteria bacterium UBA6601
GGTGACGACGATGACTCTGCCGGCTCTGATGAAGATGCTGACGGTGATGGGGTGTCTGTCGACGAGGACTGTGACGATAACGATCCCGGAATGGGGATCTGCCCAAAGCCTTCCTGCGCCTACCTGAGCTTTGATGGGGTCGACGACTTCGTGGAGGTTGCCGACCACTCCAGTCTCGCCCTTGCCGGGCAGGACTACACCATGGAGTTCTGGGTTCTCCTGGATGGGGCGCATGGCAGCGTGGTGGTTTCAAAGCGCAGCAACGGCTTCTTCACCGGCTATCTCCTGGGCACAGGTCCTGATGCGGTGGCAGGCTGCTGTGATGGCAGCAGTGTCAGTCGCTTTGGCGCGGCTCCAGGTGCGCATGATTTTTGGAATCCGGTCGACATTACCTGGGGCTGGCACCACATCGCTTTGACCCACGACGCAGCGGCTCAAGTGAGTCGGTTCTGGGTGGGCGGACAGGTTGTGGCTGAGACTTCTTCCTACAGCTCGCTGGTGGCTAACGACAGCAGCCTTTGGCTCGCCAGGGAGCGGATCAATACTGCTCAATATGCACAGTTCTCGCTCGCCGGTGTTCGCCTGTCCTCTGAGGTCCTCTATAGCGATACCTTTATCCCCGAGTACCCCTTGCTGGCACGCCCCGAAACTGTAGCTTCGTGGCCTATGGATGAGGGCTGGGGCGGCTTGTTGTACGACGGGTCTGCCAATGACAACCATGGCGTACTTACTGGGGGCACCTGGGCTGCCTGTCCCTGAGTACCGCTCGCGTGGCTCAGCTGGCCGCTGCTGCGCTCGCTCAGTGGGTTATCTTAGAGCAGTACTTGTTGGGAGCAGTTAAGGGAGCCCTTGATGCGTCTTGCCCGGTTGTTGTCCTTGTTGCTGGTTGGAGGCTCTGCGCTGGTCAGCTGTGGCGGCGGAGTCGAGGGCGATGGCTTCGGTGAGTGCATGGACCGCGTCGACAACGATCAAAATGGTGCGGTGGACTGTGATGATGTGGGCTGCATGAACGGACCGGCTTGCACGGGTGAGGGGGAAGTTGCCGGTGATGATGATGACTCTGCGGGGGACGACGATGATGCTACTGGGGACGACGATGACGCCGGGGGCGCTGATCCCCTGGCTTGTTTGGAGGTGTTCGATTTTTCCGGCCCGCTGCAGGTGGAGGTGAGCGAGAGCTTTGACCTTGACGGTCCGCACGGCTGTGTGAACCCCTGGTGCGGCGAAGAGTACCTCGACTTTCCCGAGCTGGCAGCAGAGTGGCGGCGGCCCATCAGCTCCGATGAACTCAGCGCCAGAATTCTCGCTATTGAAGAGCAAGCTCAGATTGAGTCGGTGCAGGATGCGGACCGCCTCTCTGCTGAGTTGGTCGAGGCGCTGCGCATCTGCTTTCTTCTGGAAGGTCTGGAAGAACGCAGTCTGGACGCTCGTATTGTTGAGGATCACGATGAGACCGAAACAACTCGGATTGAGTGGATTCTGCTCACTGATCCCATGATCGGTACCATTCGGATCATGCTGCTCTTTCCCCGCGACCCGGGGCCCGAGCCACTGCCAGTGATTCTTGCGGTTCATGGTCGGGGAACTGAAGCAGGGGACTTTGTCTATGCCTGGGATGGTCCGGACTACACGGACCGGGGCTATGTGTTGGCCGCCGTTGATATGCGCGCCAATGGTGGCGATGAGCTTGAGCGGGAAGTGGGCTGGGAGCTTCTCCTCAACGGCTTTACCCTGCAGGGCCTGCACATGTACGAGGTGCTCGTGGCGCATAAGTACCTGCGCTCAAGGCTGGATCTGGACTGGAGCCGAGTTGGTCTGTTGGGTCAGTCCGCCGGTTCAATGAAGTCCAATGCTTTGATTCGCATGACCAGTGCTTTTGCTGCTTATGTCTCGGACAACTTTTCGGAGTACACCAGCGACTTTGACCCTGCCCAGCCAGGCATTGAGGAAGACACGATCCCTGATCTTTATCCTTACACCGACCTGATCAATGACTTCGCCACCTCGGTCACACCGGTGTTGAAGGTTGGTTACGGATATCCGGACGGGACCCAGCCCCTGATCGACTTTTTCGACCAGCACCTGCAGCCTTGACCGGGCTGCCAAGAAACCAGGCTCCATTGCAAAGACAGCGCTCGCGCTTTTTGCCAAGCTGCGCCGATGCAGATCAGCCTGTGCATGATTGCCCGAGACGAGGAGCAGCTGCTGCCTGCCTGCCTGGCCTCTGTTGAGGGAGCTGTAGACGAGGTTGTTGTGGTGGACACGGGCAGTGTTGACCGGACTGTAGCCTGCGCCGAGGCCGCTGGAGCGCGGGTACTCCATCATCGCTGGCAGGATGACTTTGCCGCCGCTCGCAACGTGGCTCTGGACGCAGCCAGCGGCGAATGGATTTTGCTGCTGGACGCTGATGAACGGCTGGCGCCGGGGTCAGGGGCGGCGCTAAGAACCGCGGTGGAGAGGGGCGATTTTGACTGTGGCATGTTGCCTCTGCATGACGCGGTCGCTCTGGACTCAGCGGCGCAACGGGTGCTCTCTGGAGAGGCTCGCCAGGGGTTGCCGCAGCTGTTGCCCCGGCTGTTCCGTCGGGATCCGGATTTGCGCTGGCAGGGCATCGTTCATGAGGCTCCTGCCGACTGGATGAGGGCTTCCGGCAGAGTTTTTCAAGAGCTGCCTGTCGATATCATTCATCTCGGTAACGTGGCGAGCTTTCGCGAGCAGCGGGGCAAAGCTACGCGCAACTTTCGGCTGCTCGAGCAGCGTTGCCGAATGGAGCCTGCCAACGCCCTGGTGCGCGGATACCTGGCCCGAGAGTTGGTGCGTGCCGGTGATCTGGAGCGGGCGCGCGGTGAAGTGGAGCAGGCCTGGCGTGGGCTGCTCGCTGAGCATCGTAAAGCAGGGAATGGCCCTCGTAGCGCAGGGGTCCAGATCGCTTCACTTCGCGCCTATCTCGCGATGATTAGAGGTGAGTCGGAGCGGGTGCTCGACACCGCTGCGCGGTGCCTGGAGATGGGCGTTGAGCATCCCAATCTTGTGGGGATGCGAGCGATGGTACAGCGCCGCCGGGCCCAGGAACTGGCTGGACCCCAGCGAGAATTGCAACTTGCCGCTGCCATTGATGGCTTGAGATGGTGCCTGTCAATGGCCGATCGGATCTTTGCTGAGGAGGTTATGGCCGGCCTGACCGGGGCCGTCGGCGCTACTGAGTTGGGTGTGGCGCAGTTGCTTTGCGGTCGCCCCGATGAGGCTTTGCGGGCCTTTGAGCAGGCGCTGGTGGAGGACTCCGGTCACCATGGTGCCCGGCTGGGTGTGGTGGAGGCTTTGCTTGACTGTGGCCGTGCTGATGAAGCGCTCTCCCGGCTGCAACCCTTGCTTGCTGAGGGTGGGCCCGATGAGTGGGCGCTGGCGGCCTGCATCTGCCTGGCGGTGGGAGCCCCTGCAGATGCCGCAGAGTTCCTGACTACGGCCTTGAAGCTCGGCACTCCAGGTAGTGAGGCCTCCTACCGTGTTGAGCGTTTCGCGAGACTTGCAGCCGCCTTTGAACCGGCGTGAACAGCGTCCAGCTGGCGATTGGCTGCTGTATTCTGCGGCCGCTGCTCTTGACAGCAGCGCTCCAGCGGTCAAATTGGAGCCATGCCCATTTACGAATATCAGTGTAATAGCTGTGGAGAACGCCTAGAGGCGCTGCAGAAGATGTCCGACCCACCGCTGGTCGAGTGTCCCAGCGGTGACGGCGGAGAACTACGCCGGCTCATGAGCGCCCACAACGTTGGAGCTGTCGCTGGGGCGCCGGCTTATGGAGGCGGCTGCGCGACTCCTGATGTCTGCGGCCCGGTGTCCGCAGCCCAGTGTGGTGCCGGTTCCTGCTCCATTAATTGATTAGGTCGGCCGGCCCTGGCTGGCCTTGTCGACAGCTCTGATTACATCTTGCGGATGTCGATGAACGCCCCGCTGGGTTGGTCGCGTACTGTGTCAAAGGCAGCGATCAGCCGTGGTGCAAGTTCGTCGGGACCGGGCATGTTGATGGTCCCCCTGGCGCCCTGAATTCGTGCCACGCTCGGAAAGCGGATCGCGTGCTCGCGGTCCAGCCCGCAAAGGTAGTCCTGCATGGCCGTATCCACCAAGCCCGGGGCCAGGGAACAGAAGTGGGTCGCCGGGAGCTCCGCCGCATAGAGCCGCAGCAGCATCAGAAAGGCTGCTTTGGAGAGGGAATAGCTGTTCCAACCACGGTTGCCGCTGACCGCTGCTCCTGACGAGATGCCAATCACCTGTTTGAACTCCACCCCAAGGCTCACCAGGCTGTCCACGATCGCTTTGTTGGCCCAGGTGTTGAGGTCCATCACGGCGCGTAGCTGATGCATGGGGGTATCGCGAAGGTCTCGGATCGGGCCAAGTACGCCAGCGTTCAGGATCACTCGATCGAGAGTAGGGACGCCACAGAGCAGTTTGTCCAGGGCAGCTGGAATCGCCTCCAGTTGACTGAGGTCCTGGGCAATAAAGTTCGGTCGCTCCGGCACATCCGCAGGTTCGAGGTCGCTCCTGCCGATAGCATAGACCCGGGCACCCCGGCGCAGGTATTCCAGGCACAGGGCTTTGCCAATACCGCTGCTGATGCCGGTGATCAGGATGGTCTCGGTCACGGCTTGGGAACATAGCAGGGGTAGACTGGCCATGGCTTGAACTCGGCCCAGGCCGATGGTTCTTAAGCGCTGGTTCTGGGCACTGCGCACCTGCGGGGGCTTGCTGACTCGGTGATAGCACTCGCTGTACTGGTCTTCCTTAGATAATCTGTTGTCATGATGGCTGGACACTCAGGTCTGTGCAGCAGATTCGTTTCTCCTGGGTGGTGTGCTCTTGGGCCTGCCGTTTTCTGTCTGGCTCTGGTCCTTGGCGGCTGCAAGGCCGAGACCTTTGAAGCGGATGACCCAGGTGAGTGCTCAGATGCCGCCGACAACGATCTGGATGGGCTTTTCGATTGTGACGATCCGGATTGTTATGCCTCGCCAGCCTGTCACGCGCAGGGATATCGGAGCGAGGCAAATCTCTTTGATGAACTGCTCTCGGGTGCCGACCAGCTCGACGCGGTTTGTAGCCAGATGGCGAAGAATAACACCGTTAGTGTCGTGCGCGATGTGTTCTGCACCACTCCAGCGCCGCGGATTGGCGGAACGCTAGAGCTGCTTGAAGCACTTGGTCTTGCGTTCGATGGGCCCGGCGGTCGGTATGCGCAGATGGCCTTCAATTCAGGTAATCCGGGCTGGAGTCTGGTGGGTCACTCGGCCTCTTTGAGTAGACGCATTACCAGCCCGGTGAACCCTCGCGCCATCATTCATACGGTGGCAGAGACACACCTCGAGCCTACTCCAGGCTTTGTTACGGTCGCCTTTGTGCGTGGCGAGGGCTTTGCCGAGATCATCACTCACAACCCCGACAATGATGAACTGGACTTCTTTCTGCTGAAGTATGACTTCCGCTGCGCGGCTGAGCCGGAGCGCTTCTGGGACTCCCACGAGCAGGTTTACTTCTGGCGCCAGGAGTGTAGTGACGAGGAGCGCTTCTCCGAGCAGGTGGAGTCTGGCTGGACCGGCTACAGCTTGTATCACCACACCGATCTTGAGAATACGGTCCTCGACTGCCTTGTCTGCCATCAGCACGGACTGCGCAGTAGCTCTACAGCTCGACCATCGTTGCTCATGTTCGAGTTGAACAGCATGTGGATTCACTGGTTTTACGACAACCAGTACTTCAACAACTGGGTCGAGAATCCCACCAGCATGGGGCCCTTCCACGTTGCACTTCAGCAGTACGTGACAGCTCACGCCACCGAAGCGGAGCCCCTGGGCGGGACCTACGCGGGTATTCCTGATGGTGCAGTTTATGGTTCCCGGCCCAAGTCTCTGGAGGATTTCATCGAAGGAAACGGCTTTGGTAATGGCTTTGACAACAATGTCTATGAAGCCGATGCCAATGAGAGTGGTCTGCTTGAGGACCATCGAGCGCGGGGCATGTTTCACGCGCACAGTTGGGAGGAACTTTATGCGCTCAATCTGCACGGTTTAATGATTGCCCCGCCGGGTAAGGGTGAGATTCCTTTTGACTGGAACAAGCTGACGTTCCTCCTAGAGCAATACAACGCATATCGGCGGGGAGTATCAACGGAATTTCCCGATGTCAGCGACATCTTTGAAGAAGCCAGTCTCGCCGCGGTGGGGTTGGCTCCCCATCCCGGTCTAAGCGCACCGGAGATGCTCGTTCAGTCCTGTGCGCAGTGTCATCATGACGCACTGAACCCCACCGTTTCTCGAGCTCGATTTAAGATCGGGCCCTCGGCGGTTGGCCAGTTGGAGAGTCGTGAAGGGGACTATGTGGGGGCTCTGGAACTGGCCGAGCTGCAGACCTTGCGCAATCGCATTAACCTCCCGGAAGATCACTTGCAGGTGATGCCTCCGTTTCGGATTCGCAGTCTAAATGCTGACCAGCGGGAGTTGGTGACGACTTGGATAGATGGGGTCATCGATGGGCTGAAGCTAGAGGATGACCAGACCCCCCCCACGCCTCTCGCGGCGCGCTTCGATGTCGTTCCGGGGCAGGTCAGTCTTGAGCCGAGCAGCGGCAGCCTTCAGGGGCAGGTGTGGCACAACCCTGCTCCTCACATTCGACCTGCGCTGGTTGCGATGCGAGCGGTGCCCGGTAGTGATGAGAGCGGCTACGTGGAGTACTACTTTGAGGAAACCTCAAACAATCCAGGTGGTGACAGCAGTGGCTGGCAAATCAGTCC
>DJIF01000111.1 GCA_002433485.1 Deltaproteobacteria bacterium UBA6601
TTGCGGACCATGGCGGCAACTCCGGCAGTGCCCATAAGCCCAAAGCTCACCGCTGCCGTAGGCACCGCAATGCGCAGCGCCAGAGCAGGCTGTCTGTTTACCTGAGAGACCGGTTCCGCCCCAGCCACCACGGACTCGGCCGATTCCTCAGCAACCACAGCCGCCACAGGCTCGGTCGGAACATCAGCAGGCTCGGCAGCAACCTGAAGCTGCTGCTCCAGCGCCTCCATGTGACCGAGGGCCTCCTGAACTGTACCGGGATCGGCGCCCTCATGGGCGACGAAGCGCTTGAAGAACTGGACCGCAAGATCCAGCTTCTCCATCTTCTGATAGATGCGCGCCACGTTGTACAGGAGGGTTGCATCGGGCACCTGCTCATAAGCAAGCATCATCTCGTGCACGGCTTCTTTGTAGAGCCCCTGCTGGTAGTACTCCACACCGAGCCGGCTGTGCTCCTCAGCCCGAGCAGCCGGGGTTTCAGCACTGGCTTCCCTGGCGCTGGCCACCGGACTCACCGAAGAGACCAAGCCCACCAGGCTAACCACAATAAGCAACAACAAAGGGCGCATTCAGCATCCAGATCCAACTAGTGGGAGCCGCTCCTCCCGAACCATTGGCAGCATGGTACCGCCTCCCTCGGGACACCGACAAGCCACACCGATCGGAACCGGACCCAGGGAGTTCAATCAGTCGATTTTATGGATTCGAGGGCGCTCGCCCTTGCCCTTATCACCCGCTGCTGGCTGCGCCTGCGCTGGCGCCTCTCCAGCAGCTTCGCGCGGCGGACCTATCGCCGTGCTGGGCGGGCGCCGTCGCTGCGGCAGCCTCTCCAGCTCTACCACGCAGCGAAGACTCCCATCAGCAATAGCCTGAGCGCCTACCCTGCAAACCAAACTGCTTTCCTTGTAGCCACTGAGGCGCGCAGTCAGCAGATAGTCGCGAGGCTCGGCAGGCAAGTCCTTGAGGCTTGCCTGACGGCCAAGTTCCTCGCCCTCAAAACGGAGGCTGGCGCCCGGGGGGTCGGAACTGAGCAACACAGTTACCCGGGCCGGATCTGCTGGAACAACTGGACCTTGACCTGATTCGGCCTCCGATTGAACAGTTGCCTCTTCCGTGCCGAGTGGTGACGTCTCAACGGCGGCCTCATCACCTTCACCAATGAGTTGTGAGAGATCCGCCGCTACCGCAAGCAGCACCAGGGCGGTGGCAATCACTTTGCCTCGGGTCAGGCCCCCAAACAGTCGCCTCGAGCCGGCAACCACGGTCTGGGTAATGGGCCCGTAGCCCACGCTTGCCTGGGTCGCATTAAACTCGAAAGTCGGCAGCTCATCCGGCGGAATGGCGGGACCTACCCCGGTAAGGGCGCGGGTACTCTCTTCATCTAGACAACCCTCGTCAACGATGTCGCTGAGAGCCTGCTGCACCTCTTCACAACTAAAAAAGCGCTCTTCCCGATCAACTTGAACCAGCTTGCGAACCACCTCGATGAGCGGAACCGGAACATCGCGTTCCACAAGGCTCTCAATGTGCTCCTCCGAAAGCCGCCAACCACGCTGACCAATGGGACGAGCGCCGTGACCAGCGAGCATCTCCCACAGCGTCATGCCCAGCGAATAGAGGTCAGCCCGCTGATCCAGGTCGCGGCGACCATCTAGCTGCTCTGGTGCCATGTACACCGGCGTACCAATAGAGACGCCAGTCCGGGTAATGGCTTCAGTATCGATCAGGTTGGCGATGCCAAAATCGAGAACCTTAACTTCGTTCTCATGGGTAACCATAATGTTGCCGGGTTTCAAATCCCGGTGCAGGCAGTGGTTTCGATGCGCGTGCCCGACCCCTTCCAGGATTTGACGAAATAGCGTCAAAGCAACACTGAGGGGCATGGGCCAGTCAGCGAACTCGGCCATTACCGCCCGGAGGGTGCGCCCCTCCACAAGCTCCGTGATCAAGGCGCAGGTTCCGTCGTCCAGGTCTACGTAGTCGAGGATCTGCACAATGTTGCGATGCTTCAGACGGGCCAGAGCCTGGGCCTCAACCTTCAGGCGCGCCCGCAGTTCAGCGTCCACCGCCAGGTGGGGGTGGAGTTTCTTGACCGCAGCGATCATGCCGATCCCGGAGACATGCTCACCGCGGTAGACAGTCGCCATTCCCCCACCACCGAGGACGCTCTTAATCTCGTACTGGCCGATGGTCTCTGTCATGCCCTTGGTCAATCTTAACGCGAAACAGCACAGCAAAAAGGGGCAGCGGGGAGCACCGCTATAGAGACAGCTTAGAAGCGGACGCTATGTCGAGCAATAAAACGTAGCACTCCCGGCGAGCGAGACATGGCCTGTAGCAGACCGTCCCGACTCAGAAACCAGCCTCCCATACGCTCTTCTGGTTCCGCCTCTGCACGCACTGGGTGGAGTTGAAAAGAGCTGACATCGACAAACTCACCCATCCCGTGGATTTGCCCCCTGGGGTCTAGAAAAATATCCGACGCATCGCCCCGTTGGACCGACACAACCTCGGCTAGGGACTCGGCTACCGCCGCCGGCTGACGAAGCAGTGAAGGAAAGGCGTCCACCAATTCCCGCGCCCGACGATCCGCTGGCAGCGGGCGACCGAGACTAAGCCGGGCCCCGAGCGAGCCCAATAACGAGGAAAGCTGAGTCTCATGGGTTGGCCCATCGCCCCCCGATGCCGTCCTGGCCAATGATTTCATCCGCTCGACGACCGCTACCAGCATCTGCCATCCGACCTCCGGATAGCTACCCACCACCCGTGCCAGAGCATCCCAGCGCAGCAGGATCACCTCAATAGGGGTTACTGAGCGCACCGTTGCAGTGGCGGGCCAACCGGTCAGAAGGCCCACTTCACCGAAGAACTCCCCCTCCACCAGGCGAGCGACCTCCTTGCCGTCGCGAAGAACCTCAACCTCCCCAGAGATGATCAGCCACATCCCCTCCGGCTCCCGTGCCTGGCGAACCAGCTTCTGGGCGGGTCCCCGCCGCAGTTCCACACAGGCATCCGCCAGAACACTCAGCTGGGAACTAGGCACCGAACTGAGCAGCGTGAGCGAGCGCAAGCGCTCCATCGCACCGCTGGGCGTGCCCATCAAGCGCTCATAAGACTCGACCGCTTCATCGGCCAGACTCTGAAACTCCGCCGTATTGGGAAAGAGCTCTTCCATCTCTTCAGAATCGCGACGCCTTGCCGTACGCACCAACGCCGAGGCCAGCCCTTCGACTCTCCCAACCACTTCAAACAAAGCGTGAGAGGGCACTCGAAGCAGCAGTGAGTCGCTCTGGGCGGCCACATCGGCCTGGTAGGCACGCCCGGTCACCAGGGCCATCTCCCCAAAGAACGCGCCTTCGTCCAGCAACAGGGCCTCGCCGGTGCCCCTCAGCGAACCCCTGGAAAGAATCAACTTGCCCCGCAACACCAGAAACAAGGCATCTCCGGCAGTGCCGGCCTTAACCACCGTGCGCCGGGCCGGCACGAAGCGTCGAACACCGCGCTCTGCGAGCAGCCGCAGCGCCGATGCCGGCGCATCATTGAGAACCGGCACTTTGCGTAGCATGCCGACCGCCTGACTGAGGTCCTCCTCGACCGCACGGCGGAACAGCGTATTGACCGCCCAGGCTTCAAGGGCCAGCAGCGGCACCACCCCCAGTCGGGCATCACCATCACCCGAGAGGCAGAGGTCATATAGGCCATGAGCGGCCACGGCCAGGCCAAGGCCAACGGCCAGCCCCTTCAGCTGCTCGGAACGAGAACCGCCGCGATGAATCCGGCCCAGCTGAACTCCCACCAGCGCACTATGGA
>DJIF01000075.1:0-42906 GCA_002433485.1 Deltaproteobacteria bacterium UBA6601
GCCCCTCGCTCCCGCTTCGAGAAAGCAGAGGCCATAGCCTTCCGTGTCGCCACCCCGCTCGGTTCGAGCTGGCATGACCAGCAGGTCCGCCTGCTGCCACAGGGCTTCT
Organism: Deltaproteobacteria bacterium UBA6601; assembly: GCA_002433485.1. Classification (GTDB taxonomy): domain Bacteria; phylum Myxococcota_A; class UBA796; order UBA9615; family UBA9615; genus UBA6601. The sequence continues at coordinate 110 of DJIF01000075.1, forward strand.
AGATCAGGCTTAGGGGCAAAGCCGACAAAGTGAACCCGCTCAGTGACTCGAAGCCGGCGCGCCAGCGCCCGCAGACGCTGCTCATCGGGACCCCTGCCGACGATCAGGTACCGAAGTTCTGGGTGACTGGGCGCCAATAAGGCCAAGGCCTCAATGACCCGGTCCTGGCCTTTGCGCGGGATGAGACGGCCCAGGGTCATCAAGGTCTGGCTCAAACCACCAGAATCAGCTCTACACACACCCGGTGCAAGGACCGCAGCAGGCACCCGGACAATGCGCTCCGCGGCGACACCCCGCCCGCGCAACTCTGCCCCCAACCAATCACTGAGCACAAACCAGCGTGGGACCCGCTGGATGGCGCTCTCCCTGGCCTTTGATCGCTTATCATCCATCAACGCGGTGATCTCCCGGCCGTGAGCCATGACGCCCAGCACCGGTGCTGGGAGACCGCCTGCCTGCGCGACAGAATCCTCACAGGCTGCCAACAGCTCCCAGCTGGACAGCACCAACCCAGCAGGCTGAAACTCACGCAACAAAACCGGCAAGGCCCGGCGCCAGTGGGCACCACCCCTGCGCCGCCAACTTCTTCCGGGAACCGCCCGGACCTGGTAGGGGTGAGCGCCAGAACTCATGCGGCGGCCTGCTATGGCACGCTCCCGACGCCCGCCACCCCGCGTCCAGACTTCAACTTCGAGACCCCGCTCATCCAAACCGCTAGCCAGAGCGTGGCAAAGGGTGGCCACGCCTCCTTCGATGAAGTCCACCCAGTCGGTCGTGACCAGCGCAACACGGACCGCTGCAGTCACGCTGACCGCCTTCCAGGGGAAGTTAAGCCAATCACCTCTTCAACAACCGCTTCAACCGAAATGTCCTGCATACAGACCTGCTCCCAACGTGGACATCCACCAGCTCCATGAAGGCTACACGGACGGCACGCAGCAGAACCAGCCAGGGCAACCCCCTGCCCCTGCCAGACCCAGAACCCGGTCTCTGTCGAGGTGGGACCGAACAGAGCCACCAGCCTGCAGCCCAAGGCTCCAGCAACATGCAGCGGCCCGGTGTCTCCTGCGACGACCAGATCGCAACCAGCCAGGCGCTGCGCAAGCTGGAGCGGATCAGGCGGACTCGCCGGCCGGGCAAAGTTCAGCTGTTCAAACCCCTCAAACAGCTGGGCATTGTCCGGCCCGGCAAAAGGCACCACCTCGGCTCCCGTCAAGTCGTGCCAGTGCAGCGCCAGGCGCACAAAACGCTCCACCGGCCAGCGCTTGCTTGGGTGCCCGGCATCGAGCACCAGGCCCAATCGGCCGGGCCTTCGATGAGCGGCTCCAGACAGGGAAGCTCTGGGCACAACGCTGGGACAATCGCCAGGGTCCAGCCCCAGCCGACTCAATGCTCGCTGGGTGAGCAGCAGATGCCGCTCTGGCCAAGTCCTCAAGGGCGCGTCCCCAGCCAGGCCGGCAGACAATGAGGCGGCCAGGCGCGTCCAGGGGAGGAAGCCCTTTAGCTGACCTCTGCGAGCCAGGGTCTGCTTTCCTACGCGCAGGTCGAAGCCGTGGCCGGATCGCTGCAATGAACGCCCTAATCGGAAAGAAGCCGCGACACCGTGCAGATCCAACACCACATCAAAGCTGCCCAACTCTCGCGAACCGCTCGCACCGTGCACCTGGACCGCTGGCAGCAGCCTGGCGAGGAGCTCGCGGTACCGATCAGCGCAGATCAGATGCACCGAAAGCTCGGCGAAACCGCTCATCCACTGCAGCGCAGGAAGGACCATGACCAGGTCCCCCAGCCGGCCAAGGCGGATCGCAGCGACCCTGATCATCTCAAACCGCTCCAGGCGGGGGTCCAGCACGCAGCTTAAGAAGCCCTGCAACTTCATCAGGATCATGCCCCATACAGGCATGAGGCAGCGCAGCGGCACAGGGCGACCGGTAGCAGGGCGCGCACGACAGGTCACGCCCTCCCCAAACAACCGTGCCACCGCTGGGTGCATGCCGAGCGGGGTCAGTAGGGCCAAACAGAACGATCGGCTCCAGTCCAGCCGCTGCCGCCAGATGAGCCAATCCAGTATCGCAGAGAAGCTGGCGGCCCACACAGTCTGCCAGCGACACCCAGGCCGCCGGACTAAGGGTGGAATCACCAGCCAGCACCGGTGCCTCCAGCGCAGTCCCCAGCTCGGCTGCAAGCCGATAGTCCTCGTCACCAGGACCACCGGTAACAATGGGGCGGGCTTTGGCAGACCGCAGCAGCCTGCCGAGCTCAAGCCAATCGTTCATAGCCCACCGCTTGGTGGCGAGTCCTGCACTGTATGGATGCAGCAACAAGGTAGGCCGGCCCGTGGACAACCAGGCATCACGGCCCCGATCTCGGCCAGGTGCACCTAAGGTGTAGCGACGATCAGCAGGCCCAAAGCGCTCCGTACCGACCAGCGACTGAACAACATGGCGCGCCACCCTCTCATATGCATCAGCTTGATGTTCGCCAGGGAGCAAGCTTGGCAGACCCTGACTCGGAAGAGCCTGGTCTGGCCCTGCGACCCGCTGCGAAAGCAACCAGCCGCGGCCATCACTCGGCAGACCTATGAGTTGTCGCAGGCCGGCCTTCCGAGCAGCCAGGGCGACCCGCATGGAAGGAGCCAACAAGACCGCGACGGAGTACTTTGCCGACACAAATGCAGCCGACCCCCTTTGCCACGACCCCTGATCTGCAAGCAGGTCGAGGATGAGTTGACTGGGGCAGACCAGGCGAACTCGGCTGCCGGGAACTGCAGCCAGCAGTCGCAGCGCCCCCAGGCAGAGCACGGCATCGCCGAGGTGCTTTGGCACGGCAACCTGAATCAGCACGATGTAAGCCAGGCCCGCCGCAGGGAACGCCGCTAGCGGCGACGATTCTTCTTTCGCGCCTTACGGGCCTTTTTTCGTTGCGCTTTCTTCTTGGCAAGATCGACGCTGCGCTTGCCGCTGCCGGCCCCGGCCCCGAGGCCGAGCGCGCCGAGGTTCTGGCCGCCCGCCATCTCCTGCAAGCCTTGGAGCATAGCCGGGTTGATGTTCAAGCCCTGACGCCGTAGGCGGGCCAGGCCCTGCGCCTGTCGCAAACCAGGGACACGACCCAGAAGGCCGGTCGCCTTACCCATCTCCTTCATCATGACCCGAGCCATCTTAAAGCGTTCCAGCAGCTCCTTCACATCCTTACGGGTGCGACCGGAGCCTCTCGCTATGCGCTGAATCCGACCATCTCCAATGACATCCGGATTACGCCGCTCAGTGCGGGTCATAGAATTGCAGATCGCCTCAATCCGAACCAACTCGCGATCATCAAACTTGGTGCCCTTGGGTAGCATGTCGCCGACCATAGGCATCTTCTCGAAGACCTCTTGCAAGGGGCCCATCTTCTGGATCGTGCGCATCTGCTCAAGAAAGTCATCAAAGTTGAAGTCGCCTTTGAGCATCTTCTCGGCGTCGGCTTCAGCCTTCTCGGCGTCTACGACCTCCTCGAAGTCCTTCATCAAGCCGACCACATCACCCATCCCAAGGATGCGAGACGCCACTCCTTCGGGGCGGAACTCCTCAAGACGATCAAGTTCCTCGCCCATGCCGATGAACTTGATCGGAACCCCTGTAACCTCCTTTATGGAGAGCGCCGCGCCACCGCGAGCGTCACCGTCAAGCTTGGTCAGCACAAAGCCGCTCAACGACAGTCGCTCATGGAAAGAACGTGCAGTGCGAACCGCATCCTGACCAATCATGGCATCGCAAACAAACAGCACGTTGCGCGGTTGAGTGCGAGCATGAATAGCGTCGAGTTCAGCCATCATCTCGTCATCAATGGCGAGGCGACCGGCGGTGTCCAGGATCACCACATCACGGCCGACGCTGGCCGCCTGGGTCATGGCCATCTCGCAGAGATCAGGCGGACTTAAGCCCTTTAGGGAAAACACCGGAATATCCAGCTGGCGGCCCAGCACCATGAGTTGCTCTACGGCTGCCGGACGATAAGTGTCGGCAGCGACCAGCATGGGCTTCTTGCCCTTCACTTCCTTGAGGAAACGCGCCAGCTTGCCGGTAGTGGTGGTCTTACCGGAGCCCTGCAGCCCCACCATCATCACCGCAGTAGGACCCTTGTTGGAGTACTCCAGTTCAGCGTCCACAGGACCCATCAGCTGACAGAGCTCTTCGTTGCAGATGCGCACGAAGTGGTCACCAGGAGTGACCTTGACCGGCTCCCGACTCTTGGTCTTGGCCTTAACCTGAACGATCTCGCCCAGAGCCTTCTCAGTCACCCGACTCAAAAAGCCATTAGCCACCTGATAGTCGACATCGGCCTCAAGCAAAGACACCCGAATGGCACGGACCGCCTCGCTGATATCGTCTTCAGTAATGCGTGCCTGGCCCTGGAGCTTGAGGCGGACATCGCGGAAGCCGTTGGTAAGGGTGTCAAGCATCTAAACAGTCCATCTCTAGGAGAAGCGGGATAGTAGCAGGGCCTCAGGCCCCAGTGGAGCCAAAGCCACCAGCTCCACGGACCGTTTCGTCCAGCTGATGGACCTGCTCTACCTGAACTCTGGGAACCTGCGCCACCACAAGCTGGGCGATGCGCATGCCCCTCTCTACGACAAAATCCTCAGAACCGAGGTTCGCCAGCAGCACCTTCACCTCACCTCGATAATCGGCATCGATGGTTCCAGGCGCATTAATGACAGTGATACCGTGGCGAAAAGCCAGGCCAGATCTTGGGCGAACCTGTATCTCAAAGCCTGTTGGGACCGCCATAGCAAAGCCTGTTGGGACCGCAACCCGATCCCCCGGGCTGACCACGAGAGGCCCATCAACAGCTGCACAGACATCCATTCCGGCAGCCTCTGCGCTCATCTGGCGAGGCATGGGGAGCTCAGCGTCCCGCTCCGGTCTGAGTCTACAGACCCGAAGCGGGACGACTGAATTCATACTCGCCAGCTCCGCTCAGGCCTGAGCGGTCTCGCCGCCGCCGAGGGTCTCACCCAAAGCAGCACGCCGAGACAGTCGGATCTTGCCCGACTTGTCGACGTCAATGCACTTCACCAGCACCTCTTCCCCCTCCTGGAGGATGTCGGTAACGGTGTTGACCCGGCTATTAGCCAGCTCACTGATGTGCACCAGACCATCGGTGTTGGCAAAGATCTCCACAAAGGCACCAAAATCGACGACCTTCTTGACTATGCCCAGATAGAGCTTGCCAATCTCGGCCTCCTGAGTCAGCTCCCGAACCATGCGGATCGCAGCCTGGCAGGCCTCACCGTCCGGCGAGGAGATGGTCACCACCCCAACACCGGTTGAGTCGTCAACGTTGACCGTGGCCCCCGTCGCCTCTTGGATGCCCTTGATGGTCTTGCCTCCGGGGCCGATAACGTCGCGCACCCGGTTCTGCTTGATCTCAAGGGTGTGAATTCGCGGCGCATAGGGGCTGAGTTCCTCGCGACCAGTGGAAATCACCTCATTCATCTTGTCGAGAATGTGGCTACGCGCTTCACGGGCCTGGCCCAGCGCCTTGCGCATGATCTCAGAGCTGACGCCCTTGATCTTGGTGTCCATCTGGAAGGCAGTCACGCCCTTCTTGGTGCCAGTCACCTTGAAGTCCATGTCGCCGAGATGATCTTCATCACCCGAGATGTCAGAGAGGACTGCATAACGGTCACCCTCCTTAATCAGGCCCATGGCGATACCAGCCACCGGCTCCTGCGTCGGAACGCCAGCATCCATCATGGCCAGAGAAGCACCGCAGACCGAAGCCATCGACGAAGAGCCGTTGCTCTCGGTGATGTCCGAGACCACCCGAATCACATAGGGGTAGCCCTCGGTGGGAATCACCGGCACGACAGCGCGGCGCGCGAGCGCACCATGACCGATCTCACGACGGCCAGGACCCGACATGCGGCGGCACTCACCGACCGAATAGGACGGGAAGTTGTAGTGCAGCATGAAACGATTCCAGCCCTGCTCATCAAGTTCATCGATGCGCTGCTCATCCACTCGCGTGCCCAGGGTGCAGGTCACCAGAGCCTGGGTCTCACCACGGGTAAAGAGCGCTGAGCCATGGGTGCGAGGAAGCACGCCTACCTCAACGTCGATGTTGCGGACCTCATCCACCGCTCGTCCATCGAGGCGAACCCCGGTGTCAAGCAATCGGTTTCGCATCAGCGACTTGAACAGCTTGCCGTGAAGGTCACCGAGGACTGCGCGCCGCTCACCCTGCTCCGAATCGGTTGCCGAATCGTCCAGAGCGAGGTCGGCCCGGATCTGCTCCTTGACCGCCTTGACCGCATCCTTGCGCTCATGCTTTCCAAGGATGTCAAAGGTAGCGGAGGTGGCATCGCTATAGTTCTTGGCTACCTGCTCAAACAGAGCGCTGGTGTCAGGCAGCTCAGGAGCAACCATCTTGGTCTTGCCCACCGCAGCAACCAGCTCTTCTTGTAGGGTAATGAGCGGCTGTGCAGCATCAAAAGCGAACTCGAGTCCGGCAACGATGTCGTCCTCACTGGCCTCCTGCATACCACCCTCAACCATGGTGATGGCGTCACGAGACGCAGCAACGACCATGTCAAAGTCACTGTTAGCGAGCTGATCAGTGGTCGGATTAGCAATCCACTCACCATTGACTCGACCAACCCGAATGCCGGCGATGGGGCCGTCAAAGGGTACATCGGAGATGCAAGTGGCCGCAGATGCACCGGTCAGGGCCAGGACATCGGTAGCGTTCTGCTGATCGTGGGACACCACAAAGGCAAGGACCTGAATCTCAGCACGCCAGCTCTTAGGGAAAAGCGGTCGAATCGGACGGTCCATCATCCGAGCCACGAGAATGCTCTTGGGACCGGGACGGCCCTCGCGCTTGAAGTAACCGCCAGGAATCCGGCCCGCAGCAGCGGACATGGGGCGATAGTCACAGGTCAAGGGCAGGAAGTCTGTGCCGGGACGGGCCTCCTTAGAACCGGTGGCCGCGACCAGCACGACCGACTCGCCGTAGCGAACCAGCACAGCGCCGCCCGCCTGCTTGGCGATACGGCCGGTTTCGATGGAGAGGGTCTTGCCGTTGATCTCAACGGACTTAATGGTGGTTGCCATAGTGGCATTACCTTTCTGACGCGATCAGCGGCCCCAAGGCCCGGTCCCTTGACCGATGCGTCTCCACAATGGAGCGGCGCCACTTATGGTGATCTCCCCGAGCACTGCAACCGATCGCGAGGTCACAGCGGACATTCTCAAGGAGGTCGGGCTGCCCTCTTTGCCCCGTCGCGGGAGAGGACAAACACCGTTCGTCAAGGAGCCGGTCGGCTCCTGGCGCAGCACCTGCTGCACCAAAAAAAATAGATAGCTACTTGCGCAACCCGAGTTCGCCGAGGATCGCCTTGTAGCGCGGGAAATAACCCTTCTTCAGGTAATCCAGCAGGCCACGACGTCGCGCCACCATCATCAACAGACCACGACGACTGGCGTGGTCCTTGTGATGGGTGCGAAAGTGCTCAGTCAGGTGATTGATGCGCTCAGTCAGGAGTGCGATCTGGATCTCGGGAGATCCGGTATCACCTTCCGACTGGGCGAACTTCTTGATCAGTTCTGTCTTGCGTTCAGGGGTCATTGCATTCTCCTCCGCCGGCGCCGGCCCCGTACAATTCGGGAATCGCACACCGCAGATGTGATTTGCGGCGGAGGGTAGAGGCGGATCCCTGCGAAGTCAATGCCCGATCGGCTTCCAGTCGTCCAATCAGCTGAGCAAAAGTCGAAGCAGACTCTCACCGGGACCAAGGAAAAGACAAGAAAATCCTTTTAATTTAGATGCTTACCGGAGGATGCGATCGACCTGAAAGACGACAGACCCAGGCTTTCTACGACCCAGCGAGGCGCTGGCGCAGGCAGCTCTAACCACAGCAACCACCGTGGCCCCCTCTGGGTCCTCGACCACCATGGGGTCGCCCTCCATGAATGCCTCAGGCACGGCCCCAACCAGAGTCGCCAGATCCGCCTTACGCAAGTGCTCACCGCTCCGAATCCGCTGCGCAAGTGGCGCGCTCACCCGAAGCGTGGGCACCCCACCCAGAAGCTGAGCTACCGGAATCAAGGCTTCCCCCAAAAATGCGCGCCAACGCGCCGCATTGGTCGCCGCCACAAAGGGCAGCCGGCCACCGTCCGCCTGCAGCGCAGCCCGCTCTTCACGCCAACGCTCGCTCTCATCACATATGCGGTCAACAGTGCAGGCTTCGTCAACGCGCAGCATTCCAGTGCGCGTCCTCCTTAAGCTGAGCAGGTGACCGCCAACCCCAAGAGCCTGACCTAAATCATCAGCAATGGCCCGAACGTAGGTCCCAGCGCCGCAGTCCAGCCGCACAAGCACATCAACAGTAGTTCCTGAGCGTTCGATGCCAAGGGTCTCAATGCTGCTCACCACCACCAGCTTGGTGGGCAACTGGACCTCCTCTCCAGCACGGGCGTACTCATAAAGTCGCTTACCATCAACCCGAGCGGCCGCATAACGAGGAACGGTCTGCTCATACTCCCCCTCAAAGGCAGCGATAGCGGCTCGAATCTCATCGTCTGACAGGACCGACGCATCGGTCTCCATGGTGAACGCACCGGTAGGATCCATGGTGTCCGTGCGCTGCCCCAGGCGTACCCGGGCCTCATAGCCTTTGTCTTGATTCTGAAGCTGCGGCATCAAGCGAGTGGTGCCATTAAGGAGCAACGGCAGCAGCCCGGTGGCAAAGGGATCAAGCGTGCCACCATGCCCGACCTTACCGAGACGCAAGCGAGACCGAATCCGCTGACACACATCATGAGAGGTCATCCCAGCGGGCTTATCCACCAGCAGCACCCCTTGCAAGAGCTTGTCGACCTTGCCGGTTCGCCTACGCCGACCCATCTTCACCCCCGCTGTCCTCTTGGTCTTGGCCCTGATTGCTCGAGAAAGCCGAAGCCCGAGCCCCAGTCATGAGATCGTGGATGCCTACCAGATTGTCCACCCCAACGTCGTAGCGAAACTGAAGTCGGGGAGTAAAGCGCAGCCGAAGATTACGCCCAACCTTGCGCTGCAAGAATGCAGCTGCCCCCTTGAGGCCTCGAAGCAGCTCATCAATGCGTTGTTCTTCACCCACCCCACCCAGCGGCACAAAAAACACCCGCGCTTCACGCAGGTCCTCGCTCAGCTCAACCCGGGTAAAGGTGACCTCTTGAACTCGTGGGTCCTTAACCTCTCGTTGAATCAGACGCGCGAGTTCTGCCTGAACCTCCCTCGCTACCCTATCTGCTCGTCGAATACTCGCCATGGAGCGCCTTGTACCCAATGCAGAGGCTGCCGTCGAGTCGGGAAACTCTATGAGCATCCTGCTCAGAACAACTCCTTGGGCATAAAAGCATGCACATCAATGCTCAAGTAGAGCCGCTCATCACTGCCCGATCGCTCGAGCCGAATCCGCCGGGTATTCCAGGTAAAATTCCAGCGCAGTTCTGAGGTCGACTCAATGGGAGGACCAAGATCGAGAGGAAAGCCTGAAGTGCCCAATGCGGTCGGCACATCCATGGGGTGGCCGAGCTTCTTACGAATTCGATAAACCCGCCCGTCGTAGAGCCACACAGTGGCCTTCTCGAAGGTCAGTTCCTCCTCATTCTCTGGCAGCTCTTTGCGGGTCAGCAGGCCACCCAGCTGATCGGCTTTGTCTTCCTCGCGAATGCTCTCAAGACGACGATCACACAGGTACGGAATGTCAATGTGCAGACCCGTCCGCTTCTGATAACCCAGCGCCATTCCATCGGACCCGGCGCTGCGTTGAGGTGGTGGCCCGCCACCCTGCAGCAGCTGCTGTTCCTGTTCAGCGGCCTGCGCAATCAGGCTGGGGCTGCTCGTTACCGGGCCCTGACAGGCCAGCAACAAGCTCAACAGCGGCAGACCACAGCAAAGCAAAGCTCTGTTCACAGAGTCCATCGTTCCCACTTCTTCGGCCGTTGACAAGCGATCCGTCCAATCCAATACTCGCTGACGCTTAAATGTACCCCTGCCAAGTCACTGCAAGGACCCCTCCTGAGGAGAGAACATGGCTCTGACGGTGCGCCTGTTCGCAATGCTCCGGGAGCGCAGGGGCACTGGATCATTGAATGTCGAAGCAAAACCGGGCGAGAGCGTCGGGGCACTCTTCGCTCGCCTGTTTCCAGCCAATGACGAGGACGGCGCCATTCCAAGCGTGCTGTTCGCGGTCAACCGCGAGTACGTCTTGCGGGACTACGTGCCAGAGGACGGCGACGAGGTCGCCTTCATCCCACCCCTGGCCGGCGGGGCAGCAGATCGGCGAACTATGCTGTCCGCGGATCCGCTCCAGCTACCGGACCTGATCAAGCAGGTAGAAGGCCCGGGTCGTGGTGGGCTGGTGACCTTCACTGGCACGGTCCGCAACAACTTTGAAGGCAGGCCGGTGAGACACTTGAGGTACGAAGCCTATGAAGAGATGGCCCTTTGCGAAATGAGCCGGCTTTGCGACGAGATTGAAGACAAATGGCCCGGGGTCGCGGTCGCAATCAGTCACAGGTTGGGACAACTAGAGATTGGCGAGGCGGCCGTTCACATCGCGGCCGCCGGCGGACACCGGCAGGATTCCTTCGAAGCCTGCCGCTATGCCATCGACCAGCTAAAGCAACGAGTTCCGATTTTCAAGAAGGAAGTCTACCAGGATGACAGCATCTGGAAGTCCAGCTGAAATGCAGGAAGAAAACGGCAAAAAGTCCGCTCCAACGAAGCCCAAAGACCGGTTTCGATTCAGCTCAGAACGCGGCCGCGCCGACCTGAACCCTTACGTGGACCGGATCGGCGAACACGGCAAGTTGGTCCTTACCGCGGAGAAGGCTGAACAGCAGCGAGGGCAATGGCGAAGCTTGCTAGGCCGCTCCGAAGCCTGTCCCTTGCTGCTTGAGATCGGGCCCGGAAATGGTTTCTTCTTTGCCGAGTTGATCGCTCGCTTTCCAGCCGCTGCGCTCCTTGCGGTAGAGATTCGTTTCAAGCGGGTATGGCTTACTGCAGACAAGGCCAAGCGCACCAAACTGGATAATTTCCGAGTCATTCATCACCATTCAGGCTATCTGGACCTGCTCTTTGAACCGGGCGAGCTGGACGCTGTGTTCATCAATCACCCGGACCCCTGGCCCAAAGAGCGGCACCATAAACACCGCCTGCTACAGAAGTCCTTCGCCGAGCAACTGGCTACCCAATTGCGTCCCCAGGGCGAGGTCTGGATCAAGAGTGACTTCGATCCTTATGGCCCGCTGGCCAGAGAGGTGTTCAGCGCTTCACCCTGGCATGAAATTGCCTACACAGAGGACCTCCACGGCGCAGGCAGTCAGTTGCTCAAGAAGGCGCCAGCCAAATCTCGGTTCTGGTGCGCTGACAGCGAGACCAACTACGAACGGAAGTCCCGCAAGAAGGGCGCCAGGATTACGGTAGCCGGCTACCGTCGTCTTCCTCCGAGCGGAGCCGACGAAGCGCACCAAACAGGCGCTGAACGCTGATTCGGTCAACCAACAGAAAAAACACACCGAGACCGGCCAGCAGCGCGAACTGGCTGCCGTGCACCAGCACTGCGAAGGCTCGCGCCTCATCATGAAGCTGAGGGCTGGGGTCCCCTGCCACCAGCAAGACCCCTACAAAGACCGCAAGCTCAAACACTCCAGCAAATAGTGGCGGAGCCGGGACAATCAGAAACACACAGATAGAAGAGAGGATTGCACCAGCTTCCCAGAAGCCGAGCTGAGCGCCAAATGGCAAGCCCTTGGCCATCAGCAAAATGGAGAACACATTCACCGTCCAGGTGAGAAGGCTCCAGAATGCCACCAGCAAGGCCCGTCGCGGCGCACCCAGGGCCCGCAGCGAGTCAATAAAAGTAGTCGTCAGGCGCACTGCCAAGCCTTCGACCCGAGGGCCCAGCAGGCGCGCAGCGCGCTGCACAAGGGCTACGGCTGGATCACCAAAGATGATGAGTGCAAGCAGGAGCGCCGCGGCGGGCACGCCGATGCCAAGCAGCGCGCGCCTACCATTGGCCACCAGATCGACCTGGTATTCGCCCACCATCAGAGGGCCTTCAGGCAAATGAGCAAAGGCCACTGCGCCGAGCAAGATCAGGCCCAGGGCAGCAATATCGAGCACCCGCTCGACCACAACGGTAGCCACCCCTGAGCCGAACTCAACATCCTCCCGCTCGAACAGTAGATAGGGACGAACCAGCTCACCTAGGCGAAATGGCAGGACGTTGATCAAGAAAAATCCGACCGAACAGATGGAAAAATAGGCTCTAAAGCCTACCTGGGGGTCGGTTGCTTGAACCAACAGCCCCCAGCGAATGGAGCGTCCCAGGTGCACCAGAAAAAAGCAGACCAGGCCAAAGGCAAAGACCGCCACATCTACCTGCGCAAGCGCGGCAAAGAAGGCCGCGGTATCAATCCCGACGAAGGTGAGATAGAGCGCCCCGGCGCCTATCAGCGCCATCAGCAGCAGCTGAAACCACTTCACAGCTGGCGTCCGCAGTTACTCAGAGCTTATGAACCCGAGCCTTGGGTTCAGCAATGTCGCCAAGGGCATTCCTGGTGTCCACCACGGCGTGCGCCAGCTCTGCGACCTGGCGCCAATCAATGCTGCTGTGTTTGGCGGTGATGACCACACAATCGGCCTCTCGAAGCAGCTCCTCGGTGAGCTCGACTGACTCCATGCTGCCACCACCAGGCATGCGAATTGAAGGCACATACGGATCGTAGTAGCTGAGCTCAGCTCCGCGCTCGACCAACAGGTTGACCACATCCAGCGCAGGGCTCTCACGAACGTCCGCTACGTTGGCCTTGTAAGCTACCCCGAGCACCAGGATCCGACTGCCGTTGACCGACTTACGGTCCTCATTGAGACAATCCGAGACCAACTCCACCACATAAGACGGCATAGAGGTGTTCACCTCAGCGGCCAACTCAATAAACCGCGCAGTGTAGTTCAAGGTCTTGAGGATCCAGCTGAGATAAATAGGATCAACAGGGATGCAGTGACCGCCAAGGCCAGGGCCTGGATAGAACTTCATGAAGCCAAAAGGCTTGGTCGCAGCCGCGTCGATCACCTCCCAAGCATCGAGGCCGAGTTTACGACACATCAGTGCAACCTCGTTGACGAGACCGATGTTGACCGCACGGAAGGTATTCTCAAGCAGCTTTGCCATCTCGGCCGCCTGCGTGGAAGACATGGGCACAACGGTCTCCAGGAAGGAGCCATACATAGCCACCCCCGCCTGACAGCAAGCAGGAGTGATGCCACCGACCAGACGCGGTGTGTTGCGAGAATCAAAGTGAGGATTGCCGGGGTCCACTCGCTCCGGCGAGAAGCACAGAAAGAAATCCTTGCCGACCTCAAGACCGCTGTCCTCAAACATGGGCAACACCAACTCCCGGGTGGTGCCCGGGTAGGTGGTCGACTCCAGCACAATCAGCTGCCCTGGACGAAGCCGAGCTACGACCTCTTGAGTCGCAGCTACGATGTACGAGATGTCCGGATCTCGAGTCTTACCTAGCGGAGTAGGTACGCAAATCGAGACAACGTCCATGTCACCAACAGCCTCGAAGCTCTCGCAGGCCACATAGCGCTCAGCGGACAGCTGAGCCTTGACCTCGGCGTCACTCACATCATCGATGTAGGACTCCCCGCGGTTAAGCCGCCGAACCTTCTCAACGTCAACATCAAAGCCCGTTACCTGAAAGCCCGTCTCTGCAACGACCATGGCAAGGGGCAGGCCGACATAGCCCTGACCAATGATGCCGACCCGGGCGCGCCGCTGCTGAATCTTTTCCAGCAGGCCGGTCAAGTGCGCCGAAGAGCTAACAGCTGAACTCTCTTCGCGGAGATTGGTTTGAGGGCTGGTCATCACATTGAACTCCGATTCCGGCGGGGGCGCGGCATGGTAGCAGAGGATTGGCGAGCTACTGCAAGCACCACAGAATTGAGGCTAGGTTCACACTGTTGTTCAGGCACGCGACTCCTGATACGGCAGATCAAGCCGAGGAGCAAGACCAGAGGCCACAGAGCGCGCTCTGGCGAGCCGGCGGAGACCTGACATGACTGACCCTGCGGGTCTACGCCCAGCGGATCAGAATGAGATCTATATTCGGCAAGATTATCTATGCCATCACCATCAGGGTCTTCCGCCTGGTCGGCGCGATTCGGCTCGAGCCCCCAGGCCAGCTCCCACAGATCATCCATGCCGTCACCGTCACCGTCGGGGGCGAGCACAAACTCACCGAGTTCACGAGCGTCTCCTGGCTCCAACAGCAGCGTGCCAGCAGCCTCCCTGGAGCGTGCATCTGGCCACCACAGCGCTACCGAACTGGGGTCGCCTTCGCAGAAGGGCTGTACCGAGACGCGGACCAGTACTTCAGCCGGAGAGACCCCATGTAGCTCGATCCGACCAGCGCCATCACTGCGCGCCGCCGCCAGCACCTGATCGAGCTGATCAACAGCGAACAGCTCAAGCCGGGCGCCTCGTAGCGGAAGTCCGCCTCGCCGTCGGACATGGGCAAACAAGCTTGCGCCGGGCTCAATCCCCAGCTCAGCTCGAACCAGCCCCCCCCGCTGCAGACTCAGCTGGGACGACCGAGCACGGGAATCCATCGAGCCAGGAGCCGGCAACAGTTCAAGCCAGGCCGGCCCAGGCGGCAAGCCTCGCAACAACACAGGCGCGTCAGAGGCGCCAGCGGACAGGGTTCGCGCGTGCAACTGATCGCCACCATCACCAGACCTCAATACCAATCTTGCCCCCTCCTGAACGGCCCCCTCAATGCGCACCTCAAGCTTCGCCTCAGGCAGCATCTGCAACTCAACACTGCGCGTTTCTCCTGGATTGAGTTCGAGCGCCGCCGCTCCTGCCGCCAGTTCCACCCCCGGGTACCAGGTCTGCGCCATTCCGGGCGCAGTGGCGGTGAGGAGCAGGGACCCCGCTACCAGATGCTCAAACTCAAAAAAACCGGAAGGGCCGCCTTGAACGGTCCTGGAGAACGCGCCGGCATCCACCTTGACCACCGCTCCGGGAACCCCGGCGCCGTTAGTATCCAGCAGCTGCCCGCGCAAGACCGACGGCTCGGGCGGCACCAGATTCAAAAACTGCTCTTCACCCCTGAGCAGCTGAATGGGAACAGCGGCGTCCTGCTCGAAGCTACCCGGGTAGTACCAACTGGCTGCCCCCGGCACGCGCACACTGATGCGATAGTTGCCGGGCAGGTCCTCAGATCCGACTCGCACAGAGTCAAGCCCCCCAATCCGGTAGTTCCCCTCAGCATCACTGCGGGCCGCGCGCCGCAAACTACTGCTGAAGAAATCCAGACCTTCTGCCAGCACCTCCGCGTCAGCCACCGGGACACCATCTTGCAGCACCCGACCAGAGATAAGCCCGCCGACCGGAAGCGCGAAGTCAACAGCGGAAAGGGCCTGGTCCGGCGTCAGGACAAAGGTGTCAGCACTGCAGAAGAAGTACTGGTCCCGATACCATGCGCCAATTCGATTCAAGCTGTGAGGAGGTAGCGCACGAACCCGCTGCATACCGGGATCAACCTGCCCAACCAGATAACGCCCTTCCGCATTGGTAGTGCCCACGGCTGCCTGACCAAAGCGGTCCATCACCAGCACCTGGACGTCTGCCAGAGGCTGACCATGGGGATATCCAACCACCCTGCCGCTCAGCTCAGCGGCTGAGGCGATGGACCACACCCAGCTGTTCGCCAGCAGTGTCAGGCCAAGGACCAGAGGGAAAGCGCCCCTCACAAGGAGCCCTAGCCGCACCTGCAGCGCTGCGTTTCAGAGCCGCGCTTCAGTCCTGCTGAAACTGGATGACCCACACCGCCTGACCGCCATAGTCACCCACCAGATCGGTGCCACCGTGGGTATTCTCAGTAGCGTTCAGGAAGAGCTGCCAGTAGCCGTACCAATTGGAGCCTGGACCCGCCGGCGCGGACACCGTGTCAAGACCAGAGCCCTCCGACAGAGAGCCGACCTCATTGGCCACATAACCGGCGTGGGTAAAGGTCAGGCCATACTCAGCCCAGGTGGCGGTCATATCAGCTTCCGAGTAGCCGCCAGCAGCCGCCAGGTCGAGCCCCAGAGAGCTCAGCGTAGCGCCGTCAATGAGCCCCATAGTCAGGAAGTCGCCGTAGCCACCGTTGGTAATAGTGGTCAACATGGCATCGCCAAAGTTGGCCCCCGCATCGGTCAGGCCACCAGCATCGCAGGGTGCATTGCGCGCGGCACTCTGGCTGACATCCATGCGAGTATTCTCGTCTAGATCGATTCGACCGGTGCAGTTGTTGCAGCCGCTGAGAATCCCCGAACCGAAGCTGGCGGTACCCTCAACTGACACCACCTGATTGCACTCAGTGACCTGGTTGGTGTAGTCGCGCCAGTAGCTGAACGTGTACGACGCTGCGATGCCGGTCACCCCGCCCGCGCCCTGGGTGGCAGTGAGCTCCATGGAGAAGGTCAGACCATCAAAGTCCAGACCGCCCGTGGCGTCATCGTCATCGGAACTGGCGTCGTCATCGTCAGAGGTGGCGTCATCATCATCCCCATCATCATCGTCGCCGAGACCATTTGCCGGACCGTTGTTGCAGGTCAAGGTGACCGAATCACCGCTGCCATCACAACTCAGCCCACCGGCCGCGCACATTTCCAACATTGGATCGCAGTTGCAGGCAGGGCCGTTAGAGCAGGAGCTGGGCGCAGGACGGCAGGTACCTTCACCACTGCCGCCATCCTTCAGGCAGAACAAATCGCCACTGCACTGACTGCCCCAAAGGCAGGGGCCGCCTGCTGGCTCAAGAGCCGCACATTGCCCTTCCGGAGAGACAGCAGCATCGTCCGCCCGGCAATATTCCTCACCCTCGACGCAATCGACATCGGTGAAACAGGAGCTGCCGCCATCATCATCATCACCACGAGAGCCATCCCGCGAAGAAGGGCCGCAGCTCACAAGAAGGACGCAACCGACACAGAGTAGCGAAGCGATGAAGAGCAGATGAACGCGCGTAAACAAGATGACCCCCTCACGAGGCAGACGGGTTAAGTAGTTGGGCTCCCCAGGCCCAGAGGCGATGCAATCAGACCTGGCTTCCCGCGACAGCAAGTACGAGGGCCAACGCAGCCTGAGGCCACCTTCAATACACCAGCTAAAAGACCATGAAAAGGGAAACTCTCAGCCTGCCTGGCGGGCATCAATCTCACGAGCCAGCGCAAGCGCAAAACCATGTGCCATGGTCAGCGCCCCATCGTCAACATCAGTGATTCCGTCGAGACCGCGCCCAAAGGGGCCCGGTGCGCGCCCATCAACCAGGCCACTGAGGGTTATGGCGCGATAGCCGGCTCGGGTCACCGGACCAGCATCGGTTCCACCCGGACAGCTGAAGGATCGAACCGCACGAAACTCGTCAGCAGCGGCGACCGTAGCCGCGCAGTCTGGAATCGCAGGACGATAGCTACTGTGCCGCCAGCGGCCCTCAGCCAGAGCAAAGCCGAGCTGCCCCGCCCCAACGGCATCGAGGTTGATAAACCAGGTGGAATCCCGATCCAAGAGATGACCAAATTGATACAAAAAGCCCTTCATCCCTCCAGAGTCAGGCTGCCGGGCACCGCTGACAACCACCCAGACCTCCAGATTCTCCAGGGGGCTGTCCTTCAGACTCTCTGCCACAGCCAGCGCGACAGCCATTCCCGAGGCGTTGCTGACCGCCCCCTGCTGGGCCGGCGAACGCCACCAATCAAGCGCCAGGGCCAGAGTTCCAAGATGGACCAGCGCCGCGCCAAACAGAGCGGCGACAGCGACTACACCCAACCAGGCATGCTCTTCTCCAGCCCACCGCTGAGCTGCTGCACACAGCTGCACGAAACCAGCAATCAGGACGATAGAGGCCGGATGAACGGAGCGACCAGGCCGCTCCCGATCCAGATACCACCGGCGCGCCCAGGGAAGCAGCAGCGAAGAAGACGGCGACACGTCTCCGTGGGCCACCAGCACCAGCCGCCCCCGAGCCTGTTGCCGCTCATGAACCGCAATCATGTTGGTAGTCATGCGCTTGAGTAGGAGCCTGCGCAGCAAGCGAGGCTTACCGCGAAGTTCACCAAAGGTGGACAATAGAGTAAGGCCACTCAAGGCCAGAGCCAGGAATCCTGGCTTAAACACCGCCAACAGCGCCGAGCCCAGGAAGAACAGGCTGTGAAGCCCCAGAATCACCGGAATCCGAGGCGCACAGACGGCCCCTGCCAACACCGCTCGGAAGCCCAACTCATCGAGGCGCCCAGCCAGCAGGGCCTGGCCCATTCGCTCCCCGGCCGAGCCCGCCACACGGGCAGGTAAATCGACAATGGCGGCAATAAAATCCAGCATTGAGGCGCACTGCCTCGTGGAGTCTGTTTCATTCATAAGTCAACAAAGTGTAGACGGATCCCTATAATGTGACACGTCGGGGCATAACCAGCGACCCGAACCATGCGGAGTGGCCCTTGCAACTGATCGTAGACGAGCTTGTCCCGCTCTCTCAGCAGGGCCTGCAGCATGTCTTTCACGTGCCCACTTCTTCGTTCTACGAGGTAGGTCCCGAGGGACTGGCTCTGCTCGAAGAAGTGAAGGCCGCCGGACACATCAGCAGCGGCCAACAGCTCTCTGCCCTGACCGGACAGAGCGAAGAAGAGCGCAACGAACTCCTGGCTGACCTGCGGCGCCTTAGACTGGTAGTGCCCGAGTCAGAACAAGGCAGCGCATATGGCTTGCGTGACCCGGCACCCACCACAGAGGGCATTCGCAACTTTGTGATGCACGTTGCCCACAGCTGCAATCTGGCGTGTACCTACTGCTATGCAGACCACGGTCTATACAAGGGCAGAGCCACTTTGATGGATCAGGAGCGGGCCCGCAGCTACGTGGACTGGCTCTTCGATCAGGGGCGCCAGCACAAGCAACTGGGCATCACCTTTTTTGGTGGAGAGCCCCTGCTCAATATGCCTGTGGTCCGAGAAGCGGCGCGCTACGCACGACAAAAGGCCCAGCAACTGGACAAGGCGATCAGCTTCTCAATGACCACCAACGGCACTTTGGTTACCGAAGAGGCGGTAGATTTCTTCGAAGAAATCGATTGCCAGGTTACCGTCAGTCTCGATGCCATCGGCAAGCGTAATGACCGACTGCGGCCCTTCCACAGCGGCAAGGGGTCCTACGATGAAGTGATGGAACGGATTCAGCCGCTACTTGCAAGGCGCTCAGTAGCAGCAAGGGTCACCGTCACGCGCAAAAACCTCGACGTCGTACATACCGTCGACACACTGCTGAAAGCTGGCTTCACTGAAGTGGGCTGCTCCCCGGTTGATGCGAAAGACCCCGCCTTCGACCTGCGTGGCGAAGACTATGAGCAGCTTCTTGACGGCTTCGCGACGCTGACGGATCGCTTCATGAGAGCGGCCCTCTCCGGGCGGCTCTATGGTTTCTCCAACATCAAGAACCTGCTCAAGGCAATTCATGAGGGGCACAACAAAGAGTACCCGTGCGGTGCCGGGCTGCAGATGGTCGCCGGTGCGCCCAATGGCGAGATGAGCCTCTGCCATCGTTTTGTGGGAGAGAAAGACTTCGTTTTGGGCAGGGTCCAGGATGGAGGTCTCGACAAGGCCAAGCGCCTTGAGGTTTTAAACGACATCCACCTCAGCCAGCGCAGCGACTGCAGCAGTTGCTGGGCGCGCTACATCTGCTCGGGCGGCTGTCATCATGTCAACTTCCTGTTCGAGGGTAGCCCCAGCGCCACCTACAAGACCCACTGCGACTACCTGAGAGCCTGGTACAAGTTGGGCCTGATCAGCTACGCCCGCATGGTCTCTGCGCGACCCGATATCTTTGACAGTCCACTCCAACCTAATGACAGCTGCCAACAATGAGCACCTACCAACCCGGAGAGTGACCCAGCCATGGCCACCCGAAAAATCAAGGCGCTCAACGTTAAGGCTCGGCGCATTGAAGACGAAAACTCGCGAGACGTCCGCGGCTATGCCTTCAACGACTGCTGCACCTCCTTCGCTCCGGGCTGGGAAGTGGGTTACAACGATGGCGCCGACCCCTGCCCCTGGAAGAGCGACCTAAGCCTCTGCTGGAGCACCTGCTACTGGATGGGTCAGGTGCCCGACCATCAGGCGCATGCAGACTGGCTCGACTCCTGCGGCAATATCCAGCAGGACTGGCGAAACCTGTGCACCATCCCGGACACCAAGTAATGCGTAGACTTTGTCACCCTGCCCTGCTCTCGCTCGGATTGCTGCTGCTGGCAATCACTGCGAGCGCCGGGCCGGCAAGCTCGGCCACGGCCTGGGTGTCCTCCAACCACCTGCAGGTCATAGACATCGATGAAGGCAAGGTCCTCGGCAAACTGCCGCTGGGCGAGTTCATCCATTCCATGCGCTTTACCGCCGATGGAAAGCGCCTCTACGTAGGTACCAGCAAGGCGCTGCGCATCGTCGATCCGGAGCGCATCGCGTTTAGCGGCCAGCTATCACCGCGCCGGACCCGGGCCATCGCCATCAGCGACGACGGCCAGCATATCTACGCCGTCCACCCTGGAGACCCAAAAGTCAGTCAGGCAGCTCGCATTGCCGGCGAACCACTCCCCCTGGCCACGTTAAGTCAGTACTCGGCTGCTTCCAATCAGGAAGTGCGCTCATGGACGGTGCCGGCCCTCAGTTCGGACATTATCCTTACAGCATCAAATCAGCAGATTATTGTCCTAGACCCCGACGGCAGGAAGGCCCATTTCTACACCACGGCAGGCCAACACCGCGGCGAGCAGGTGGTGGTGCCGATCAACCAAGACGGCAATCCCGCTCAGGCCATGCTGGGGCCCATGTCGCTAGCTCCCAATGGCGCCTCTTTTGTGATCCCGATCACCCTTCGGGAAGGCCCGATGCTGGCACACATCTCGCTGACCGAAGGCCCTAACACTGCGCGCGTGCAGCATCACTCCCTGGAGGACCGAGGTAGAGTTCAGGGACTGTCGTGGGACGCCAGCGGCGAGCAGGTACTCATCACAGCAACGGGCGGGATCTGTAGCTTTCGACCGGACAACACAGAACAGGAGTGGATGCCCCAGCAGGTCATCTTCATTGATGTGGCTGCTGTCCCCCAGAGCGAACTGAAGGTAGCGGTCGCTCCGGTATTCTCGAAGCGCAACAAGAGTGGCGGAGTAGCCGTTCTCGCTGCTGATGGCGGAGTCCTGCGCACCGTGGAGCTACCCGACATGAGCCCCTTTTACGTGGCGGTTCGGCCCTGAACGACAGTTCCTACAGCCTGCATGTGCCTGATGCAGCGCGCCTCGCGGCCCTTCCCTCGTTACTCAACTCGAGTGCTGGCATGCCATCTTGGGCTGCCCAACATCGGCCCAGTCGCATCTACTTTGGCGTGGAGTTCTGCCAACACCTGCTGCCCAGCGAGGCCGATGTGATCGCTGCAGCCGAGCAATGCCGCAGCCGTGGCCTTGGCATGACCCTGCTTACGCCCTATGTAACGGATGGCTGGCTTGATCCCGTATCACGGCTGGTCAAGACGCTGATCGAAGTGAAAGCCCCGGACCCAGAAGTAGTGTTGAATGACTGGGGATTGCTTCGCCGGTTGCGCCGCGAATTCGAAGGCCAGGTTGAGTGGGTGCTGGGCAGAGGCTTACACCGCATGATGCGCGACCCTCGTCTGGCAGATGTAGGACCCGAGCATCTGGGAGGCGACACCCAGCCAGACCTCTGGCTCGAGGGCAGTTACAGCAGCCGTGAGTTTCGCCTTCTGCTTGCTGAACTGGACCTTCACCGGGTCGAGATCGACTACCCGCTGCAGGGCCTTCGTGACCTTGAGGACTTTCCGCTGAACTTCAGCCTGCACCTGCCCTACGGCATGATCGCGAGCGGCCGCAACTGCATGGTGAGTTCCTACGGCAAGCCCCCTTCGCTACGTTTCATGGTGCCCATCGCCTGTGACGCACCGTGCCGCGACTTCACCATCCACCTGCGCGCTCCCTGGTCCCGCAGAGGACTAGGCAACAATGCCCTACCGCTGCTCGACGCCAACCCCGCTCCGTCCCCCAGCTTCCCACCATCACGGCGAGTTGAGAGCCTGCCCCCCAGCGGAGCCGACCCTTCACCGCGCTTTCTGCAGAAGGGCAACACGCACTTCTACGAGCTTAACGAGGACCAGATCCTGGCCGCACTGCAGTGGGCTGCAAGCCAACGCGGGCTCGACCGGGTCGTGGTCGAGCCCGCGTTGCCCATGTAGGGTTTAGAGATGAAGATCCTGGCACCGGTAAGCGAGACCGAAGAGGTACCCGCCCTCGCGCACGCCGGCGCCGATGAGTTGTTCTGCGGCTTGTTTCCCAGCGGCTGGTATGAGCGCTGGGGCCGCGCAGGATGGCCTAACCGGCGCGGACCCGGACCTGCAAACATCGAAGAGCTGGAAACCCTCGGCAGGCTGGCAGACGCGGTCCATGCCCAGCGCGACCAGAGCGGCGAGCCGCTGCCGCTATTTGTGGCAATGAATCAGCAGTACTACAGCGACGAACAGGCCGAATTCCTGTTGCAGCAAGCCCAGCAGATCGCCTCTATGGGGGCGGCGGACGCCCTGATTGTGACCGACCCCGGCTTCATGCGGCTACTGCATCGCGAACTGCCTGACCTGCCCCTGTTCGCCTCTACCGTCAGTGTAGCGCTCAATAGCGAAGCGGCCCTGTTCCTGGGTGAATTGGGCTGCGAGCGCGTCATTCTTTCCCGGCATCTGCATCTGGAAGAACTGCGACAGTTCCAGGAGGCACTTCCACAGATGCAGCTTGAAGTGTTCCTGCTCAATGACAACTGCTACTTCGAAGAGGGCTTCTGCAGCACTGCACACGCACTCCCAGGCTTTGGCGTCTACTGCATGACTCCTTGGGAGTTTGAGGTGGAGTTGGACGGCAAGGGTCCGATCAAGGACCCGGCCGAGAGGGAGCGATGGGACTTCCTGATCGACGAACACATTGAGCTACAGCGATCTCTATCCCACCGCGGCTACGGCAAAGGCAGCGCTGCATTACCGCTGGGCCCCTGCGGCCTGTGCGCGATTCCCGAACTCATCGACATGGGCATTCACAGCGGCAAGATTGTCGGCAGGGAGGCTGGACTTTACCGCAAGCTTCGATCGGTACAAGCGGTACGCTTTGTCCGCGACAACTACCTGGAAGGTAAGGATGCTGGCGCTACCAAGCAACAGGCGCTCGATCTGCGCGGCGACCCAAAGGGCTGCGCAGACGGTTTCTTCTGCTACTACCGCTCCGCTAGAGACCGGGGCCTGGTAGAGCTCCCCTCGCGGCCGAAAGGGCCACGGCCGGTACGCCGCAAGGACCGCTCGTGAGCTCAAACTCAACCACCAAGCCACCTCCCCCTCCCCGCTTTCTTGCTGAGCACATTCGCCCCGAGGGAGCGCCGCCGGAGGACAGCCAGGTAACCGAAAAGACCCCCATTCCCTGGGGCCGGGTATTTCGCTATCTGCTCCCCTACTGGCGGGCTGAGGTGATTCTGCTCATCGCAATGAGCGCAGGAATTGCGCTGTCACTGGTCTACCCGCTGCTAATGCGTGAGATCGTCGACGGGGTAATCGGCCCCGGTCTGGTTGGCGGAGGAGACAGCGGGCGATTGATGCCCCTGGTCGGGGCGATCTTCGCGGCAACTGCGCTTGGCATAGCACTATCTGCCGGTGCCGGCTGGCTACAGACCTGGGTAACCGCCCAGGTCCTGGTAGATCTGCGGCTCGAGACCTTTCGTCACCTACAGTCCCTGGGCCCGCTGTTCCTGGCCCGCCGCAGGCTCGGCGACATTCTTTCGCGAATGGGCGGCGATCTGGCCGAACTCCAGCAAGTCGCAACCGGCACACTGCTGGGCGTCATCGGCTCGGTCATCACCCTCATCGCTGTAATTACGGCACTGAGTGTACTGCAGCCAATCCTGCTGGCGGTCGGAGCAGCCTTCATTCCACTGGCGCTGATTATGCTGGCGCTGCTCCGACCCATCATCCGCCGACTATCGCTTCGGGTTCGTGAGCGCAACGCTGACATCTCCCACCACATGCTGGAGAGCCTCTCCGGTTTGCGATCACTGCTGGCCCATGGGCTGGCAGACCGTGAGGCGAACCGCTTTCGGGCTCACAACATGGCCCTGGTCAAAGTCGTGCTGCGCTACCAGCTCTGGAACTCAGGGTCCTCAGGAGCCTTCCAGATTCTAGTCACCAGCAACCTGCTGGCGGTTCTCGTAGTAGGAGTAAGCCTGCTGGAGGCTGGCCAGATGAGTGCTGGAGATCTGCTTGCGTTCCTGCTCTTTCAGCAGCGGGTCTACGGCCCCTTGCAGGGGCTCGCTGGAACTTACATTGGTCTGCAACGGGCCTCGGCATCGGCAGCGCGGGTCTTCGAAATCCTCGACACCCAGCCCCTCAATCGCGACGCTCAAGGCACTCGCATCGCACCCCAGCCCCTGAACTGTTCCATCGACTTCGATGGAGTTCGATTTTCCTACGCACCGGGCAGACTTGTCCTCGACCAACTCAGCTTCACTCACCCAGCAGGCAGCACAACTGCGATCGTAGGGCCTTCCGGTGCTGGAAAAAGCACCATCATTGACCTGCTGTTCCGCTTCGCTGACCCTGACTGCGGCCAGATCCGCATCGACGGCATCGACCTGAAGGCACTGTCTCTTGAGACCGTCCTCCCGCACATCGCTCTGGTCAGCCAGGAACCAATCCTGTTTGACGGGAGCCTCCGCGACAACCTGCGGTGGCTAGTCCCTGAAAGCCAAGACACGGCGCTACACCCGCTGATCAGCGAGGTGGGTCTGGACGACTTTGTCGCAAGCCTGCCCGATGGACTAGAAACTCGAATCGGCGACCGGGGCGTGCGCCTCTCCGTGGGTCAGAAGCAACGCATTGGCCTGGCGCGGGCGCTACTACGGAACCCGGTCCTATTGGTGCTCGATGAGGTCACTTCATCGCTGGACTGGGAGAGCGACCTGCTGGTCACCGAGTGTATCCGGCGACGCCACAACAAAGGCCAGGGAGCACTCATTATCAGCCACCGCCTGCAGCTGGCCGCCATTGCCGATCAAGTGCTGGTGTTGGGGAGCCAGGGGATTGAAGAACGCGGCAAACACGCTGAACTTCTAGCTGCTGAAGGGCTTTATGCGAGACTTTGGCGACTGCAACGCGGCGACCAGGCTACTCCGCAGCCAGGCACGAACGGAACCCCGACATGAGCTGTCGGGTCGCGATTCTCGACAGCGGGATTCATAAGGGCCATCCCCACCTCCAAGGAATGGAGATCCAAGGTTTCTCTGTTGAGGGAGAACAAGCTCCTTTCAGCATCGCCGACGACTACTCGGACCGAACCGGACATGGCACCGCCTGTGCGGCGGCAATGTTCCGTCTTAACCCCGAAATCGAGCTGCTGGCGATCCGGGTATTGGACGATGAGCTAACAACTACTCACCTGAATCTGGCCTACGCCATTCAATGCGCGGCAGATCGAGGGGCAAAGATCATCAACCTGAGTCTCGGCACTACCGAAGCCAGTAGCGCTGAGGCCATTTGCCAGGCCGTTGACTATGCGACAAGCAAATCTGCTATCTGCGTTGCAGCCGCCCACCCTCAAGGCAAGCGGCTGTGGCCGGCGGAATTGCCATCAGTACTCTCAGCAAGCTGTCACCGTAGCTGTCCACTGGGCGACATGTATCGTATTCAAGGCCCAGTACCGCGCTTTCTTTGCCACGGCTACCCACGACCCATTGAAGGCCGCCCCCCCACCGACAATCTCTATGGTCCATCTATCGCTGCCGCCCACCTCAGCGCCAGAGCAGCGGAAATCCTAGCCACAGAGCCACTCGACTTTGACCAGCTGATACGGGCACTTGAACGCCGCTGCCGAGCACAGATCAACGCTCCAACGGGGACTCTTGACCAACGCCTTCGGCAGTCGTAAACGAAGACTATGAACAACGACACCCCGAACTTTCGCGACGCTCAAGAGGCCTTTGAGGCCGGAGACTTCGAGACAGCCCTGATCATCTGCGAGGGACTTTTTGACGAGGATGAGACAAAAAGCCCACCGGAGATCCTGCATCTCGCCGCCGAATCTCTACTCTCTCTGCAAGAGCCGGGCGAAGCCGCGCACCTCGCCAGGCTGGCCCTGAGGAGTGCACCCGAACAGCCCACACTGCTCCACTGTCTGGGTGTGAGTTGCTTCGAGCTAGCTCAATTCGATGCTGCGCAAAGAAACTTTGAGCAGGCGGTCAAGTTGGACAACGAGCTGGGCGAGCCCCTGTTCTATCTGGCCATGATCGCAGAGCGGGGCCCGCGACCGGAGCAGGCGCAAGAGCTCTACACAGAGGCTGTGCGGCGTGACCCTGAGCACCTGATGACGCCCAGCACCTGGCCAGAGGCCATCATCCGCAGAGTTTTTGCAGAAGTTGCACAAGAACTACCCCAGCCCCTGGGGCCCTGGGTAGCCGAACTCCCGCTGGACGTCCAACCACTACCATCAGCCGAGAAGCTGCGTAGCGGCGACGGGCCTATATCTCCGCTGGTCCACTGTCTATTTGAAGGTGATGGGCCCCAGCGAGCCGAGGGCAACGGGCCCACTGACTGGCTGTCCCACAAGCCAAGCAGAGTCATGCTGTACAGCAGCAACCTGGGCAAGAGCGCTCACGACGAATACGAGCTGCATCGCGACATCCTTGAAGCGCTTCTGTGGGAGACCATGGAATACCTGGGCCTCGAAGAGGAACACCTCATGGCCCTGGGCCTGATGCAGGACGACGACGATGAGCGGCTCCGACCGATCCCCGCTGAGCACGCCTGAGCCTTCCTTCAAGAAGGTCTCAGCAAAGTTCTAACCAGGGCCCTCGCTCGGCGCTGAGATGAGGCTCAACAACACCAGGGCCTCGTCGGACAGCTTCGCGTTGCTAAGCCTCGGATCTCGAGCACGCAGACGATTGGCTGCGAGTGCAAAAAGACATCTCCGCACACCCAACTCCAGATTCCCCTTACGCCGCACCAGCTCGAGCAGGAAGCCCCGTTCATCGGAGTCCAGGCGAGGCAGCTCAAATCCCTCCTCCTGTAGCGCTCCAGCAAGAGCGACGAGACGCCCCTGGAGTTCCGCATCAAACAGCTCGGCAGGAGGGCTTAGCTTCAACTCCCGGACAACGAGGGTCCCGGCAGCCAGGTCACCTGGCCGGCGGTGCTGAGCCTGCAACAAACATCCCAGAGCTGCGACGCCGCCAAGCGCTGGACTCTGATCCAACCAGCGCAGCAGGTTCCGCAGCACCACATGAGAAACGGTAAGGGGCAAGCCTCCCTCTGCAACAACCCTTAGGCCGAACAGGCGTTTGCCAGGGGTCTGCCCTCGCCACCAATGCTCAAAAAACATCCAGTAGCCGACCAGCAAAAGGAAGGACAGCAGCCCGTAGATAGCGAAGGCATAATTACCAATAATGCGAACTCCGACGACAGCAAGCAGGCCAAGCGCAGAAATCAACAACACCAGCACCAAAAGATCAACAAGCCAGGCGGCGAAGCGCGAGGCTGGCCCTGCAAGGCGATAGTTAAAGCGCAGGTTCTCAGGAGTGACGACGGGATACTCGAGCATGAACAAACCGCCGGGTCAGCAAGCGAGACACAGTTGGGCAGAGCTAGAAGCCCTGCTTGAGAACATTGACAGCAATGGCCTAGCTAGCCTCCAAGCGCAACAGGTCCATCGGCTCCAGGAATTGTACCGCAGCGCATCCACAGAGCTCCTCGTCAGCCAGAGTTCAGGAGCGGACGGGAGCCTTTTGGGCTATCTGGAAGACCTGGTCGCACGGGCCTACACGGTCATCCATGCACCGCGTCCAATCCAATGGTCGAAGGGCCTCCGCTACTTCACTACCGACTGGCCACTCGCCACCAGAGCGGAAGTCCGCTACCTCATGCTGGCGGCGGCCTGCGTTTTCGGCGGTTTCTTGCTGGCCTTTGCCCTGTGCATCACCGAGCCTGCTGCCTTCGAACATGTGATGCCAGGTTCGGTAGTAAACAGCTACGGAGAGCGACCCGAAGACTACCGAGCCGAACGCTTCGGCGAGTTGGACGACGATCAGGCGGCGATGTTCTCCAGCCACCTGCTCACCAACAACATCAAGGTCACAATTAGCGCCTTCTGCTATGGGCTCAGCCTTGGGGTAGGCACCGTAGCGGTACTGTTCTTCAATGGCGCAATGCTGGGCGCAATTGCAGCCAACTTTCAAGACTGGGGGATGAGCCTAGGTTTCTGGGCCCTCATTCTCCCCCACGGAGTGCTGGAGCTATTCGCTATCGTACTGGGCGGGGGCGGCGGTCTGATCCTGGCAGACGCACTCCTGCGCCCGGGACGAATGCGACGAACCGACTCCTTAAGGAAACAGGCGCCGAAAGCCCTGAAGCTCGCGGCAATGTCCATCCCACTGCTCTCGCTCGCGGCACTCATTGAGGCCTTCGTCACCCCCTCTTCAGGCTTGAGCGAGCCCTTCAAACTGGGCATCGCTGCTACCACGGCCTTCGCCCTTGCCCTGTACTTGCGTGCCCCATGGCTGAATGGAAGCCCGAGTCCAGGCAAGCCTGGCAGATCCAAAACAACCACTATCGCCACCTAACGAAGCACACTCCACGCTCAGGGGCTGGCCTGCTGCACCCTCATTTCATAGAAGCGGCCACCGTGCCCCACGCTCGAATCGGTGTCCGAGACCACCAGGTTCCAGATCCCAGCACTCAGGGCCTGATTGCTGATGACAGGATCTTCACTGCCATCCCAGACCAAGGGACTCGCAAGCGGACTGCCACAGCTCAGCGCCGCGCAACATGCAGGCGGCTCCTCAGCCGCGCTATCGTCATCATCACCAGCAGAGTCGTCGTCATCCCCGGCAATTGTGTTGCACTCGGCTTCAATAGCAGCCGGATTGACCAACTGCACCTGCACCCCCGTCGTCTCGCCGTGCTCAGTCCTGGCAAAGATTACTGAAATGCCGTCGCCTTCCTCGGCCACCACAGCGTAATGATCGCGGTCACCCGGCATTCCGATACGGCCCCAAAGAGAAACAGACTCAACCGCAGTGGTTCCTGGATCAAGGCCAAGCGCCTGGGCCTCGGCGACGCTGTTGTTGGGCTCGACCTCTACCGGGAGACCCTCTGCCAGATCATTCTTGGCGGCATGAAGGAAGTACCAATGGTCGAATCCACCGCCCCCGGAAAGGTCCTGGATCTCAAGATAGTAAGTGCCTGTCTCCAACACTGGAATCCAGGCCCTGTGCTCCAGATCCCAGGCCAGTCCTTCGTAACTGCGAATCGGGGTGCTTGCATCCTCAAGGTAAGCGGTCACTCTAGGCGTCCCCTGAGAGCCGCTTCCCGGGAAGCCGTACAGCCGCAGGACCTCTCCCTGCAGCACATCAATGGCCAACCAGTCCACATCGCCGGCAGGCGCGAGGCCACCGCCGAGGTTGTAGTTGGTAGCGTACTCGCTGACCTCCCATGGAGTGGCATCCGCCGCACTATCGTTGGGCTCAGAAGCATGAACCGCACCTGCACTCCCACCCAACGCACCGAAAAACACCTGATACTGATGACCACTGCCTCCAGTGGGTGGATTGGAAGGGTCATTAGCCCATCCCCGCTTGTCCTGAACCGTAAAGTAAGAGGTCCCGGTCGCAGGAACACCCGAATAGAGGCGTGCATCAGGTGCCACGCCGGAGACTCGCTCAAAGTCATCGGCGTAGCCGATCTCTCGACCGTCACCATCGTAATAGGTGACCAGGCAATCCAGATTGTCGGGATCGTCAGCACTCGCGGCGATGTAGATCAGGTCACCTTGAGTGCCATTAAAACGAAACCAGTCCACATCACCGGCAGGGGCAATATATAGCTCAGTGACATCACCATCCTCCAGTAGCTGCGCCTCCTCCATGGCGTTGTTGCGATCCCCCTCTACGCACAGGCCAGCATCCCCGCAGATCTCAAGACCAGACCTGAACTCACAGTCTGTATCGTCGGTACAGCTGTCAGTATCGGGCGGCACGACAACATCATCATCGTCCGAGCCCTGACCATCGCTGGGTGGACAGCCCAAAGGCAGCAACAACAACAGCACAGCAAGGCAAACCACTGGAGTACGTACAAACGGAACAAAGGGTGTCATCAGGTCCTCCCATTCAGAGACCGGAGCATCATAACTTCAGCACTGGCGGATCGGCAGCCAGACGCTCCATCAAAGTCGTCCGGCCAGCTTCAGATCCAGGTACTTTGCCACCAGGTCTGCCCCCACTTCTGCAGGAGAGCTAGCGAGCAGAGAGCTGCAGCGAAGCTCAAGACCCCGCAACAGGAGCCTTCGATCAGCAACCGCCTGGGTGGCCGCTGCGACCGCAAATAGCTGAGCATCATCACCCGGGATCTGCCGAGCAAGGGCCGCTACTTCAGGATCGTCAATAGCTACAACGAGATTAAGGTGCCTGGATCGCAACGCAACCAAAGCTGCCCCTAAGTCGCGACCCTGCTGCTGGTCAACAAGATCGGTAAGCCACACAACCAGTGCCCGACGACGATGCGCGCCTGCCAGCACCCGTGCCACCTCCCGGTAGCAGGGCACGCTCCGAACTGGCTGCTGGTCGTACAACAAGGAGAGCACCCTGCGGAACTGAGCCTTGCCCGGCCGCGGCGGCAGATAAGCCCGCACCCCGTGGTCAAAGACAGCGACTCCGACCTGATCGCCCTGTTCAAGAGCGGCAAAGGTCAGCATCAAGGCAGCCTGCACGGCATGATCGAGCTTGGTCCCCGATCCGCTCCGGCTGGCCATCAGACGGCTAGCGTCAACTGCAACTAACAGCTTCTGAGAGCGCTCCGCCTGGAAGCGTCGGGTCAAGGGCCGACCGAGCCGCGCGGTCGCCTTCCAGTCCACATGACGCAGATCATCCCCCGGAACAAAATCCCGCAGCCGGTCAAACTCACCCTCCCGACCCAGCACTCGCACCTTGCGTCGGCCACCGGCGCGCAGGCGCTGCAATGCTGTATGGGTTCCGTGCGTTCCGAGCCCGGTAAGATCGGGAAGCACCCGCAACTGGCCGCCAATGTCCTGCTCAAAAATGCGCTCTACAAGATCCCAGCGCCTCCGCAACCTCAGGCGCACCAGGCCGAAAGCGACCGCACCTCGAGAACGGGGGCAGATGCGGTAACTCAAGATCGCGACCTGGTAAGGCTGGAGGACCACTCGATGCAGCTGTTCACCGGCCCCCAATTGCCATGGACAGCCATCCATGAGTTCTACCCAGACGGGTTGCCCGATGTGGCTGCGCAGCTGAAGCTCAATCCTGCCCTCGCGCCCTAGATGTCCTACCAGCGGCGGCCTACGCCGACAGGAGACGACCAGATCGCTCTCCCAAGCAAGGCGCTGCCAAACCGCCCAACCCAACAGGGTGGCCGCTGCAAGCACGACCCATAGCCCCCTGCCCAGCACCACCGCAGGGACCGAGTTCAACGCCAACAGGGCAAGGCTGATCAACAGCAATCTGCTGGGTAAAAAGCTCACGAATCAGGCCTCAGCGAGGGACTTCAATCCGCGCCAACAGGTCGTCGACAACCTGCTCAGCGCCAAGACCCTCGATCTGTGCATCTGGCTCAACAATCAGGCGATGAGCAAGGACCGGGGCAACCAACTCCTTGATGTCGTCTGGACGCACGAAGTCACGGCCGGACAGCAGGGCCTTCGCCCGTGCCGAGCGCAACAGGTGGAGCCCAGCCCGAGTGCTCGCACCGAGCGCCAGGGCACGACTGCGACGACTCGCAGAAAGAATCTGCTGAACGTATTCGATGATCGGAATTTCGCAATGGACCTCAGCGACCAACTGCGCGAGTTCGGCCAGGTCTTCGACGCTCAGCAACGCCGGCAGTTGCTCCTCAGGACCCTTCACCTGCGGGTCATAGGAGCCATAGCGCTTCAACACCTCGAGCTCATCAACGGGCTCGGCGAAGTCCACTTGAATCCTCATCATGAAACGATCCAACTGGGCCTCAGGCAAGGGGTAGGTGCCCTCAAACTCGATGGGATTTTGAGTGGCAAAAACGGTAAAGCCGGGCGCCAGGGCACGGCGTGCTCCGTCCAGGGTGACGCCGCGCTCCTCCATCGCCTCCAACAAGGCGGCCTGAGTCTTCGGCGGGGTGCGATTGATCTCGTCGGCCAGCAGTATGTCGGTAAACACCGGCCCCTCCCTGAGCACGAACGAGCCGCTACTCGGGTCGAAGATGTGGGTCCCGACAATGTCCGACGGCATCAGATCAGGAGTAAACTGAATACGAGAAAAACCGGCGTTCAGGGTTCGGGCCAAACTCTTCGCCAATAGGGTCTTGGCAGTGCCAGGCGGTCCTTCCAGCAAGGCGTGGCCCCGTGCCAAAACCACCGTCCAGAGCAGTTCAACAACCCGCCGTTGACCAAGCACCACCGAAGCCATCGAGCGGCTTGCCTCAACAACCTGCGCCACAACCTGCGACCCGCCGCCAGCGGATTCCACTGAGTCCATGTCATCCATCATCTGCTGCTCCTCTCATCTGCGACATCGATGCTGGCCGCCGAGGTCCAAAGATTGCTACCCCATCCCCATAGCGCTCCATCATGGCCTGACTGCGACGCGACCAGGCCAACACAGCATTAGGATCGGGCTCGGACTGCTGTCGAAGTTGGCCAAATTGCATCGCCAGTTCCCGCAACTCAAGCACCACGAGCTCCCCCTGCTCCCTTGCCCAAGGGCTCTCAGCCGCCGCATCCAGGCCACTGCCTGAGCGCCGCCGAAGCCACGCAGAGAAACCTTCCTGCAGCACACTGAGTGCGTGACTCACCAGCCCCGCCCGGTGGTAAAGGTTGCCGGCCGCCCGAACCACCTCAACGCCGCCCCGGTAGCACTCTACGACGGGTGGCTTGAGCACTGCTGCAGGGCGGCTGGCAAGGCGCCACATGGCCAGCGCAGCAAGTACCCAGAGCAACAGCAAAGTGGGCATAAAGCCTCTCTGCGCCAGGTAGCGAAACAGCCCGCGCTCGGCAGGGAGGCCGGCGTGAAGGTCATCAAAGAACACCGTGCCTGTACCCTGAACTGCCTCGAGCAGAACCGACATCAGGAAGGGCAGGTTGCCCGCCTGCCCCAGCCCCTCATTACTCAAAAGATAGGGGCTGCTTACGACGAAGACTTCACCCAGGCCGCGACGCCCGTGCGCGACAACCGGCCGTCCCGCAACCGAAAAGACTGCTTCAAAGCCTGAGTTGGACAGCTCAAGATGACGGACTCCAAGAAGGCTGAGAGCACCACCTAGACTGTGTCGCTCCGGCAGCACAGGAAGCGCCCTGACCGGCCCAGGAGTCGAGCGAGCCTTGACCTCTTCAAGCTCGATTCCAAACCAGTTCAGCAGCGGATGGGGCTGTCCAATAGCGGCCACCAGAGTGTTGCCACGCTCCACAAAATCCAGCAACCAGCGCTGGTCAGCTGAGGAGAAGTCAGGAGCCTGGAGCACTCCATCGGCGGGCACCACCACCAGAGCATCGCCGCTATCTCGGAGGCGCAGAGGGCGCAGGCCCGCGCGCAGGCTCTCCACCGGCAGTCCGAGGCGAATAAGGGTACCTCGCAAGGCAGCGGTCCCAGTGG
Source organism: Deltaproteobacteria bacterium UBA6601 (assembly GCA_002433485.1). Taxonomy (GTDB): domain Bacteria; phylum Myxococcota_A; class UBA796; order UBA9615; family UBA9615; genus UBA6601. The sequence goes on from DJIF01000075.1 coordinate 33,836, forward strand.
AGCCACGATCTTCGGTTGAACGGTCGCCAGGACTGTGAGGCAGCAACTGCCAGGCTAGCGCACCCAACAGCAACACCCCAGCCAGCAATCGCAGCACGGGAGCCGGCATCACAGCAACCGCTGCTGACAACCAGCACTGGAGCTACCCAGCCCTGAGGTCACAGGAAACATTCTGTCGACAAGCGCTTCTACTTCGGCGAATTGCTCAGCCCCGGCGGGTCGACCGCCGTAGCAGTGGGCCTCACAGCGGGACACGACGGCAGAGAATTGTTCTCGCCTTTGAACCGGTCCTCGGAAAGCTTGCTGGTACTCGCCGTTGCTGGAGCTGGGGTCCAGATCAAGCTCTCCCGATCGGTCCAACTCTATAAGCAGTGCCAAGAACAAGGCTCGAAGTGCTGCATCAAAATCACCGGCTTCAGCCGCCACACCAGCTGCTAAACGGAGGCCTGCTGAGTCCTGCTCAATAAGCGTGGAAACCGCAGCCGCAGTTCCAGGGTTGCTGGGATTGGAAAACTGGTTGTGACTGACCCGTCTGCTCCTGATGACACTGCCCAGCAACACGCCGAACAGGACCAGCAGCAAGAAGCCGATCACAAGGATCCCCACGGGCATCACTGAAAGGTCCCGCTGCGCTGCAATTTCATATTGGACAAGGTCGGGGCTGGCCCGACGGCCCCAGGCTGCAGCGAGCCCGGAAAGAAGACCAGAGCGATATCTCCCACGTTGATGAGCCGGGAACGAAAAATCATAGTCGCCGTCGTCAAGTTCTTCCTTGAGCAATCGCTGCAGGAAGGTCGGATCCTGAAGACCTCCAGCTCCCGGTTCTGTTCCGCTAACCAGCGCTTCGGCAAAGGCCGAACTGTTTTCCAGGCGAAGAACCAGCTGAAGGAGGAGCTGCTGGGTACGTTCTGGCGGGAGGCCTTCCGGGAGCTGAGCAGATAGCCCCCCCGTATCCAACCTCAGCACCTGCCCCGCGCCGAGCTCAAGCACCCATTGGTCTTGATTCCATAGCGCTGGCCTGTGGTTGGCCAGGTTCAGGGGGTCCCACTCGCCTGAGCCTTCCGCCAACAGGTAGATCGCTTGAGCTTCTGAATCGAGCAGAGCAGAAAAGGCCTCAACCGAAAGCAGCCCCTTGGATCCGTCAGCCTGCGGCCACTCAATCCCAGCGGGCTGCACAGCGCCCCGCCCATCAGCAAAGGCCTGCAGTGGGACCAACACAGACAGGACCAACAACACCAGAGAGATGTTACGCACGGGCTGCCGCTTCCTTACATCACTGGTGCCGGCAGACCCCGATTCAAGCTCATCCCAGCGGTCCAGCAGATCCATTCCAGTCCGCGCGAAGCGAGCATCTAGATAGAGAAGCCCTCTAACCACCAACCACAAAGGCTCTAAAGCAAGCCATGCCAGACCGGCAGCAACACAGACAAAGACCAGATTAGTAGGCGCCAGCCAACGGGCAAACGTAGTCACATCAACTGCGGTCAGTATCTTCACCAGAAGAACCACCAACTGCGCCGCGACTACCAGGTTAACCCAGGCAACTGCCCAAAGCAGAACCTGTAAGAGGCAGACCCAGAAAGCTACTGACAGCACCCCAGAAGAGAAGCTGACACCTCGTCTGAGAGCCTGTACCAGGCCCAGCTCATCAACAGCTAGAAGGCCAAATACCGGCACCAGCAAGGCCGTCGCCAGGATACCCGGCAAGACTCCCAGCAAGACTCCCAGCAGAAAGAGTCCGATGGAAAGAACCCCAATTGCGGCCAGGCTCAGGCTCTGGACGGTGCCCACGGAGGGTAGCCTAGTGAAGCTCGCGGGCGGCGCCCCTGGGTGGACCTCAGCGACAACGGCGGCAAGTCCCCTGCCCTGACCCACGCTACGTAGCGCCAAGCCGATCAAAACCAGGCTGGACAGTGTCAAAGAGCCGAACTGCAGGGACCCATTCCAATCCTGGTCCAGCCACCGAACCCGATGGAAATGAACAAATAGCAACAGCGAGATCAGTAATGGCAGGCAGGGCGACAACGCGACCAGAGCCCAGCGAAGAGGCTGTCGCTGCAGGATAGCGACCGCACGGTCTACCAGAGTCAAAGGGCCCGTCCACAACAGACCAGCAGCAGACCTTCGATGAACGGACACAGCTCAAGGCGCCAGATAGAGGAGAAAACCGATGGCGGAGATGGCAACCGTTGCACAAAACCCGCTCGCTAGCACCACAAAAAGCACCGCTGCCCGCAGTAACGGTCCGGGCGCCTGCAGTTGCCGCCCGCGTTCTGCCTCAAGCAACTGGTCTAAACAGGAAGAACAGAAATTCCGCCCCTGCAACCTCGTAGTACAGCGAACGCAGACCCCTAGAGAGCACGAGACACAGATGCCGAAGGCGAGCTGATCCTGATGAACAGCGCAGTGCACTGAGGCAGCCTACTCCCACTCAATAGTCGCGGGCGGCTTACTGGAAATGTCGTAGACCACACGATTGATCCCCCGGACCTCATTGATGATCCGGTTGGAGCAACGTGCCAGCACTTCGCGAGGCAGCTCAAACCAATCCGCTGTCATCCCGTCCCGAGCCTCCACCGCGCGCAAAGCACAGACCTCTTCGTAGGTGCGCTCGTCTCCCATAACCCCCACCGAGCGGACTGGCAGGAGGACCGCAAAAGCCTGCCAGATGGCGTCATACAGACCCGCCTCGCGTAGCTCCGAGATGAAAATATGATCAGCTCTACGCAACAGGTCACAACGCTCTCGGGTGAGATCACCAAGCACTCGAATACCGAGGCCCGGGCCAGGGAAAGGGTGGCGTCCCAGGCGTTCTTCGGGAATCCCAAGCTCCCGACCCAATGCGCGGACCTCATCCTTGAAGAGGTCTCTAAGGGGCTCCAACAGCTCAAATTTAAGATCCTCGGGCAGGCCTCCAACGTTGTGATGGCTCTTAATCGTCGCAGAGGGGCCGCCGTGGGGTGAGACGCTCTCAATAACATCTGGATACAGCGTCCCTTGCGCCAGAAAACGGGCACCGTCCACCGCCGCTGCAGCCTCGTCAAATACGTCAATGAAGACGTGACCGATGATCTTGCGCTTGGCCTCAGGGTCACTCACTCCCGACAAAGCTGTAAGAAAACGCTCGCTGGCATCGACATGGACGAAGTCAATCCCACGGAAATCGGCAAAGAAACCGCAGACCTCTTCGGCCTCGCGCCAGCGCAGCAAACCATTGTCCACGAAGATGCAGGTCGCCTGGCTGCCAACCGCTTCAGCGAGCAGTGCAGCCACAACCGTCGAATCCACTCCACCGGAGAGACCAAGGATGACACGTTCATCACCCACCTGCTCACGGATCCTGGCGACCTCACGCTGACGAAAGTTGCCCATAGTCCAGTTGGAATGACAACCGCAGACCCCCTGAACAAAATTGCGCAAAATCTCTCCACCGCGCGGACTGTGCACTACCTCCGGATGAAACTGGACCCCGAACGTTCGGTCGTCCGCAGAGGCCATGGCGGCAAAAGGCGAGTTCTCGCTGGTCGCCACCGCATGGAAACCTTCCGGCAATCTCAAGACCCTATCCCCGTGGGACATCCAGACCACCGCAGGATCAGCACTGGTAAAACCCTTGAGCAAGGCCGAATCGCTGCCCTCTGGCTGCAAGGTCGCGTGACCAAACTCACGCTCCCCTGCCGCTGCGACTTCGCCGCCCAACAAATGGGTGATCAACTGCATTCCGTAGCAGATCCCCAAGACCGGAATACCAGCATGAAGCACCTCAACGGGCAGGCTTGGTGCACCTGGTGCATATACGGAAGCTGGGCCGCCGGACAGAATCAAGCCGGCAATGGACGGGCGCTCCTCCTCAGCGGGGGGCTGGCTGTAGGGGCGGACCTCGCAATACACGTTCTGCTCGCGAATCCGTCGAGCGATAAGTTGGGTGTATTGGGAACCGAAGTCGAGGATCAGAATCTTGCTGGGATGAGTCACGGGGGCCACTCCGCAGGGCGTGACTCCAGCGTCCGCCCGTGAGGGCGTCAAGGGTAGCGTCGAGTTCCTGCACTCGCAATCGCCGGGTAACGATGTCTGCAGCTTCAGCCGACCCGTTGAGCAGTTCTTCGGCTCTCAATAACCTGCGATCGAAGTAATCGGTGGTAACCCGAGCCAGAATGGCATGCCGCAACTCAAGTCGAGCGCGCGATTCGCGCAATGCGCGCGCCATGTCGATACCGGAAGCTAACTCTGCGAGATCCCACTCGAGCCAGAGATCAAGCCCGACCTTTTCATCCAGCTTGCGCGAGTCGATGTTGTCAAGCTGATCCCAATCCGTCTCAGAATCGCTCCCAAAACGAGCCCTAAGCCGGACCAGAGGCAAGGCTCCACGCAAGCGCGCCTGACGCAACATTCGCCGGCACAACGCCGGAGAGAGGCGGGCCTGCTCTACCGCCCAGGCTTGTACTAACTCAATGGCTGGTTCACGCTCAAGCTCGGCCAGCAGCGCCGAACCAACCACCGAGCCGGAGTCCAAATCCAGATCGAGTTCAGCGCCGTAGACCTCAAAACCACCGTGACCAGTGGTTACTTCGCCAATCTTAGTTTCGCCAACACAAGCGGCATCTGTTGGACATACTTCAGCGTTGGCGACCTGACTCAAACAGATCACAAAAACAAGCTGAAGGCTAAGGAAGCGGACCGAAATATTGCTGAGAGCGGCGATACGAATCATTTCTTCTCCTAGGGGCTGGGGGTAACTTAAACAGGCTCCTGTCCCATGGGCTGGGGGCGACATCAAAGTTCCAGGGCATGAGGCGGGAACCTGGAGCGAAGTTCTGCAGAGTCCAAGTCGCAACAATGGCTAGCGAAAAATTCCGGCTCAGCCCGATCTGGCGGTCTTCAAGACTGCCCTTCTCGCTGAGCCCGAACCGCAAACTGACCTTTGGCAGAAAGCTGTAGGGCAGCAGCCGTGCGTCCACCTGCGGCCCCTGAGACAGGGCCGGTTGCGGGAAACTCAGGAGCCCGGCGAGGGCCAAACAAAAGCACAACCCGATAAAGCTCGCCGGAGCGCGCATTGACACACCCCTCGATGGCAGGTACTTAGGCGCCTGCGCTGGGGATGCGCCGAGAACTGGAGCGTCCCTGTCAACCCAACCCACCGACGGAGCAAACTTCCGATGAACATGGACACCCTGGCCTACGCCGTCCCGGCCACCGGCCTTATCGCCCTCGCCTTTGCCTGGTTCAAGGCCTCCTGGGTCAGCAGGCAGGACGTCGGCACCGACGAGATGAAAAGCATCGCCGACTCCATTCAAGAGGGGGCTATGGCTTTCCTCGCCCGCGAGTACAAGGTGCTCTCGATCTTCGTGATCGTTGTCGCCCTGCTCCTCGGCATGGCGAATAACGGTGAAGGCCAGCACCCACTCATCGCTCTGTCCTTTGTACTGGGAGCAGCTCTTTCTGCTCTGGCGGGTTACTTCGGGATGAAGGTCGCCACCAACGCTAACGTGCGCACCACCAAGGCGGCCCAAACGAGCCTGCCAAAAGCCCTTGATGTGGCGTTTTCCGGCGGTGCAGTAATGGGAATGAGTGTCGTGGGACTGGCTATTCTCGGCCTTGGAACCCTCTACATCGTGTACAGCGGCATGTGGTCTGAGACTTCTCAGCTCGGCCAGGTACTCAGCGTGCTCACTGGATTCTCCATGGGCGCTTCTTCCATTGCACTGTTTGCCCGCGTGGGCGGTGGCATCTACACCAAAGCCGCTGACGTTGGCGCCGATCTTGTCGGCAAGGTGGAAGCCGGACTCCCCGAGGATGACCCGCGCAACCCCGCCGTCATCGCCGACAACGTCGGTGACAATGTCGGCGACGTGGCTGGCATGGGCGCTGACCTGTTTGAATCGTTCGTCGGCGCGATCATTGGCGCAATGGTTCTGAGCCTCGGCTTCTCGGCGGTTACCGGTGGCGACCTCGGCCCCGTCATTCTGCCCCTGCTCATTGCCGCAGGCGGAACCATCTGCTCGCTGCTCGGCACCTTCGCGGTGAAGACCAAGGAGGGCGGCAACCCCCAGCACGCCTTGGACACCGGCGCTTTTGGGTCGGCAGGAATCATGGCCTTGCTGACCTTCGGTCTGGCCAAGTTCCTGTGGCCGGCGACCGGCACCGGCACAACTGGCTGGGTGGACGTTGGCATCGCCACGGTAATCGGCCTTGCGGTAGGCGTTGCGATTGGCCTGATCACTTCGTACTACTGCTCCATGGGCAAGACTCCGGTCAACTCCATTGCCGAGCAGAGCCGCACCGGACATGCCACCAACATCATCGCGGGACTGGGCGTTGGCATGCAGTCCACAGCGGTGCCGATCCTGCTGATCGCGGTAGGCGTGGTAGCAGCCAACTCGGTGGCCGGCCTCTACGGCGTCGCCATCGCCGCCCTCGGGATGCTCAGCACCACCGGCATTCAGCTGGCGGTCGACGCCTACGGCCCCATCGCCGACAACGCCGGTGGAATTGCGGAAATGTCCCAGCAGGAACCTATCGTCCGCGAGCGCACCGACAAGCTGGACGCAGTGGGCAACACCACCGCGGCGATCGGCAAGGGCTTCGCCATTGGCTCGGCAGCGATGACTGCGCTGGCACTGTTTGCTGCCTTCCGTCAGCAGGCAGGAACAAACGGCAAGCCCATCGACATTAACCTCACTGAGCCCGTGGTTATGGCCGGTCTGTTTGTTGGCGGGATGCTGCCCTTCCTGTTCTCGTCTATGGCCATGAAGGCCGTCGGCGAGGCCGCCATGGACATGATCGAAGAGGTGCGGCGCCAGTTCCGCGAGATCGAGGGACTGCTCGAAGGAAAGGTTAAGCCTGACACGGCTCGCTGCGTGGACATCTCCACCTCGGCAGCCATCAAGCGCATGATGCTTCCGGGCGCCATGGCCGTTATCAGCCCCGTAGTGGTTGGCTTCCTGTTTGGTGCAGAAGCGCTGGGCGGACTGCTGGCTGGAGTTACCGTGTCCGGCGTGCTGATGGCGATCTTCATGTCCAACGCTGGCGGTGCCTGGGACAACGCTAAGAAGAGCTTCGAGGGTGGCTTCACGCTTCCTGATGGAAGCGTGCTTGAAAAGGGCGGCGACGCCTACCACGCAGCCGTCGTCGGCGACACTGTCGGCGACCCCTTCAAGGACACTGCTGGCCCCGCACTGAACATTCTTGTGAAGCTGATGAGCGTGGTCGCGCTGGTCATCGCTCCACTGATCGCAGGGGGGGCGCTGATCTCCCTGTAAGGGACCGGCGCATTGCGGGCAATGCCCGTTACTGAAGAACCTCATGGCCCGGGTCTTAAGCAAGGCTCGGGCCATGTCAGGTTCTGGGCGTTCAATGGGGCCATGCACTCCCGAGAACAGGCTTTAGAAGCCCCCATCCAAGTACCAACCAGCCCAAAACTAGAGTCATCCGGACATAACCGGACAACGACCGGTCACTCGGTTAGCCGGCCAAGCCGCTAGCTCTCGGCTGGACTGCTCGCAGCTATACACTCGAACGCGATGCCAGCTAGGATCCAACCATGATTGAGATCTACAAGAAGCTGCTGGAGGCTCTGAACCAGGGAACAAGCGCAGCCCTGTGCACCGTGACCCAGAGCGCGGGCTCCTCACCCCAGAAGGCGGGTAGCAAGATGCTCGTCTACAGCGACGGCAGCATCGCTGGAACCATAGGTGGCGGAGCCATTGAGATGGCAAGCATCGAGCAGGCCAGAGAAGCCATTCTTGAAGGCAGGACTCGACTGTTCCAGGCCCACTTGAGCAGAGATCTGGCCATGTGCTGCGGTGGGCGCATGGAGATCCTCATAGAGCCCGTCGGCACTCGACCCAAGCTAGTCATCTTCGGGGGTGGGCATGTCGGGCGCGCCCTGTGCGAAGTCGCCCATCAGGCCAATTTTGAAGTCCACGTTGTCGACGAGCGCGAGGAACACTGCACGACAGACGCCCATCCTTCGGCCACCCAACTGCATTGTGGAGACCCCCTTGATCTATTGGGTCAGCTGCCCTTTGGCCCCAACACCTACTGCGTGATCGTGACCCACTCGCACCGTCTCGACGAGGAACTGCTCTACCGCTGCGGAGAACAGGAATTGCGCTACCTGGGCATGATCGGAAGTCGAGCCAAGGTCCAACGATTTCTCGCCCGATATCGCAAACGGGGAATGGATATGAGTCGCTTTATCGGAGTGCACGCCCCGATAGGACTGGATCTGGCAGCGGTCGAACCGGGCGAGATAGCGGTTTCCATTGTCGCTGAACTAATTGCAATTCGGCGAGGCGTCGCAGCAAGCGATCACGCTAGTTTGAGTCTCTGTCCGGCTGCTGCCGATAACGCTATTGAAGATACCAATCAGGGTTAAATCAAGAAGCGCAGAACAGGACCTGAGTCTCACCAACCTGAACCCGCTCACCGCCATCAAGGCGCTGCCGAGTGACCAACTTGCCGTTCACAAGAGTTCCGTTGCTGGACTTATTGTCCTCAACCACATACTCCTCACCACGACGGAAGATTCGACAGTGGTATCGGGAGATCTTGCCATCGTTACGGATCTGAACATCATTGTTTCGACCACGACCGAGACTCATCACCTCGCCGCTGAAGGGATAAACAACAGGCTCAGCCCCGGGGCTTGTCACCACCAGGCGGGTCCCTTCACCGGGCGGCACCTCTGAGTCATCCGCAGCGATTGGGATGTCCAAATCAGGTTGGGCCTCGACCATACCCGTCGCCATCACATCTTGGGCACTAGCCTCATCGACGGCTCCAGGCATCGCCTCCACCTCAGCGCTACCATCGTCTGCAGGAGACAGGGCTGCCATGTCCACATCCCAGACATCTCCACCAGATGCTGCGGCCGGTTGAGACTCAGCCGGCGCTTCACTGGACAAAGACTCCACGGCCATGGAGTCCTCAAATTCAAACTCACCGCCCATCAGCGACGAGGACCCAACACCCTCATCCATGTCTGCGGTCTCTACCGGGTCTGGAACAGCTTCCCCGGGGACGGCGGGCTCCTCAACGGCAGCAGGCGCTGGCTCGGGCTCGGGCTCGGG
>DJIF01000075.1:43250-55690 GCA_002433485.1 Deltaproteobacteria bacterium UBA6601
GGCTCGGGCTCGGGCTCGGGCTCAACCACCGGAGTTGCTACTGGACTTGCAGCGCTGCCGCCGGAACGCACGGCCTCCATGGAAGTCTGTACTTGATCAAGTTGGTCAAGAAGTTCCTGGATTGCAGCCGATGAGCTTCGGATCGTGTCAAGCCGGTCCATATCGAGACCAGCTCGGACCTTTTCCTGGGCCTTCTCAAATTCTCCTGCATCAAGCTCACCAATCACATGGCGGAGCTTCAACTCGTCAATCTGCGACTCCACCGAGGCTGCACTCTTTTCCAACTCAGCGGCCTCACCCGACAGAGAGTCGGCTTCAGAGCGAGCCTGCTGTGCAGCCTCCAACAAGCTGGGAAGTACAGCGTCGAACTTTTCCACATATCCTGAGATAACTGCAGTGACCACCTCAGGCTGAAACTCAGAGCGATGGGCGTTAGCTGCTGAAGCCCACTCCGCAAAGCGAGCGGCCTCCTCGAGACCGGATCGCATTGTATCGGTGGAAAATCCAGCCTTGCTTGGGTTTTTCTTGGCCATTGATGTTCTCCGCAGAGCGGTTGGCACGAATTACTTGAAGCGATAAATCTAGCGCCCGCGGAAGGCCAGGGCCTTAAGCGAAGCCAACGGATCTTCGCCAATCGCCCCCCTAAGTGTCAACCAAGCGGCTCCATGGAGCAGGCTCCCGCCTTGCTCACGAGCCGCCTCGAACCTCTCTACCCGCCTGAAACGCATGCACCGAAGAGAGCACAGAAGTGGTCAGTGCCAGACCAAGAAAGGTCCCTCCGACTCCCCTTCGCTGGGAAGAATTCAGCTCACTGGGGCCAAAAAAAGCCAACAACCCGGCACCCACAAAGAACAAGTCACTGACCAGAAAAAGCACGCCTAAGGCGCGCTCGTCTCGATGCAGAAACTGCCCGGTGCCTGGAACTACAAACGACATCACTGCACCAAGGTGCGAACGCCAAGTCGGGCGCCACTTCAGCTCGAGAGCGTCACTCCTGGCGACCGACGGGGCTGGCGGCAGACGCCCATTCTCATCAGCCGGCAACAGCGGCACCAAAGATTCTACTGATGCGATCAGCTTGAAATGGACGCGCAGAGAACGCTGAGGGCGAATCAACAACAGCTCTGACGCATGGCGGTCCAAGCCCCCTAGCGCGCCTTCGAGAAGACCTCCGTAGGCCAACCGCAAGCGGAGGGGAAAACGCAGCCCGATGCCGGCAAAGCTGGACTCATCGACCCCCGCCTTAACAGCTGCAGTGGAGCCTCCCGGACGCTGGGCATGGGCCTGTTCCAGAGCAATCGAAGCGTGCTCTGGCTGGACTGCCTCGGCCGCTCCCGGCAACAACCACAACAGGGCGGCGGCACCGCAAGGAAGGACCCGGCTGCGCAGCGAACAGCTCAACGGGAGCGCCAGTCGTCCTGAGCCAGATTCTCAAAGCGGGTAATCTCAGCACGCCACGCGAGTTCCACATCACCAATGGGCCCACTGCGCTGCTTGCGCAGGAGGACCTCGGCAATGCCCTTCTTCTCAGAGGCCTCGTTGTAGAACTCATCGCGGTAAAGAAACATGATGACATCAGCATCCTGCTCGATAGCACCGGACTCACGGAGGTCACTGAGCATGGGGCGCTTATCAGCACGAGCCTCTACGCCACGATTTAACTGAGACAGGGCTACTACCGGAATATTCAGTTCCTTAGCTACTGCCTTCAGACCACCACTGATCGAGGATATTTCGCGCTCTCGAGACGAGTTCTTGCCGATGAGATCGCGGTCAGCCCGCATCAACTGGAGATAGTCGACGACAACAAGGTCCAAGCCGACCGCCCCAGACAGCCGTCGACACTTGCTGCGCAGCTCAGCCACCGAAATGTTGGGGGTGTCATCAATATGGATCTCAACCTGATCCAGTCGTTGTAGAGACTCAGTAAGAGGCGGCCAGTCTTCCTGCAGCAGTTTGCCTGTCCGCACCCGCTGGCCAGAAACCCTGGCGTCGGCACAGAGCAGCCGGGTCGCAAGCTGCTCCTTGCTCATCTCCAGCGAGAAGAAGGCCACTTTTGCGCCGCCCATCATCGCGGCGTTGGCCACCATATTGAGAGAGAAGGCGGTCTTACCCATGGACGGTCTGGCAGCGAGGATTACCAGATCCGATGGCTGCAAGCCTGTCAGTTTTTCATCCAGATCACGAAAGCCGGTTGGCACTCCAGTGACATCTTCCGGACACTGAAAGCGACTCTCCAACACGGTGTAGACACTGTTGGCTACCTCTCCCAGGCGATGTAACCGAGTAGTTTGATGACCTCGGCCCAGGTCGTAAATCTGTTTTTCCGCCTGTTCAAGACTCTCCGCTGCCGAAAGCTCGCCTTCGTAGACACCCTCCTGAATGGTCCGGGCGGTCTCCAACAGGCTACGTTGCACTGCCCGGTCAAGAACCGTTCGAACATAAGTTGAGAAGTTGGCAACGGACGGAACGTCGCCAGAGAGCCCCGACAGATAGCTCATCCCACCAACACGCCGCAGACGGGAACGAGCCTGCAGGTAACCACTAATGGTCACCAGATCGAGAGGAGCATCTTTCTTATGCAGGTCGAGCAGGCAGCTGAACAGGACCCTATGGGCCTCCTGGGAGAAATGCTCGGGGGTCAGCTCTACCTCGCAGGCCTCATGGATACTCTCCGGTCGCAGCAGAATGGAGCCGAGCAGGGCACGCTCTGCCCTCGCATCCTGGGGCTCGCGACGGGCCCCCTCAGTTCGCAACTCCGCCACTTCCGCACCTCCATCCAACTGCCCAGAGCGAGTCTCAACCAAGCAATCTTGCCCGCCAAAAAGGGTCAGAGAAAGTCAAAAGCCAGGCGAAAAAGTCAAAGTTCTTCGCAGGCCATTTGAGTGACGGATGCAACCGCGCGCAAGCCGACCTGGCAGAAGCCGGAGCCAATTAAGGCTCCGGCCTGCAACAGCTCAAGACTCGACGGAATCGTCACCCTCAGAGGCAGCAGCGCTGGCATCGGCGGGAGCCTCGTCGGCAGGCGGCTCTGCCTCGGCATTCGCAGCAGCGACAGCAGCATTCTCTGCAGCCTCAGCCTCAGCTCGACGCTTGGCGGCAGCAGCAGCTTTCTCAGCAGCAGCCTTCTCAGCAGCAGCCTCTTTAGCAGCCGCGGCAATAGCACGGGCGCTCGCCTCGTCCGGCTCCACACTCACCAGGACGGTGGCCGTGTGCCCTTGACCAAGCTTGATCTGAACCTCGCGATCACCAAGCGACTTGATGGGATCGTGAAGCACGATCTGGCGCTTCTCAATCTGAACTCCCATCTCTGCAATGGTGTCGGCCAGTTCCTTGCTGGTAACCGAGCCAAACAGCTTGCCTTCGGGACCACAGGAGCGCACCTTGACGATCCGATCCAAGTCCTTGACCTGGCGCTCAAGCTCAATGGCCTCTGCCTTGAGCTTGACCCGACGCCGCTCAAGCGCGCGCTGATGGTGCTCGAGCTCCTTGACGTTGCGCTGATCGGCGCGAATCGCGAGCTGCCTTGGAATCAGGTAGTTGCGAGCGTAGCCATCCTTGACCGTGACCAAGTCACCGGCATTGCCCAGGTTATCGATTTCTTCCTTGAGGATGACTTTCATCGCTCCACTCCGTTGTCATCGTCCACTGGTATGCCCAGCTTCCTGAGGTCGAACCACGCCTCGGCCATTCCAGCCGCTGCGTACATCGCCGAGGTAACAGGACGTACCATTAGAATCGCCTGCAAGCCAACCCCAACCATGCGGGTTATGGGACCGACGCGAAGACGGAAAAAGTAAAAATTCGCCAGGGCTGCTCCCTGTAACCAATACAGGGTCCCCAACAAGAGAAGTCCATTCGCCCCAACCACGAGGACCGGGTCCCAGCGCGGCAAAAAGCCAGCCAGAGGGCCAACCTGAAAGACCACCAGCGCAGCACACACCATAAAGACGTAGGTAACCCACATGGGCAATTGCCATCGGCACAGATCATCCTGCTCATCACGGGGCCCGGTAAACCACCGTGCATAAAGAACATTGACCCACAGCGAGACCACAGCTGAGCTAGCGACCAGCGCAGGCATCAACCTGGTCGCCCAGCGCTGGTACCAATCGCGACGCGACTCGAGAGTGCCGATGGCCTCCATGATCTCCACGTCTCCTCTCGCTGCTTCGCGCCCGCTGGCAATCGCCACATCGAGCACCTCTCCAACCCACTTGCCGACCCTGTCGAGGAGATCCTCACCAGTGGTCAGCAACTCAACCAATAAGACCCCAACCGCTAATAGGCCGAGGTAACCCACCGCAACTGCCGTCAGGGCCGCCGCAGCCGTATCTGTTCTCTCCAGCGCCACGCCCAGCGACAATGCGGGCGCCAGCACCAGCACCAGAAAGGCGCCCAGACCCTGCCATCCCGTCGCTGGGATGTCCGCTCCGCTCGCGCTAAGGGCCATCAATACGCCCTGCAACAAGGAAACGGAAAGCAGTGCCACCATCGCCGTAGCCAACCCGATTCGCCGTCCGTATCGCCGCCAGGCAATCAGAATCGGCACCGGCGCCAGCAGCGCCGGAGGTACGGGCAGTGCGAACACAACGGCAACCAGAGTGCCGTTAATCGCAGCTGGTAGCCAGGGAGCCCCCGCTGGGGGCAACCTGCCTTCCTCAGGCTCCTGCGGCTGCTCCAGCCCCATCGCCTGACCCAGCATCAGCTTCCTTGGCTCGCGCCTGCTCGGCGACTGCTTCCGCAACCACCTTGGCGGCTGCCTCGGCCTCCGCCACGCGGGCCTTCACCTCGACTCGCTCAGCGAGCTTAACGGTCAAGAAGCGAAGCACCGAGTCATCAAGCTTCAGGGTACGCTCAAGTTCATCAACTATCTCGGTTGAGCCGAGATAGTTGAACAGCACAAAGTGTCCCTTGCCGTAGTCCTGAATCTCATAGGCGAGCCGACGTTTACCCCAATCATCGACATTGAGCAGGTGACCCTTACGGTCCTTGATAACACCGCCACTGCGGTCCTTGATCTTCTCAATGTCCTCATCGGTCACGTCAGGTCGGACGATGAAGACCAGTTCATATTCCCTGGAGTACATCCAGCACCTCTCCTCTCAATTACGCCGCAGGGGCGACGTCATGATCAATCAAAGTTACGTTTCAACGGGTTCCATCCCGTTGAAATGGTTCATTGCTTCGAGCGGGCCCTGGAGCAAAAGGTGTTCAATTGCTTCAGATGCCCGCTCCCGGATGCGCTGTAGCTGCTCTCGCTGAGAGACCGCCCAACGCGACAGGACCCAGTCACTCGTAGCCATCGACCCCTGGGGGCGACCGATGCCAACGCGGATTCGGTGAAAATCCGCGCTGCCGAGCTTGCTCACCAGATCACGCAAGCCGTTGTGGCCACCGTGACCGCCCCCACTCTTAACCTTGACCGCGCCCAGTGGCAGATCAAGGTCATCGTGCACCACCACCACTGATTCAACGCCCAGCTTGTAGAAGCCAACCAGCGGGCCAACACTCTCTCCGCTGCGATTCATAAAGGTCTGGGGGCAGACCAGCATGACCGCTTCACCGTGCACATACCCCCTACCGAAGAGGGCCTTAAACTTCTTCTCCTTCAAGGCGACCCCGTGATGACCAGCAAGCTGCTCAATCACCTCAAAGCCGACGTTATGGCGCGTGCCCTCGTAGCGCTTGCCCGGATTGCCGAGACCAACGATGACCCGCACATCAATTCCTTAACTACTCGCCACTCTCCTCGGAGGCACCCTCCTCAGCATCCTCAGCAGCCTCCTCAACTTCCTCTTCCTGACGCGCCCCGCGTCGGCCAACCAGAATGACCAGAGGCTGATCATCAATCAAAGCGGTCACTCCCGACGGCAGCACCACCTCACTGAGCAGCACCCGGTCACCAATGTTCAGCTTGCTCACATCCACAGCGATCCCCTCTGGGATATCACTGGGCAGGCAGCTGACCTTGAGGGCGCGCAGCTGCTGATTCAAGCGGCCACCCATGGCCACACCAGGGGCTGTGCCTTCAACACGCAGAGGAACCGCAACCACCACCGCCTGCTTGGCGTCAACGCGGACAAAGTCTGCATGCAGCAATTGGCCGGTTATCGGATGCTTATCCACCGCCTGGAGCATGGCCAGTTCGACGTTGTCGCCACCATCCACGTCAATGCTCACCGGCTGATTCCAGCCGAGAGGTCCACGCTTAAGGCCGAGAATCTGCTCGGGGTTGATGGTGAGGTTCTGGGCCGCTGCACTGCCGCCATAGGCAACTGCAGGCATGCGCCCAGCAGCTCGAAGCTTACGGGCGACGCCCTTGCCGGTGTCGCTGCGTTGCTCCGCTTGAAGGGTCGGGTTGCTCATCTCTTCCTCCTGGGACCTCTTCAAGGTCCCCTTTCATGGCCCCAAAAGGGGCACTTCCTATCTCTCCGGCCGAACAATAAGTTCGATTGCCAGCTACAGAGCTGCCGCCTCACCCCTCCAGGGTGAACAGGCTGCTCACGGAATCTCCGGTATGAATACGTCGAATCGCCTCGCCCAGCAGCGCCGCCACGCTGACGACACGAATCTTGTTGCAAGCCTCCGCATGGTCGCGCAAGGGAATGGTATCTGAGACCACCAGGTGCTCAAGGACAGAGTCCTCAACCCGGTCTACGGCAGGTCCGGAAAGCACTCCATGACTGCATACCGCTGAGACCGCCACCGCACCCTTCTGCTTGAGGGCTCCAGCGGCACGGGTCAGGGTCCCCGCCGTGTCGACCATGTCATCCACCAGCACCGCATAGCGACCTTCAACGTCACCAACAATGCGCATCTCAGCGATTTCGTTAGGGCGGTCGCGGCGCTTATCGATTACCGCCAGCGGAACCCCCAACTCCTTGGCATAGGCACGAGCACGCGGCACACCACCTGAATCGGGCGAGACCACCACCACATCGTGCTGCTCCGTAATGCGACGGACTTCAGCGATAAGAGCCGAAGATGCATAGAGATGGTCCACCGGGATGTCGAAGAAGCCCTGAATCTGCCCGGCGTGCAGATCCACTGTAAGCAGGCGATCTGCACCCGCTACCTGCAACAGATCAGCGACCAACTTCGCGGATATGGGCGTACGGGGAGACACCTTGCGGTCCTGACGCGCATAGCCGAAGTAAGGCGTGACCACCGTCACCCGATCAGCCGAGGCTCGCTTCACAGCGTCCATGATGACCAGCAACTCCATGAGGTGCTCGTTCACCGGCGGACAAGTGGACTGGATAACGAACACATCACGGCCGCGAATGTTATCGCCGACCTCCACAAACACCTCGCCATCAGCGAAGCGCTGAATGTGGACATGACCTAACTCCTGGCCGAGATGCTCGGCCAGACGCCTGGCGAAGGATGGACTGGCGCCACCCGACAGAATTTTTAAGGGACCGTATTGCATCGCCTCTTCCGACGAACCCGGACGCAGCTCCTTTGCTGCGGGCCCGCGGCCTTCTACATGCCCCTACCCCACAGGTCAAGCAATGAAACACACTCTTGACAGGGACGGGTGCTGGAACCCGCGCAAAAAGCTGCCTCATGCGCCGAGGAGAAGTGGTTGGGGCGGCAGGATTCGAACCTGCGAATGCCGGCACCAAAAGCCGGTGACTTACCGCTTGTCGACGCCCCAGAACCGCGCGACTGCGCCGATAAATGGGACGCTATCATCGAGCGGACGGAGCGGCAAGCTCACCACTCCGCTGGAGCTGCTCTACCGCCTCTCGAAGCCCCTCAAGGGTCAGCGGAAACATCGGAATCAACCGGGCGATGGTACTGATGGTCTCATGACCCCAATATCGCGGGCGCTCCGGATTGAGCCAGACAATGGAGGGGAAATGCTCACGAAAGCGCATCAACCAATCAAGCCCACTGCTGGGGTTGTGCTGACGTAAAGAGAGCGCACCCCCCGCTGCCATAAGCTCCCATGGAGCCATACAGGCATCGCCCACAAAAACCACCCGAGTCTCTCGCGGATGGGCACGAAACAGCTCAGCGGTAGGGGCGCTCTGCAGCCTCTCGATGCTGCTGTAGACCCGACTGTAGACAATGTTGTGAAAAAAATAGTGATCAAAGCTACGCCAGTGGCCCAGCTCACTGGCCGCAGTAAAAAGGCGATCCACCAACCGCGCAAATGGAGTCATGGAGCCCCCAGCATCCATCAGCAAGAGCAGCCGGACGGTATTTCGGCGCTCCTTTCGGAACACCAGTTCGATCTCGCCAGCCTGCCGTCCCGTTTCATCGATGGTCTCGTCAAGGTCCAGCTCTTCTCGGCCCTCCCGTGCCAGCGAGCGCAAGGTGCGCAGCGCCAACTTGAACTGCCGCACATCAAGCGTCGCATCGCTACGAAAATCACGAAAACGACGCTCTCCAGCTACCTGAACCGCACTCCTTGAGCGCCCCTCGCCGCCAACCCGAATCCCAGTAGGATGCCGCCCGCTGTGTCCCCAGGGGCTAGTGCCTCCAGTACCGACCCAGCGACTACCGCCGTCGTGTCGTTCTTTCTGCTGCTCAAGTATTTCCTCGAAGCGCCGCTGCAATTCTTCCAGGCTCATCCCGGTGAGTCGCTCAAAGGCCTCAGGACTCAGATCCGGCAGCGGCAGCGGGTTCTCCAGCCAGTCGGCAATCGCCTGCTTCAGGTCAGCAGCTTCCAGTTCTCGAAAGGTCTCCAGGAAAGCCAGATCATAGGAGTCAAAGCGAGCTTCACTGGGCACAAGAATGGCTCGACCCAAGCCATAGAGCTCCTCTGCATCTGCGATGAGCCCGTCCTGAAGAGCCCGATGCAGAGCCAACCATTGCTGGGTCGCGACAGGCACCCCGTGGCGCCGCAGTGAGAAAAGAAAGTCGATAAACAAGGCCGATCCTCGGACTCAAGCCAAGCGCTTCGCGACCAACTCAAGATCCGCTTCTTGCTTGATCAAGGTGCCCAACAGCGGCACCCGCATCGCCACCTCTCGAGGCTCGATACCGCCGCGCATTAACACAAACAGCCAATCGATAAACTCTGAAGTGCTCGGCTTCTTGCGCAGCCCCGCAATCCCTCGCAGCTCATAGAAACGCACGATAGCTGCCTCCAGGAGTTCGCGATCAAGTTCGGGGTAGTGAACCGCCACGATGCGCTCCATCATCTCTCGATCCGGAAAGCTGATGTAGTGAAACACGCAGCGGCGCAGGAAGGCGTCCGGCAGTTCCTTCTCGGCGTTGGAACTGATGATCACTACCGGCCGATGAACCGCGCTCACCGTCTCGTCAAGTTCATGAACGTGAAAAGACATTCGGTCGATCTCATGAAGGAGGTCGTTGGGGAACTCAAGGTCGGCCTTGTCGATCTCATCGATCAACACAACCACCCGTCGCTCGCTCCGAAACGCCCTCCCCAGCACGCCCATCTTGATGTAGCTGGAAATGTCGCCAACATCCCCGTCGCCAAAGCGCGAGTCGTTCAGCCGCTGCACCACGTCGTAGTGATACAGACCATCCTGGGCTTTGGTGGTGGACTTGATCTGCCAGCACAGCAACTCCATGTTCAAAGACTCGGCAACCGACTCTGCCAGCAGCGTCTTGCCCGTACCCGGCTCACCCTTGACCAGCAGCGGCCGCTGCAATGCGATGGCTGCATTAACAGCCCGCAGCAGGTCCGGCGATGCGATGTAAGAAGAGCTACCTTCAAAGGTGGGGTTGTGGCTCAAGGTCTGGACTCCTCAGGGTTGTTCGCATTGGTCGACGCCTGGCTCGGGGATCAACCAGGACCCGGTCAACCGTTCACTCTCGTTGAGCTCTGCATCACGCACCCAGAGCTCGTAATCGATGCTCGTGGAGCGCACCCAATCGTTGCAGACCAAAACCCTTAGCACTCCGCCAGTTCCGAGGTCCTGCTCGACAAAACCGGACATCGCCGGAGGCTGATTAACGATGAGGAAGTAAGAGGGATTGTTAAGATCCCCATCGACATCCGACAGGGTCAGAGCAAACTGAATCTGGAAGGAGCCGGGGCTGAAGCCCTGCGCCTGACACTGGTCGCTGCTATTCGGGACTTCACACAGATCGACGCCCTCAATGACCGGAGGGAGACCCACCGGGCCGGTCGCGCAGCAGTTGTCATCGCCGTTGCAATCCTGATCAACTCCATCGTCAGCAACCTCAGGAGCACCCGGGTGCACAGCTGGATTGTTGTCATCGCAGTCCTCGGAACTATCGAAGCCGTCCCCATCGGCATCCACACAGGTCGGCAAGGCAAGCTCGCAGAAGCCATCGGCACCGCACAATCCGGTACCCTCGTCTACGTTGTCGCAGTGATAGTCCACCAGACAGTCCATGCGCGCCTCATCGGCCGAGACACAAGGGCCATCATCATCATCACCGTGGCAGGACAGGCCAATCATCGACGTGGCCAACGCCGGCACAATAAAAATCACCGAGCGGAACCATCGCAAGAGTGGACCCTTGAGATTCATGTGACTCCTTCCTGTTCTGCCACAGTGACACGGCAACGAGCAGCCTGGTACCCGGAGCGGGAGTCGAACCCGCACTGAGGGGATTTTAAGTCCCCTGCCTCTACCAATTGGGCTATCCGGGCCCATAGGGCAACTATGCTCGCTCGGAAGGAAGTGTCGCTTCGCCCAGACACGCTGTCAACGACAGCACATTGACAGATTTCAACCTCAATCAATAGTCTAGGGGCCAACTTGGAGGTCCTTCGGAACATCACCGAGATGGGCAGAGACTGGCGGAGCCGAGAGCAAGCGGCGGCAAACTATGAGCAAGGTCATCGGCATCGATCTCGGCACCACCAACTCGGTGGTATGCGTTCTGGAACACGGCGAACCGCGAGTGATCATCAATGAAGAAGGCGGCCGAATCACACCATCGGTAGTGGGCTTCTCGAGAGATGGCGAATGCTTTGTCGGCGACATTGCCAAGCGCCAGATGTTGATGTCACCTGAGAGCACCGTCCACTCCATCAAGCGACTCATTGGCCGCAGCTACGAGGAGGCAAGAGCCGACATTGAGAGGCTCGCCTACCGGGTAGAGGCTGACGGCGAGGGGCTTCGAATTGACATCGAGGATAAGGGCTACACGCCTCAGCAGATATCAGCCTTCGTTTTGCAGAAAATAAAGAAGTCGGCAGAAGACTTCCTCGGCGAAAACATCAGCGAAGCTGTAATCACCGTACCAGCCTACTTCACAGATCGTCAGCGTCAGGCAACCCGCGACGCTGGTGAGATCGCCGGTCTCAAGGTCTTGCGCATCATCAACGAGCCCACCTCTGCTGCACTCGCATATGCGTTTCGCCGCAAGGAGAGCGCCTCGATTGCCATCTACGACTTCGGTGGTGGCACCTTCGATGTATCGATCCTGGACGTCGCCGAGGACGTAGCTGAAGTACGGGCTACCGCCGGCAACAACCACCTCGGCGGAAATGATGTTGACATCAAGATTGTCGACTGGCTCGTGCGCGAATTTAAGAAAGACACTGGCGTCGATGTCAGCGCAGATGCCGCGGTCCTACAGCGTCTCGCAGAGGCCGCAGAAAAGGCCAAGATCGATCTCTCGTCGAGTCTCGACACCGAAATTCAGCTGCCCTTCCTGACCGCCAGTGACGAAGGCCCCCTGCACCTTCAGACCAGCCTCTCCCGGGCCACCTTTGAGTTCTTGATCGAAGACATCCTGGAGCAGACCCTCGCCGAGTGTCGCAAAGCACTCGAAGAGTCTGGCAAGAAGTCCGCAGAGATTGACGAGGTGATCCTGGTTGGCGGCTCCAGCCGCATCCCTAAGGCCCAGGAGATGCTTACCGAGTTGTTTGGGGCCAAGTTAAATAAGAGCTTCAACCCAGACGAAGTAGTGGCAGTGGGTGCTGCCCTGCAAGCAGCGATCCTGGCGGGCAGCCTCGAGGACATGACCCTGCTGGATGTGACCAACTTCAGCCTCGGCATAGAGACGCAAGGAAGACGCTTTGCGCGGCTCATCCCGAAAGGATCGACCGTTCCCGTGGTCCGCACTCAAATGGTCTCCACCGTGGTCGACAATCAGACCAGCGTAAAGATCCACGTGCTCCAGGGGGAGGAGCCCATGGCCGCGGACAACATCTCGCTAGGAGAGTTTGAGCTCACCGGGATCGAAGAGTGTGCGCGGGGCATCCCGCGTATCGACGTAACCTTCACCATCGACACTGATGGAATCGTCAACGTCACCGGCAAAGACACCCGCACAGGCGCCAAGCAGAGCATTCGCATTCACTCCCCCTCAGGCATGTCAAAGCAACAGATCGACAGCGCCAAGGACGAACTTGAAGAGTTTGCCACTACCGACGAACTGACCCGCGAGCTCGAAGAACTCAGACACAGGGTTGAGAAGCACCTCTTCGCCCTTGAAAACCTACTCCGAGTCAACAAGCTGCAGCTCAAAAAGCG
>DJIF01000079.1 GCA_002433485.1 Deltaproteobacteria bacterium UBA6601
CTGGGAGGATGCCAATGGGCTGGACTCCAGTGATCCGAGCGACGGCAATGCTGACAACGACGGTGACGGCGTCAGCAATGCCGATGAGTATGCTGCCGGTCAGGATCCCAACAGCTTTGATGGTCCGGAAGCGCCTACTCCGGTCAGCCCTCTGACCGGTGAAGAGAGCGCCGAAGAACGTCCGGATCTGGTGGTGCTGAACGCGGTCGATCCCCAGGGCGACACGCTGCTCTATGAGTTTGAGATCTATGCCGATGATGCGCTGCTGGTGGCAGTCAGCTGGTCGGGCTGGATCGCTGAAGAGGAGGTGGAGACCTTCTGGATGCTGGATGTTCCTCTTGAAGAGAACCAGCGCTATTGGTGGCGTGCACGGGCTGCCGATCCCTGGGTTGAAGGTCCCTGGAGTGAGGTGCAGGACTTCCTGGTCAATACGGTCAATGAGGCGCCTGAGGCTCCGAGACTGGTCTATCCCGTGGCGGAGCAGGTTGTGGCTGATCCGGCGCCAAGTCTGCAGTGGGCTCCGGCCAACGACGTAGATGAGGACCAACTGACCTATTCGTTGACGGTGTTTGCCGCGGATCTGGAGACCGTGGTGGCGCAGGTCGCTGACCTCAGCATCCCTGCGGGCGAGGTAAATGGCAGTTGGCAGATCGATGTGGCCCTCGAAGAGGATCTGGGCTACGCCTGGACCGCCACAGCGACCGACGAGCACGGCCTGGCCGGAGAGGCCGCGCTGCCGGAGCTGTTCTTCTACACCTTGAGCAATGGGGCGCCCGAAGGCATTGAGTTGGTCAGCCCAGCCGATGGCTCCTCTGTAGCCGACCCTTCACCGGTCCTGGTTGCCACTGCGGGCAGCGATCCTGAGGAGGGACCCATTGTCTATCACTTTGAGGTGGACTCGGTAGCTAGCTTTGATGGCAGTGAGCTGGCTTCAAGTAGTGTTGAAGGTGCTGAGGGCGAAACTGTCGAGTGGGATCTCGCTGCAGATGGACTGGAACTGGGCCAGAATGCGGTCGCCTACGCCAGGGTCTGGGGAGTGGATGAAGCCGGGATTTCATCGGTGCCCCACACCATCAGCTTTGAGGTTCGCGGTGACAATGATCCACCCGCAGTGCCGACCCTGCTCGCGCCGGAAGATGGTGCGACCGCCGACTCGGTGACTCCGGCTTTGGAGGCTGCTGAGGTCGAGGATCCCGAGGGCGATCTGGTCTTTTACGATTTCGTTGTTGCTCGGGACCTTGAGTTGACTGACATCGTCGCTGGCGGCGAAGGCCTGGGGCTGCTCGGGGGCACGGGGCCGCTGGGCAACCAAGGTGCAACCTCCTGGCGGGTTGATCAGAACCTTGATGGCGATCTGTATTGGTCGGCGCGTGCCGTCGATGAGTACGGTGCAGCTTCTGAGTGGGCCTTGCCTTTCGCCATTAAGGTTGAAGGCGGTGAGCCCGAGGTGGAGATACCGCCTGACGTCCTTGGCGGTAGCGGTCCGGTGGATTGTTCCTGTAGCTCAAGTCTGGTTGCTGTCGCCCATGAGGGACAGGCCGGCTTGCTTGCACTGCTGCTCCTGCCCGCTCTGAGCCGTCGTCGCCGTCGCTGAGCGGCTGCCAGCGGCGAGTCCCTGACTCCGGCCCGCAGGGTCCGCGTAGCTATTGTCGTGGGTCTGTCGCTGCGGGCCGGTATGATGGAGGGCGTGAAAGATCGCCTGTTAAGAGCCATCACCTCTGATGGCTGCTATCGCATTGTCGTGTGCCGCACTGATCGACTGGTGGCAGATGCCTCTCGTCGGCATGCCTGCAGCCCGCTTGCCGCTAGGGCCCTGGCCCGAGCGTTGACCGCGACGGCCCTTTTTGCCACCACAGATAAGGGCTACTACCGCATCGGGGTGCAGTGGATGGGCCGCGGACCGCTCCGCTCCATTCATACCGATGCGCGCCCGGGCGGCATACTACGTGGTTATGTCGGGGATCCGAGTAGCGAGGGCGCTGACATTGCCAAGGCTCTTGGCGGTGGGCTGATTGCGGTGATTCGCCAGGATCAGGCCGGAACCTTCACTCAGGGAACTCTGCCTCTCAGCAGCGGTAATGTAGATGAAGATCTGGAGGGCTATCTGTGCCGCAGTGAGCAGATCCCTTCCCGGTTGAGAGTGGTGATGGATTGCGATGCTGAGGGGCGCCCGGAGCAGGTTGCCGGGGTGCTGGTGCAGCCCCTTCCCGGCGGGGCTGGGGAGGCTCTGCTCGGTGATCGCGGTGGGCTCAGTCGCGAACTTCTAGCTCGTAGCTTGCGTGCTGATCAGGCACCCGAAGAGTTGTTGGAGCAGGTCTTGCCCAGCGAGCAGGTCAACATCTTAAGCGAGGAGCCGCTGGCATTTTCCTGCGCCTGTAACCAGGATCGGGTGGAGCGGGGTGTCGCCATGCTCGGGCGTGACGAGTTGCTGGAGATGATCGCTGAGGGTCAGTCAGCAGAGGTCCGCTGCGACTTTTGCGGTGAAGACTATGTGGTTCCTGTCGAGGGCCTTTGCAAGCTTGTTGATGAACTCGAGGAGAGCCGCGGTAACTAAAGCTACCGCAACCCATGTTGTCGTTCGGCTGCTCTCGGTTCAAAGGCTCTTACAGCAGCGGAACTCGTAATGATTCCCCCAGTTTTCATGGCTGACCTCGCCATTGTCGCAACGGCGGGTTGTATGAGCGTACTCACTACTTGCGCGGGAGACGTCTCCGGTCCATTCCCAGCCACTGCTGTTCATACCGCTGATATTTGGAGCCCTGCCGGTCCGCTCCAAGCGGCAGGCGAGTTGCCATTCACCCATGCTGCAAAGACGTAGTCCGGCAGGTCGACCGGTGTCGTTGCTGTTGATGCTTGGGTCATTGCAGCGCTCAATGGCGTCATACCATCGGTCATTACCACTGCGCTGGCTGTTCTCGATACAGAAATCGGCCATCTGAGTCATACCGCTTGGACAGCTGCCCCCTGCACCGGTGATGAGCCCTGTTTCGCCG
>DJIF01000069.1 GCA_002433485.1 Deltaproteobacteria bacterium UBA6601
CCTGCAAGCACCCCATCAGAGCCTGGCACAACATTCCCATCGTTGGTTGGCTGCTACTGGGTGGCCGCTGCTTTGATTGCGACGCTCCATTTTCCATTCGCTACCCAGCGGTAGAGGCTGGCGCAGCAATGCTCTGGATGCTGGTCTATCTAAGGCTGATTCCCGAACTGGAAACGCTGCTCGATGAACCGCTCATGCTGCTCACTGTAGTGGCCTATGGAAGCTACTTCTCTGCACTGGTAGCGATCAGCCTTATCGACGCCAGGCACTTCATCGTCCCGGACGTCATCTCCCTGCCACTGATTCCCCTCGGCATCAGCTTGATTGCCATCCTGGAGCAATCCGGTATCGGCGCGAGTTCGCTTCCCCAATCGGTCCTCGGCGCGCTGCTGGGGGCCGGTTCCATGCTCGCCCTGGCTGGTATTGGCCGACTACTGATGGGTCGGGAGGCGTTGGGGATGGGTGACGTTAAGCTGGTTGCTGCCATAGGCGCCTGGCAGGGTGCCCATCCAACCTTATTGCTGTGCGTATTCATCGCCTCGCTCATCGGCAGCGCGGCAGGCATCTCCTACATGGCAATCCACGGCCGCAAGCGGCACCTGAAGCTTCCTTTTGGCCCCTACCTCTGTCTGGGTGCGCTGAGTTCCTGGTTGGCCGGCGAACAACTCATGGCCCTCTTGCTAGGGGGCTGATCCCCTCTTCCCGGCCCCCACGAGCTGTGTCCAGCCGGTCGTATAAGATATGACTCGCAGAGCGTTTAAACGCTGGTCAAGGAGCCTTGATGCACATCCATGAACTGCTCATGATCGCTGTCCGAGAAGCTGCCAGTGACTTGCACATCAGTGCAGGAGAGGTCCCCGCTTTACGGGTAAATGGCCAGATCCAGCGCTTTGAAGGAGCGCCGCTGGGTGGCGACGAAGTCAAGCGGCTGCTCTACAGCATCATGACCGAGCGACAGCGCAGTAACTTCGAGCAAGAGATGGAAGCCGACTTCTCCATTGGCATCTCCGGGCTGGCTCGCTTTCGGGTAAATCTATTTCAGCAAACCCGAGGCATGGGCGCGGTTTTCCGCACTATCCCCGAAGCTCTGCTCAGCCTCAACGAGTTGGGCATGCCGCCGGTAGTGGAGGAAATCTCGGACTACCATCAGGGTCTGGTGCTCGTGACCGGACCAACCGGCTCAGGCAAATCCACCACGCTGGCCGCGATGGTCGACCACATCAACCGCACACGAGCCCAGCACATCCTCACTATTGAAGATCCCGTCGAATTCGTCCATCGACCTAATCAATGCATCATCAACCAACGGGAACTGGGACAGCACACCAGGTCCTTCGATGCAGCCCTCCGAGCTGGCTTGCGCGAAGACCCAGATGTGATTCTGGTGGGTGAGATGCGGGATCTGGAAACCATCCAACTGGCGCTTACTGCAGCGGAGACCGGGCATCTGGTCTTTGGCACGCTGCATACCCGCGGCTCTATTGAGACCATCAACCGAATCATCGATGTGTTCCCGGCGGGGGCTCAGGCGCAGATTCGCACGCAGCTGGCCGGTGCACTGCGGGCAGTTATCAGCCAGACCCTGCTACCCAAGAAAAACGGCAAGGGACGGGTCTGTGCTGCCGAGATCATGGTGGTCTCCTATGCAATCAGAAACCTGATCCGCGAGAACAAAGTCTTTCAGATCCCGTCTCTACTGCAGAGTTCCCGGGCCGCAGGCAATCGAACCCTCGATGCACACCTCACCGAGTTGGTCAGCAGCGGCCTGATCCATCAACACAGCGCCGATGCTGTGCGCGGCGAAGCCGAGCTGGCTGCTACCTGAACAGGAGGCGATTGTGCAGATCAAGGTTAACGGTGAAGCCAGAGAGGTCCCGGCAGACCTTTCTCTTGAGCAGCTGCTCGTCGACCTGAAAATCCCCGGTAGAGAAGGCGTCGCGGTGGCCCTCAACCTGCGCGTAGTGCGCCGCCAGGAACGCCAGGGCCTGCAGCTCTCCGAAGGAGACCGGATCGATATCGTGACCGCTGTCGGAGGAGGCTGAGCGCCCCTCGCAAGCGTTGTGATCCAGGCACGGACGGGCTACTCTTCGCAACCCTTGAGCGACAGGATCGCTGGAGTTCAGCCAAACCAGGAGAGAATGCGATGACTTACTTCGTGGGCAAGCACGAGTTCAACTCACGGCTCATCGTGGGCACCGGCAAGTACCCCGACTTTGAGACCATGCGCAAGGCCCTCGATCTCTGCGGTGCTGAGCTTGTGACCGTTGCCCTGCGACGTATCAATCTCAACGCAGAACCCGGCAAGGGCCTGCTTGACTTCATCGACCGCTCCCGCTTTCGCCTGCTCCCCAATACAGCTGGCTGCTTCACCGAAGAAGACGCGGTACTCACGGCTCGTCTGGCCCGGGAAGCCCTGGAGACCGACCTGATCAAACTGGAAGTAATCGGCGACCCCAAGACCCTGTTCCCTGACAACGAGGCAACCCTGCGAGCCGCTGCCACCCTGCTTGACGAAGGCTTCACGGTAATGCCCTACATCAGCGACGACCCCATTGCCTGCCGCAAGCTGGCCGACATGGGCTGCGCCTGTGTGATGCCCCTCGCTGCACCCATTGGTTCAGGTCAGGGCATCCGCAACCCCACCAATCTGCGCATCATTCTTGAAACCGTAGAGGTTCCTGTCATCGTAGATGCGGGCGTCGGCACGGCCTCGGATGCTGCTCTGGCGATGGAGCTGGGCTGCACCGCGGTGCTCATGAACACTGCAATCGCCGGGGCCGACGACCCCCTGAAGATGGCCTCAGCCATGGGCAGCGCCGTGGAGGCCGGACGACTGGCCTTCGAGGCCGGTCGAATTGAGAAACGCCTGTACGCAGCGGCAAGCTCACCAATGGCTGGAAGGGTCAGCTTCGCGGGCGAGTAGCCGGCGTGGCCACACGACTTGTGCGCCGCCCACCTTTTCGCATCTACGCGATCACAGACTGTCGAGCGGTTCCGGACCACGCGACACTGATGGAGCGCGCTGCAGCCCTGCTTTCGGCAGCCCCTGCAGGTAGGCTCGCCATTCAGCTACGAGACAAAGAGCTGGCAGCCGGCTCTCGCATGGCTCTAGCCGGCGACCTCCGCCAGCTATGCCACCGCCATGGCGCCCTGCTGTTCATCAACGGTGATATCGAGCTGGCCCGCTCCTGTGGCGCAGATGGAGTCCACTTTCCCGAAACAGCACTAGCTGCTGCATCCCTTCAGCCCGAACTGCTCAAGGGGAACGGCAAGAGACTCTGGCTGGGAGGCTCGTGTCATGACGCCCAGGGCCTGCAGGCTGCAGCGGCGCAGGGACTGGACTTCGTTACTTTGAGTCCGGTCCTGCCAAGCCCAGGCAAAGCAGCCCCCGGCGAAGAGCTCGGCTGGAAGAACTTTTCTGAGCTAAGCAGACAGACTGAGCTGCCGGTCTTCGCCCTCGGCGGTCTCGGCGGTCCAGACGCAGCTAGTGCAGCAGCAAATGGCGCCCATGGCGTGGCCGCGATTCGCTCCCTTTGGCAGGGTGGGGATGCTCCGCGGCTTATCACCGAACTATTGCAGCCCTTCGCACCGGTCGGCTGTAGCGCCCGCGGAGGCCTGATCGGACGCGCGCTTAGCTCCGTAGTTGGATCCTTGGTGATGCTTCAATTGTTGGCCTGCGGACCTCAATCAACAACACCAGCCAACCTGCCGACTGATGACGATGACGACAGCTCCGCACCGCAACAGGAAATCACCGACATACCCCTCCCTGCCGGACCCTTTGGGCTGCACTGCAGCAGTGTAGAGCCCGACGACCTGGAAATCGCCATGGGCAGCACTGGGATCCTCGACCCGCCCTGGGCCAACGCCAACGACTGCGGAAGCATCAACCCAACCAGTACGGGACTGCTGGTCCGCCTATCCGGCAACATCGAGGACCTGGTAGTCGACACCTGGGATGGCGACAACGACAGCTTCTTCTTCCGTGTTGAACGAGAACTGTTCGTCCATGGCGTACTCCGCTGGGAACCCCTACAAGGTGACTTTGACGCCCGGGTTATGTGCGGGGCTGGAACGCAATGGCGTGACCTGTTCGGCCGGGGGCTTGCAACTACGGCAGTCCCAGAGAGCCACGCTGGCCAGTTTGCCCTGCTGCCCGGAGACTCCTGCTGGATTGTGGTGGTTGGCTACAGCGGCCAGGTCGGAAGCTATGACCTGTGGCTCGAAGAACGCGTCCTCGGCTCTGCTGGTAGACCCTAAAGAAGCTGCCCCAAGAGGAACTACAACCCAGCGGCAAGCCCAATGAAGCGCTCCGCTGTTGGGAAGCTAACTGCCCAAAAACAGCAAGCTCGGCATAGGTCACATAGTTGTCCAGCCAGCCACCACCCCGGCAGATCCGATGCTCGCTGTCATGATTGTCGAGTGGAGCGCTATCACCACCATCAAGGGCGACTCCAGCTCTGCTCTAAGCCTATCAAGACGAAAAATCTGCCCTCTTAGCGCAAGAAACTCAGGGACTCCAAAGACACCCTTAAGCAAGGCCCTAACCAACCCTGAAATCGAACGACTGCGATCCCATAGGAACCAATCAATCAACCCCAAAAAGCTGGCGATGAAGCGAAGATGTTTGTGATCACTACGTTTTTTTTGATCTCCATCACTAGACCCGGAGATCCCCATTGGGCATGCTCGGGGATCCATGCTGAACAAAGATCCAGGATCCAACGTCGGCCATCGACGCACAGCTGCGCCAGCGCTAAAGCGTGCGCGCCCCTTCCTTAAGTGGGTCGGTGGCAAAGGCCGCGTCCTACCTCAGCTGCAGCCACTGCTACCAACAAGCTTTGAGCGCTACTTTGAGCCCTTCATTGGGGGCGGGGCGATGTTCTTCGCGCTGCGTCCACCAACCACAGAACTGTGGGACATCAACTCCGAGCTCATCAACTGCTATCGAGTTATCCGGGATCAGGTGGAAGAGCTCATCTCAGCACTTCGGCTACACCGCTACGAGAAGGACTATTACTACGCGCTACGTTCGCTGGATCCCGCAACGCTTGGGCCGGTGGCTCGAGCCGCGCGGACCATCTGTCTGAACAGAACCGGCTTCAACGGCCTGTACCGCGTCAACAGATCGGGCAACTTCAACGTCCCCTTCGGCCGCTACACTAACCCCACCATCTGCGACGCACCGAATCTGCGCCTGTGCCAGCGGGCTCTGAGCCAGGTCCGCCTTGAGACCGAAGACTTTGAAGCCCTCGATGAGCGCGCTAAAGCCGGAGACTTCGTGTACTTCGACCCACCCTATGTGCCCCGCAGTCCCACCTCAGCCTTCACCAGTTACAGCGCGGTCGGCTTCAAGCTCCACGACCAGCAACGCCTCGCAGCCCTGTTCACCCGCCTCTCAGAACGTGGGGTGAAGCTGATGCTGTCCAACTCTGATGTGCCGCTGGTCCATGAGCTCTACCAGGAGTTTCGCATCGACCTCATTCAGGCCTCGCGTAACGTCAACGCCAGAGCAGACCGGAGGGGAGCAGTCAGCGAGGTAGTGGTTCGTAACTACTGAGCCGATCCGACTGCTGCGCTTCCACCCTCACTATCGTCCCGAGCCTCCTGCTTGGCGCTCCATGCCTTAAGCCTAGGAGCGACGAACTTGCGCAGATGTTGCCCGAGGGGCAGATCATTCTCACACATGTTGATGTTGTCGCCGGCCAGAAATGCCTGTGCACTGGCTCCGGTCCAGACCCGGTCTTCATCCTCCAGCAGCCGCACCGTCAAGGTACGAAAGGCAAGCTTGCTCAGCAGCTTCAACATCGGGTTCCGAGTGCGTGCGGTGTAGCATTCCCAATACAGGGTCCTGGTGGGCGAGAGCGGAGTCACAAAGGTCTGAAAGTAGTTGATACTGCGATCGTCCATCTCGGCAGCACTTGCATACATGCGCACCTCCCGGTCGGCGGGCTCCAGGCGCACGGTAACTTTGCGATCATCCTCATGGACAACCCGCGAACTGAAGGCGCTACCCGGCACATGTGCATTGCTCCGCAACGCACCATAGAGCTTATAGAAGGGGCTGTAGCCACGGTGGAAGGCAAAGTGGGCATAGTCCACTGAACTGAACAGAGCGAGATAGAAGGGGCACTCAAATTCGACCCGGTAGAGGGAAAAGTCCTCAAGAACCTCCTCCGGCAAGCGCGCCCGCACCGCCTCTTCATCGCCCGGATCCCCTAACCAGCAGAACACCAGCCCCCCCGCCACGAGGGCCCCAAAGCGCTTAAGGGAGCAGCGTCGAGTCCGAGTCAGGGTCGGCTGGTCGCAGACCTCCCCGGTATCGGCATCAAACAACCAACCATGATAGGCGCAACGGACCCCACGGGGCTCAACTGTGCCCATTGAAAGAGGCAGCCCGAGGTGGGCACACTGATCCTCAAAGACACGTGGTCGACCATGGTTCCAAAGCACGCATAGCGTGCGCCCCATGGCCTCAACCCGAAGCATCCGCTCCCGCTTGAGCTCCTTGCAGGTAGCCACCGGAAAGGGCACATCATGAAAGGCGCCAAGCTCAAGTTGCGGCGTCAGCATGTATTCAGTAAGCCACCGCGCAAGGCCACTGGCAAGAAGCTGGGCGTCTTGGCTACCTCGTCAGCTCTCAACTTAAGCGCGCCCCAAGCGGCTCCATCGCTGCCCCTCGAAGCCAGCTGAGCAGCCCGAACAACAACAGCCTCAACGCCGCAAAACTGGCACGGGCGCGCCATCAACCTGAATAATGTACCCACAACTGGCGCGAGAAAAATGCAACAGCACCCCCAGCAAGCCGATCAAAACCGCCCGCATAGAGCTTTTTTGGTGCTCGGCGTGGTGATTCTCATCGGCGCACTGCTGCAATTGACCCGGCTGCCCTTTCGCTGGAGCCCGGTCGCCCTCGCCTACGCCGCCTACTTCCACGAGTTTCGCCACGCCATCGAGTTGGCCGGGCCACTGGCTGCCTTCAGCACCTTCGTCGGCCTGCACCCGCCCGCCTACTCGCTGGTTTTTCTCACCCTGATGGAGTACCGCGCTACGGGACTCTCCTGGCTGGCCTGCTCGGCACTGTTCTCCCTAGTCTCAATTCCCCTGGTCTGGTGGACTGCACGCCAGGGAGTAAGACTGCAAGGTTCAGTCATGCTGGGGCCGGCCCTGCTCGCAGGACTGGTCATCGCGGTCTCGCCCCACCGCAACGCCTACGGCCTTGAGGTCAACAACTACCCGCTGCTCATCGGAGTCACGGCAGCCCAATTGCTGTGCTTTGCCCGCCTGTTCGGCGAGTCCGCGGGTCACAACCAGCTGAAAGGCCCCGCGGCCTGGCTGAACCGCGATGAGTTGCTGTGGCTGATGGTAACGGCCCTGGCGATCTGGACGCACCTGTTAAGCATCGCCCTGCCCTGCGCACAGCTGCTGTTGGTCATAACGTTGCCCGAGACGCGCCAGCGTACATTTCGACTACTGCTGCTCAGTTCCGCTGTTACGGCAATGTGCCTGCCCCTGAGCGACGAGCTGTTGCGGGGAATTGCATCCGCGCCCATCAACGAGGCACCGGGTCTGACAACCGCACTGGCAGCCGCAGTCCTTGAGCTTCCGGGCCGCTACGGCTCTCGCTACGGCGCCTACCTGCTCATTGGGCTGGGCCTGTTCGGTGCAGCAAGGGCGCTGCGGCTAAAGCCATTCCGACGGATTGTGCCGCTAAGCTGGCTGATGCACTTGGTGGTTGCAGCCGGCCTGATCCTGACCATGGTATCGAGAGGTACGGCGGCCGCACACCAATTCCCCTATTACCTGGTGCTGTTGCCTTCGGGAGCCTTATTGATTGGCCTCAACCTCGCTCCGGGCCTGGGCCTGCGAGCCCGGCGAGTCGCCATCGCCCTCACCCTACTGGCCCTGGCGCTTCACGCAACGGACCTGGGCAAAGAGGCCCATAGAGGCCTGCAAGCTCGCTCCGAGGCTGCCCTTAATTACGGGCTCATTGAAACTGCACTGGACTCCTGGACACCGGGAAGTTCGCTCTTGCTGCACGGCTTTCCAGACTACATGGACGACGACAAAGACGGGCTCGACGCTGCATTCCAACTGGTCCCGTGGAACCAGCGCATTCACTTTGGCCAACCGAAGGTCGAGACCCTCGTCCCAGGTGACCCAAACTGGGGACAGCCCCTGCAGTTTGAGAACCAACGCTGGCTCTACACATTCACCAGCTTTGAGCCCAGTCGAGTCGAAGCAATCACCACCGCAATGCACGCTCAAGGTCGGCGAGTTGTCGTAGCCGCTTACGACACCCAGCGCGGAGCACGAGAGGCCGAAGAGCTAAAAACATGGGCGAGCAGGTATGGAGAGCCCGGGCGCAGGGCCCAGGGCCAGCTCCTGTTTATCCTGGACCCGCCGACCACCGGCCTACCGTCACGGTAAGGAGACCTCGACGAAGGAATCCAGTCGATGAAAGTCAGGCTGCTCTCCTCCGGACGGAAAGGCAGCCAGATAGCGCCGCTCTGCAGCCTGGCCGTGAATGGCATACGCATTGATGCGATGCGGGCCCTGCGGGAGGATCGCGCGAGGGATATGGACCCGACCTCGCCAACGACCGCCATGCACCGCGGTATCGACCGAGAGCTGAAGCCCCTCCTCAATCACCCGACGAACACCGTCCAGGCGCAAAGCCAGATAGTGTCCTGCGGGGCCGACCTCAATCTCGGTGTACTGCTCAGCGGGCCCACTGATAAAGAGTTCGACCACCTCAAACTCCCACAGCCCGGCCGTCGAACCCAGCGGGGCAGCCGGTAAAGGGTCATCAAAGAAAGGCGCGTCAATTTCCCACAGCAGCGACTCGGGAAGCCCGCTGACGCGCAATTGAGTTCGCTCATGGGACTGAAGAGGACGGCCATCAAAGGTAGCGCCGATCTGTAGGGTGAAGGCTCCGCCAACCGCTTCGTACCCGATTTCCAGCTGCTCTTTCATCGAACTTCCTCGTGCAGCATCCTTCGCCTACCCCGTATGAGCCAAGCTGTGAGACTGTTACCATGGCAGAGACACGCGCTGGGCGATCTTTGCCTGCCCCACCACAAACTCTCTCTCATCGGAACCGATGGCACACCTCTCCCACATCGGCCTGATCCTCCTACTGTGCCTGATCGGCTGCCTGGACCGGCCTGACGAGCCCAGTGAACCAGACGACTACGTCGCCAGTAATGACGACGATGCTACAGAAGACCCATGGGAGGACCCCTTTTGGGACGACGATGATGACGATGACAGCGCGATGCCCTCCGACCAGCTGGGCACGGTGAGCTTCTCATACAACTTTGTGGAGAACAGCGCCGACTATTGGGACTGCCAGCGGCGCTATCGCTGGATTCAGCTGGATTCAGCCGCAGCGGGAGGCTGCGCCGACTGCCTCAGCACCTGGCGAGTTGAATACCAACTCACTGAAGACAGCTGCGGGGCCTATGGCTGGAATGGCGACGGCTACCAGCTCGATGCAGGGCTGGACCCGGTAGGAGGCTGGCTTTGGTTCAGCCACGACCAGGGAACCACCTGGCTACGCTTTCCCGGCCAGGGTAGCCTCAATGAAGGAGATTTCGACGCCAGCTGGACCTGGCCCACGGACTGCTTTGATATTGATGGCGATGGAAGCTGCGATCCGGGCTCAGAAATGAGCTATCGGGAGCTGTTCAAGTTAAGCTTCTAAGCGTCGACTGCAGCAGCCGAGCCAACAGGGAAGCCTTCGCTACGACCGAAGCGCGCTCACCATCCCCCCCATGGAGTCCTTGGCGTCACCAAAGAGCATGCGGGTGTTGGACTTGAAGAACAACGGATTGCCGACCCCCGCATAGCCCGTCGCCATGCCTCGCTTCAGCACCACGACGGTGCCTGCCTTCCAGACCTCAAGGACAGGCATGCCGAAGATAGGACTGCTGGCGTCCTCGAGGGCACCTGGATTAACGATGTCGTTAGCACCGATGACCAACACCACAGAGGTGTCGGCGAGATCATCATTGATCTCATCCATCTCCAGGACGATGTCGTAGGGCACACCAGCCTCAGCCAGCAGTACGTTCATGTGTCCGGGCAGCCGGCCTGCAACGGGGTGAATCGCAAAGCGCACCTCGGTACCCTTGCCGCGCATGAGCTCGCCGAACTCATTGACCAGGTGTTGGGCTTGAGCCACCGCCATGCCGTAGCCCGGCACTACCACTACACTACTCGCCTCAGCCAGGAGAGCGGCGACCCCATCAACATCAATGGCCTGGACCTCACCCTCTACTGCCGGCGCATCGCTTGGCGCTGCCACCTCAGCGGTACCGAAGCCTCCAAAGACGACATTCCAGATGGAACGATTCATGGCCTTGCACATGATGTAGCTGAGGATGGCACCGCTGCTGCCCACCAGGGCACCGGTAACGATGAGCAGATCGTTCTGCAGCATGAAACCAGCGGCTGCGGCCGTCCAACCCGAGTAGCTGTTGAGCAGTGAGACTACGACCGGCATATCAGCGCCACCAATGGCGACCACCAGGTGGATGCCAAGCACAGAGCACAGCACCGTCATCACGAGCAACCACTCAAGCCCGCCCAGCCCCAATATGGCTGCACCTGGCTCTGAGGTCTTGACGAACAGGCCGCCAATCACCACCACGCCTACCACCACCGCAGCATTCAGCAGGTGGCGCCCCGGTAGCAGCAAGGGCTTGCCCGACATGCGACCTTCGAGCTTGGCCCATGCGATCACTGAACCGGTAAAAGTAATGGCTCCCAAGGCCACATCAACATAGATCTCGATCAGTTCGACAACCCCCACTGCCTCGCCGTGCGGATGAAGGAAGGTAGAGACGCCCACAAGCACAGCTGCCAGTCCAACAAAGCTGTGCAGCGCGGCTACCAGTTGAGGCATGGAGGTCATCGCCACGCGCGCCGCGAGCACCGCGCCAACAACACCACCAAGCGCAAGGGCTCCAAGCATCAGCGGCAAGGTGGTCGGCCGTGGTGTGTCGGCCATGGCCAGAGCCAGCACCGCGGCAATGGCCAGAACCATGCCGATGATCCCGTAGAGATTGCCACGACGGGCGGTCTCCTGACTGGCCAGCCCCCCCAGACTGAGAATGAACAAAATGCCCGCCGCAAGGTAGGCCATGGTCACAAGATTAGTGAGGTTTTCCATCGCCGCTGACCTACTTCCTGAACATCTTGAGCATGCGCTGGGTCACCAGGAAGCCACCAAACACGTTAATGCTGGCCACCAGAATCGCGACCACCCCGAGGATGACCGAGAGGTTGGTCTCTGTCGCGGCACCTTGAATGATCCCACCGACGATGATGATCCCGCTGATGGCGTTGGTCACGGCCATCAGTGGAGTGTGGAGCGCTGGAGTCACGTTCCAGATAAGCTGCCAGCCAACAAAGCAGGAGAGTACAAAGACCGTGAAGTGCTGAATGAAAGCAGCATCAGCGGTCGCGCCGATAGCCGCAAAGCTAAGCGCCAACGCCAGGCCTCCCAGAGAGCGGCCAAGGCCGGCACCTGTATCGGGCTCATCAACGGCAGGTAGAACCGGGTCTGCCGGAGCAACCACGGGCGGAGGGGCTGGAGCGGGGGGCGGTGCCTTCGGCACAATAGGCGGCGGCGGCCACATCATCTCACCTACATGAAGTACCAGAGCACCCCGCACCGCTTCGTCCTCCAGATCGACATAAAAACCCTCATCGCCGCACATGTCATCAAGAAGATGAACGACATTATTTCCGAAGAATTGACTCGCATGAGTGGCCAGCCGCGAGGTCAGATCGGTGTATCCGATGATGGTGACGTTACTCACTTCAACGGTCTGGTCGGGGACCGTAGCCTCGCAGTTACCGCCGCGCTCGGCAGCAAGATCAACAATCACCGATCCGGGCCGCATGGACTCAACCATCTCCTGAGTGATCAGGATCGGAGCCTGCTTGTTGGGAATGAGCGCCGTTGTAATGACAATATCCACCTCAGCACACTGCTCGGCAAAGAGCCGCATCTCGGCTTCGATGAACTCTTTGCTCATCTGCTTGCCGTAGCCGCCCGCCCCTTCACCGGCCTCTTCAAAGTCAACTTCAAGAAACTTCGCCCCAAGGCTCTGCACCTGCTCCCGAGCGGCAGCCCGAGTATCAAACGCCCGCACCTCGGCGCCGAGACCCCTCGCCGCCGCAATCGCTGACAGCCCTGCAACTCCAGCACCGATGATCAGCACTCGGGCCGGTCGGGTACGGCCGGCAGCGGTGATCTGCCCACCAAAAAACGAGCCAAAGTGATGACTGGCCTCGATTACCGCGCGATAACCGGCGATGTTCGACATGGAACTGAGGACGTCCATCTTCTGGGCTCGCGAGATTCGTGGGATACAGTCGAGAGCGAGAACGGTCGCCTTGCGCTCAGCAAGGCGAGCGACCACCTCCTCGTTCTGGCCGGGAAAAAGCAGCGATATCAGCCGACCCTCATGGGGCAGCAAGTCGCTCTCATGACAGCCCATCGCCTCATTCTGCGCGGGCGGACGAACCTTAATAATGATATCTGTCCCCGACCACAGGGCGCGGGTATCGTCAATGACGGTCGCGCCAGCAGCAAGGTACGCGTCGTCAGTGAAGCGAGCGCCGACACCAGCCCCTGCCTCAACAATCACCTCAAATCCCAAGCCGCGCAGAGACTGAACGGTCTCGGGCGTCACCGCAACCCGGCGCTCTCCCGCGACAACTTCCCTGGGAACACCAATCTTCATCGCCAACCTCCTACCCTCACCGGCCACACTCTAAGAGCAGTCCCAAGCGGACCTCTACCAATGCGATCAGGCAGGCCCGGATGGTAGCGGAGCCAGCCTCTTAGGCCAACCGAGCCGAAAAGTTCCGGGCCCATCATCAAGCGTATACGGGACCAAACCAGGGAGCAGACCAGCCCCCAAGCACAGGTCGTGGCATCTCAGCCGCTACATATGATTGTAGCCGTGGGAATGGCCGTGGGAATGGCCGTGGGAATGGCCATGGGAATGACCGTGAGCATGGTCATGATCGTGCCCGAACAAAGCTACGTGCTCGGTAAATCCACGCGGGCCGAGACGCAACAAAGAAGCAAGAAAGAGCAAAGAGACAGCGCCAGCACAAACAAATTGCAGGGTAGTGGGAGCATAACTGGTATCCACACTCAACACCGCCGATGCGGCACCAGGAATCAACAGGTTCACCAGCCAGCCAAGCATCACACAAGCAAGCGTCATCGCCCCAGCAAAGGCCAGCGACAGCCGGCGCGAATGGAGGGAAGAGAGCACACCAAAAGTGGTGACATTAGTCGCTGGCCCGGCCAGCAGGAAGGCGATTCCCGCACCTGGAGAGACCCCAGCAGC
The DNA here is from genome assembly GCA_002433485.1 of Deltaproteobacteria bacterium UBA6601. Taxonomy (GTDB): domain Bacteria; phylum Myxococcota_A; class UBA796; order UBA9615; family UBA9615; genus UBA6601. The sequence continues at coordinate 13,377 of DJIF01000069.1, forward strand.
CAAGAGCACAGCCACCAGCGGGGTCGCCCCTGAAGCGCAGACGTACATCGGCATGCCCAAACCGGCACAAAGCAGGACTTCGAGCGAATCTGGAAGCTGGTCCAACCACACCGGGTCGAGCATCGGGGCCAGCAAAGCAGCCACCAGAAGCCCCACTAGAATCCAGGCGGCGGTGTCGTCCACGGTGTCTTTTAAGCCGGTTCTCCAGGCCTGCCGCAAGCGCACCGCCAGGGAAACTCTGGCATGTTCCTCTGGATCCACTTGACCCTGATCGGGCTCTTGCACAGCGATTGAGACAAAGCCCAGAGCCCAAGCGACCGTCAGCGCCGCAATGGCGGCACAGAGCACACGCACCAGAGTCATGGGTGCGCCCAGCAGAGGCAGCGACAGCAGCACGGCATCAAGCCCGAGTTCGGGAGTCGCCACCAGGAATGCCAAGGCCGCTGTCGGCGGCGCGCCCCGCAGCACCAGGCTCCTGTAGACCGGAATCACCCCACAAGAGCAGAGCGGCAGAGGCAGACCAAAGGCCATTCCTTTGACCGCCTGAGCAGCGCTGCGGCCCCGCCCCAGCCAGGCAAGGGTCGCCTTGGGCAGAAAAGCCTGAACAAGCCCAGCGCCCAAATAAGCCAGCAGCAAGGCTGGAGCGCTCTCGGTAAACAACTCGAAGAACACCGCTGCTGCCTCACTCTCAAGCAGAAGGTGGCGATGAGCGGAAGTTTCCAGATGAGCTTTTCGACCTGCCTCCAAGTGCTCAACAAGAACCAACATGGCGGCTCCCAGGACCGCACCCAAACCCGCGAAATAACCACCTGTTGCCACCCTGGTCGAGAACCCTTGAGGTCTGTGCACAACGACATGCAGCAGGGCCCCTGCGACTAAACCCAGGGCCAGCCCCATCTGAGCGCTATCCAGGATGTCGGTAAATACAGCGCCAAGAAAGAAGCCGCCGAGGGTCGCCAGGCCCAAGCCAAACAGCGACAGGGAAGCAGCTCGAAGGCCAAAAGCAGGGCCAATGAGAGCCCACAGCATGAGTGCCCCAGGGAGCCGATGGAGGACAACGGCGTAGCCGACACTGCCAAGGAATCGACCATCAACTGCCGCCTCAGACAACACCCAGCCGTCCATAGCCCCGTGCAGGGCCAAACCCAGGTACGCGAGCAGCAAGGCGGCCATATGAGCACTGCGAGCGGACTGCTCCAGGCGCTTCTCCACCACCGTCGGCACCCACATACCGATAGCGCAGCTAAGCAGGGCCCACAGTCCAGCCTTTGCGAACGCGTCGGGAAGCACATGCAGCAACACCAGACCACCAATGGCCGCAAAGACGAAGCCATCCAATAGCTCAAGAAGCTGCGGAGAGCGACGAGCCAGGGTCATCAAGGCGGGAGCCACAGCGAGAGCTGCAAGACTGAGCAGAAGGAGCGTCACGGCGGCGCAATGTAGTCGAGAACGTCGGCCAGGGCGAGCCCAACATCAACAGCGATTAACGTATCGAGCCTCTGCTAGCCCCAAGGGGGTTAAATCCGCCAGACAGGAGAGGCTACCGAGGTGCCGACCAGCGGCCGAAAAGCTACAGTGGCCGAGCTACGCGATAGCGCACCGTCACCTGCTCACCGGAGCGGGGAATTGCCGACAGCTCAGTAAAATAGATGGCGTTGATGTCACCTTTATAGAGCCAGCGATTCTCGCGCTGACCATTGACCTCAACTTCAAGGGTGCCAATGGCTGGCTGCTCATCGAGCAAGAACGTATCTGAGAGCCCAGCCGAGGTCAGGCCCATACGCGACAAAACGGTGGCCCAGTTCTCAGTACAGATGCTCTGGTAACTACCCCCGGTCGCCATCGCTGCTTCCAGGTAGCCGTCGCCGCGCAGGGCGCCCTCCCCCCAGCGCTCCGGATCTGGATGCAGGTTGCAGCCCTCCGGATCGTCCACCCCTGCCTCACTGATACCGACGACTGCAGAGAGTTGCGTTTCCTGCTCTCGATCTTCGCCCTTGAACCCATCCAACCAATCTACAAAGTCCTCCCACTGAATGAGGCTCTCGTGCTGGCCCGCCGCAGTCTCAGAGAAGTCCGGCTCGTCGGAGACCACAATGATCGAGAGATTGGCCTCGTCGCGAAGGAACCCCGCGTTGTCAGACTCACCCAGGTATTCCAGGGCCTTCCATGCCGCCTGCAAGCCCTTCTCCCAGTTGTGGCCCGGGTCAATTCCAAGCAGGGTCCGCTCAAGGAAGGCATCAGCAAGGTTGGGGGTCTCGGCAGTCAAGAACCCCGGATCACCGGCCAGTCGACCATCAAGGCCGTCAGTATCCTCTTCATCAACATTGGTGGAGGTCGAACCGATATGAAACGGCACATCAGACTCAATGAAGAACTCAAAAAAGTTCGGACCATTGGTGGCGAGAGCCTCCTGTTCATCAAGCATGGAACAGGACGTGTCGATGACCCACAGGACGTCAACGTCACGGGGCTGGGGCTGAAGAAAGTGCTCGCGACGAAAATCCGGATCGGTGGAAAAGCCGGGCGCGAAGCTGCTGCCAGGATCGCAACCAGCGACCAGCACCGCAAACAGCAGCGCCAGGACTGCGGCATCGCCCCCCCTGTTGCGCTGATTTCCAAACACTAAAAAGCTCCCTCAGAAAAGTCCGACTCCATCAATTAGATGATCCTCTGAAGGGACGGTCAATGACATTTTTTCACACCTGCGAATTCGTCTCGATAAAAAGTATCGAGTTGGCCGCTGGAATCTTTTGGCTGGCCCTGATATGCCCCGGCGCAGAGGAGTGAGAACACCATGAACAGCAACTACCTGAGTGCCCCTGTGCCCAGCAAGGAGATGCCCCGAGGCATCCCTTACATCGTCTCCAACGAAGCCGCTGAGCGGTTCTCCTTCTATGGCATGAAGGGGATCCTGGTGGTCTTCATGACCAAGTACCTGATGGATTCTTCGGGTGGCGAGGACTTCATGGGGCCCGACGAGGCCAAAGGCTACTATCACATGTTCACTTCGGCGGTGTACTTCACTCCAATCCTGGGCGCAGTTCTGGCCGACGCGTTGTTCGGCAAATACAAAACCATTCTCAGCCTCTCCATCGTCTACTGCGCTGGCCATCTGGCGCTCGCCCTGGACGAGACTCGCCTGGGCCTCGCCATCGGCCTGGGCCTCATCGCCCTGGGCTCGGGCGGCATCAAGCCTTGCGTTTCAGCTCACGTGGGCGACCAGTTTGGGAGCAGCAACAAGCACCTGCTGGAGAAGGTGTTTGGCTGGTTCTACTTCTCCATAAACCTGGGCGCCTTCATCTCAACCCTGCTGACGCCCTGGCTGCTCGCCACCTACGGACCTCACATTGCCTTTGGCATACCCGGCCTGCTTATGGCCCTGGCAACTCTGTTCTTCTGGATGGGCCGTAAGGTTTTCATTCACATTCCTGCAGGTGGCATCGACTTCATCCGCGAGACCTTCTCTAAAGAAGGTCTCGGCTCGATGACCAGACTGTTCATCATTTACGCCTTCGTAGCGATGTTCTGGGCGCTGTTTGACCAGACCGGCTCGGCCTGGGTCCTACAAGCGGAGAAGATGGACCGCGACTTCCTCGGCTTTACCTGGCTGCCCTCCCAGATTCAGGCCATCAATCCGATCATGATCATGGTGCTGATCCCGGTCTTTAATGGCATCAAGACGCTACGTTGGCCCGGAGTCTACGCACTGCTCAACCGGGTCTGGAGACTGACGCCGCTGCGGAAGATCGGCATTGGCTTCTTCCTAACGGTGCCGGCCTTCCTGTTGCCCGCCTGGATCGAGGTCCAGATCGAGGCCGGTGCGAGCGTCAACATCGCCTGGCAACTGTTTGCCTACGCCATCATGACCACCGCCGAAGTCTTCGTCTCAATAACCTGCCTGGAGTTCTCCTATACCCAGGCCCCGAAGAAGATGAAGTCACTGATCATGGCCCTGTTCCTGATGAGCGTGTCCATCGGCAACCTGTTCGTCTCAGCGGTGAACTTCTTTATCCAGAATGATGACGGCAGCTCCAAGCTCATGGGCGCCGATTACTACCTATTCTTCTCGGCCTGCATGCTGGTCACCGCCATCGCCTTCATCCCCGTCGCGATGCGCTACAGGGAAAAGACCTACATTCAGGATGAAGAGTCCCCAAACGAGGCTTGATCCTGACGATCTCAAGGCGCAAACCAGCAACAAAGCGACCTGATGGATTAAGACCGGGCCCTGATTCGGCCCTACCGACAGCGGGCCGCGGTGATCTAGGATGGGCATACACTCATCTGGAGGGCGCAATGCCCGCGACGCCCGAGGCTGCAGCCTGCAAGTCACTCATCAGCCCCCTGCTCCTTGCTGTAGTGGTCCTTTTGGGCGTCCTTAGCGGCGGCTGCGCTAGCCCTCAAGCCAGAGGCAACAATGACCTCGACTCAAGCGATGGCAACGACGCCACCGCGGATCCCAACCCGGTCGCTGAACTGACCGACCCCAGCGACGGCGAGTGCCCCGAAATGGACCACTCAGGCATCTCGTCCTTCAGCTCGGCTGGAGTCGAGCGCAAAGTAGGCGTGCTGCTGCCGGATGACCACCAGCCGGGCCTGCCGGTGATCTTCAACTTCCACGGCCTAACCACCCCCGGCAGCAACCCAATCGAAGGTTCCATGAGTTCGCTGCAGCAGCTCGCCGACGACGAAAATGCAGTGATCTTGATGCCGGAGGCCCGCTCCATTTCACTGCCGATCATTGGCCCGACTCTTACCTGGGGCTTCCTCGATGACGAACAGCCAGACCTGACCCTGTTTGACGACCTGCGCAGCTGTAGTTCGAGCCTGCTGGAGGTGGACCTGAAGCGGCTCAGCACCTGGGGCCACAGCGGCGGGGCCCTCTGGTCCAGCGTGCTGCTCATGGAGCGCAGCACCAGCCTGGCGGCGGTGGTTGAGTTCTCCGGCGGCGCAGACATCAGCATTCCCGGACTCGACGGCCCCTTCATTACCTATTCCACCCCAGAGCGCCAGGTACCGGTGCTGCTAAGCAGCGGCGGCGACGAGGACACCTGGCCGCAAGGATTCCCCATCGTTGACTTTGAGCTGAGCAGCGACACCCTCGAAGCGGGGCTGGTCGGCGACGGCAACCCGGTGGTCCGCTGTCGGCATCAACTGGGTCACTATAATATTCCGGCCCCACTCGCCTCCTTTTCCAATCGCTGGAATCTTGAGCACCAGTTCGGCCAGGCCTCGCCCTTCACCGAGGGAGACCTGCCCGACAGCTGTCAATGGGTCAGCGCAACTGGCCGCTAAACCGGCACCAGAGCTCGCTAAAAGCAGCTGGCGCCAGAACCACGACCAGGGCAAACCTGGCGTGACGCCTTCAAGGACAGGGAGCGATGCAGGCGCTGCCCAAAACGATGTAGTCCTGAGTGCAGCCCACCGGCAGCGGCCGCACGACGATGCTGCACTGGTAACCACCGGGGCACTCACTCTGGTCTTCGCAGCCCACGTAGCAGGTAGGCGTTCCTTCGTACCAGTTCATACAAAAGCTGCCGACACCACCGCACTCTGAGCTGGACAGCAGCACATCGTCGCAGGTGCTATTGGTGCCCCCGTCATCCCACTCATTGTTACCCAACGAACACTCTGAACAGTGCTTACCCGGTGCTGGCTCGCAAGCCCCGCTGCTCTCGTTACAGACCTCGCCGAAGCTACAGTCGAGTAGAGTACTCCTGCAACCATAGGGCTGACAGTTGCCGTCCTGGCAGGAGAATCCAGCAAGACAATCGCCGTCGGTCTGGCAGCCCGCTTCACAGCGGTAGTCGCCACCCTCGACGTCGCAGATGGTGCCAATCTCACAGTCCGCCGCGCTGAGACACTCCACCGCCTCACAGCGGCTGTCGATACAAGCCTCAAGTTGTTCGTCATCGGTCGTACAGTCACCAGAATCGAAGCAGAAGTCTCCAGGACGGCGTTCCTCGCCCTGGCAGGACACCAGCAGCAGCGAAAACAGCAGTAGAGTGGATAGCCAGCGCATCAATACAGCTCGTAACGAATGACTAACCTGCTGCCCACCGGGGGGAGCTGGGTGAGATCGGTGAAGCGCACCCGATACTCAAAAGCATCAAGGTCCTGTTCGTAGACCCAGGGATAGTCAGGACCGTCCTCCTGGGGCAGGACCAGACCTTCAAGATCGGCCTCATCCTCATACAGGGTCAGCTCGAGCGAATCCGGCCGCGGCTGACGCTCCAAGAGAAAGGTATCCAGCAAGCGAGAGCTGGCCAGCCCCATTCGATTGACGACCTCGGCAAAGTCATCTTCACAAATGGATGCGGCCACCCCACCAGTCTGCCGGGCGACGTCAAAGTAGCGATGGGCGGCACGGGCCCCCAGATTTGGATTCAGCGAGTTGAGGCCGCAATCAGCAGGTTCACCCAACTCCAGATCCATACCAATAAGCGCCGATGCATTAAAAGAGTCGCGCCGGCGCTGACCGTTTAAATCTCGAAAGAAGTTGATGTAGTCATTCACCCCGTAATGGCTGCCATCTTCTTCGTCCGAGACAAAGATGACACTGAGCAGGGCGTCATCACGAAAGAAGCCGGCGTTATCCCCGGCGGTCATGGTCTCTCCCAGGGCCCGCGCCGCGGCATCGAGACCGCGCTCCGTTGCAGCGCCCTCAATCCCAACCTTCACATTATCGCCAAACACCTCATCTGCATTCTCAGTGTCGCGGCTGATCACCGGCACACTGCCCACCAGGCGACCGCTCCGCTCAGGGTCCTCCATGTCGGTAGTGGTGATGCCAATGTGGTAATCGACGTCCGCGACGTCAAAGAACTCAACAAAATCGGCAAAACCCTCGCTGAGCTTAACCTGCTCGTCTTCCATAGAGCAGGAGTCATCAACGACCAGCAAGATGTCGACCTCGGTGGGCGGACTCTGAAAGCGCACATCGGTGACCCCTGGGCGCACCAGGGTATTCTCATTGCAGGCCACCAACAGCGACAGAGTCGAGACAACCAGAGCCGCAGCGGACAAAGGGCGAAGCAGAGACATCGCCGGGAGAGTAGTCAAAGTACGCCGGCCATGCCAGCACGGATCAGATTGACCTGCAGTTCCTGGGCCACCGATCGACCATCCTGGAGCTCAACATCGATGGCCAGCAGCGCATCTATCCCCAGGTCGATGCCCTCGAGCATGGTGAAGTCCGTATAGTCATCGCTGAACTCAACCCGGCGATTGCGCGAGAGCAGGGCGCCATCATCCTGACACAGGGCGGCGAGCATTCGAGTGCCCGGGGCTGTGAGCTGTGCTGCTTCCTCCGTGCCGCGAAAGATCTGCACATCGGCGGTTGAGTAGGCCCCAACATCAGCGGCCAGGCCTGTGAGGCGGATGTTCACCTCAATCATCAGGCCCCAGCCCTGCGAGCCCGGGGCCACCAACACCTCACTGCCCGCCTCAATAGCCTCCCAGCCCTCCATGCTCGCATGCCCGAGCGCAACCGAGAGATCCTCTTCAAGATCGCCACAGGTAGTTGGTTCACAGGCAGCGAGCACCCCGCTCAACAGGACCACAACCACGGCAACAACAAAGCTTTGAATGTGCATAAGACGACAGCTCAGCAAGAACCGGACCAGACTGCAGGGTCAGGCAAGGCCCCTGCACACACCATAGTTCAGCCCACGTTGCGAGGGATCTCCTCAGCAAGGCAAAATCAACGCGACGGCCGCGGGGCCTGCAGGCCCCGCGGCGGGAGATCAGGCCCTTGCGCAAGAAAACTTCCCTGGCCCGACTGCTTGCCTTCGCCGCGCTTACCGCGACGGCCAGCCTGTGGGTGGGAAACGAGCTTATCGAGTGGCTTGAGCGACGCGGAACAATCGACACTCAGATCCAGGGCGAACAGGTACAGAGCGTTGACGAAGCGGTGTTCGAAACCAAGGGTCCCTGGTACCAGACATCTACCTACGGCGAAGGCAGCCTGACCTCATCCAGGTTCGCCCGCGACAAGGGCGAGCGCTGGCGGATGTTTGTCCTTGGCGGGTCCTTCGCGATGGGAACCCCATACGTCAATGGCGAGGTCCCGCAAAGCGGCTCTGAAGGCGGCATAAGCTCCTGGATCCAGGCCGACCTCGGCGCTCGGTTTCCGGGGCAGATTGAGATTGTCAACGCCGCAGCTGGGGGCCAGGACTCAAGACGCGTCCTGGAGATCGGCGCAGAGGTCATGAGGCTGGACCCCGACGTCCTGCTCATTGCCATGGGCAACAACGAGGGCAACCTCGGCGAAGATCAGGTCCGCCAGCAACTTCGCAAACTGGGAGGCTACCGACTGCTCCGCAAAATACTGCTGGGAAGCGCGCAGACCCCCGGCAGCTGGTTTACACCACAGGACGTAGACAGCGAGCAGCTGCGCCTCGGTTTTGAACGACGACTTAGGAAATTCCTGGAACGCGCTGCGCTAGCGCAGGTCCCAGTGCTGCTCGCCGCCATGCCCATTAACCTTGGCTACCTGGGCTTTGAGCCAGGCAAGCTGCTACAGGGTCAGGACTGGCCGCCCTTAGGGGGCGACTGCGAAGTGGGCATTCGGACCTTTGAGGCGCAGCGCTTTACCGAGAGCATCGAAGCACTGCGCAGCTGCAAAGCCGGACCAAGCTCACAACAACCGCCACCACTGGGCAGCTATCTTGCCCTCGCCAAACTTGAGAGCGGCGCGGGCCTCAACAAGCAGGACCAACTGGCGTTGCGGGATAGCCACGGTGACTGCGTCAGCAAAGGAATAGAAAGCTACTACTCAGGATTTTACCAACGCAGCATCGAGGAACTACAGCGCTGCGACGAGGTCGCCCATGCGCTGAGCTGGATCGGCAGAGCCCGGCGCAAAGCTGGCGACCTGGAAGGGGCCCGCAATGCGCTCCAGCAGGCCTGCGAGCTACTGCCCCACAACCGCACTCGACCCTCGCTCAACCAGATCGTGCGCAAACTCAGCGATGAACTGGACCATGTCCACCTCGTGGACCTCGAAGCTGCGGCAAATCGACTTGCTGCCGAGTTGGGCGATGGAATACCCGACTCGGAGCAGTTCCTCGACTACTGCCACATGAACTGGCGCGGCTATGCAGCCATGGCAGACGAGGTTCTACTGCGCCTTAAGCAGCTGGGCGTTGGGCCGCCAGGCAAGGAACTGGGCCTGCCTCCCAGTCAGGAGCAACTCCGCGAACTGTTCAAACTGCCAGCATTGCAGTAGCCAAAACTTGCGATCGCTGATCCTACGGCCTAATAGTGAAGCCCACCGCATCGAGCTTCGGGGGATTCGAGGGCTTGAGCTGCGGGATACCAGTTGGTGAGCGCAAGCACAGGGCTTGGCGGAGGTGGAGGCCTCATGAGAACCAGCAGAAGGACGGCAGTGCCGGCAGCAGAGCAGCCCGCTGTCAACGAGGCAAGCGACCATCACCGGCGCGCTCTCGCCGCTCTTCATCATGGCGTCGCGGTGATCGACACAGCGGGCTCCATCCTCTACCTCAATCCAGCAGGCAGCCGGCTGCTGGGCCGAGACCTACTTGAGAGCAGAGAGCTGAAACTCGCTGATCTGCTGGTCCTGCCCCAAAACGCTGAGAAAGACCGCGAGGAAAAACTCCCCCGGCCGCTTCAAGAGGCCATCTCAGTTCAGCGGCTCCTGACCACGGCCAGCGGCAGGCCCGTGCCGGTCCTGCTCTCGGTAGCACCCATCAGCGAGGAGGACGGCAGCGCACAGCAGTGGGTCTGCAGCATCCACAGTGCGGCAGGCGTCCGCAACGACCGACGCTGGCTTGCCACCCAGCAGGAGCCCGCGGTGCCCCTATCGCTACCAAGTCTGACCCAGGAAATCATTGACTACCACCAGGACACCGCCAACGGTGCCGAGGTCGCCATCGAACTCGACGCCAGCCCTTCCCTGCCGAGCTGGGTCAGGGGGCCCAGATCCTCCATTCAGAGCATCCTCCACGCCCTCATTGAGGCCGGATTGCAGTGGACCGAGAACAGTAAGTTGCGCATGGTCGTCAACGCTGTCGTTTCTCCGGTGACCCGCAAAGCAGTGGTCCGTTTCCGCTTGGAGAGCAGCGAAGGGGAGTTAGATGAGCAGAAGCTGAGGTCCAGCTTTGACGGGGACGTAGAAGACTCATTGAGCCCGGACGACGGACCACCGAATCTGCGCGGGGCGATTGCCCTCGCCCGGAGTCTCGGAGGCGACCTCGGCCTGCATCGGGAGACCAACGGCTGCTTTGTGGCCCGTCTATGGCTAGAGTTGGCCCTGGACCACGAATAACCAGATTGCGGTCGACTAAAGGCCCACAGCCCTTGCTCTCCCCGCCTCAGACTGAAGCACCCTGACCGGCTGGCTCGCTCAGCGAAGCCAGGAGCTAAAGAAGCACAGAGTTCCAGATCATCGACTCCCAGGCAGAGAATGGCGTAGGCGCAGAGCCGCAGCTTGCCCGAGGCTGAGAAAGAAGCCAGACTCCCGCGATGCAGGGCGACAACAACAGGACTGCTCGGCCCGGACCAGCGGCAGCGCGAAGGGTAGCAATCAAGGTCGGCACGCGGGTTCTAACGGACGGCCCGCAGGGTAGCAGTGCCGCACAGATAGCGAGCCTGGTTCGCGACGCGGCGGCGGCCGTTCGTGAAGGTCGCGAGGTCATCCTGATCAGTTCCGGGGCGGTTGGACTGGGGCAGAGCGCCCTGGGGCTGCAGGAGCCCGTCACAGAGCTGGTTGACCGGCAGGCCTGCGCTGCGGTCGGCCAAAGCCGGCTGATGTCTCTCTACCAGGGCTGCTTTGCAGCGGAGGGAATGCTCTGCGCTCAGGTGCTGCTCACCGAGGCGGACTTCGAAGACCGCATCCGCTACCTCAATCTACGCGGGACTCTCGCGGCCCTGCTCCGTCGAGGCTGCATTCCCATCATCAACGAGAACGACGTCGTCTCCAATGAGGGGTTGGCCTATCTGGAAGGTGATGAGCGGCCCATCTTCAGAGACAACGACCGACTCGCAGCACTGGTGGCCAGCAAGCTCGACGCCGGCCTGTTGATCCTGCTCACCGATGTCAGTGGCCTCTACGATCGTGATCCGAACCTCCACCCGCAAGCACAGCTGCTTGAGCGCGTCGATGCCAGCGACGAAGACGGCGTCGCCGCACTCGCCGGCGGCCCCGGACCTGGTGGCCGCGGCGGGATGAAGAGCAAGGTGCTCGCCGCAGCGATCGCGGCGCGAGCCGGGGCGCACGCGATCATTGCCTCGGGCAAAGACCCAAACAACCTCAGTCGAATCCTCAATGGAGAGCCCATTGGTAGTTGGTTCCCGGCCCGTGGAGCGCTGCCGGCAAGGCAGCGCTGGATTGGTTACGCCGCAGCACCGCGCGGCACACTGCAGTTGGATCAGGGCGCAGTCGAGGCGCTGCGCGAGCGAGGGGCCTCGCTGCTGGCTGTTGGAGTGTGCAAAGTACAGGGTGACTTCCTAGCGGGTGATGTGGTCGAGTTACATGACCCAGATGGCCAGCTCATCGGCCGCGGGATGTGCTATTGCGACGCTGCAGAGGCGCGACTATGGCGCGCAGGCCAACGCCCAGCCGGGGCACGCAACCACCACGCGCTGGTCCACCGTGACCTGTTGGTGCTGTTCCCGCAGGTAGCTGACCGTGGAGATAGCTGCACATGACCATAGAGCAAGCAAAACAAAGAGCGCATGCGGCCCGCAGCGGGCAGCGGAGTCTGGCGCGCGCTAGCGGAGCGCAGCGAAGCCGGGTACTGGAGCAGCTCGCAACCCTCCTTGAAGTGCGCAGCCAGGACCTGCTGGCGGCCAACCAAAAGGACCTCGATAGCGCCCTCAAGCAGGGCCTTGCAGCGCCGCTGATGGCGCGCCTTTCCCTTACCGAAAAGAAGCTCATGACCCTGATTCAGGGGGTTCGTGAGCTGGCAAATCGAGCGGACCCCCTAGGGCAAACTCTAAGACGCACCGAGTTGGATACAGACCTCGAACTACGCCAGGTCAGCAGCGCTCTGGGAGTGCTGCTGGTGATCTTCGAGAGTCGGCCCGATGCGGTGATCCAGATCGGTAGCCTGGCGCTGCGCTCTGGCAATGCGGCCCTGCTCAAAGGAGGCTCAGAGGCGCTGTGGTCCAACCGGGCGCTGGTGGCCTGCCTACGCGATGCCCTGAGCAAAGAGCAGCTGAACAATGACGCGATCATCGGCATCGAGGGCCGCGAAGCTGTGCAGTCCCTACTCCAACAGGACCAGCTTATTGACCTGGTGATTCCACGCGGCTCTGGGAAGCTCGTGCGCAGTATCCAGGACACTACCCGCATCCCGGTGCTCGGCCATGCGGAAGGGATCTGCCATACCTTCATCGACGCAGCGGCGGATCTCAACATGGCCATCAAGCTGAGCGTCGACGGCAAGTGCGACTATCCGGCCGCCTGTAATGCCACTGAGACCCTTTTGGTCCACCAGAGCTTTCTCCCACATCTACCAGCCCTGGGCAGCGCACTCTTGCAACAGGGTGTTGAACTGCGCTGTGATCAGCGAGCTCGCGAGCTACTGCCAAAAAGTCTGGTTGCGGAAGCCCGCGACTGGGCTACCGAATACGGCGACCTGCGGCTATCGATTCGAGTAGTCAACAACGTCGAGCAGGCCATCGAGCACATTCACCACTACGGCAGCGGACACACCGAGGTCATCGTCACCGAAGACCCTGTAGCAGCAGCCTGCTTCCTGGCCGAGGTGGACGCTGCCTCGGTGTTCCACAATGCCAGCTCCCGCTTCGCCGATGGTTTCCGCTACGGAATGGGAGCAGAAGTTGGCATCAGCACCTCGCGGATTCACGCTCGCGGACCAGTCGGCGTAGAAGGGTTGCTTACCCACCGCTGGCTGCTGCGAGGCAAGGGCCAGGGAGCCGCGGAGTACAGCTCAGGAGAGCGCAGCTTCCAACATCGCGAACTCCCCCTCAGCAGCGACTGAGGCGCGCCAACGAAGCCAGCTCTAATCATCAACGCTCCGCGGGCGGAGTGCGCACGACCATCAACCGGATCTCACTCATGTCCTCCATCGCATAGCGCAAGCCTTCCCGACCGAGACCGCTGTCCTTAACCCCTCCATAGGGCATATGATCGACCCGCCAGGAAGGGATGTCACCGATCACTACGCCACCAACCTCCAGCCGATCCCAGGCTCGGCGAGCCTTGTAGAGGTCACGGGTAAAAACACCGGCCTGCAAGCCAAAATCGCTGTCATTAACTTCGTCGAGGGCATCATCAAAGTCCGCAAAAGGGCTGAGCAGAGCCACTGGACCGAACACTTCACGACAATAGACCGCTGCACTTCTGGGCACATCCTCCAGCAGGGTTGGCGACAACAGCGCGCCCTCCCGCTGTCCACCGCAGAGCAGCCGCGCTCCCAGGGCACAGGCCTCATCGACCCAACGCTGTACCCGAACCGCCTCGGCCTCACTGATCATGGGACCGACAAAGGTGGTCTCCTGCCGCGGGTCGCCCGTCTCCAGGACAGCGGTCGCCGCCAGCAAACAATCCTTAAAAGCCGGGTAGACAGACTGATGAACCAGGATTCGCTGTACGCCAATGCAGCTCTGGCCGGACTGGTAGAAGGCGCCTACCACGATGCGTGCCACCGCATCGTCCAGATCGGCATCAGCATCGACAATGCAGGCCGCGTTACCGCCCAACTCCAGGACCACCTTCTTCTTTCCGGCGCGCGCCTTCAGCGCCCAGCCAACCTCAGGTGAGCCGGTAAAGCTCAATAGCTTGAGGCGCTCATCGGTAGTAAACAGATCGGCACCGTCTCGCCGAGCCGGAAGAATGGAGAAGCTCCCCTCAGGCAGGTCGGTCTCAGCCAAGACTGAACCAATGAGCAGGGCCCCCACCGGCGTCATGCTCGCTGGCTTGAGAACAAAAGGACAGCCGACTGCAATGGCTGGAGCGATCTTGTGAGCGGCCAGATTAAGTGGGAAATTGAACGGGCTGATGAAGCTGAGCGGCCCAAGCGGGACCCGCTTCCACATCCCGCTGTAGCCCTCAGCCCGCGCTGAGATGTCCAGCGGTAGAACCTCACCGACCATCCGCACGCTCTCCTCGGCCGCGACCTGAAAGGTGTCGATCAAGCGGCTAACTTCACCACGAGCGTCGCGAATCGGCTTGCCCGCCTCAATGCACAAGGCCAGGGCAAGCTCGTCACGTCGTTCTGCGAAGCGTCGCGCACAGTGAAGCAGGACCTCCTTGCGTTTCCAGGCCGGCAAGGAGGCCATAGCAGCGCGACTAGCGTGGGCCGCGGCGATGCCGGCCTCGATCAGATCCGGACCGGCAAGGGGCACTCGAGTGGCCAGCTCGCCGGTGTACTTGTCGTAGACCTCAAGGTCCAGGTTGGGACAGTGGGCACGTCCACCCAGGTAGAGGGGGTAGCTCTCAGCAAGCATGACACTCCTTTCAGCGACGCCAGGGCATCTTGCCAAAGGCACGCTATGGTGCGCCACAATCGGACCCGCTCCTGGAGGCCCCGTGAAGCTGCTCGCCATCTCCGACCTCCATGTGCGCCACAAGAGCAACCGGCAAGCTCTGTTGGAAGTAAGCGCACGGCCCGATGACTGGCTCATTTTGTGCGGTGACCTCGGCGAGAGCCCCGACCACCTGCGGCTGGTCTTTGAGACCCTGGGCCCGCGCTTTGCTCGCCTCATCTGGGTGCCAGGAAACCACGAACTGTGGAGTCGTGCTTCAGGAGGTGCACGCGGTGTGGACCATTACCTACAGCTGGTCGAGCTGTGTCGTAGCTACCAGGTACTGACCCCTGAAGACCCCTATGTATTGTGGCAGGGAGAAGGTGGGCCGGCCTGGCTGGTGCCGCTATTTCTGCTCTATGACTACTCCTTCCGGCCGGCCGGAATGAACAAACAAGAAGGGCTGGCCTGGGCGGCAGAGGCGGGCATCATGTGCACCGATGAGTTCTATCTCCACCCGCACCCATACCCCAGCCGAGAGGACTGGTGCCAAGCACGGTTGGCCCTGAGTGAGGAGCGACTCTCTGAGCTCGACCTGAGCTACCCGACCATTCTCATCAACCACTTCCAGCTGCGCTTTGAGCTGGCCCGTCTTCCCCGAGTACCGCGTTTCTGTCTTTGGTGCGGCACCACTCGCACCGAAGACTGGCATCAGCGCTGGAACGCTAAAGTCGTGGTCTCCGGGCATCTCCACATGCGCAGCACAGACTGGCGTGATGGAACCCGCTTCGAAGAGGTCGCCCTGGGCTACCCTCGAGACTGGCAGCAAAGCCGCGGAATCGACGGCTATCTGCGCGAGATCCTGCCGGGCCCCCAACAACAGCTACAAGGCCGACATGGGCCTGTCTGGCATCGCTGACGAGCGGCCCGGCCTCGAAAGCTGCAGGCCCCCAGAGAACCAACGCCTACTTCGACTCGCCCAGGTAGCGAAGGAAGTCGCTGTCCGTGCTAAGCACCAGGCGAGAGCCCCCTTCGATGGTCTCAGGATAGAGCTCCATAGACTTCAGGAAGGCATAGAACTCCGGACCTTTGTTGTAGGCAGCCGCATATATGTCAGCCGCTTTGGCATCAGCATTACCGGTGACCTCCTTAGCCTCTCGATAGGCCTCGGACGTAATCACCTTTAACTGCCGCTCCCGCTCACCGTTAATGCGGGCAGCCTCGCCCTGACCTTCGGAACGATACTCTTCAGCAATCCGCTTCCGCTCCGAGATCATGCGGGTATAGACCTCCTTGCGAACGTCCTCCTGATAATTAATCCGCTTGAAACGAAAATCGAGAATCTCGATTCCCAGGTCGGTAGCCGCCGCGGCCGCCGACTTCTGCACCTCGGTGCTCAACGTGTCGCGCCCGGCCCAGGTTTTGGCTGCAGCATCTTTGGCGGCGTCTACTGCTCCGCGCTGTTCCTCTTCGCTGGCAGTAGTTCGCACCAGGTCAATGAGATCGTGATTAGCGATAGCGTTGCGAGTGGCGCCATCCAGGATGTCGTCAAGACGGCTCTGGGCACCCCGTTCATCGCGTAGCCGCTGAAAGAACAGCAGCGGCTCGCTGACCCGCCAACGGGCAGTGGTATCCACCCAGATAAATCGCTTGTCCCGCGTCGGCACCTGGTTGGGATAGCCGTCCCACTCCAGGAAGCGCTTCTCGAAACGGTTCACCTTCTGCACGAAGGGAACCTTAAAGCGCAAGCCGGGCTCACTAATCGGCTCGCCAACCGGCTTGCCAAACTGGGTAATGATGACCTGATCGGTCTCCTCAACGATGTAAAAGACCGAGCTGACCAAAAAGAAACCGACCAGCAGGAGGAAGGGGGTGACAATCCGGACCATGACTACTTTCCTCCCTGATCGAGGTTCAGCATCGGCAGGATGCCCTTGATCCGACCGTCAACAATGATCTTCTCACGAACCTTTGGAAAGACCTCCGCCATCGTCTCCAGATAGATGCGCTGTCGGGTCACCTCAGGCGCCCTTCGATACGCTTCGTGCAGGGCCGTAAAGGCAAGCGCGTCGCCCTCAGCCCGGTTGATCCGATCGGTGGCATAACCTCGGGCCTCCTCCAGGACCTGTTGGGCCTCGCCTCGTGCCCTGGGAATGACCTGATTAAAGGCCGTCTCAGCCTCGTTAATAAGGCGCTCTCGCTCCTGCTGAGCCTGATTGACCTCGTTAAAGCTCGGCTTTACCGGATCCGGCGGATTAACATCCTGCAAAACAATCTGCTCGACCTTAATACCGGTATCGTACTGGTCACAGAGCACCTGCAGCTTCTCCTTGACGTCCGCCGAGATAGACTGACGACCAACGGTCAGCACCTCATTAACCGTTCGGTCACCTACTACCTGGCGCATCACCGCTTCGTTCAAATCGCGAAAGGTCGCCCTGACCCCACGAACCTTAAACAGGAACTTGTAGGGGTCGCGCACCCGATATTGGGCAATCCACTGCACAACGGCCACGTTCAAATCACCGGTCAGCATCAGCGACTCACCCCGAAAGTCACCATCCTCATAGCTGGTGCGAACACCCGCCTGCCGGGTGCGGAAGCCGAACTCTTCTTTGAGCTGACGCTGAATCGGCACCTTGGTCACCGTCTCAATAGGATTCGGCAGCTTCAAGCGCAGGCCAGGCTCAGTGACCCGCTCATACTGACCAAAGCGCAGGATCACGCCAACCTCCTCCGGCTCCACCGTATAGAAGGTACTGTTGAGCATGACCAGCGCCACAACCACCAATACAGCGGCAAAAATAGGCTTGCCTGAAGGCGGCGCACCACGCCCACCGGCCAGCGCCTCCAGTTGCTGAAAGATGTTGTCTTCGGTCGCCATTTCGCCTCCGTTCTGCTGCAAAGAGATGCGCCGAGCACCGTCCCCGACAGCAATGAGCGCGGACTGTATATCCCGGACTCAGAAGGAGCAAGAGAACCGGCCGTGCTCTATATCCCGATTTACCGTAGAATCCCGGCGCGAGCGCGCCAACAAACTCGACACCACTGGTCCAAGCGCCGCTGGAGAAACTGCCATGAAGTTCGCCCGATTCCTTCTCACCCTGCTCCTCGCCAGCCTGACCACTGCGTTACTTATGTCTTGCGGAGGCCCCGCCGGCGATGGCGGCAGCGCAACCGGCGACGATGACGACAGCATCTGCGGCGACGACGACGACAGCGTCACCGATGACGATGACGATGACGACAGCGCAACCGGTGATGACGACGACAGCGCAACCGGTGATGACGACGACAGCGCAGCCGGTGATGACGACGACTCAGCTGACGAGCCCCAGCCGCAAGGAATCCTGCAGGGCATCTCCTTCAGCACGGACCTTACTCAGGTGACCAGCCGACAGACTGTCCAACTGACCGTCGAGGGGACCTACGACGACGGCTCCGTTTGGGACCTGAGCGCCGACGCAGACTACCAATCAAGCGATCCATCTGTGCTTAAGGTCTATGTGCCGGGAATCGGCCAACCACTAGGCGCCGGAACCACGACTCTGTCGGCCTCGGTAGGAGGGATGCTCGCCAAGGCGAACATCGAGATTACAGTCGTCCTGGCAGTGGCCTCGGCTGGCGATCTGGCCATCAATGAGTTGATGATCAACCCCAACAGCATGGACATCAGCGGCGACGGTGGCGTGGACGTAAGCGATAACGAATTTATCGAGGTCGGCAACGCCGCCGATGTGAGCCTCGATCTAAGCGGGGTGACGATCTTCGACGCCGACAACTCCAGCCACCGTCACGTTTTTGCTCAAGGCACCGTGCTTAAGCCCGGCGCAACCATTGTAGTATTCGGCGGCGGCGACATCAGCGCACTGAGCGCCGATAACGCGACCTTCGTAACAGCCGCAAACGACGACGACCCCCTGGCCTATGGTCTGGCACTTAGCAACCAACAGGACACCGTGCGCCTGGTGGCTGCCGATGGCAACACCGAGATCGTATCGGCCAACTACGACCCCACCCTTGCCAACGCCCTGGTCGGCGCCTCAATGACCCTATGGGACCCAGAAGTTTACGGCACCGACTACACCAGTCACCAATTCGCGCCAGGGCGACTCGGCAACTACAGCCCTGGACGACAGCTTGATGGCTCCAGCTTCCCTGGCGCCGATGGAGTCTTCGGCACTCCCTGAGGTAGTAGCCGAGGACTGCCATAAATGCTGGAAGGGGCCATGGAGGGAGATAGCCAATGATCGCCAGCCGCGCGCTCATGCTCATCGCTGCTGCCCTGCTATGGGTAATGATCGGGAGTTGTGGCGTCACTGCAGAGACCGACGAAGAAAACGGCTGCTCAGACGGAGCCGACAACGACAGCGATGGGCTCTACGACTGCAACGACGAAGACTGTGCGACAGAGGCTGACTGCCTGCCACCAGTGGGCGATGATGACGACGACTCGGTCGGCAACCCCAACGATCTGGACGGCGACGGCTTTGAGGTCCCCGCCGATTGCGACGACGGCAACCCGTGGGTCAACCCTGAAGCCGAAGAGGTCTGTAACAACAGGGACGACAACTGCGATGGGCTGGTCGACAATGAGATTGCTGATGGGGACGAAGACGGCTTTGACCTCTGCAACGACTGCAACGACGACAACCCCAACATCAACCCAGAAGCCGAAGAGCTATGTGATGGAGAGGACTCCAACTGTGACGGGCTGGTCTTTGGCGACGAACTCGACGTCGACGAAGACGGCGTGCTGGGCTGCGACAATGACTGCGACGACCGCGACCCCGATGTCCACCCTGGGGCCGTCGAGATCTGTGACCCCATCGATCAGGACTGTGATGGCGACCTGCTCGAAGACTTCGAAGACATTGATGCCGATGGAATCGCCGACTGCGTTGAGGTGGACCAGGACGGCGACGGCCACGCCTGGATCGATGACTGCGACGACGGTGACAGCAGCCGCTTCCCCGGCGCACCCGAAGTCTGCAACGGCGTCGATGACGACTGCAACGGCTACTCGGACGGAGACGGCGCCGGTGAAGTGGACGCCGATGAAGACGGCTTCCTGAGTTGCAACGACTGCGACGACACAGACCCCAGCTTTAACCCTGGAATCATCGAAGCAGATTGTTCTGATAACAGGGACTACAACTGCGACGGTTCCGCCGGTGACACGGACACCGACGGTGACGGCGTTGCTGCATGCGAGAGCGACTGCGACGACGGAGATCCGGCCAATAGCCCCAACCTCCCGGAAATATGCGATCAGCAGGACAACAACTGCGACGGCCAGGTCGACGAAGACGATGCCTGTGCACCGAACCGCTAGGCCGGGTTCACGAGCCCTCATTAGACCTAGACCCGGCCATCGTTCTAGCCAAAGGAGTCTGAGGCGGTGAAGTTAACGGCAAACATGGTCACGATGGCGCGCATCGTGCTGCTTCCCCTGCCCTGCGCGATGCTGCTCTACGGTGAGGGCTCGATCCTATGGATCTGCTTGTGCCTGTATGTCTTCCTTGGCTTTACCGACTTCATTGACGGCTACATGGCCCGCAGGGACGGCCCGACACGCTTCGGTGGGCTCATCGATCCGGTTGCCGATAAGATCTTTATGGCAGCGATCATCCTGCCCCTGGTCGCCGGCGGGGCCGACGTCCGCTGCCCGGCCTGGGTCGCTGGAGCACTGTTCTCTCGGGAACTGCTGGTAACCGCCTTGCGCTCAGCCGCGTCCTACCGGGATGCTGCGATCCGCACCAGCAATCTGGCAAAGATGAAGACCATTACCCAGATGGGGGGCGTTGGCACCGTCTTTCTAAGCACCCGTCTTGCCGATCATCCGGACCTGCTGATGATGGCCGGAGTGCTGCTGACGCTGCCCTTCGCTGGCATCTGGCTATTCTTCAAGCTCAAGCGTCAGGACCGACCGCCCCCATACTTCGCAGCACCGGTGACCGCCGGCTTCATTGTCTGGACCCTATTGAGCCAGGTCCATGTGGACACCTCGGTCCTGATTCAGTTCATCGTAATCGTCACAATGACCTGGGTGAGCGGCATCGACTACCTGCTTGGAGCCCTGTCGACCTTCCGTGCCGCGGCTCTCAAACGAGCCGACTATGCTCGCCTGCTGTGGGCCCTTGGGCACGGCGCGCTGGTACCCAGCCTCACCGGCTCGTATAAAGCGGCAGTGCTGCCGATCCTGGTGGCCCTCTCAGCTGAACTGGCCACCGGCGGGGTCGACAACGTCGTGGTCGCCGAAAAGAAGCAGGCTACGGTCTGGCCATTCCTGCTGTCCGGACTACTGGCGACGGCGCTGTTCTGTCTAGCCACCTGGCTTCCGCTGGGTTTCAAGGCAGAGTGGGTCCCCTGGGCTTCTGGTGTGCTGGCCCTGACAAGCTTGGTCACCCTTAGCAGCTACTTCAAAGAGCATCGAGCACTCTTTGCTCAGAGCCTCGACCAGCCTAAACGTGAAGCTTGAGGGGCCACATCAAGCCAAACCCAAGCCCCGGCCTTGAGGGCATTTCGGCGTTCAATCGGGGCTCCGCTTAGAGCCTCTAGCAGCAGACATAGTGCCTCGACAGCGGGACCTGACAAATGTTTTGCATTTATTTCGGGTCCTTTTGTGCACGAAATTCGATCGCAGTTATAAGGCAAAAAATCCTTTTATTTCATGTGCTTAGAAATCTTATGTAGACCAGTGCGCCGAACGGAGCGCAGTCTCCCGAACATTTTTTTTTGAAAGAGGCTTTCAGAGGTCGTCATTCACTGCTAGACCTCTGTTCATTGAATTTGCGAGCTAATCGCAGCACTGAAGACCATTTGAAGGAGGAATTGAAATGGCAGCTCGACCGAAGAAGAATTTTGTCCTGCTCGACAAGAACAACAACGACACCAACCACGTGTTCAGCAACGCCCAGCCCCGTGGCGCCGCCCTCAAGGCAGCCAGCCGTGGCTTCACCGACATCCGTCTCCGTGAGCGTGGCACCAAGCGTGTACACGTGTTCCAGGGCCGTGTTGACACCGTCAACGCCCCGGCGAACCGTCCCAGCTGGCTGCCCGAGAAGGTGAAGAAGGCCAACGTCAAGAAGACGGGCGTGGAGCACCTCTAGGCCAGAGCCGCCATTTCGGCGGACTTAAGCCAGGTTCGGCCACGGCCGAATGAAAGCTCGAGAGGCGACCTCAGTAGAGGTCGCCTCTCTTCGTTCTTAGGACTCAATGCAGGCTGCTACTTAGCCGCCAAGCTATCTCCATCAGGTCCGGGTCCTGTTAGGCTGCAGCAGTGTGCCGCCCGCCCGAACCCAAGAGCTGCAGCTTGCCGCCAATAACCGGAGAACCTGCCGCCTGCCGCCGCAGCCGCAGCCGCAGCCGCAGCCGCAGCCGCAGCCGCAGCCGCATTCTCCTAGCGCTGATAACGCTACCTTTCATCAGCTGCCAAAAAGATGTCCCTGAATCCCCCGACGACGAGGTCAAGGAGTTGATGGGCGCAGAGACACCAGCCCCAACAGCAAGCAAGTCAAGGCCAGAACGACCCTCAACCGTTGCAGAACAAGGGGCGGAGGCTAATGCCGAGACCCTACGGCAATTTGCTGACCAGCTGCTCAGAGACCAAGGTTTTCAGGGCCCGCTAGAACAGCGACAACGACTACAGAACCAAGCCAATGCCGCGCTGAAGGAAGAACCCAGCAATGCGGACGGCCTCATTGTAGTTGCCATGCTTGCCCTGCCTGATGGAGATCGGGTCGACGACAATGGTGACATACTCCCGACGACAGCAACGGCGCTCAAGAATCTTGAAGCGGCCATCGAGGCAGACCCACGAAGGATCGAGGCCATGCGTCAACTGGGCAAGCTCTACGAGCTCATCGCCCCGGACAAGGCGATCGAGATGTGGGAACTGGCGCTGCGCCACGACCCCCACGATCTCGACACCCGAAATAACCTCGGGGAGGGCTACCTAAAAAACGGTCAACCGGAGCCAGCGCTAAAGCTCGCCAGGAAGAGCATCGAGTTCGGCCAGGCGCGCAGCAGCGAAGAGCAGCTGCGCAAAGCCTACAACATCGTCGGGACCGCCCTGGCCATGATGGGGCGCTATCAGGAGGCTGAGCGCTTCCTCAAGAAAGCCTTGGTGAACCGCGACGGCAGCCACTGGAATTGTGCGTATCAGGCCTTAGGCATCCTGTACTCAAAGCTTGGCACCGCCCACGACGACCCCTTTCAGGAGTTCGAACCGCTGCACCCCAACCCACTGGACTCAAGCGCTACATTCTCTGCGGCGCTGCGTTCCTACTACGCCCACCGCATCGACGACGCACAGGGCTTCATCACCCAAAGCCTGAACCATGACATCAGTAGCCACGCCATGGTCGTCGCCGGCTTCCTGGACATCTCCACACAGAACTACCAGGGAGCCAGAGTCCACTTCAGCAAAGCTCAGCAGTTGAGCCCCGACGAACTCGGCGCTGCAGTAGGCAAGGGCCACCTGGCCATCATCGAGCAGGACTACAGCTCAGCCCGGGCACTCCTTGAGCCCGCAGTGGAGCGCTGGCTCAAGGTCGAAGTGAGCAGCAGCGCTGAGCCCGATTACTTGCACTTCATCCATCGTATGGCCTGCCTGGGGATGGGTTGGTTGCTGGCCAACCAGAACCAGCACAACGAGGCTATCGTCTGGTTTGACCGGGTGCTTGCACACCGACCCTTTGATGTGCTCGCCAAGCTCGGTCGTGGCAACTCACTGATCGGCCTGAACAACATGAATCAAGCCGAAACCGAACTCAATGAAGTGCTCGACATTGAGCCCCGCAACCCCTACGCCCGAGCTGAACTCGCCTCCATCTACCTGAGCCGAGGCGAAGTCGAACGCGCCGAGCAAGGCTTTGAGCAGGCGCTGAAAGTTCACGACAAGGGCTATACCTGCCCTTATGAAGGACTCGGGATGGTCTACCTGAAGCAAGGCCGCATCGAGAAAGCCAGAGAGAACTTTCAGAAGGCCATCGAGCTGAATCCCGACATCGAATACAAGAAATTCAATGGGCTGGCACGCATCTACATTGGTGAGGGTCGCCATGCTGAAGCGCGTAAGCTGCTGAAGCGCTCCATCGCCAACTACCCCTACGATGACGAAGCCAAAACACTCCTTCAGGAGCTCGGCCCATGAGCACCACCACCAGCGCCCTGGCCATCAACACCACTCTCAAGCATCGAGACCTTGGCGCCAGGGACAAGGTCCAAGGGGCGGTAGTCTGGCTCCACGGCCTGGGTGCCAGCGCCGATGACTTCGTCCCCCTGGTGCCCTACCTGAGGGCGCCCCACCTGCGGTTCTTCTTCCCGCAGGCCCCAGATCGCGCGGTAACCGTCAATCGCGGTCTTCGCATGCCGGCCTGGTACGACATCCGCACCATCGGCCGAGGGCCCGAGCGAGAAAACGAAGCAGACATCGATGAGACAACCCGGCTGCTCAATCCCATTCTGGAACAGCTGGAGGCCCAGGGCGTGCCCTCCGAGCGCATCGTTTTGGCCGGCTTTAGCCAGGGCGCAGCGATGACCCTGCATGTGGGTCTGCGCTACCCACGCCGGCTGGGGGGGCTGCTGGTCCTAAGCGGCTACCTGCTGCTTCCAGGACGACTGAACGCGGAAGCCACAGCCGCCAACGCCACTACACCGATTCTGTTCTGCCACGGCAGCAGAGACCCGGTGGTTCCCATCGCAGCCGGTCGTGGCAGCTTTGAGCTGCTCGCCGAGCGAGGTCAACAACTGCAGTGGCGCGACTATCCAATGGGCCACGAAGTCTGCGACGAACAGATTGACGACATCCGCAACTGGTTGACAGAGCGACTTCCTGAGCAGAGCAGCCATGGTTGAAGCCTCCACATCAAAGGTCGGCGCCGACCGTAAGGACAGCACACTGCGTCGTTCTGTGCTCGGCTGTAGCGTTCTGACCCTGTTGCTGTTGGCGGCCATCGCCGCTAGTTGGTGGGTGCTGCGAGAGCGCGCTCGAAGTGTCCAACTGGAACGGGCTGAGAGCGAGTTCAGTCCGGTCCTTGAAAAGATGCAGGCCGAAGCAAATCCCAAGTCCACCTCAGTTGCAGCCAGCCGTCCAGCTCCGGCCATCAGCTACGACATCGACCGCACGGTCCAGGTCATCCACCAACTCGACGCCGCGCTGGCAGGTCGAAAGGACGCCGGCTCGCTGCGTTCCTACCTGGATGAAATCGGACAACTGGACTATCGCGGCGTGGCTCCAGAGGTGCTCAAGGCCCGCAGCGAGTTGTTAAGCGTCCTCCAGGAGATCTACACCGAACAGCTCAAAGAAAGCGAACAGGAGGCGCTCTGGGAGCTGAGCGGCGAGATCATCCTGACCGCGCTCAGCACGGTAGAGGTGGGCGGCGATCTGGAAGCCAGTGGCCTGGGCAGCTCGGCCTCCTTCAACATCGACCGCCAGCGAGCTGGGCAGGCCCTGGGCGAACTGCGGGCACGCCAGCAGGATCAGCGCGAACGAGTTGCCCGCAGCGCGGCCCTTGATGGCCGGCTCATTGAGGTACTGCTCGACTACAGCGAAATCTACTACCGCTACCTGGAAGAGTGGGATCGGCTCTGCGTCCTGCGCGACCGCGCCTACCTGGCGGCCGCCGCGGGCCGCTGGAGTGAGGTGAAGGAACTGAGCGCACGAGCCATCGAGCTCGCACCCCACGAAACCGAAGCGCACATTCTCGAGGTACTGGCGCGCATTGAGCTGGGCGAAGGCCAGGGCGAGGGGCCAGATGTACCCAGGCTGCTGCTGCAGGGCTTCATACAGGACCACCCCGAGCAATCGGCGCCGGCCCTGCTGCTGCTCGGCCTGCATAAGATGCGCCTGGGCGACCGGGAAAGCGCGCGACTCGACTTCCAACAGTCGGCCAGCTACTACCCACGGCAGGCTGAGCGCCTGGGCGCGAGCACCGATGCTTATCGTCAACGCAGCTACCTGCGCAAGACCCGCGAGGGCAG
The DNA here is from genome assembly GCA_002433485.1 of Deltaproteobacteria bacterium UBA6601. GTDB lineage: Bacteria > Myxococcota_A > UBA796 > UBA9615 > UBA9615 > UBA6601. Next base: position 38,817 of record DJIF01000069.1, read on the forward strand.
TCGAATCCTGTCCCTATACAAGTCAACTGTACTGGGGGCAGGAGGCTTCAGCCCCGATCTCCAGCTCGCCCGCCTCGCCTTTGAAGAGGATGACTGGGAGCAGGGCCGCCGCAAAGTGATGGACCACTTCTCCCGGCGACGTGCCCAGCAGCGCTGGGATTTGATCCTGGCGGATCTGGAGTTCTGCCGCGAACTCCTTGGCGAAAACTACCGGCGGATCTTTCCCGAAGAAGCCTGGTTGGATCTTGAAGTGAAGCCGACCCTTATCGGTAGCGGCCTCAAGCTGGCCGTCCGCAATCGAAGCCCACATACGCTCCACAACGCGAGCCTGGTTCTGGCCCTGCAGTTCACCGATATGCACCCAGAAGATTACGAGACCTTCCCAGCAGCACACACCGAGCCGGCGGTCCTCGCCCACAAGACCACCTCATTTGGTGACCTGGACATTGCATTGGATCTACACGGAGTCGCCAAGGGGCGGGATGACATCGTCCAGCACCGCGCCGTTTTGATCACTGACGAAGCGGTGATCTGGGTCGACACCGACAGCTTCAAGATAGCCGAGGCGGAAGAGTTCAGAGCCCGCCGCTTTCGCCAGGAAGCTGGCAGCTCAAGCGCCCCTGGACTGCAGCTGACCTCACCCCACTCGAGCCTGGTCGAAAAGCTCCTCGCCGGACTCCGCAACAACACCGCACTGCGCCTTGAGAAGGGCGTCCTGCGGGACGCTCTGGACGTATCGCTGCCCCGCGAACTGGCGGCACTTCGACCGATCTTCCGACTGCATCGGGACGGCAGCATGCTCACCCCCAGCGAGAACATCATTGAGGGCGACCGGATCAAGCTGAGCTTTCCGGGCCCGACCAAGCTACCTGGGACCGCCGGTTCTGACGACCAGGTAGAACCCGAGCTGGTGCTGGACATCCACACCCCCTATGGCGGGATTGAGCTGAGCTACAGCCCCGACCAAGGGGGCGGCTACACGCTCAAGGAAGTCGAACGATAAGTTCGTGATTACCCGGCGGCAGCCGCACCAGGAGCATCCCGCCGGCAGACTCGCTAAGAGCCCAGCCGAGTTCACTCTCATCCAGCTCAGCAAGCTCTGGGACCGCCTCACCAGCAAGCTCAACGGCCAGCGGAGCCGCAAGCCCGACCAATTCCACGACCGCACCTTCATTGAACTGAGAGCCGACGGTCAGGCCAAGGCGGAACTCATCAACGCCAAGCTGCTGAGTCACGGTGCTGCCGTCATAGAGCGAAAAGGAGCTTGAAGCGCCGGGAAAGACCCGTAGATGCAAGAGTCCCACCTCATTGGCAAAGGAGTCAACCTGCTCAGGCAAGGTCGTAGGCGAGAGGCTGTCGATGCTCTCACGCAGCAGCGGAACAATACCGCCGGCGCGGAGGTAGAGCGGCAGCTTGGACAGAGGCGCCGCCACGGTCAGGCTGGCTGGCCCCTCAAAACGATCACCGGTGAACCAGTCAATCCACTGACCCTGCGGGAACAGTACCTCCCGCTCCCTGGCGCCATGCTCCACGACCGGCGCGACCAGCAGCGCATCACCCAGCAGATAGCTGTCACCGGGATGGGCGTTGAGGTCCGGATGAGCCAGGCCCAGGGGTCGCATGATCGCACGGCCGTCATCAGCAAGCCGTTCAGCATAGGTCCACAGGTAGGGGAACAGCCGCAGATGGAGACGAGTGAAGATCCGGTAGAGGTCCAACAGCTCATTATCGAAGCCATTCTCTCCGCCCAGCTCCCAGGCTACATCGTTGGTGTTGGTGCCTACCTGCATTACAGTGCTCAGAGCAGTCTGCTGAAACCAGCGAATAAAGGTCTCTTTGTCTGGGGGGGCGTGGCGATATCCGCCGGTGTCCGAGCCATAGAAGGGAAAGCCCGATGGGCCTAAGCTGAGCCCGTAGACCAGAGATGCGGGCAGTCCACCCGTGGTGATGTAGGTCTCGCCATCATCGACCGCTTCCACACCATGAGGATTCATCGTGGCGTCGAGATCACCTGGCCAGATTACGCTTACGTTCACCTGATCACCGTAGACCCCAGCACGGCAGAGTAGGAAGCCGCCGTCCGCAGGGAGGGTCTCGGCATAGACCTGATGGTAGAGGCGCACGAAGTCGGTGTGCATCGTGCGCTCATCGCTTCCGTCACTGAACTCCCAGGCCATGCGATTACCGGCCAACCCCACCACGACGTCCTCGGCGTAGTCGAGCTTGAAGCCCTCAATACCCATCTCTGTGTAGCGCTCGATCAACTCCTGCCACCATGCGTAGGCGGCCTCATTGCTGAGATCGATGGGGGTGCTCCAGTTGTTGAAAACGGGCGGGCTAACGGGCGGAAAGTAGTCCTGACTCAAGGCCTCTTGGTGGAGTTCTGCGGCCTGCTCGGGATCAAGGTAGGGGGTGTGCCAAAGGGCCATGCGGAAGCCCATGTCATGAGCGAAGTCGATCATGCCCTGGGGATCCGAGAACATCCCCGCGTCAAAATCAAAGGTATTCACTCCTGTGGCATAGGGCCGATCGATCCAATAAGCAGAGGTTGCAAGGTCAAGATCCCGCAGGGTCTGCAAGTCTGCACGGACCTGAGCCTCATCTTCATTCTCATCACGCCAAACCCACGGGCCCAGGGCCCAGGGCGCTGGCAGCAGCGGATCGCCGGTGGTGTCGTAGTAGTGACGGGTTATGTCCAGAGGATGCTCAGCGGCAAACAGGTGAAAGCGGAAGCCCTGCGCTGAGTCCATGCCCGTACCGTAGGTAACCTGGACCCGATCGTCCGCCCAAGAGGCCACCTCGAACAGGCCAGGATGAGGGTCTTCCACAAACAGCCCCCAGCCGGTGGTGCCGATCAAGAGTGGAATAGGAACATGCATCTCGTTGTTCAAGCTCTCCACCGAGCTGTCCACCTCGAGCTGCATGGCGCGCACCTTGCCTCGATGGTTAGGCGTATCCAGCACCCCACCTAGACCATAGAAACCCTCTTCCGCATCAACCCGCGGCACCAAGCGGAAGTAAACAATGGGCTCAGGGGCTGAACCCGGAACCAGAGTGAGCTCAACGCGGCCCTCAGCGTGTTCAACCAAACGCAGCACTGCACTGAAGCCATCGCTGAAGTCGAGCTCAAAATCACGGACCTGGTCCGTCTGAGTAGCTGCGCGCGCCGCGCTGAGCGTCCGCCAGGTGACCTCGTTACCGGGAGTCTCCTCACCGAGAAAATACGGGTCATAGCTGAGCTCATCATTAAGGCTGGCGACGGTACCGAGCTGGATCCCATCGGACGGGAACAGCAACAGAGTCTGCTGGTCGCGAAGCAGAGTCAGCTGCAGCGAAGCAGGCTCAAAGCTCACCGAAAAGCGAGCCAGGTCCGGCTCTTCCTCAGCAGGGCAGGCCACCAACAAGGAGCACAGCCACAGGGAACAAAGCAGCAGCGAAGAACGAAATCGAGAAGAGTTGTGTCGCATCGGCAAGGATCTACATCGACCGCGGCCCCTTGGCCAGCGACTGGGAGACTTGGTCGCCAGACATCTGCCGATGGACTGCCAACAGGACGCATCGCTGCTCAGCGAACCCAGACACTGAGACGGGTTGACCGGGCGCAACCGGACGGTTCGTGCTAATCACAGCTAGTCGTACCCAGTTCCCGAACAGCGGTGAAGTGCTCGGGAGTTCACCGGAGTCGCCATGATTCGCAGTCTCCTGCTCCTTCTCACAACCGCGCTCCTGCTACCCGCCTGCGGCCGCGACCAGGGGCTGCGGGCCACTCCATCTGGCGAGGGGCCGCAAATTCTCATCGACTGGGATGCTGAGCCCCTGCCAGAGCTCCCCTTCCCCAACGACCTCGCCACCCGACCCGATCCCGGCTCGCCTACAGGACTCCGACTCAACTTCTCCGAGGAGGCCGCAACGGAGCTGGAGCGCAGGGCGCGACGCAAAGTCAATGAGCTGCCAGGCTTCGGCATCTTTGCACCCATCTCCGTCCGATTTCAGGCGGCCCTGGATCTGGACAACGTGGTGAATCGCCACGCCGATGACTACGACCTCAGCGACGATGCCTTCTATGTCATCAACATCAGCCCCAGCTCGCCAGGATACGGCGAGGCCCTGGAACTGGACCTAGGGCATGGGCGCTTTCCGGGCGACCTGTTCAGCACCGACCGATATTTCCCCAATGACCCGCGCTCCTGGACACCCTCGCTACTCTACGAGCTGGCAGAGGAAGACCTCAACGGCAACGGCGTTCTTGACCCAGGTGAAGACACCGACTTCGACGGCGTGCTCGATCATCCCAACGTCTACCCTGAAGGAGGTGACCCGCGCGCCGACCTGATGACCTGGTACGAACGGGAGACCGACACCCTCATCCTGCGACCGGTGGTCCCTATGCGGGAGGAAACCTGCTATGCGGTGGTGCTCACTGAGCGCCTGCTGGGCGAGAACGGCCAGCCCATTCGATCACCCTGGTCCTTTGTCCATCACCTCCGCCAGACAGAGGCCCTTGAGCCGCTGCACGAGGTCCTTCCCGGGCTCGGCCTCGAGATCAACGACGTTGCCTTTGCCTGGACCTTCACCACCGGCAGGATCACCGGAGACCTGGTTGATCTCCGCCGCGGACTCCATGGCGAGGGGCCCTTCTCCCACCTTGCGGAAGACTATCCAGCCGGAATCACTGAGGCCGCCATTCTGCAAGAAGGAGAGCAAATCGAGCAGCCCTTAAGCGTGCCCGCGGCTCGGCTCGCATCAGTGCTGGAGGCGGCCGGACTGTTCCCGGACGAAAGCTCCGCAGTGGGCCGCAGCACCGCCTATGCAGAGAGCATCGTCGGCGGCGCCTTCATAAGCCCGGATCTGATGGCAGACCGCGACGACGACGGACGCAACGACGCCGACGAATGGTGGCAACTCGACGCCCAGACGGGCGAACTCCATGCGGCTCCACGGAGGGTGGTGTTCAGCTGCATGCTTCCCAAGGCAGACGCCGAGCACCAGCAGCCCTTTCCGGTCACTCTCTATGGCCATGGTTATCGCTCCAATCGCGCCGAGTTCCTGCTCTTTGCCTGGGCCCTGAACCGGGTTGGCATTGCCGCCTGCAGCATGGACTTCCCCGGTCACGGCCTGTCCATGAGCAAGTCGGAGCGGGAAACACTGGCCGCGCTCATGGAAGCCATGGGCATGCTCCCCTTCCTCCAACATCTGGAAGACAACCGGGCGCGGGACCTGGACAACGATGGCGATGTGGACTCTGGCTCAGACATGTGGGTCGCCGATGGCTTCCATACCCGAGACATGGTTCGCCAGGGAGTCGTGGACTGGATGCAATTGGTCCGCGGCCTACGCAAGTGCGGCAGCGGAACCATGAGCGGTAAGCTGGCAGGTGGTGTGAGCAGCGGTGACCTGGAGCAGGTCAGCTGCGACTGGGATGGCAACGGCGTCCCCGATATTGGCGGACCCGATGTTCCTCTGCACCTCATGGGTGGTTCCCTGGGCGGGATCAACTCAGCGGTTGCGGCGGCGGTGGAACCGGAGTTCACCACCGTCACTCCCATCGTAGCCGGCGGCGGGCTGATGGATGTGGGGTGGCGCTCGGACCTGAGCGGAGTCATCGAAGCGGTAGTCGGCAAGATCATGAATCCCCTGGTCATCGGGCGGAACCTGGGGAACGGCACCTTAAGCATTCGCCAGTACGTCAACTCCTGGACCAGCATGGAAGAGGCTCCCATTGCCACCCTCCAGAGCATCCCTGTTGGCGGTACCGTAACCGTAGAGAACCTCGACAACGGTGAGATAGCGACGACCGGAATCCCCGAAGATGGGCGCTTCCGGATCGGGGTGCCCTCCGATGCCATGGACTTTGCCGAGCGGAGGGCGGCGACCGGCATGCCCGACAGCGGTCCAGTGGAGGGGGTCGTCTATGAGATCGCGCAAAACACTGGCCTTGGCGACCGCTGGCGGATCACAGTGCAAGACGCCGACGGAGTCCAGATCGCCAGCTTTGACAGCTTTGAAGAAGAAGTGCGCTTCCAAGGCGTCACCTATCGCGCCGGCTCGCCGCTGGTGGCCCTAGCAGAGGGTCTTGGCAAGCAGCGCGGCACCCCCTCACTGCGGCGACTGGTCAATGTCCTGTCGCTGGCCACTGAGCCGGCCGACCCGGTGGCCTATGCACCCCACTACATTGATGAACCCTTTGCGCAATTGGGCGGGCACCAGGCCAATGTCCTGCTGGTGCCTACACCGGGTGACCCGGTGGTGCCTACTGGAGCCGGGATCACCATCGCCAGAGCGGCGGGCATCTACGACCGCCACGCCATCGATGAGCGCTACGGAACAACGGTTGACCGCTGGCTTATCGACATGAAGGTGGTCCACGGCATGGAGCAGTTCGGTCCCTTCCAGAACGAGAAGTCAGGAGATTTCCTGCTCTTCGATGCCGACGATCTGGACAACGGCACCGACGGCACCGGCGCCCCCTCCACCATTCCGCTACGAGCGGTGCGGCAGACCGAGGCCGGAGTCTCTGGTCTGCGGCTACCCTATGCGAGTCCTACGGGCATGCACGGTTTCACTACACCGGATCCGGACAAACCCTTCGATATGACTCTGTTCGCCATGTCGCAGATCGCACGTTATGCCCAGAGTCTGGGCCAGGAAATCAGCGACGACCCCTGCCTGGAGTCCGGTGACTGCCCTTTCTTCCGGGAGCTTGAGGATGACCAACAATAGCGCCCGGCTGCTCGCCGCTGTAGCACTGTCTATCGCCTCCCTGCTGCCCGCGAGCAATGTGGCTGCCCAATCCGCCTGGCAGTCGCCTCACGAGACCCTGCTCCGCGCCCACCAGGGGTCAACTCCGCTAAGGGCCGAGAATGTCGGCTTTCCCACCAAGGCCCAACTCGAGCACCGGGCCAGGGACAAGGGGGTCACGGTCATGGGCTACCTGCCCTACTGGGAGGACGCCAATAATCTGCCCTGGGAGCATCTCGATGTGCTCGCCTGGTTCAGCGCCGAAGTAGAGGCCGACGGATCGCTCAGCGATCTGCATGGCTGGGGCGGATCTGGCTCGGACGCACTCATTGAAGCAGCCCACGCGGCAGGCGCGATTGTCGTGCTATCGGCGACCCGCTTTGGTGACGAAGAATTGGCAGAGCTCCTCAGCAGCCCCACCCGTAGGACCACGGCAGTCAACAACCTGATCGATGCCATGACCGCGGGCGGCGGCGACGGAATCGACATCGACTTTGAGGGCCTCGATCTGGCCAACAGGAATGACTTCATCAACTTCATCGTCGAACTGCGCACTGCGATGCAGCTGGCCCAACCCGACAGTTACCTGAGTCTGGCTACTCCCGCCGTCGACTGGGACGGCGCCTACGACTACGACGTCCTTGCCGAACACTCTGACCTACTGTTCATCATGGGCTACGCCTTCTCGGGGAGTTGGTCGGACCCGCGCCCCAATGCACCGCTGTGGTCCAGCGATCAGTGGGGCAGTCGATCACTGCAGTGGTCGGCTCAAGACTACATCGAGTGGGCTGGGATTGAGAATGCGTCCGAGATCGTCATGGGTCTACCGCTGTACGGTGGCACCTGGATCGCCAACAGCGATCAACTGGGCGCTGAGAGCATCGACTACCTCGGCGCAACCTTCTACGACACCTGCCAGCAACGCTTTGAGGAGCGGGGGCGATACTGGGACAGTGACAGCGACACCCCCTGGATCGCCTGGCAACAGGATGGCCAGTGGCGCCAGACCTGGTGCGAAGACGAGGTGTCCATCGCCCTCAAGGCCCAAATGGCGCTGGACCAAGGGTTGGGCGGCTTCGGCTTCTGGGCGCTCAACTACGATGATGCGGATCCGAGCCTGTGGGCAGCGGTCAGCGAAGTCATTGAAGGCCGGCTTCAAACTGGCGATGACGACGACTCGGCGGGA
>DJIF01000103.1:0-294 GCA_002433485.1 Deltaproteobacteria bacterium UBA6601
AGTCGTCGCTGTTGTCCACGTAGCCGGTCGGCGCTGAGCAGGTCTCCTCGCTGAGGAACTGGCCACCATAACCATCGGAGTCGGCGTCCAGGTGCCACAGGGAGCCGTCGATGGGGTTGTCATCGACGAGGCCATCGCAGTCGTTGTCCAGTTCATCGCACAGCTCAATGGCCGAGGGGTTGATGGCCGGGTCGCTGTCATCGCAGTCGCTGCCGCCCGCCGAGCTTGCCACGTAGCTGTCGCCGTCCTCGTCGGGGCCGCTGCTGGCAGCGTCATCGTCATCGCCGCTGACGT
>DJIF01000103.1:636-73755 GCA_002433485.1 Deltaproteobacteria bacterium UBA6601
ACGTCGTCATCGTCATCGCCGCTGGCCGAGTCATCGTCGTCGCCGCTGGTATCGTCATCGTCTCCTTGGGGGCAGGCCTGGTCGGCCCAACAGTCCTGATCCTCGCAGTCGCTGAAGCCGTCGCCGTCGTTGTCCAAGCCGTCGTCGCAGGAGCTTTCGCCCTGAGCAGGCAGCCCGGGCTCTGAGAGCTCAACGCAAGTTCCGTCGCTGAGCATGGCCTGTCCTTCCGGGCAGGTCTCTGAGAGCGAGCAGCCCGTGACAAAGGTGAGCATGGACAGAATCAGGCTGTAATGGACGCGGCGGATCATGGCTTCCTCCTGGGCTGAATACTAGCGGAAACTCGGCGCTGGACCGCTCGGTAAAGTTCGGTTCGCGATAAGCTCATCAGCTGACTGGGCCAGCAGCCTAAAGGAGGTCTTATGTCCTTACGTTCCTTGTTCTTGATGGTGTTGAGCAGCGTGCTGCTGCCGAGCCTGCTGTTGGCGGCACCTACCAGGTTGAATCAGCAGGGCCGGCTGGTGGATGCTGTGGATGGGCCGTTGTCAGGAACCCATGCGCTGGTCTTCGCCCTCTATGATGCGGCAGAGGACGGCAACCAGCTCTGGTATGAAGAGCGCTCGGTAGATTTTCAGGATGGCTATTACTCGCTGGTCATTGGTGAGCAGGCGCCAGTGGATGACCTGTTGTTCGCCAACGGTACGGTGTGGCTTGAGCTGATCGTTGATGGTGTGGTGCTTAGTCCCCGCCAGGAACTGGTCTCGGTTCCGACTGCCTTGCGCGCGGCGGTGGCCGGGGCGGTCGAGGGCGGGCCGGTCGATGCTGATGAGCTCAGTATTGGCGGCACTGCGGTGATCGACAACGCTGGTAATTGGCTGGGAACCCCCATTGACTGGAGTGACCTCAGCGGGATCCCGGCAGATCTCGCCGACGGCGACGCCGATAGCGACACCTTGCTAGGGTTGCCCTGCGCCGATGGACTGATCGCCAAGTATAGCGCCGCGTTGGCTAGCTGGGACTGTGCTGAAGACCGGGACAGCTTGGCGGCGCTGGTCTGTCAGGCTGGGGAAGTTCCGGTCTATTCTGCGGTTACTGGGCTTTGGGTCTGCGGCCAGGACATCGACACCGACACTCAGCTCAGCGAGGCTCAGGTAGACGCTTTCGTGGCCAATAACGGCTATCTGACCGGCAGTCATACGGTCAACACAGACACGCTGGCGGATCTGAGCTGTGCCTCGGGAGAGACGATCTGGATGGACCCCAACAGCGGCTCCTGGAGCTGTGTCTCCGCCACCTTGAGCTTGGACTCCGATGGGGATGGCGTGGTCGACAGCGCTGACTGTGCGCCACAGGATTCCCTGGTCTCACCCTTGGCTCCAGAGCTCTGCGACGGCATCGACAACAACTGCAATGGGCTCGCCGATGAAGCAACGTCGGTTGATGCCAGCACCTGGTATGCCGATGCCGATGGTGATGGCGTGGCCGGTAGCTTTATCTTTACGACCGCTTGCGATCAGCCGACAGGTTTTTTTGCGACGACGGGCGATTGCAACGATACCGACGCCGCGGTGCTCCCGGGTGCGACCGAAACCTGCGATGGGATCGACAACAACTGTGACGACGCCATCGACGAGGGATTAGCGAGTGTGGCTGAGGTCTGTGATGGCATCGACAACGACTGCGATAGCGCCATCGACGAGGGTTTTGATCAGGATGGAGACGGGGTCTCCACCTGCGGCGCTGATGCGCTCGTTGGCACGGCCGATGATGACTGCGACGACAATCCTTCAACCGGGTCGGATCGCTATCCAGGCAACAGTGAGGTCTGTGGTGATGGCATTGACCAGGACTGTGATGGGGGGGACCCTGCGTCGGGTTCTGTGGGCTGCCCGGCTTCGTCCTGCGCGAGCCTGCTCAGCCTTCAGCCCAGCGCCCAAGACGGCAGCTATTGGATCGATAATGACAGCGACGGAGCGGCGGAGCAGTTGTACTGCGACATGAGCACTGACGGCGGCGGCTGGACGATTGCTGTCTATCAGATGGGATCGGACAACATCACCAACGACACCTCTTATGTGAACTTCTGCACTTCGCGGGGCTTGCCCTCGGCGGGTCGCGGGGTTGAGGATGTGGATGCCTGGCTGGCAGCCAAGCGCCATCTGTGGGCGACCAACCATGACTTGCGAATCAGCGGTTGGCCCAGTGGCGGAGCTCGTCTCGCCATGCCCATGACCAAGGGCAACAACCAGACGCCGACGTCGATCTTCAATAACAGCACGGTGACCCTGCCGGGGAATCTGACTGGTGACCACTGCAACCAGGCGGGCAATCAGTTCTTCTGTGGTTACTGGTACAACAATGGTTGGTCCGACTCCAACCAGAACAACTTTCCTGACCCGGAGGACTGGGGCGACGAGAACGACGACTCCAGTACCTGGATCTCGTGCATGTTTCGTTAGTTCTCATAGCTACAGTCATCAGGACTGTGGGCCGGTCGCAATGTTCAGGGACCGCCAAACAGCACATAGACTTTGCCTGCATTCAGGCTAAGCGAGCTTGAAAGGGCGTGGGGGGCGCCAATGAGCAGGTCATCGTAGCCGTTGTCATCGAGGTCTTGTCCGCCGGCCACAGTGCTGCCGCTGCGGGTGTAGGTAGACCCTGAGAAGGCAGCTCTTGCTTGAGAGAGGTCTTCGCCGCTGCTGCTGTCGGCCGGCGCGATAGGGATTGACGAGGCGGCTCCACCGTGCCCCTGGAGTTGGCTTCCCAGCACCAGGTAGGTCTTGCCCGACCAGGTCCCGCCATCGGAGCTGTAGGCTGCACCAATGAGCAGATCATCGAGATGATCGCCATCGATATTTCCCGCTGTCGCGACCGAGCTGCCGGCCTGATCCCCCGCCGACTCGCCGCGGAAGATGTAGGAAGCCACCTGCTCAATAGAATGGGGGAAGGAACCGGTGGGGCTGGTCAGACTCCTTATGTCTGCAGCCAAAAGCAGGTATATGGAGCCCGCCTGAACCTTGGTGCCGACCGTTGTCTCAGGAGCGCCGATGAGGATGTCTTCGTCGCCGTCGCCATCTACATCGCCAGCAGAGGCGAGCGCGCTGCCTACCTTGCCGCCCAGGTCAATCCCACCAAAGCCAATGCCGATCATGTCGAGATCGATAGAGTTGCCTGCGCTGAGCAGCGCCAGGTCAGCGCCGCGAACCAGGTAGCTCGCACCTAGCGTTCCTCCCCATTGGTTGGCGGGGAAGGTAGGCGCTCCGATCAAGATGTCGATGTAGGGGTCGGCGGCAGAGCTGCTGGTGTCCACGAAGGCGACTGCATGACCACTGTGCTCACCATCGTTTGCTGGACTGCTTCCGTGTAGCGTGATGCTCACACTGGCTGCATGGGTTGAGTCCTGCCCGGCGATGATTTTGGTGCGCAGGGCGGCGCCGTCAACCAGGTAGGTGCGCCCCGGGCTGGTAGAGTCAGTGGGCGATCCTGGCGCACCGATCAAGAGGTCGGGGATTCCATCGGCGTCGACGTCCCTGCCGCCGGCCAGGGCCATGCCAGTGAAGCTGTTGGTAGGCCCTATTACGGTGATGTCCGCGTCGGAGGCTTGCAGGACCGTCGACGGCGGCAGGCTGGCAACAATAGAGCTGAGACTTTCGCCCAGAAAGATGTAGACCGCGTCTCGTCCTGAGATCGCGATGTCAGTTGCGCCGTTGCCGTCCAGGTCCCCAATGGATGCGATTGCGGTGCCGAAATACTGGTAGGCCTGGTCACCCTCAAACACCAGCACTTCCGACGAGTTTTCCAATTCAATGTCGGGCTGGGCGGCGCTGTTGAAGGATGGTCGAAGGGTGAGGAAGGCCGCACCGGCAGAATTCAGAAATCCGATGCGGCGCTTGGGAGCGCCGATCAGCAGATCCTTGGTGCCATCCTGGTTGATGTCGCCGGCAAAAGCGATGCTGTAGCCGGCCTCGCCTCCGCCCTCGCCCTGGCATTGGAAGCCGCTGCTTCGCGCATCGTCCAATAGGCTGCTGAAGTCGCCGTCACAGTTGATGTCGATCTCCAGTCCTGGCGACTCCCAAGCGGAGTTGACGCTGCCTGGATGGATGTCAGGGTCGCTGTCATCACAGTCCTGGGTGCTGCCCGGCCCATTGAGTGCCCAACCGTCGCAGTCGGTGTCGATCCCATCGCCGATGGCCGAATTGGAGGCAGAGCCACAGTTGTCGCAATCTTCATCCAGACCATTGCCCGGAGGGTCAGGGGCTCCCGGATAGATGTTGGGCCGCGCATCATCACAGTCTGGCTGGGTGGCATCGGTGTTGCTGGCAAAACCATCGCCATCTTGGTCGATTCCATCGGTCCCGTCGCAGTTGCTGTCGATGCCCTGGGCATCTATGCGGTCGTCTGCCTGGGGGTTAATAGAGGGGTCCTGGTCGTCACAGTCGAAGTAGGCTGCGCTGGAGTTGCCGGCATAGTTGTCGCCATCGGCATCGACCCCGTCTAGTCCATCACAGTTGGTGTCCAGGTTATCTCCCCAGTTATCGGCCGCGGCGGGAGAGATCAATCTGTCCATGTCGTCGCAGTCGTGCTGGGTCCCGGTCGCGTTGCTGGCGAAGCCGTCACCGTCGAGATCGATGCCATCGATGCCGTCGCAGTTACTGTCCGTGTCATCTCCCCAGTCGTCGGCCGCGCCGGGATGGGTGCTGGCGCCTGTTGGTTGGTCGTCATTGCAATCGTTGCCGCCCGAGTTTGTGGCAGCGAAGTTGTCGCCGTCGTTATCAGTGCCGGGGATTCCATCGCAGTTGTTGTCGGTTCCATCGGCGACCACATCGGCCGCGCCGGGGAAGATATTGCTGTCCTGATCGTTGCAGTCGGCATCGGGTGCGACTGCATTGCCCGCCCAACCATCGTTGTCGTAGTCCTCTCCGTCCATGCCATCGCAGTTGCTGTCGTTGGCGTCGCCCCAGGGGTCTGCCGCGCCGGGGAAGCTGGCCGGGTCAGCGTCGTTACAGTCCTGTTGGGGGCCGTTTGCGTTGACCGCCCAGGTGTCGCCGTCGAGATCGATGCCATCGGTCCCATCGCAGTCCGTATCTTGCAGGTCCCCCCATTGGTCAGGAGCACCTGGATGGCTGGCCGGTTGCTGGTCGTCGCAGTCCTCGTCGCCGTTGCCAGGGATGCCGTCAGCGCCGCAGATGCTGTAGCCGTCGGCGTCCAGATCCAGAGAGTTCTGGGTGCTGTCGCTATCGTCGCAGTCGCTACAGGCCGGGTCACCGTCGCCGTCGCCGTCGACCTCGTCGACGGGCTGGCTGCCGTCGCAGTCGTTATCCCTAAGATCGCAGCGCTCAGGTGCCTCGGGATGGACGCTCGGATCAGCGTCATCGCAGTCGTCATCGGCGGTGTCCGGCTGTCCGTCGGGCCCGCAGCTGGTGACGGCGTCCTGGTCCTGATCGAAGCCTTCGTCTACCGCCCCCGAACAGTCGTTGTCGATGCCGTCGCACAGCTCGATGTTGCCGGGAAAGGTGAGCGGCTCGCCGTCATCGCAATCGCTACCCTCTGAGTTGATGGAGGCGAAGCCATCGCCGTCGTTATCGGTGCCATCGTGGCCATCGCAGTTGGAATCCAGGGAGTCACCGAGGTTGTCCGCTGCGCCGGGGTGGACGTTGTCGTTGCCGTCATCGCAGTCGTCCCCTTCGATGTTTTGGTCCGCATAGCCATCGCCATCGGTGTCGACTCCAGGGTGACCGTCGCAGTTGGAGTCCAGGGCGTCACTCAGAGGGTCTGTTGCTCCCGGGTGGATGTCGCTTCTCTCGTCGTTACAGTCCAGGTTCGGGCTGCTGACCGGGACGTTAGCGGGGAAGCCGTCCCCGTCTCGGTCGACCCCATCGCTGCCGTCACAGTCCTGGTCGATGCCGTCGCCATGGGGGTCCTCTGCGCTGGGGTGAATCCCCGGGTCGGCTGGGTTACAGTCGTTTTGATCCAGGCTGCCGTCGCCGTCGAAGTCCTGCAGGCTATTGGTGCTCGTACAAGCTGCGGTCAGGAGGGCTGTAAACAGAGCGAGGGCGCGATGGTTCACCATGGGCAGGAACTCCTCCCAGGGACGGGCCCTAAGCGGTCCGTCGCCTCACAACGTCTTAGCAGATCGTCACAAACGACAGCTGTCCCCCAGGCTCTGCGAACCGCTTGGGTGAAGGCTGCTCACTGCAGAGTGCCCGGTGCGATTACCAGGCCGGCCGCTGAAGGCTCAAGGACTCTGCCCTGGCTCGCTCTCGGCAGTGGTGGTCTCCGCCGCGCTTGCAACAAGGCACTGAAACAGTGCGGTCAGCTCGTCTTGTTGCTTGCTCAGCAGCTTTTCGCGCTTTTTCTTTCGCTTCAGTTCCTTGGCCTTGCGATGCTCGTTGGCGAGGGAGAAGAAGCGCTCATAGGCCCTCTTGTCCTCACACTTTGCGGCAATTGCATAGTTGCCTTCAGCCGCCAGTAGCTCGTCCCACTTGCTCCGTACTCCGCTCCAGTACTCGCCGGTTCCAGCGAGGTATTCGTCGGCCGGACTGAAGTCGAAGCCTTTGATGCGGTCGTAGCGGTTAACGCCCAGCTCGCGGGCCAGGAAGGGGAGGTCTTCAGCAGTCTGTCCGGGGCCAGTGAGAGCTTTTTTCAGGTTGTCCTGACTGTGGACCCAGCCCCGTTCTGTGATCGTGATGCGATTGGTCCCATACAGTGCCTGATAGTCGGAGCGACTGGTGTATTCGCGGCGCGGCAGCGGGCGGTGGCCGGACTCGCTGTTCCACGCTGAATAACTTGCGTTGTGCTCCCAGCGCCCCAGCAGAGAATAGCGGGGACTGTCGTCCACCTGATACACGGTCTGTAGCCAGGCTCCTGAGGTGACCTCCTGTGCTAGTGGCACTCTGCGCCAGGTCCGATGGCCGATGAATTCAAACTGGCTATCTGGCTGGTACTCCCAAACCTGCCGCCAGTGCTTGATGACCATAGGTGGTGACTCCTTGCCCTGGCCATCGACTATCACCATCACCAGGACGTGCTGCAGCTCCACCTTCTCGGCTGAATCCGAGAGCACATAGACCCGCTCCGTTGCCCATGAGCGGTAGGGTGCTGATGGCACAGATGCTTCGCCATAAAGTTCTGTTTCGATGAAGTCGAAGCTGACCCGGTAGTCCCCTTGCATGGCCAGGATTGCGGTCCTGTCGCGCTCTACTGCTGTCAGCTCTTCGGTGCGCAGTCGGGCCCACTGACTGGAAGCTTCTGTGTCCAGCGCAACGGGCTTCCCCTTGGTGGTTCCACCGCGCAGCTTAAGGGGGCCAGCTGGGTAGTTCAGCCAGGCGAACACATAGGGGCTTGCTTCGAGCTCAGTGGTCTTGGCGTAGGGGTCAGCGCTGTTGGCTTTTGCCGCAGTTGGTGGCGCCTCACTGGTTGGGCTCGACTCGGTCTCACTGGAGGGCTTTGGCGAGTCTTCCGAGGCGGCCTTCGGCTCGGTTTTGCTCGCCTCTTCAGCGGCTGCTGTAGCAGGCTGAAGTATGGAACAGCAGAAGAACAACATCAGGAGTGCGCGGATGGAAGCTGAGGAGGTCATGCTGGGGGTCCTGTCTGAGAGGTCGCTGTGGGGGGAGGTGAGTTAGCGGGTTGTGGACGTCAGCAGCGGGGCCCAACGACAGGGCCGCCGGGTTCACCGCAACTGTGACAAGACTGCGCCTATCCAAGCGCAGCTGCGGAACTCTTATGGATGAGCGGGACTCGGGCTAGGCCGCTGCACCGTCCAGGCCCAGCTCAGTGCGGATTTGCGCGGTCCAGGCTTTGATGCGTTCATCGTGGAGGTCCGATTCGTTCTCCTCGTCCAGTCCGAGCCCGAGGAAATGGTTGGCGTCGTACTGTCCCAGGGATTCATCGTAGGTGTAGCCTTCAGTCGGCCAGATGCCGATGAGCTCAGGGGCGCCGAGATTCTTGATCTCTTCCCAGAGCAGTCCGAGGGCATCTAGAAAGTTCTCTGAATAGCCATAAGCGTCGCCCAGGCCGAACAGGGCGATCTTCTTGCCGGTCAGGTCCAGTCCCTCGAGTCGGGGAAGGAAGTCCTCCCAGTCGTATTGAAGCTCGCCAACATTCCAGGTGGGGCAGCCAAACATAAGTACCTGATAGTTCAGCAGGTCCTGGGGTTCGGTCTTGGCGATGTCCGCCATGTGGCTGACCAGATCACCAAGCTCCTCGCTGATCAGCTCAGCAGCTTCCTCTGTGTTGCCGGTTGTCGTTCCATAAAAGATCGCAATGGACATGTTCGGTTCTCTTCATCTTTGGTTGTTGATGGTCGTTCGCTTGCTCTCAACTAAGACAGCGTGGCAGCGCGATAATAATGATAATGAAAATCATTATCATTATTTCAGGGTGAGTTTCTTGTTTTTTTCTCGCAAGTCCGAACTTTCTTGGTCGGCTGGTTGCCTCTTTCGTGGCATGGGATGACAGCTGGCATGGGATGATAACTCCTCTTTGATGGTTTGAATGGGCCCGCTCTTGCATTGTTAAGATGCTTGCTCTTTGTGCGCTGGGAAGAATGAGCAGGCAGTCTTCAGCAGGCACTTGGCTCAAGGGTTCATAAAGAACTGTGCTGAGCTCCAAAGCGATGACCTGTTTAAGGAATCGACATCGCGACCAGACCGCGATAAAGAGTTGATCAGACCTGTGCATGGAGCTGACATGGAAGAGCTGGATCTTGCGACGACCTGTGAAGTGCTTAATAAGATTATGGAGTATGAGCTTGCAGGTGTGGTGCGCTACACCCACTACTCTCTGATGGTGACCGGTCCCTATCGGATCCCCATCGTTGATTTCATGAAGGCGCAAGCCAGCGAATCGTTGGTTCATGCACAGCAGGCTGGTGAGTTGCTGACCGGGCTTGAGGGCCACCCCAGTCAACAGATCGCAGAGATCCAAGAGACTCACAAACATGCCATTCGCGACATCCTCGAGGAGAGCCTTGAGCATGAACTTTTTGCCCTTGGGCTCTACAAGAGCTTGCTTGAAACCGTCGAAAACAGCTCCGTTTATCTGGAAGAGTACGCCAGAACGATGATTGGCCAGGAGGAAGCTCACACCATTGAACTTCGCAAGATGCTGCGCGACTACTCCAGTTGAATGCAGGTCGATGAGCTACTCGAACCACGTACGCATCTGTCGTGGGCGGGACTGCGCAAAGCGTTCCGCAGTCATTGAGCAGCTGAAGGAGTCACTGGCAGACTTCGGGCCGATTGGGATGGTGAAGTGTCAAGACATGTGCAAGGGACCGGTGGTCATCGTGCGTCAGGGCAAGAACCGGTTCTGGTTTAAGCGCGTACGTCACGCCAGCCTTATTGAAGATCTGCGTGTTTTTATCGAAGAGGGCTCCATGACCCGACAGTTGGTTGGCTCTCTGGCCAAGAAAAAATAAGCCAAAGGATTACTGCCAAATGATCTGCTCTGTTTCAACTCTATGCAGCGCTCAGGCGGACCGCTCTATGGCTAAGGCTGTGCTCACTGCTTTGACTGCATCTTTGCTGTTGGTCCTGACCGGTTGCGCTGCATCTCAGGGCCCTGCAGTTCCAACGGTTGCTCCTGATGGGGGCCAGGAGCGTATGGCACTGCGTAGTGCGGTTCTGCAGAACCATGCCCGGGGTGTAGCGCAGCTATGGAGCAGCAGCGCTGCCCAGGCCAGGCTTTTGCTGGAGGCCAATCAGGCTTTGGTGGAGGCGCCTGATGAGCAGCGCCTGGTGCTGGCTCGTCAGGCCTGGATCAAAGCCCGACAGGCTTACTCGCCGTCTGAGGTGCTCCGTTTTCAAGGCGGACCGATCGATGATGAGGACGGGCCTGAGGGGCAGATCAACGGCTGGCCCCTTGATGAGGCCTACATAGATTATGTGGTGGATCAGCCGATGGCTGGCCTGGTTCAGGACCTGAAGGGCCTGCCGGTCATCGATGCTGCATCTTTGCTACAGCGCAATGAGCAGGGCGGCGAAGAGAACATCGCCACCGGATGGCATGCCGTTGAGTTTTTGCTGTGGGGGCAGGATACGAACAGTGACGGCCCTGGCACCCGCCCCTATACAGACTATCTGCCCGAGAACCCTGCTGCGTTGCGGCGGGGTGCCTATCTGATGGCTGTGAGTAAGTTGCTGGTGGATGATCTTGCAGGGCTGGCTGGTGAGTGGACCGAAGCTGCCCCAGGTAGCTTCTCAGAGGGCTTCTTGGCCGATGAGGAGCGGGCCGTTAGAGGGATGTGGACCGGACTGGCCATGCTCGCCGGCCATGAGCTTGCCGGTGAGCGGATTGCGGTCGCCTATGAGACCCGTGATCAGGAGGATGAGCAGTCCTGCTTCTCGGACACCACTCATCTGGACATTCTGGCCAACGTACAGGGGATTCAACAGCTGTACCGAGGGACCATTGGTGGTCAGCAGGGGCCGGGGCTGCGGGAGCTGACAGCAGCTTTTGATCCCGCTCTCGCCCAGCAATTGGATGGCCAGATTGAGGTTGCCCTGAAGACTGCCGGTGAGTTGACCCCGCCTTTTGATCAGGCCATTCAGGCTGAGGACGGTAGTCCGCAGCGAAGCCAGTTGAGTCAATTGATGAGCCAGCTGGAAGCGGTTGCTCAGGGGGCGGCCCAGGCGGCCCAGGCAATGCAGCTACAGATCAACCTCGCGGGACATTGAGTCGCGCCGCTCTCCTGACGCTAGCTTGGCTGCTGGTGGTCGGCTGCGGCGGACGCCAGCTGGTGAGCACTGCAGCCGAGGCTGTTGGGGAGCTTTCTGGTTGGCAGGCCTGGGCTTTGGCAGGCGGCAGCGCGACCGTTTTTGATGACTCTCCAAACGCTTACGCTCTGGCGCTGCGGACGCTGGATCCGGCCAGCCGCAGGGGCTTTGCCGTTGGCAACGCCTTTTTCAACGATAACTGGGTGGCTGCGCCGGCCTCGACCCTTGGTCGGGATGGCCTCGGTCCGTTGTTCAACGCGCCATCCTGCTCAACCTGTCACCTCAGAGATGGTCGGAGCCGGATGCCATCTGGACCGGAGCGGACCCTCCAGACCGCAGTGATCCTGTTGAGTGTGCCCGGGGCCGATGGTCAAACGCTGGTGCCGCATCCGGTGTATGGCGAACAATTGCAGCCTAAGGCGTTACCGGGCATCCCAGCTGAGGTGGACCCGCGGGTGAGCTGGCTGGAACAGGCCGGTCAGTTTGATGATGGCAGCCCTTTTAGTTTGCGGTCGCCGCAGCTGCAGCTGCGCTCTTTGGGTTACGGCCCCCTGCCTGCTCAGGCTCGGCTCTCGTTGCGTGTGGCGCCGGCGGTGTTTGGACTGGGCCTGCTGGAGGCGGTACCCAAGCAGGACATCATTGCCTGGGCCGATCCTGAGGATCGTAATCAGGACGGTATTTCTGGACGTCCTCGGCAGCTGTGGGATCACAGCACGGGCCAGCAGCGGCTCGGCCGTTTCGGCTGGAAAGCGCGCAATGCCAGCCTTCGTCAGCAGGCAGCTGGAGCGTTCTCTGAGGACATTGGCATCAGCTCTCCGCTTCATCCCAGGGAAGTGCCTACCGCTGCCCAGGAGCTTGCCATGCAGGCCGCCAGCGGCGGCAGCCCTGAGGTGGATGATCACAAGTTGGATCGGGTGGCACTCTACCTGAAGGGTCTGGCCGTTCCAGCTCGCAAGGTCGCCGATCTAGAACAACTAGAAGCGGGCAGTGAGCTGTTTGCTGCGTTGGGCTGCGCTGCCTGTCATCGTCCGTCCATGCGTACTCGCAGTGATGCTGAGCCAGCGGCGCTGGCCGACCAGTTGATCTGGCCCTATACGGACTTGTTGTTGCATGACATGGGTGAGGGTCTCGCTGATCACAAGCCTTCGGGCAACGCATCGGGTCGTGAGTGGCGGACTCCGCCGTTGTGGGGGTTGCGGTTGTTGCCGGTGGTGAGCGGTCACGAGCAGTTGCTCCATGACGGTCGCGCCCGCAACGTGGAAGAGGCCATCTTGTGGCATGGCGGTGAGGCCGAGGCGGCGCAGCGCGCTTATCGAGCCCTGCCTGCCGCGGACAGGACCACCTTGCTGGCCTTCCTGAGGCAGCTTTAGCGCGGCTGGTTGGGCGCGATCCGCTCGGTCTGGAACTGAACTTCGCCCCGCGCGCCTACTGCAGGTGGGTTCTCGGGCCCCTGATCAATGAGCAGGCTACCCTGGCTCGTTTCGACCTCCAGCTCCCAGCCGCCGCCACAGTAGCGGCGTGCGGTGACGCGCGCCTGTCCATCATCAGCCGAGACGAATGAGGCCTCTTCAGGGCGTACCAGGAGGCAGGTCTGGGGACTGTGTTGGAGCACGGAGACGCGCCCGGTAAGTTGGGCAACGGTGACGCTGTTCGGGCTGTTGTACACCTGCTCGGGGGCATCGATTTGCAACAGAGTGCTGGGCCCGGGTGCGGTTGCTCCGAGCACCGCTACCCGGTGCGAGAGGCCAAGGGCTTCTTCTCGATCATGGGTAACCAGCAGGCCGCCGACCCCCTCGCGGGCGAGGATCTCTACGACCTGTCGTCCTACTTGAAAGCGGAGCGGACCGTCGAGGTTGGCGAAGGGCTCGTCGAGGAGCAGCAGGCTGGGGCGTGGGGCCAGGGCGCGAGCCAGTGCGACGCGCTGTTGTTGTCCCCCAGAGAGTTCACCGGGGCGCCGTTCACCCAGGCCATTTAGGCCTATCAGCTCTAGCAGTTCGTGGATCCGTTGAGTGGCGTTGGTCGCGCGGTGCAGGCCGAAGCCGATGTTGTCGGCGACGCTCAGGTGGGGGAAGAGTGCATAGTCCTGGAACATCATTCCGACCCGTCGCTGCTCTGCTGGGAGCTTTTCCTGACCGTCTCTGGCGACCTCAGCTCCGTTGATAAGAACGGTTCCCTGGGTTGGCGTGACGAAGCCGGCGGCGGCTCGTAGCAGGGTGCTCTTACCGGAGCCTGATGCCCCGAGAATCGAGACCAGCTCGCCGGCAGCGACCGAGAGTGAAACCTCTTGGAAGACTGCCGGCCCCGAGTAGCTGTGACCGACGGAGCGAAAGGAAAGGGGTTCAGTGGGCATAGCGTCTCCAACGGCTGAGAGCGGCCTGGACGCCGAGCGCTGCTGCCAGCAGCAGCAAGCCTGCAAGTCCCACATCCGGGAGAGAGGCTTCGCTCTGACCGTCGAAGATCCGGTAGGCGAGGGTCTGCTTGCCTGCTGGGAGCAGCATCAAGGTCACCGGAAGTTCTTTGGCCACGGCGATGAACAGGAGCATGTAGGCAGCCAGCATTCCCGGAGCCATTGAAGGCAGCCATACCGTACGGATGCGGCGCAAGGTGTCTGCTCCCAGCGAGCGGGCAGCGTCCACCAGCCGGGTATCTACCTGAACAATGGCTGGCTTGGCCGCGGCATAGCCCTGAGAAAGGAAGCGCATTATGTAGCCGAGCAGCAGGAACACGCTGCCCCCTTCCAGCCAACTCCACAGGTTCTGGCCGGCCGCTGCGATGGGTAGGTTGCGTTCCAGGTAGAGCACCAGGTGCAAGATGCCGAAGGCAAGCAGGATTCCGGGCACGCTACTGGTAGCGAAGACGCCGTGCTCGACCCAGGCGCTGTGCTTCGGCAGCCGCGAGCTCGCCGCAGCAGGGAGCAGCGCCGCTAATAGCACCAGGGCTGCGCCGAGGGTGGCGTAGGCCAGGGTCGTCAGCAAGGGAGCGCCGATGGCCGCAAAGTTTGCTTGATGTTCGATGCCGTCGAGCACCCAGCCCATAAGGCTGGCCACCGGGATCGCGACCCCGATGCCAATCATCAGCAGGTGGCTGAGATAGGCGAGCAGGAGTGGCCAGCCCCGCAGCAGTGGCGCGGGACTGGCAGCTCGTGCTGCCCCCTGATGTCGATCCGGGTGGGCCTGCCCCTGCAGCAGTCGAATCAAGGCCAGAAGCGGCAGCGCACAGACCAGGATTCCAAGACCAATGCGGTAGGCATCGCTGGCGCCGCGCGCCTTGTAGAGCTCCCAGGTCAGGACTTCGCAGTCCAGCACCGCGACGGCCCCGAAATCGCTGACCACGTAGAGTGCTACCAGGGCCAGGGAGAAGGCCCATGTGGGCCGCAGTCGCGGCGCTGCCAGTCGGGTGAAGCGACGCCATGGCCCTGCCCCCAGCGAGCGAGCCGCCTCGTCCTCGGAAGCGGGCAGGCTGCGTAAGCTGGCGACCACCAGGAGCTGCACGTAGGGAGTGCAGCACAGGGTCAGCACAAAGACTGATGCTGAGAATCCCATGAAGGCGCTCTGGGTTCCCAGCAGCTCACCGAGAACGCCCCGGGGAGCCAGCTCTTCGCGGAGGATGGCTGCGAGCAGATAGCTGGGAATCACCAGTGGCAGGATCCCCAGCTGTGCAAGCAGACGAGAACCCAGGTAGCGGCTCTTGACCGTGGCCCAGGCCAGCCAGGTCCCGAGCGCGAGGGACAGGCCCGAGACCAGTAGCGCGAGTGCGAGAGTGCGGCCGATAAGTGGCAGCAGTCGGGAAAAGCTCACGGGAGGGGGTGTCACCAGACCGGTGGGCTGGCCCGCAGACATCACCATGCCCAGGACCGGAAGCAGCACCAGACAGATCACGACCCCCGCGCCGATCAGCAGCAGGCGCCTCAATAGCGTGTCTGACAGAGGGCTACTGGAGGCCAAGATCTCGAAGCAGGGTCAGTGTGCCCGAGAGATCGGTCAGATGCGTCTGATCAGCACGCACCATGTTGGCGTCAATGGGAGGTACGTCCTTGTGCAGCGCAATTCCGGCAACCGTGGGGTACTCAAAGGTCTGGTTGGCGAAGTAGCTCTGCGCGGTGTCGCTGAGCAGGAAGTCCACCAGCTTCTGAGCTGCATCCTGATTGTTGCTGTGGGCGACGATGGCGACTCCGCTCAGCATCATCAGGTTGCCGGCGTCACCGGCGCTGGGAAACGAATAGTTGGCGGCCTGCAGCTCGGGGTTGGCAGCGCGGAGCTTGTGCAGATAGTAGTGATTGACCCAGCCCACCTCGATCTCGCCATTGGAGACTGCTTTCACCTGGGGCGAATTCTTCGGGTATACGATGGGCTCCGCGGCCTTCATTGCAGTGAGCCAGGTCCGGGTCTTGTCTTCTCCCCAGATGTGCCGAAGCGCTGAAACATGAGCCTGGTAGGAGCCATTTCCCGGCGCCCAGCCCAGTCGAGCCTTGCCGGCCATTTGGGGCAGCTCTGCGAGGGTCTTTGGCAGGTCTTCTGCCTGGACTCGCTCTGGGCTGTACACCAGTACTCGAGCCCGCCCGCTGGTAGCGACCCAGTTGCCGGCTGCATCGCGGTGGTGCTCAGGGACCTTGGCCAGGGTTGCTTCCGGCAAATTGCTTAGATGCCCCCCGGCGCCCAGCGCACCGAGCCAGCCTGAGTCCTGGGCGAAGAACAGATCGGCTTTGGTCTGGGCGCCTTCGCTGGCGATTCGGTTGGCCAGGGTCTCGGTGCTCTTCTCATAGCGCACATCCACCTGAATGCCGCTTTGTTTGGTGAAGGTCTCCAGCAGTGGTTCGACCAGCACCGCACCGCGCCCCGAGTAGACCACAAGTCGCTTGCTCTCGGCCGGCTCTGGTGCTGCTTTGTCGCTCGCAGGCTGGGCTGGCTGCGGCTCGGTGCTTGCGGTGTCCTGCTGACAAGATGAGAGGCACAGCAGGCTTAGTAACGTCAGTTGGAGGACGCAGAAGTTCCATGATCGAAACAGGCGCATCGGTACTCTTCTCCTTAGATTGCGCGAGCAACATCGCCTTGATTAAGCGAGCGACATGGTACACGACCTTAAGCTCGGAATAATCCGCCTGTGACCATCTTGTCGTAGTGCTCAGTTAAGCTGGTGGGCTTGGAGGTGCTGATGAGGGTCCTGGAACGTTCGGTTTTGGCTGTGCTGTGCTTGGTGCTCTGGTCTGGTTGTACAGCATCGGAGCCCTGCCCCGATGGCCAGGGGATGCGAAGTGATGGTGTCTGTGCTGCTTTGGCACTGGACGATATTGATGGTGGGGGAGACCTCGCTGGCCCTTCGGGGGAGTCGTCCTGTGATGATGGACAGGACAATGATCAAGATGGCTTTGTTGACTGCGATGATCAGGATTGCTGGGACCGTCCTGAGTGTCCGTCCGGCGATGACGATGACTCAGCGGCAAGCGATGACCAGCCAGAGGATGATGACAGCCCGCCTTGTACGGATCTTGATGGCGATAACTGGTGCGTTGAGGAGGGCGACTGCGATGATACCAGTGTGCAGGTCAATCCGACTGCGGTGGAACTGTGCGATTCCATTGATAACGACTGCAACGGCTTTATCGATGAATCTGCCGTGGATGTGTCTGTCTGGTATCTCGACGCGGACGAGGATGGCTATGGTGCTGCGCACCTGTCGGTAGATGCCTGTGTGGCTCCAGCTGGCTATGTGGCTAATGGTGATGACTGCGACGACCTGAACCATGGAGCCTATCCCGGGGCCCTTGAGGTCTGCGACCAGCTCGACAACAACTGTGATGGAGTGATTGATGAAGGCAGCGCAGCTGCCGCGACCTGGTTCGGTGATGCGGATGGGGACGGCTATGGCAATCCGGCCGTAACGGTCGTCGCTTGCCAGGCCCCTTCGGGCTATGTGGCCGACAGCTCTGATTGTCAGGACCTCGATCCGCTGTCCAATCCAGCCGCCACTGAGGTCTGTGACGAAGTGGACAACAACTGCGATGGTGGCATTGATGAAGGTGTGGCGACTCCACCTACCTGGTATGCCGACGCAGATGGTGATTCCTTTGGTAACGCTGCGGTGTTCGTATCCAGCTGCACTGCGCCCTTTGGGACCGTTGCCGCCAGTGGCGACTGTGATGATCTGGACGCGACCAGCTTCCCGGGAGGAACAGAGGTCTGCGATGGCGCCGACAACGATTGCAACAGTCAGATCGATGAGGGAGTTACGACGACCTTCTACGCCGACACCGATGGTGATGGTTATGGCGATCCTGGCGGCCCATTCTCAGCCTGTTTTCTATCGGGCGCCGCCAGCACAAACAGTCTTGACTGCAATGATGGGGCGCCTTCGGCCCATCCCGGTGGTGTTGAAGTCTGTGATGGTCTCGACAATGACTGCGATGGTAACTCTGACAACGACGCGCTTGATGCCGCTACCTGGTACCTGGATGCAGATGGGGATAGCTACGGTGACCCTGCCACCGAGGCGAGCACCTGTAGCCCGCCTGCCGGCAGTGTCACCAACGGTGCCGACTGCAATGATGTGATCGGTTCTGGGGAAGCCATTAACCCCTCGCAGAGCGAACTGTGCGACAGCCAGGATAATGACTGTGATGGTGACGTTGACGAAGCTGCGCTAGACGCCACCAGCTGGTTTGTTGATGCCGATGATGATGACTACGGTGCCGCCGGTAGTGTGGCGCAGCTGTCCTGCACTCAACCCAATGGCACCGTTAGCAACTCGCTGGATTGTGATGACCAGAACCCTGGCGCGAATCCCGATGAACTGGAGCTCTGCGACGGTCTCGACAACAACTGTGACGCCGAGATCGATGAGGGGCAACTCGGTCAGGGGGCGAGCTGCGCGGCGCAGCATTGTCAGGGTGTGTTGCAGTCAGCTCCTGCTGCCGCCGATGGCGTCTATTGGATCGACCCCGATGGTAACGGCGCTTTTGAGACCTTGTGCGACATGACAACGGCTGGCGGAGGCTGGACCCTGGTGATGACGCTGGTTGATGACAACCGGCAATTGAGCAACTGGGATGTTGGCAATCAGTGGAACTACCCCGGTCAGAACCGCTGGACTGACCAGAGCACCTTCGGCAGCCTTAGTGCCAGCACCACAGCTCGCACTGGCGACTATAAGAATCGGGCCTATTGGGCGGTTACCGCTAGCGACACACTGATGGCACATGTTCCCAATGGCACCGCTACGACCGATGCGCTCGATGCAGCCCTCTACCTCTATTACAGCACCAGCGGCTTCCTGAGCGGTAAGGGAGGCTCCTTGCGTGAGCTGTTCTTGACCCATCACCCCATGGAGGGCATCGGTAACTCTCAGCATGGCCTGAAGGTTGATATGACCTATGCGGTTGGCACAGCAAGCTCCCTGCACGGTCGTCAGAAGACCAGAAGCCGCGATGAGACCGATGCCGGGGGCGTTACCTTTACGGTTTCCAATAGTGAGGGGACCAAGGCCGCCATGTGTCCGGTGAAATATAAGAGTGGTTACACTAACACCGAACACAGCTGTGTGGGTGGTATCGGCGCCACTCAGGGGCGCGGCCAGGGGGGCTGGGGCAACCTCAATGAGTGGAACTACGACAGCAACTGGGGCTTCGATTCCACCATGCAGAGCACGACCTGGATGACCTTTGTGCGCTAGTTGCAGTGGGTCGTTCAGGACCGTCGGTGGGCGCTGACGAGGAAAGCTAGCCCTGCTCATCAGGTCTCGCTGAGACCTTGGCCGCTGGCCAGAACCGGTCGATGCGGCTTATTCTCACTTGTGGACTACCGAATCCTCCTCATTCCGCTGGTTACCGGGCTCATTGGTTGGGGCACCAATGCGTTAGCGATCTACATGCTGTTCAAGCCGCTACGGCGGGTTGGCTGGCGTTGGTTTGGTTGGCAAGGGGTTCTGCCGGCTCATGCAAAGCGTATGGCGACGACCTGCGTGCGCTTGATGACCTCGCGCTTGCTGGATGTGAAGGCGGTGTTCGCGCGCATCGAGCCGGAAAAGGTCACGGGTCTGTTGCGTCCGACCCTTGAGCAGCATGGTGAGGAAATCGTCGAGGATGTCCTCAAGGGCCGCTTCCCGAGGCTCTGGGAGAGCGTTCCGGAACGGGTTCGAGAGCAGGCTCGCCAGCGCCTCCGTACCGAGATTCCGTCGGTGGTCATGAAGTTGATGGAGGAACTCCGCCAGGACCTCACCCGCTATCTCGATCTCGAGGCGCTGATCGTGAGTTCCTTTGTGCGCAATCGCGCGCTGCTCAACGAGTTGTTCTGGAACTGTGGTCGCCGCGAGTTCCTGTTTCTGGCCCACAGTGGTTTGTTCTTCGGGGTCTTGTTTGGCATCGGTCAAGCCCTTGTCTGGTACTTCATTCAGCCCGGCTGGTTCCTGCCGGTTACCGGCTTGCTGGTCGGTTGGGCCACCAATTGGCTGGCACTTAAGATGATCTTTGAGCCGCTCGAGGCGAAACAGGTTGGGCCGTTTCGTTGGCATGGTCTGTTCCTGCGCCGTCAGCCCGAGGTCAGCGAGGCCTATGCGCGGTTCTTTGCGGAGAAGATTCTCCATCCAGAAGCCTTGATCAACGCAGTCCTGGAAGGGCCCGCGGCAGAACGGCTGGTGGAGCAGATCGAGTGTTACGTGAGTGAGGCCGTCGATCATGCCTCTGGGGCGGCGCGCCCGGTGGTCTCGTTTGTGGTGGGCAGCGAGCAGTGGGTTGAACTGAAGCAGGAGATCAGCGAGCGCCTGGCGCAGAAGGTGCCCGGTGAGCTGGATCGGCTGCATACCTACACTGAAGAAGCGCTGGGACTGGAGAATGAGCTGTGCGGAAACCTGCAGCGGCTGTCGCCGCCTGAATTTGAGCAGGTCCTTCGTCCGCTGTTCCAGGAAGATGAAGCTTTGCTCATTGCGGTCGGTGCCAGCCTTGGCGGTGTAGCCGGCGTGCTTCAGTGGACGTTGGTCACCTTCCTTTAGTCTCGCCACTTCGCAGAGGTGCGCCCTTGTTCAGCGCAGCTCTTTGGCGTCTCCTTCAGTCTCCGAGGTAGAAGCTGCTGAAGTAGGAACGGCGGATGCGAACTGGGGTCTTGCTGCCGACCTCTCGTGCCGGGGTTTGAACCCCATTTGCGGCGCTCCGGTCGACAATCGCGGTCATGCTGGCGTTGCTCTCCCGATCCTCCATCAAGGTCCACCGCGGATTGCTGTAGAGCGTCCGCAGGGAAGCTGAGGAGTTGGGGGGATTGTTGGTGTGGATGCCGTTGTTGTAGAGCTTGAGCTCCCAGACCTCGTCGACCTCGTCGCCACCGCTGAAGGAGAAGCTCATGGATAAGCTGTACAGGCCTGAGCGAGGGGGCCCCTTTGGTTGGCTGCTATGATTTGGCTTTGTGGGAGCCTTAAGTGCGTTCTGTCAGGACATTGATGCAGGGTCTGTTGCTGTCACTGGTTGTGGCCTGCGCCCCTCAAGAGCAGCAGCCTGATTCGGTCGACTCCAGCCCTGAGGCTCCAGCGGCCGCGGCTTCCTCCGTTCAGCCTCGGGCCTCGCAGGCTGTGGCCGTTGCCCCGGTCGCCGCTCCTCAAGCAGGCTCCGCCGCTCCACAAGCGGTCTCTGACTCTTCTGGGTCGAGCCTGCGCAGGGGCGAAGTGCAGTCCATTTCTGCACAGTCCTACCGGGTCTGTGTTGAGTACTGTGTCAGCTACATGGACGATGCGGGGGCGATCAACGACTCGTGCCCGCAGGACTGTCGCCGCAACCCCAATGCCTACACCGCGGCCGACTTGATGAGCGATGACCAGCGCGCTGGTCTGGTGCTTCCTGAACCGTGTCTGAACAGCTGTCGTGCGGGCTCCGGTCAGGCCAGGGAGGGGCAAGGCTGTGAGCAGGTCTGCTGTGTCGAGAGCTGTGTACTGCGGCAGGAGTACATTGGCAGTGGACTGCATGCCAAGGCGCAGTGCCCAGCGAAGTGTCGGGACTTTCTGAGCCGCAGGGCTCGCGACGGAGGTTAGAGACTCACCGTCAGGTTCTGCGAGATCACGTGGCAATCGTCGCTGGGGACGAACACCGTGGTGCTCCATTGGTCCAGGTCGTCGGCGCTCAGGATCACTTCGATGGCGCCAGCCAGTTCCCAGCCACAGATCCACTCGCCCGCGCTCACCACATCGCAGTCCTGTAGGGAGGAATCGCTTCGGTAGAGAGACCGATACTGGGGTGTAGTCGCGCTACTGCTGGGGTTGCCCTGCTGGTCGAGCAGCCTGAGATTGACCGACGCAGCCAGGTTCTCGGTGCATGCAGTGGCGCTATCCTGTAGGACCCGCTCGACTCGCTCGACCTGTGCGTCGCCACAGTAGTGGGCCGCCACTTCGATGACTTCAAGCAGCCGGTGATGGCCAATGGCGCCAGCGGCGATCTCGTAGCTTCCGGGCTCAAAGTCACCGCAGTAGAAGTTGCCGAACCCGTCGACTTCACAGGGGATGGGCGTCATATCCGCGAGTGGATCACCCCAACTGGCCCAGGCACCATTGTGAGCCGAGATCGGTTTGCCGCTGGAATCGACTAGGCTCAAGTGGATGGCTCGCTCCTGCTCAATCAGGGCGCAGTCGTCCTGTTCCAGGATGACCTCGAGTTGTTGGCTGACGACATGGCACTCACCGTCGCTCACCACGACCTCGTGGAACTGGGTGGCGAAGAATGGAGCGCTTACTTCGATGTGAAAGGTGCCGCTTGCTGCGAAGCCACAAGACCAATCCTGGCCATCCTGTAAACAGGCGATGAAGGCCGGGTTCTCGTTGAGGCGATAGCGCACCTGGACACCTTGGACTGCCATGCCGGTCTGGTCTTGCACATGGAGCTGCACTGAGGTCATTGCCATCAGATCGCAGCTGCTCTCGACGGTGCAACCGGTGGCTACGAGCAGGCAGGCAGAGAGGTGCAGGTAGAGCAGTCGGTACAGGGACATGGAAGGCTCCGCTCTGGAGGGTTGCTGGGCCGGTCGTTCTGCGCGAAGAGTGCCTGGCGATCGGGCAATGAACTGCCTGCGATGCTTGTGCCGAGGTCTGGTGCTCTTGTCCAGGCTGACACCTGGCTGGATCTAGCGCAGATACATGCGCAGGTGGTTGATGCCGGTCCCAGAGTCGGCCACATTTAGCCCCAGGGCCATTCCAAAGCCCAGCCCCGGCAGCTCAGTTACTGACTCGTCCAGAGTGTCGACCACATTTGGCCAATTGTAGTTTGAGCCAAGCCCTAAGCTGCTCCAGCCCGGACCGGAGCCGCAATTCCCGTTGGCGTTGTCTGGACCCAGGACTGCCGCCCAGGCCGGGCCATAGGAGTGGGCGAAGTAGTTCCCCAGCGCCATTCCAGGTGGGACGAAGCACTCCCGGCCAGCATAGGTGTTGTGGTCGCCAAGGTGGAAATACAGGTTGGTGTCGCACAGGGTCCCGGACAGAGCCAGGGTGCCTGCACTCATGGGATAGGGGGTCGCCACTGCTGCTGGGTTGATGTAGCCGGCGTTGTTGTCGAAGTCGATCCAGTGCTGCAGGCAGGACGGCGCCTGCTGGCCGAGCATGAACATGGGCAGCGTCTCGCTGCCGTCCCCGACCTCATCGTAGGCTGCCCAGGTCTCGAACGGGTAGTCGTCCCCGGTGGCGTTGGGGTAGGCGCTGTGGTGAACGAAGAGCAGATCCGAGAAGTTGAGCTCATGGTAGGCAGGGGACTTGAAGTCTGCGGCGGTGGCAAAAGCAGGGCCCTGAGCGGCAAGGTCGCCGATTGGCGCCGGAATGTTGGTCAACAGTTGTGAGCTGCTCCAGGTCCAGGTGTCTACACCATCGTCGGCTGCAATCAGAACCAGGGTCCAGCCTCCGCCCCAGCGCTCCATGTCGCAGTAGACGGTGAGTCTCTCGGCGGTGCCTGCAAGCAGGATCTCATAGAATCCCGATGGCGCGCTGCTTGAGGAGCTTCCGTTCTCTGCCGCGCTGTCGTCGTCGTCGCCACTTACGCCTGCTCCATATTCTTCGTAGGCATCGTGGCAAGAGCTGACTCCATCCACCCATGGGTAGGGGCAGCTCAGGGCACCGTGGCTTCCCACCGATGGGTTCAGGTCGTCACAGTCCTCGCCGCTGAGGACCCCATCTCCGTCAACATCATCGTCGCTGCAGTCTGGCATGCCGTCGGTGTCCAGATCTGCGAACAACTCGACCAGATCGCCGTCGCAGTCCTGGTCGATGGCGTCACACAGCTCGGTTGCCCCTGGGTGGATCTCAGCATCGCTGTCGTCGCAGTCCTCAGGCACCTGATGGCCGTCTTGATCGACGTCGCCCTCCAGCCCATCGCAGTTGTCATCGGCTGGGGTGTTGGCGTCTTCTTGTGCGCCCGGATGGATGGCGCCGTCGTCATCGTTGCAGTCCCAGGCCGGGTCATCTTCAGGGGCATCTCCGGGGTAGCCATCGCGGTCCTGATCAATGCCGTCGAGTCCATCGCAGTTCTCGTCGAACTCACCCTCGTCATTCCATGAGTCAGGAGCGCCTGGGTAACGGTCCGCAGCGGTGTCGTCACAATCCTCGGGCACCGGGACGCCGTCACCGTCCGTGTCGATACCGTCGGTGCCGTCGCAGTTCTGGTCGATGCCATCTCCGAGTTCATCGGGCGCGCCCGGATAGATGGTGGGGTCAATGGGGCTGCAATCTTCTGCGTCCGGCGAGTTGTCGCCATCGTAATCAATCCCTGTTGTTGGCTGGCTCATGCAGCCGCCCAGTCCCAGGGTGAACCACAAGGCGGCCAATGGCGGGAGTCGCAGGTGCATCTGTCACAGCTTAAACGATAGCTGTTGATTCCGGTTAGCTAAGCGCAGCAGTGACCGTGCGCTGGGTCAAGGGGTCCCTGTGAGAGCAATAAGACAGCGGTCATGGCGGTCACCAGCGTCGTGCTTGTCGAGCTCCAGCAGGGCTGCCTGGGTTTGGCGTCAGAATGATACAGGCAGCAAGCGTCTGGGTAAGGAGTGCCCGCCTGACTGGCACGATCGTTGCTCACTTATTGAGGCATGCACAGTGTTCCCCGCCAAGTACCAGCCGCTCTTCTTCAGCCTGGAGTCGTCCTGATGGTGGCCCTGGTCATCTGTGGGCTGCATGGATGTAGTTTCTTGGAGCGTTTTGACGCGGCGAACAGCCCCGCCAATCCGGTAGACGATATCGTCGGGGTCTCGGTGCCCCTGGGCTGGGCCGCCAACCTGGCCCTGGCCGCACACTCTGGCCAGGATCTGGATTGCACCTCAATTGTTGATCACTGTGAGGGCTTCGCTTGCCTGGAGCGGGTCTTGATTGAGATCGGCGATGCCTGCCCCTTGCCGCTACTCGAAGGCGGCGAAGGCAGCATTTCAGTTTGGGGGACCTGGCTTGATGACGATTTGGCGCTGCTGAATTTTGACTTCAGTGATGCGCGTGCCGGGGGGCGCTCGTTGATTCGAGATCGGCTGTTGGGAGCGGTGGCGAGTCAATCGGAGCATTGGGTTGACCTGCAGTGGGCCTGGCAGGGGGTGGATGTGGATGATCTTGGTCTGGAGACCGAGCAAAGCCTGTGGTCGGTGTCGGTCGAGCGGGTGGCACAGGGTGCCGAGCCACAGAGCGACATCCTGCACTTGAGCGGCCTGAGTCAGCTGGCCGATGTCCAGCTGGGGCCGGATCGGGAACTTGGAGCCGCGCAGGTGTCCCTGGCGGCAGCGGTGTTCAGTCCCGAGTGCGGCCTTAATCCGATCTCAGGAGAGGCTGCCTGGCATCAGTTTGGTACCGACGAGATCGGCCTGCAGGTGGTCAGCTTTCATAGCGAATGTGATGGGCTCGCGGACACCGCAGGACTCTACTGGGGCGGGCTGGAGCTGGAACTGGTGCGGTAGTGCAAGGGCATGCGGTGTCAGCTCAGTGAACCGAGCGCTTGAGGTCACCGTCACGCTTTTGCCTAGCGGCGCAGTCCTTGGCGGTCGCAGCGTTCTGTGGTTGGGGTTGAAAGCCGGCACGCTCGGTCTCTAGTCTCGCCATTGTCGCACCATTCTGTTGTTTGCCAGCTGTCACCATGAGAGTGGCCTCCACAGGCTGATTAAGCTCGTTCACCACATGGATTTGATGGTCTCAATCCGTCTGGTTACTGCTCCAGGGCTTGGAACAGGTGAGCAGAGCGGCCCCCGGTGGCGGAAAATAGTTCCTCTGTTGCATCGACCACAGATTCCGGTCAGGCCTCCCGAGTTGACTGTTCAGATGGTGCAGGTCGACCGCAAAAATTGGCGCGAAGTATTACTTGATGCAGAAATTTATCAGCCCAGGGTAGGGGGGCGATTACGAAAGGCTCAGCGCCGTTCAAGGCACACTATAATCGTCGCTGGTTTAGCACCGGCTACTGGGCCTAAACCCTTCTCTTTACTAGACAATGAGTGAAATGCTCGGCAGTGATAGTGGAGTTCCCAGGAGCGTCGATCAGGATGCTCTGGCGTCGGGTCGGATGGGGTGAGCCGGTCGAGTTTCTGTGCACTGTATTTGTTCGGGCTCTGGACGGTGCGGTGCAGATCATCTAGCTTTGCCATAAGAGACTCGTTGATGATTCGCTATTTCTAGAGTACTGCCCGCGTCCGAGTTTTATTTATTTCATGGCAGCTGACCTCAACGTCACCAACCTCACCTTCGCCGAGCAGCTCTATGAGCGATTCCTCGACGACCCGAACTCGGTTGAGCCGGCCTGGCGGCAGTATTTTGAGTCCACAGAGTCTGGTCGGACAGTTGGGCTCGGACCAACCAAGAGGCCAGCTAGCATCTTTCGTGGGATGACTGCGCCGCAGCAGGTTTCGGCGGCCCCGGCCAAGGCTCCTGGGTCGGGGCTTAATGGTAGTTCCAATCCAGAGCACTTGCGGTTGCTTCGGGGC
Organism: Deltaproteobacteria bacterium UBA6601; assembly: GCA_002433485.1. Classification (GTDB taxonomy): domain Bacteria; phylum Myxococcota_A; class UBA796; order UBA9615; family UBA9615; genus UBA6601. The sequence continues at coordinate 26,246 of DJIF01000103.1, forward strand.
CTGCAGTTTTTCTCTGGGATGTCGGATCAGACCCTTGAGTTTGTCTCCAGTCGCACCGTTCAACATCGAGTCAAAGAGGGTGACTACCTGATCCATCAGGGGGCCTTCGGTGATGGTGTCTATTTCGTGTTGGATGGAGTCGCTCGGGTCGAGAGAGGTGGAGAGTGGGTGGCCAATCTCGGCCCAGGTGAGGTGATCGGGGGGATGAGCTTTACGCCCCAACAGACCCGAGCTGCAGATGTGATCTCTCACACAGAACTCCGCTTGCTGAAGCTCGACTCGGACAGTGTGGACACCGTCCTCAATCACTTTGCTGGCTTTGCCCGCCGACTGTTTGAGATCACAGCTCGACGGCTGCGCACGACCAGCATGATTCAGCAGCGTGTTGGGCAGTTGGTACGTTTGTATCGAGTCCGTGGGCACGTGATGGCCGATCTGGATCCTCTGGGGCGTCAGCCTGAGGCGCATCCGGAACTGGAACTGGACTACCACGGCCTGTCGGAGAATGACCTCGACCAGGTGGTCTATCTCGGCGACCGTGATCTTGAAGTTCACACCCTGCGTTCGGTCGTAGGCAGGATGAAGAAGACGTATTGCAATCACATCGGGGTGCAGTTCATGCACATCGAGGAGGTCGAGGTCCAGGAGTGGTTGCAGGAGCGCATGGAGTCAACTCAGAACACCTGTGACTTGAGCAGGGATGAGCAGGTCCGGATCTTGACCAAGCTGACGGAAGCCGAACTGTTTGAGCAGTTCATCCATGCCAAGTATCTGGGAGCTAAGAGGTTCTCCCTTGAGGGTGCAGAGAGCTTGATTCCGCTCCTTGACATCGCCATCGAAGAAGCTGCAGAGCGAGGTATTCAGAAGGCGTTTTTGGGGATGGCACATCGTGGTCGCCTGAATGTTCTTGCCAACATCATGGGTAAGCAATCTCAGCAGATTTTTACGGAATTTGAGGATGCCAATCCCGAACAGTACATCGGCAAGGGCGATGTGAAGTACCACATGGGCTTCTCGAGTGTCCGTACCAGTCAGTCCGGGCGTGAGGTCCATCTATCCCTGTGCTTCAACCCGAGTCACCTGGCCTTCATTACACCGGTGGTGCAGGGCCGGGTGCGTGCCACCCAGGACCGCCTGGGCGATGATGCTCGCGATCAGGTGATGGGGATTGTGATTCATGGTGATGCGGCCTTTGCTGGTCAGGGCGTCATTCAGGAGAGTCTCAACCTGAGTCAGTTGGAAGGCTATCGATCCGGAGGAACCCTGCACATTGTGGTGAACAACCAGGTGGGCTTCACCACTGATCCTGATGATTCGCGCAGCTGCCGATACGCCACAGATGTAGCCAAGATGCTTCAGGTGCCGGTCTTTCACGTTAATGGTGAGCATCCCGACGCGGTTGCCCAGGTGATTCGGCTCGCTATGGAATTCCGCAGTCGGTGGGGCCGCGATGTTGTCATCGACATGTACTGCTATCGGCGTCATGGCCACAACGAGGGCGATGAACCCCGCTATACCCAGCCGGAGATGTACCAGCGGGTCGACCAGCAAGGCACGGTGCGGGAAAACTTCGTGCGCAATATGGTGGCTCTGGGGGTGATCACCGAGGACGACGCCGCCGCCATTGCCGCCAACTGCAAAGCAAATCTGGAGAGCGACCTGGCCGCGGCGCGGGGTGCTGCTCCTTCGCCAGCACCCGCCTCCCCCAGCCAGATTCGCAACCTCTGGGCTGGGTTTCATGGTGGTCTGGAGTCCACTGAGGCCGCCCACAAAACTGCTGTAAGCAGGGACATGCTGGTCGGCTTAATGGAGAAGATCACAGCAACGCCCGACATCAAGCTCAACCGCAAACTGGGCCGCCTGCTCAAACGCCGAGCGGAGATGGGCAGTGTCGGTGAGTCCCTGGACTGGTGGGCAGGCGAAGCACTGGCTTTTGCCAGCCTGCTGGTGGAAGGAACCAGGCTGCGGGTCAGCGGCCAGGACTCCCAGCGCGGGACCTTCAGCCATCGTCATGCAGTTCTCCATGACCAAAGCAATGGTCAACAGGTCTCTGCTTTTGACAGCTTGGCTGAGGGCCAGGGCAAGTTTGATGTGTTCAACAGCCCCTTGTCGGAGGCTGCTGTGTTGGCCTTTGATTTTGGCTACAGCCTTGAGTGGCCAGACGGTCTGGTCATCTGGGAGGCTCAATTTGGTGACTTCGCTAATGGGGCTCAGGTGATCATCGACCAGTTCATCTCCACCTCAGAAGACAAATGGTCGCGTCTGAACGGTCTGGTCATGCTCTTGCCACACGGCTTTGAAGGGCAGGGCCCGGAGCACTCCTCTGCGCGCCTTGAGCGGTTCCTGACCCTTGCGGCCGAGGACAATATGCGGATTGTGAATCTCACCAATCCAGCCCAGTTCTTTCACGCACTGCGTCGCCAGCTGTGCTCCAAGCTGCGCAAACCCCTGGTTGTGATGACCCCCAAGAGCCTGCTGCGTCACCCCAAGGCGGTGTCGGCGCTGGAGGAGTTCTCTGAGGGTGGATTCCAGAAGGTCATTAAGGACCCCACAGGAGTGAACCTGAAGCAGGCGCCCTTTGTGCTGCTCTGCTCAGGCAAGCTCTACTATGAGCTGGAGGATGCCCGCGCGAGCGCAGCCGAACTGGCCAATGTCCCGATTCTGCGCTTGGAGCAGCTGTACCCGTTTCCGGAAGCAGAGTTGTGTGAGGCTCTGGCCGACTGTCCCGATGGTATTGAGCTTCGTTGGGTACAAGAAGAGCCTGCCAATATGGGTGCTTGGCGCTTCGTCAGAGAACAGTTTGAGGAGCGGGGGCTTAAGCGGCTCAAGCTGGTCCGCCTCAGCCGTCCAGAGTCAGCCAGTCCGGCAACCGGGTCTGGTGCCAGTCACAAGTTGGAACAATCGCGCCTGCTCAGCAGGGCACTTGATAATGGCTGAAATCGCAGCCAGCTAAGAGGGAAATATGTCGGGAGAAATTATTGTTCCATCGGTAGGAGAGTCCATCACTGAGGTGGTGGTTAGCCGTTGGTTGGTGCCAGTTGGCAGCTATGTTGCTGTTGATACGCCTGTGGTTGCGCTGGAGACCGACAAAGCGAGCGTTGAGGTCCCGGCCCCGATCGAAGGTTTCCTCCGTTCTGTTGAGAAGCAGGTGGAAGATGTCGCTGAAGTGGGTGCTCTGCTGGGCATGATGGAGGCTGGAGATCCGCCTGAGGACTTTGGTCAAGCGCCTGCCGCCCAGGAGGCTGCTCCCGGGCCGCAAGAGGCGGTGGCGATGCCTGCTGCACAGCGGGTGCTCGATCAGGCAGGGCTCAAGGCCGCTGAGGTTCAGGGCACTGGCCTCGGTGGTCGCATCCTCAAGGAAGATGCCCAGGCGGCGGTCCGGACTGCCCCAGTGGCGGCCAGCGCTAAGACCGCTCGTCCGGTGCAGGCTGCCACCGGTAGCCGGGTCGAGGAGGCGGTTCCCATGACCCGAATGCGCCGCACCATTGCGAGCCGGCTGGTCGAGGCTCAGAACAGCGCGGCGTTGTTGACCACGGTGAACGAGGCCGACATGAGCGCGGTGATGGATCTGAGGGCTCGCTTCAAGGACCGCTATCTGGAGCAGTACGGGATCAAGCTCGGCTTTATGTCGTTCTTCGTAAAAGCGGTGATCGAGGGGCTTAAGGCCTTCCCTGCGCTCAATGCTGAGATTCGCGGCGACGATGTAGTTTACAAGCACTACTTTGACATCGGTGTGGCGGTCGGCGGCGGCAAGGGTCTGGTGGTGCCGATTCTGCGCAATGCTGAGTCAATGAGTTTTGCTGATATTGAGCTACAGATTGCCGACTTTGGTCGTCGCGCACAGGCCGGTCAGATCATGCCTGACGATCTGACTGGAGGCACCTTCAGCATTAGCAATGGCGGGGTCTATGGGTCGCTACTGTCGACCCCGATAGTGAACCCTCCGCAGAGCGGAATCCTGGGAATGCACAATATCGTCGAGCGTCCGGTCGGTGTGGATGGTCAGGTCGTATTGCGTCCCATGATGTATCTCGCGGTGACCTACGATCATCGCATCGTCGATGGACGTGAGGCGGTCGGCTTCCTTATTCGAATCAAGGAGTGCATCGAGAATCCAGAGCGCATTTTGCTGGAGGTGTGAGGATGTCTCAGTCTTTCGATGTTGTTGTCATCGGCGCCGGACCAGGGGGCTATGTGGCAGCTATCCGCTGTGCGCAGCTCGGCTTGAGTGTGGCCTGTGTGGAGCGGGAGCCGAAGCTCGGTGGTACCTGCTTGCGGGTCGGCTGCATCCCCTCTAAAGCGTTGCTTGAGTCGAGTGAGCGGTATGTCGAAGCGAAAAAGCATCTGAAGAGTCATGGGGTTAAGGTCAAAGGTGTTTCTCTTGATCTCGGCAAGATGCTGGGCCGTAAGGACAAGATCGTTGAGGGCCTGACCGATGGTGTGGCCCACCTTCTCAAGAAAAATGCAGTTGAGCGTCTTGACGGACATGGCTCTCTTCAGGGCAAGACCGAAGCCGGTTATGTCGTTGAGGTGAGCGGCGCTGAGGGCGCGCAGACGGTTACTGGACGAAACGTCATCATTGCGACCGGCAGCGCGGTTGCCGATCTGCCCGGAGTCGAGCGGGGAGATCGGATCGGCGGGAGCACAGAGGCTCTGTCTTATCCTGAGGTCCCCGAGCACCTGGTGGTCATTGGGGCAGGGGTCATTGGCCTCGAATTAGGTTCCGTGTGGTCGCGGCTTGGTGCTCAGGTCACCGTGCTGGAGTATGCCGAACGCTGTCTGCCGATGATGGACTCGGCGATTGGCAAGGAAGCCACCAAGATCTTCAAGCGGCAGGGCCTGACGCTCAAGTTTGGCGTCCGCGTTACCGGTGCCAGGGTCGAAGGTGAAGGCTGCGTTGTCGAGGCTGAGGGTCAGGACCCTATTACCTGTGATCGGGTCCTGGTTGCTGTGGGTCGTAGGCCTTTCACCGACAACCTGGGTCTTGACAGTGTTGGGATTGAAGTCGACGAGAGAGGCCGTATTCCCGTAAATGGTGAGCTTGAGACTTCTGTCCCGGGCATCTTTGCCATCGGCGATGTTGTGCAGGGTGCGATGTTGGCGCACAAGGCCGAGGAGGAGGGGATTGCAGTGGCTGAGCGTTTGGGTACTGGCTGGGGGCATGTGAACTACGATGCCATTCCAAATGTCATCTACACCGATCCTGAGATTGCCACTGTTGGCCGCTCAAGCGAACAACTGGAGGCTGCTGGAGTGCCCTTTAAGGCCGGCTCCTTTCCGTTTCGAGCCAATGGACGAGCTCGGGCGCTGGGCCAGGTTGATGGACTGGTGAAGATTCTCGCCCATGCCGAAACGGATCGGGTCTTAGGCGTGCACATGATCGGCCCACGAGTAGGTGAGCTGATCATTGAGGCGGCCATGGCCATGTCATTTGGCGCCTCAAGTGAGGACATTGCGCGGGTCTGTCACGCGCACCCGACTCTCCACGAGGTCGTCAAAGAAGCGGCCCTGGCGGTCGACGGTCGTGCAATTCATTCATAGCGGCTGCAGTTGGCTGGCTGATCGGGGCAGTTCAAACACTGCGATGACCGTCAATGTCGCGTCGCGGCTCCGAGGCTGGCGCCTCCTCGTCCCAGACCGGGCGTAGCGCGGCTGGGCGTGGGGCAGCGGTCAAGCTGCGGCTGGTGCCTTGCTGGTTGTCTGCGATGGAGATGTGTCTCCGCCTGCGTGTTTAGATTCTTTGTCTGCTACCGGCACTTGAGTTAGAGTCCGCCACCTGGAGGTATCTACCGATGCATTCGGCCCATCTTGGGGGACAGATCAAGGGGTTTCAGGCCTGCTCTTGCGCGGGCCAAGATCCCGATCCAGGAGCCATGAATACAGACTCGGAAGGCCTGCTGGTGAACTCTTCAGGGCCGCGCTTCGGGATCCTGAGGGATTGGCCAGGTGCCGTCCTTAACGACGGGCTCCTCGGTGTTTCAGAGTTGCCAGACCAATCCGTAGCCGGGCTAGCCCTGGTACTAGACGACGAAGTATGAGTCTGGCTGGTCAACCGCGCACCGAGGTGGTCGATGAGGCCTTCGCAAGGCTGGTAGAGCAGACCAGCCAGGGAGCACCCCAGAGTCTCGACGCCACTTTGCTGCGTGCCGACGGTAGCGCCAGTCAGCTCACCGGCAGAGTGGCTCTTGAGCTATTCAATGCCCAGGCGAGTTCCCGTCATCTGGATTATGAAGCTCGTGCTCTCAGGGCCAGGGGGGAAGGCTTCTATACCATTGGTAGTTCGGGTCACGAGTCGAACGTGGTGCTCGGTGAACTCCTCGCTCCCAGCGATCTGTGTTTTCTCCACTATCGTTCCGGCGCCTTGGTTGTCAGGCGATTGGGCAGAACACCGGGTGAGACCCCCTTGTTTGATGTGCTGTTGTCCATGTGTGCGAGCAGTGAGGATCCCGTTTCCGGAGGGCGCCATAAGGTCTGGGGCTCGCAGCGCCTCAACATTCCTCCGCAGACTTCAACCATCGCCTCTCATCTCCCCAAGGCAGTAGGGGCTGCTTTTTCCCTGGACCGGGGCCGTCATCTCGGACTGGAAACGGGCTTGGGCGACGACGCCATTGTCTGTTGCAGTATGGGTGACGCAAGCCTTAACCACTCAAGCACGCAAGGTGCCATTAACTCGGCATTATGGGCGAGCACTCAAGGTGTTCCGGTGCCGCTGCTTTTTGTTTGCGAGGACAATGGGCTGGGGATCAGCGTAAGGACACCCGAAAACTGGGTTCAGAAGAGCATCTCCGGGCGCCATGGCTTGAGCTATGTCTACGCTGACGGCGCTGATCTCGCGCAAGCCTGGGACGCAGCGTCTGAAGCGGTGAGCTTGTGCAGGTCAGCACGGCGCCCAGTGTTCCTGCACCTCAAGACCTGTCGTTTGTTCGGGCACGCTGGCTCCGATGTGGAGACCTCTTATCAGGTTCGCCGGGAGATTGAAGCCGCTGAGGCCCAAGATCCTCTGTTGGCCGCAGCCCGGGCTCTGGTTGCCCAGGGCTTCGCCACTGCTGCCGAGTTGATCGACATTTATGAGGGGCTCAGAACTCGGATTCAGAGTCTCGGGCGCGAAGCGGCCAGTCGTCCGCGCTTGTCGTCAGCTGCTGAAGTGCTGGCCCCGCTGGCTCCCTTAACGCCAGAGGCCGTCGCGCAACAGGCGCGAAGGGACGATCCGGCGGCCAGAAAGGCGGCTTTTGGCTCGGCACTTCCCGAGGAGTCGACCAGGCCTCGGCACCTCGCAGTACAGCTCAATCGGGTGCTCCGAGAGACCCTTGCTATGTATGCAGAGACCTCCATCTTTGGCGAAGATGTTGCCAGGAAAGGTGGGGTTTATCACGTTACTGAAGGGCTCCATCGAGACTTCGGTGGCGGCCGGGTTTTTAACACCCTTCTGGATGAACAGACCATTTTGGGCATTGCCATCGGCGCAGGTCATCTGGGTCAGATTCCCATTCCTGAGATTCAATTTCTGGCTTATGTCCATAACGCGATCGATCAACTTCGCGGCGAGGCCTCATCGTTGTCGTTTTTCTCAGACGGAGCGTGGAGCAATCCCATGGTGGTGCGGATTGCCAGCTTCGGCTATCAGCGAGGCTTCGGTGGACACTTTCATAACGACGCTTCAATCGCCGCGCTGAGGGACATCCCAGGTCTGGTGATCGCCTGTCCAAGCCGCGGTGATGATGCGGTCGGGATGATGCGCACTGCCATTGCCCTGGCTCGGGTCGACGGACGGGTGGTGCTCTTCTTAGAACCGATCGCCCTTTATATGAGTAAGGATCTCTATGAGCCAGGTGATGGCAAATGGTTGACCCTGTATCCGCCTCCCGGTGAAGTGGTCGATCTGGGAGAACCACGGTTCTATGAGGACACGGCTACTGCAGAGCTTCTCATCATCACCTTTGGTAACGGTGTGCCGTTGTCTCTGCAAGCAGCGCGCAGCCTAGCCTCAACAGGGCTTAGCGTGCGGGTGATGGATATCCGCTGGATAGCACCGCTCAACCATCAGGCCATTCAAACGGCTGCCCGGGCGGCGGGACGGGTCCTGGTGGTCGATGAGGGGCGTCGCAGCGGGGGCCTTTCTGAGGCCATCCTTACCAGCCTTACCGAGGGCGGGTTGGGGCACCTACCCACCAGTCGAGTGGTCGGAGAGGACTGCTTTATTCCACTGGGCGATGCCTGGGAGCATGTGCTCCCATCGGTGCAGAGCATTCATCAGGCAGCCTTGGCGCTGGTTAATGATCAGAGCACGAGGGAAGACCCATGATGCGGGCACTACTGGTCTGTCCTGGCCGAGGCAGTTATACGGCCAGAACCCTGGGGCATCTCGCAAGATATGGCGCGGTATGCCCGGAGCTGCTCGAGGCAGCTGATCGTCTGCGCCTCGACCGCGGCGAAGAGGCGGTGAGCGTTCTTGATAGCGCCGCTACCTTTGACGAGGCGCTGATGATGCAGGGGTCAAATGCGGCAGCTTTGACCTTCTTGAGCAGCGTGGTGGATCTGCATCGACTGGACCGCAGTCGAGTCGCAATTGAGGCTGTGATTGGCAACTCTATGGGCTGGTATACGTCCCTGTACGCTGCCGGTGCCCTGTCTTTTGAGCAGAGCCTGGAGTTGGTGTTGACCATGGGTGGGCTGCAGCATCAAGGCTCAGGAAGTCAGGTTCTCTATCCGCTGGTGGACGGTGACTGGCGTCTCGACGCAGGTCGCGTTGCTACAGTCGAGCAGGCGGTTGCACGCAGCGGTGCGCGGTGGTCCATCCGCCTGGGAGGCTTCGCGGTGCTGGCCGGAACCGATCAGCAGATCGCAGAACTGATGGGTCCCGATGGACTCCCTGAAGTGGACGGAGTCGGTACTTCCTTCCCGCTCCATCTGCATCACCATGCTGCCTATCACACCCCACTGATGGCTCGCGTCAGCGAGCTTGGATCTTCCAGTTTGGCTGACTTGTCGTGGTCCGCACCCAGTGCGGCTTTGGTGGACGGGCGGGGCATGGTCTGGAGACCCCGCTTTGCCGATCCTCGAGCCCTCAGGGATTACACCCTGGGACATCAGGTTACTCAACTCTATGACTTCACCAGCTCGCTACGCGTCGCCCTAAAGACCTACGCGCCCGATCGTCTGATCCTCCTCGGTCCAGGTCAGAGCCTGGGCTCGCCAGTGGCTCAGGTCTTGATTGCCGAGGGTTGGCAAGGCATCCGCACCAGGAAAGACTTCAAGCAGCGGCAGAACTCTGATGAACCGCTGGTTATTGCGCTCGACCGTCCAGAGCAGGCTCGGCATGTACTCCAGCCCAACTCAGACGCTGCCTGAAGCTTTGGTTTAAGTATCGCCCTCGGCGATCGAATCGAGCTCAACTCAACCGACATAGGACCCCCCTGGCCCTGCTAGGGGCCAGGCGGGCCAGTCAGGGGGCGGGCTGAACTTACTTTACGACCAGCACACCCTTCATCAGGGTTGAGTGTCCCGGAAACGAGCACAGGAAGGGGTATTCTCCTGGGCCGGGCAGCTCAAACTCAATGAGGTCGCTTTCACCGCCACCAAGGAGCTTGGTGTGGGCGAGCATCTCCGCGTCACCGGCGGGAATGTAGCCATTGTCCTTATGGCTGGCGGCCTTTGCCGACCAGGCAGCTGAGTCAGTACCCGGCTTCAGGACTACCAGATTGTGGCCCATGGCTTCTTTTGCGATCTTTCCGACGTGCTTTAGCTCAAGCTTGACCTTGGTGCCCTCAACCTCGATCCGCTCTGTGTTGAACCGCATCATGTCGGTGGCCTCTACGCGTACGACCCCCTCGGCATCGGGAACCAGGGCGGTCGCGGTGGGAGCTGCCGCCGCTGGAGCTTCTTTGCCTTCAGCCTCTGCGGTGGCTGCCGGCTCGGCTTGTTGCTCCTCAGTTGCTGCGGGTGCAGCGCTAGCTTTATCAGCGTGGGAGTGAGCCTCTTTATCAGCGTGGGAGTGAGTCTCTGCTGCTGGAGCGGCCGTTGAAGCGGCTTCCTCACTGCTGCAGCCGAGCATGAACGAGATAACAACGAAAAGCGGAAGGAACCGAGCGGGCATAACAACTCTGAGGTAATGGGTTTGAATGCAGGGTGGCAGATGGAATGAACAGTAAACGCTGGATGGTGCCACTGGTCATCCAAATGAGGGGAGGATACTAATGATAATGAGATTCATTATCAAGAAGGGCGGACCAACTAAGCTCAGTGAGCGAGCTCGCAGGCCTTGGTGGCGAAGGCGCATGTCGCCGGAGTTTTATCACAGGAGCGAGGGTCATCGTCACAGTCCCGCTCGATGATAGGGCGACCATTTTCATCACAGATACAGTCCACTCCACCGACCCCGCCGCATGAGCCGCGTAGTCTGCGCCCGCCGAACAACACCCCAATGGCCATCAGGCACATCAGCAAGGCAACTGCGACAATGGTGACTAGTAGAACCACGATGATTCCTCCAAAGCTCAGCTTAGCGCAGAGAACTTACTCAAGTTGTTGAAAGGCAGTTGAGGTTTTCGTCACGAATCCCAGTTCTGGGTCTCGAACGATGAACAGGGCGGCCAGTGACAGGCGCTCTGCTATCTCGAGCCCCGCCGCTAGCCCCAGAATCGAGAGGGCCGTTGCCCAGGCGTCGGCGGTAGAGCATCGAGTTGCAATCACGGTGACGCTGGCCAGCTGGTTGGTTACCGGCTGCAGGCTGCGTGGATCGATCAGGTGGGACACACGGCTTCCATCGACCTCATAGTAGTTGCGGTAGTCGCCACTGGTGGCCATGGCGGCGTTCTTCAAGGCCACCACCTGATGTACAGAGCGCTGCTCATCGTTGGGCGCCTCAATGCCAAGTCGCCATGGCTCGCCGCGCGGGTTGTTGCCACGGGCCACGATCTCGCCGCCCACCTCGGCCAGCAGGTTCTGTCGGCCCGTTTTGGTGAGTCGCTCTATCACCAGATCGACTGCATGGCCTTTAGCGATCGCCGAGAGGTCGACTTCCAGCTCCGGGTGGGCTTTGTAGGCTTTGCCCTGCTCCAGGCGCAGTTTGTCTTGTCCGAGCTGGGGAGCCAGTCTCTCTATTGTGTCTGCTGCTGGTGACCGGTGAAGCTTCTCCGGTCCAAAACCCCATGCGCGTACTGCGGGGCCAATGGTGACATCGAATGCACCTTCGGACAGGCGCCCAATCTCAAGTGCTTCGCTCAGGATCTCGACAAGGGGCTGGGAGAGGACGGTTCCATCAAGGCTCTTATGGCCATTGAGCTTCATCAGCTCGGAGTCGCTTCGATAAGTGGACATTTGTGCGTCGACCTCATCGAGTGCTGATTGGACGATGGCACGGAGTTCCTGCTTGGACTCGTCGGTGGCTGGCTCAGCGGATTTTACGACCCAGCTGGTGCCAAGTGCCTCGCCTTGGATCACCAGCTGCTGTGGTGCCTGCGGTGTGCGGGTAAAGGTCACATAGAACAAGCCGCCAACAAACAGGGCGGGGAGGATCATCTTCCGCAGCGGCGGCGGTCCCTTGAGGCCGGGCGGCAAGCGCCTATCCGCCGAAGTCGTCGAGCATGATGTTCTCGGGCTCCACCCCAAGGTCCTCAAGCATCTGGATGACCGCCTGGTTCATCATGGGGGGACCGCACATATAGAACTCAACGTCCTCGGGTGACTCGTGCTTGGAGAGATAGTTGTCGAGCACGATCTGGTGGATGAAGCCTGTGTGGCCATCCCAGTTGTCTTCTTCGCGGGGCTCACTGAGTGCCAGGTGCCACTCGAAGTTGTCATTTTCCTCGGCAATTTTGTCGAAGTGGTCGATATAGAAGGCCTCGCGCAGTGACCGCGCGCCATACCAGAAGCTCACCTTGCGTCTGGTCTTGATTCGCCGGAACTGGTCGAAGATGTGCGAGCGCATTGGCGCCATACCCGCACCACCTCCGATGAATACCATTTCGGCCTCAGTTTCTTTGGCAAAGAACTCTCCAAATGGGCCCGATATGGTCACCTCGTCGCCGGGTTTCAGATCGAAGATATAGCTCGACATGATGCCCGGCGGTACATCTGCCCAGGCGTTTTTGGCGCGGTCCCAGGGAGGGCTGGCGATGCGCACGTTGAGCATGATCATGCCCTCCTCTTCCGGATAGTTCGCCATGGAGTAGGCGCGCACAACGGTGTTATCGACTTTGGAGACAAAGTCCCACATACCGAACTTGTCCCAGTCCCCCCGGTACTCTTCTTCGACTTCGAAGTCTTTGTACTTGGCGATGTGCGGTGGGCACTCGATCTGGATGTAGCCACCGGCACGGAAGGGAACCGAATCGCCTGGTGGCAGCTCCAGAATCAGCTCCTTGATGAAGGTCGCCACGTTCTCATTTGAGCGCACCTTGCAGGTCCACTTACGCACGCTGAAGATCTCGGGTTCGAGCTCGATGCTCATGTCCTGCTTGACCTTTACCTGGCAGCTCAGGCGGCATCCTTCGCGGGCTTCGCCACGGCTGATATGACCCTCTTCGGTGGGCAGCATCGCGCCTCCACCGTCATGGACATGAACCTTGCAGACACCGCAGGTGCCTTTGCCACCGCAGGCCGAAGGAATGAAGATCCCCTGCGCGCTCAAGGTGTTTAGCAGGGTGCTGCCGGCCTGGGTCTCGATGGTGTTGGCATCGTCTTCGTTGACAAATATCTTCACATTGCCAGACGGTACGAGCTTGCTGCGTGCCACCATCAGGACGACCACCAGGCCGACAATGGTGAGGAAGAAAATGGCAACGCCTGTCAGGATCGTGATCATGGGTTCTCCCCTACAGTTGGATGCCGGCGAAGGCCATGAAGGCCATCGACATCAGACCGGTGACGATGAAGGTAATGCCCAGGCCCCGCAGCGCTGGCGGTACATTGGAGTAGCGCATCTTCTCGCGAATTGCGGCCAGAGCGACGATGGCCAGCAAGAAGCCAACTCCGGAGCCGAAGCCGAAGACACTGCTCTGGATCAGGTTGTAGTCACGCTCGACCATGAACAGCGAGGCACCGAGAATGGCGCAGTTCACCGCAATCAGTGGCAAAAACACACCGAGCGCGTTGTAGAGGCCCGGCATGAAGCGGTCCAAGGTCATCTCAACCACCTGAACCGTCGCTGCAATGGTAGCGATAAAGGTCAGGAAGTTGAGGAAGGAGAGGTCCAGGGTTTCAAAGCTCGGGTGTAGCCAACTCATCGCGCTCTCTTTCAAGAACTTTGAGTAGATGATGTTGTTCAACGGGGTTGTTACCGTCAGCACGAACACCACCGCAGTGCCTAGGCCCATTGCCGTGTCGACCTTCTTTGAGACGGCCAGGAAGGAACACATCCCGAGGAAAAATGCGAGGGCCATGTTCTCAACGAACACCGCCTTCACAAACAGACTGATCAACTCTTCCATGTCAGCCTCCCTTAATCTGCAGTTACCAGCTCAGGCTTACGCCATCGCAGGAACCAGATGAAGATACCAATGAGAAAGAAGGCTCCGGGGGCGAGCACCATCAGCCCGTTTGGCTGATACCAGCCACCCTCGTTGACCAGCGGGAATACGGTAAACCCCAGCAGCTTGCCCGAACCAAACAGTTCCCGGAAAAAACCTACCAACAGCAGGACCAGCGAATAGCCGAAGCCATTGCCCAGTGCGTCCGCCATGGAGGCTTTGGCGTCGTTTTGCATCGCAAAGGCCTCAGCCCGCCCCATGACGATGCAGTTGGTAATGATCAAGCCGACAAAGACCGAAAGTTGCTTGGAGATGTCGTAGACAAAGGCTTTAAGGATCTGGTCGGTGACGATCACCAGCGATGCGATGATCGTGAGCTGAACGATGATTCGAATGCTGGGCGGAATGAAATTTCGGATCAGGGCTACGCTCACATTAGAGCCCATCATTACTGCGATCACGGCCAGCGACATCACAATTGATGTCTCCAGCTTGGTGGTCACCGCCAGTGCCGAACAAATTCCGAGGACCTGCACCGCAATGGGATTGTTGTTGAACAGCGGGTCCAGGACCACTTCTTTGTTGTTAGCCATCAGCCCTGACCTCCTGTAAGCGACTGATTACGGAAGTTGGCCAGATAGGCGCCAAAGCGCTGCTCCTCCAGCCAGAAGCGGAGCAGGGCACCAACACCGCGACTGGTGATGGTGGCCCCAGACAGACCATCCACGTTGTGTGGGTCGTCAGAGACTGAGCCGGCCGCCCCCTTTTTGACATCAATGGTTGCCTTCCAGGAGCCATCAAATGCTTTTCTACCCGGCCAGAGAGCCTGCCAGCTCGGGTTGTCCACCTCGCCGCCGAGCCCCGGCGTCTCACCGTGCTCGTAGAAGGTCAGGCCTGCGATCGTGGTGGTGTCTGATTCCAGCGCGATGTAACCATAGAGAGTCGACCACAGACCCTTGCCCTCTACCGGCAAGACCAGCTTTTCGACCGCATCCCCTTTCATCAACAGGTAGACCAGAGCATGGTTGGGGACTCGCAATACCTTGGCGGAATTGGCGTCGGCGGCTGCGCTTCGAGCCGGGTCCTGGCGGGCTTTTCTTTGGTCAAAGCTTGCCAACTCTTCGGCTGTGACCTGCACGTATTTGCCAGTCTTCAGATCAACTAAACGGGGTACAATGTTGCTTGAGAAGCGTTGGTTGATTTCTTCTGGCGTGATGTCTTCGCCAGCCTCATACAGGCTAACCACCCCCAGCACCTTCTTCTTCTGGTCCAGCTGTTTGTTGATGGTCTGGCGCTCCTTGAGCAGGACCGCCGCACCCGACACCACAACCGAGCAGACCAGGCAGACCACAGCGGCAAAACCAATGATGTACTTGGTACTACGCATTTCGAGCGACCCTCCGCTTGATGTTGGCTTGCACGAAGAAGTAGTCGATGAAGGGCGCAAACATGTTCATGAACAGAATGGCCAGCATCATGCCTTCGGGGTACGCCGGATTGATGACCCGAACCAGGACCACCATCACCCCGATGCCAAAGCCATAGATGAGCTTGCCCTTTTCGGTGAAGGCAGAGGTCACCGGGTCAGTCGCCATGAAGACCGTGCCGAAGGCCCAGCCGCCCACCACCAGGTGCCACATTAGCGGCATTGAGAAGGCTGGGTTGGTCTCAGAGCCGACCGCGTTGAGCAGTAGCACCATGGCGACGGTCCCCACGGTCACGCCGGCCATGGTCCGCCATGAACCGATGCCCGTGGCAATCAAGACCGCCGCTCCAAGCAGGCAGGCCAGCGCTGAGGTTTCACCCATGGAGCCAGGCACCAAGCCGTAAAATGCATCGAGCCAGGCGGAACCCCCGACCGCCATTGCCGAGCTCGCCCAGTCGATGCTTCCAGCCGCAGCACCAGCCAGATAGGTAGCCCCTGACAGGCCATCAATGCTGCCAATTCCCGAAGCCAGACCGTCGACGGCATACCAGGGCTGATCGCCGGAGATGTCAGCTGGGTAGGCAAAAAACAGGAACGCACGACCCATCAGCGCCACATTCAATACATTCATCCCTGTTCCACCAAAGGCTTCCTTGGCGAGAATGACGGCGAAGGCGATGCCAAGTCCCACCTGCCACAGTGGGATCGTGGGGGGCAAAACCAGCGGGAACAGGAACAAGGTCACGAGGAAGCCCTCGTTGACTTCATGCTTGCGGAAGACGGCAAAGGCCATCTCGATATGTCCGCCAATAATTCCCGTCACTGCGAAGACCGGAACAAACCAGACAGCGCCATGCGCCAGGTTGGCGATCACATTGGTTGGGTCAAAAGCAGCCTCGGGTGAGCCCATCAATAACAGCAGCAGGTCCATCTGCCAGGCATCGAGCGGCTGGGCCCCCTGAGAGATGGCCAGGTTGGCTTGGAACCCAGTGTTGTAGAGCGCCATCAAGCAGCAGGGCACCAGTGCCACTACGACGGTGATCATCATGCGCTTGAGGTCAAGTCCGTCCCGCACGTGAACGCTGCCCTTGGTCACCTCTCCCGGAGTGAACAGCAGGGTGTCTGGCGCCTCATAGAAGGCGTGCAAATGCTCAAGCTTTCCACCACTCTCAAACAGATGAGCCTGGCTATCGAGCAATTTCCGGATCGCTTTCATCAGCCTTCCTTCCAGATCTCGGTGAGGTTGCGACGGAGGGCAACGCCAAAGTCTTCCTTGCCCGGGCTCACAAAGGAACACAGGGCCAGGTCTTCTTCAACAAGCTCTAGTGCTCCCAGTTTTTCAGCCTGCTCTAAATCGTCGACCACCAGTGATCGCAGTAGGAAGGTCGGCATGATGTCGAGCGGCATTACTTTTTCGAACATGCCGATGGGGACCATGGCCCGATGGGAGCCATTGGTGCTGGTGTTGAGAGCATATTTTCTGCTCGGCAAGAAGGCCGCGAGGAAGGCTCGCGTTGTTGAGAAGGTGTTCTTGCCCGGTCGCAGCCAACCCAGGAACTCACGTTCCCGGTCTTCGGTGAGCACACTTACCTGGTCGTCGTAGCGGCCAAGATATCCATGTTCCTCACCCATGGCAGTGCGTCCGCCGATGACCGCACCCGAGATTGTGCGGATTTCTCCCGTGTTCAACTCTCCCTCTGTCAGGGTATCCAGGGCGGCGCCGATGCGGGTCTTAAGCAGGCGCGGATTCTTTGCTGCCGGGCCCCCGAGGGCGACCACCGTGGACACATCCAGGGTCCCGGTGCGAAACAGGTGCCCAATGGCAGCTACATCCTGAGCACCGATGTGCCATACGGTCTTTCCGCGACTCACTGGGTCCAGTGCATGAATATGGGTGCCAACTAGCCCTGCCGGGTGCTTGCCGTCAAACTCAGCTACTTGAATTTTGCTGGATGTAGTGGCCGGCAGTGCTGCCCCGGCCTTCTTGCACAGCCAGATCGGTCCTTGTGTGAGCTGCTCAAGGGCCTCAAGACCGGCGGTGAAGTCATCCTCTCGACCTGCCAGGGACAGGGTCGGATCGCCGCACAGTGGTCGGGTGTTGATGGCTGTGACAAAGATGCTCGCACAGTCCTCATCACTGGACGGAACGCGGTCATGTGGACGCGCTCTGAGCGCGGTCCAAAGACCGGACTCAAACAGCAGGGCTCGAACCTTTGGGCCATCGAGTTCAGCACCTGCGGTGTAGTTCTCAAAAGGGTGATGGTCATCAGCGGTGCCGCTCTCGTTGACTTCGATGACCACCGAAATAAGAGCGCGCTTAGCGCCACGATTTACCGCGGCAACGGTACCTGCGGCAGGGGCGGTAAACCGAACAGAGGTTGCTTTGCGGTCGTCGAAGATCGGCTGGCCTCGTTTGACCGCATCTCCCACACCGACCAGCATCTTCGGCTTCATGTAGGGATAGTCAGCAGCCATTAGCGCGACCCGTGACACCTCTGCGCCTTCATGGATCTGTTGGTCTGGTGCGCCGCTGATCGGAAGATCAAGGCCCTTTTTGATGTAGTGGACGCCCATCAGGCTTCCTCCGAAGCAATATTCAACACCACAAAAAAACCTCTAGAACCAGCCAGCTGTGCTGGAAGTTCTGAAGCAGAAGGCCAGAGTTTAGAAAACAAGACTGAAACCTATCCTATTTACACCTTAAAAGCCTGATACCACATTCGCGAAGTTCGGCAAAAAGAGAACCGTCTTCTTGTGGCGGATCTGAGGCTTCTGATCAGCCTGCAGGGGGTCAGTTGGCGGGCAGGAAGTCCGTTGCCCGGTTTGATGCGGGCCACGAGTTGAGACCAGGATTGCAGGCGAGTTCAGCTTGGTGGGCTTGAATGAATCCTTATTCAGTTTCTCGCTCGCGCATTGGCTCATTTACCTGTATGGAAGGGGTCCTTTGTCGGGTCCTTTGCGGACAAAGCTGGTGCGCTCAATAACTGATGGATGAGATATGAACACGCAGAATAAGATTCAGGTTTCCGAAGAAGAGTCCCGCGCCCTTGCCGAGGCATCGCGTGAGACCGAGTGGAAAAATCCCAGCTTCATGAAGGAGCTTTTCCTCGGGAATTTTCGCTTTGACCTCATTCATCCCTACCCTGAGCGTACAGAGTGGCGGCCTGAGTTCACCGAGTTTTTTGACAAGCTGACCTCTTTTCTGCGGGATACCTGGGACCCGGTTGAGGTTGACGCCAGTGGTGAATACAACATGGAGCATGTTGCTCAGCTGGCCGAGATGGGTGCTTTTGGGATGAAGATCCCGACCGAGTATGGCGGTCTCGGCTTTGATCAGCTCGAGTACGCCCAGGTGATGGAACTGCTGGGGTGCCATGATGGCAACCTGACCGCGTTGCTGTCAGCACATCAGTCCATTGGTGTACCGCAGCCTCTGAAGTTGTTCGGATCAGATGCTCTCAAGCAGCAGTACCTACCGCGCTGCGCGTCGGGAGAGATCTCTGCATTTGCGCTGACCGAGCCAGAGGTCGGCTCAGATCCTGCTCGCCTGACGACTAGCGTGCGCTTGAGTGAGGATGGTGAACACTTCTTGCTGAACGGCACCAAGCTTTGGTGCACCAACGGCACTCTGGCCAAGCTCCTGGTCGTCATGGCAAAGCACCAGGAAACCGGCAAGATCTCTGCCTTTGTGGTGGAGACCGATTGGGCTGGAGTCAGCATCGATCATCGCTGCCATTTTATGGGTCTCAAGGCCCTGGCCAACGCGGTAATCACCTTTGCCGACGTCAAGATCCCGGTGGGCAATCTCATCGGCAAAGAGGGGCGTGGCCTTAAGATCGCTCTGACCACCCTTAACGACGGTCGCCTATCTATTCCCAACACCTGTGTCGGGATTGGAAAGGGGTGCTTGACGGTGGTGCGTGAGTGGGCCAGTACGCGAACGCAGTGGGGTGTGCCGGTGGGCAAGCACGAGAGCCTGGCCCACAAGATCAGCGACATGGCCTCGGTCACCTTTGCCATGGAGTCGATCGTCAAGCTGACTTCCTACCTGTCGAACAACAAGAAGCTGGACCTGCGCCTGGAGTCGGCCGCTTGCAAGGAGTGGAACACCTGGCAGGCCTGGGAGATCGTCGACGACGCTATGCAGATACGTGGCGGCCGCGGTTATGAGACCGAGGTGAGCCTGAAGGCCCGCGGCGAAGAGCCCTGGCCGTGTGAGCGAATCATGCGAGACTCGCGGATCAATAAGATCTTTGAGGGGTCGTCGGAAATCATGCACCTCTTGATGGCCCGTGAGGCTGTCGATAAGCACCTCTCCGTTGCTGGCGCGATGGTGGACCCTAAGTCGACTGTCGCTGACAAGCTCAAGGCGCTTCCCTCGATCGCTTTGTTTTATGCCTGGTGGTATCCCACCCGTTGGCTCAACAGCTTGACGGCTTTCTATTTTGGCTATGGGCGCTGGGGTAAGCACTTGCGTTTCATTCATCGGAGTGCGGCCAAGCTCGCTCGAGAGAGCTTTCACGGCATGCTCCTGTTCCGCGAGAAGCTCGAGCGTCGTCAGGTCTTCTTGTTCCGGCTGGTGGACGTGGTGAATGAGCTCTTTGCTATGACAGCTTCCATCGCCAGAGCTATTGCCCTAGAGAAGCGCGGCGCTTCCGAGGCAGCTCAAGCTGCGGATCTGGCCGATGCCTTTTGTCTCAAGAGCCGCCGGGTGGTGAAGCAGCGTTTTGCTGAGCTGTGGAGCAACGATGATTTGGCCAAGGTGGCGCTGAGTTCGCAGGTCTTGAAGGGCGATCATGTCTGGATGGAGGCTATGCCCGAGCGCTTGAACACGTTTCGAAAGTAGGCGCGGCTTTAGACCCGGATGCTGGAGGGACCGGCTAAGGGGCTCTGTCTTCATCAGCCCAGGCGCCCCGTTGCTGGGTAGGGACCTTGCAGCAGGTCCGTCGCAGCGGAGGCGGCCTTGGCTGCGTGGGTTCCCGCAAGGGGGCAGCAAGCGCCGCGAGCCTTACTTGGAGCGCAGTTTCAGCTGACTGAGCAGCAGGTCTTTGTTCATCCGTGCGATGGCTCGCAGGTCAATGCCTTTAGGACATGCTACAGCGCATTCTCCGGCGTTGGAGCAGTGGCCAAAGCCTTCTTCGTCCATCTTCGCCACCATCGCTCCGACCCGCTCGTAGCGCTCGACCTGGCCCTGAGGAAGATTTCCCAGGTGCATCACCTTGGCACCGGTGAACAGCATAGCTGCGGCGTTGGGGCAGGCAGCAACACAGGCGCCACAGCCGATGCAGGCGGCTTTGTCAAAGGCCTCATCGGCATCTTGCTTGTTGACCTGCACGGCGTGCGCATCGGGGGCTGAGCCGGTTCGTACTGAGATATAGCCGCCGGATTGAATGATGCGGTCGAAGGAGCTGCGGTCGACAATGAGATCCTTCAGCACCGGGAAGGCTTCGGCTCGGAACGGCTCAATGACCACCGTCTCACCGTCGCGGAACTCGCGCATATGTAGCTGGCAGGTTGTGGTGCGGTCCTTGTGACCGTGGGGTTGCCCATTGATCATGCAGCCGCAGGCCCCGCAGATACCCTCACGGCAGTCGCTCTCGAAGGCGATCGGCTCTTCACCCTTCACTTCAAGGCTTTCGTTCAGCACATCGAGCATCTCGAGGAACGACATATCCTCGTTCACATCATTGACCGAGTAGGTGACCAGCTCTCCGGGTGCATCTGGTCCCTGCTGGCGCCAGATCTTCAGAGTGAGATTCATTACTTGTAGCTCCTCTGGGTCGGCGGCACGTACTCGAAGCTTAGCTCTTCTTTGTGCAGATTTGGCTTGTTGCCCACGCCGGTGAACTCCCAGGCTGCTACGTGACAGAACTCTTCGTCGTTCCGCCGAGCCTCGCCCTCTTCGGTCTGATGCTCGTTGCGGAAGTGACCGCCGCAGGACTCTTCTCGGGTAAAAGCGTCCAGTAACTTAATCTCCGCGAACTCAAGGAAGTCGGCTACTCGCATGGCCTTCTCGAGGCTCTGGTTCAGGCTCGCACCGCTGCCTGGCACACTGACGTTGCCCCAGAACTCCTCGCGCAAGGCCGGTACTTTGTCCATCGCTTCCTGTAGGCCCTCTTTGTTGCGTGCCATCCCGCAGTAGTCCCAGATCAAGAGCCCCAATTCCCGGTGGAAGCTGTCGACCGAACGTTTGCCTTTGATGGAGAGGAGCTTGTTGATGCGATCCTGGACCGTGGTTTCGGCCTGGCTGAACTCAGCGCTGTTCGTATCGAGGGGCCGCGCTCCCACCTCAGCCAGATAGTGGCCAATCGTGTACGGCAGCACGAAGTAGCCATCGGCGAGGCCCTGCATCAGGGCCGAGGCACCAAGGCGGTTGGCTCCGTGGTCTGAGAAGTTGGCCTCACCGATCACGAACAGTCCGGGCAGGTTGCTCTGCAGGTTGTAGTCCACCCACAGTCCGCCCATGGTGTAGTGGGTGGCCGGGTAGATGCGCATTGGCGTTTCATAGGGATTGTCACCGGTGATCCGCTGGTACATCTCAAAGAGGTTGCCGTACCGGGCTGATACGCCGTCCTTGCCGAGTCGTTCAATGGCATCGCGGAAGTCCAGGTACACGCCGCGGCCGTTGTAGGCGACACCGCGACCTTCGTCACAGGCGGTCTTAGCGGCCCGGCTTGCAACATCTCGTGGCACCAGATTGCCGAAGGTTGGATAGCGCCGCTCCAGGTAATAGTCGCGCTCACTGTCTGGGATCTTAGCTGGGTCTCGCCCCACTTTACCCGCTGCTTGGTCCCAGCAGTCGTTGGGGTCTTGCGGCACCCATACTCGACCGTCATTGCGCAAAGATTCGCTCATCAGGGTGAGCTTGGACTGGTATTCGCCGGATACTGGAATGCAGGTGGGGTGAATCTGGGTGTAGCAGGGGTTGGCAAACAGCGCACCGCGCTTAGCAGCGCGCCAGGTCGCGGTGACGTTGCAGCCCATGGCGTTGGTTGAGAGATAGAAGATGTTGCCGTAGCCGCCGGTCGCAAGCACCACAGCGTCGGCCGCATAACGCCGAAGTTCGCCGCTGACGAGGTCGCGAACAATGATGCCTCGGGCCTGCCCATCCCTGACGACCAGATCCAACATCTCGGTTCGCGGGAACATCTTAACCTTGCCCTCATGAACCATTCGGGCGTGCGCCTGATAGGCGCCGAGGAGCAACTGCTGACCGGTCTGACCGCGGGCGTAGAAGGTACGGCTTACCAGCGCACCGCCGAAGGAACGGTTCGCTAGCAGGCCACCATACTCTCGGGCGAAGGGTACCCCCTGGGCGACCGCTTGATCGATGATGTTTACGCTGACCTGGGCGAGCCGGTAGACATTGGACTCGCGCGAGCGGAAGTCACCGCCCTTGACGGTGTCGTAAAAAAGTCGCCAGATGCTGTCGCCGTCGTTCTGGTAATTCTTAGCCGCGTTGATGCCGCCCTGGGCTGCGATCGAGTGGGCGCGCCTGGGGCTGTCCTGAAAGCAGAAGTTCAAGACGTTGTAGCCCAGCTCGGCCATGGTGGCTGCCGCTGATGCACCGGCGAGGCCCGTGCCGACAACAATGACTGTGTACTTGCGCTTGTTAGCAGGATTGACCACCCGGATCGCCTGGCGATGGCGGTCCCAGGAGGTCTCGATCGGCCCATCTGGGGCGTGGCTCTTTAGCTCGATGCTCATACGGCACCTCCAACCAGTCCGACCAGGACCGATACTGGAATGGCTACGTTGCCAAGGGTTACGGCAGCGGCGGTGCCCACGGCAATCTTCTTGATGATGCCGTCAAAGCGTGGGTTGCCCAGTCCCAGGGTGCGGAAGAGGCTCCAAATCCCGTGGGCAAGATGGAAGCCGAGGGCCAGTTGGGCGATTACATAGAAGAGGACCACGCCCGGTTGCCGAAAGCCCTGCACCACATTGTCGAAGATCGGGCATTGCAGACCATCACCAACCACCTTGCAGTGCTCGATGCTTGGAGTGACCTCGGAGCCAACGGTCAGGTGTAGCAGGTGATAGACGATGAAGGCGAGCAGGATCACGCCGCCCCAGCGCATGGTCCGTACCGCATAGCTCCCTGAGAGCCACTTGTGTTGCTTGTAGTTGGCCGGCCGCGCTGCGCGCGCGCGCAACGTCAATACACAGGCCGAGTAGATGTGTGCAGCGACGGCGACCAGAAGCGTCACCCGAGTGCCCCACAGGAGCAGCTTGTTGCCCTTGAGCAGCGCTCCATATTGGTTGAGAGCCTCGCGCCCCATACCTTCCTCGACGAATTCAAGAAAGATTTGCAGGTTGCCCAGCATGTGACCAATGACAAAGCCCACCAGTACCAGGCCGCTTACGGCCATGATGACTTTGAGGCCGATCGTCGAGGTCAGAAAACGTTGTAGCCAGTCCATCGCTAACTCTCAGACCTTGCACCACCGCAGTATGGTGCCGAACGCGGCGAAAAATAATCCGGTCCGGAGCAGCCCTCCTCTCCTTCACCGGAATTGCTTGGTGGTTTAGCAGATCGGGACGATC
Organism: Deltaproteobacteria bacterium UBA6601; assembly: GCA_002433485.1. GTDB lineage: Bacteria > Myxococcota_A > UBA796 > UBA9615 > UBA9615 > UBA6601. The sequence goes on from DJIF01000103.1 coordinate 49,682, forward strand.
GCGGCCACAGGACCCAACAGTCGTCGTTCTCGCCGCTACACGCAGTTAGCCGTTTGGATAGAAAAGTATGGGCTGAATGCAGCGGTCGGCCAAAAGGTGAGGTACATGGCGTGCTCAAGTGCAGTTGAGCCATCCCATAGAGCGGCGTTCTCCAATCCTGAGCAGGCTGTTCAAGTCCTATGTGCGCCGCTATATGGGGCGCCGCTTTGCCGGTGTGCGACTGCTGCGAGCCGGTGCCCGGCCACAACTCAGCGATGGCCCGGTCCTGGTCGTCATGAACCACCCGTCCTGGTGGGACCCGCTGTTTGGTTCCCTGCTATCGGATGTGCTGGGGCGTTGCGACTTTGCCCCTATGGATGCTGCGCAGCTGGAACGTTACGGGTTCTTCAAGCGACTGGGTTTTTTTGGGATCCAGCGAGACTCGCATGTGCGGCTCGCAGATTTCCTGCGAACTGTTGATCGGCTGCTGCAGGTACCTGAGGTTGCGCTATGGATTACCGCGCAGGGACGCTTTAGCGACGTTCGCCAGCGTCCGGCCCGGCTCGAGGGCGGGGTTGGCCATGTGGCGCGGCGGATGAAGTCTGGCTCCGTGCTCCCGCTCGCTATTGAGTATGGATTCTGGGATGAGAGCAAGCCGGAGGCGTTTGCGGCCTTCGGCGAGCCTCTTGCGGTGGAGGCCAAGGGGCATACTGCGCGGCAGTGGACCGAGCTTGTGGAGCACGCTCTTGAACAGACCCAGGACCACCTGGCTGCTGCGGTTCAGGCGCGCGACGCTGAGCGCTTTGAGACCATGCTCTCCGGTCGGGTTGGAGTTGGCGGTATCTATGATCTGCAAAGGGCGCTGCGGGCTCGCCTTCGGGGCGAACGCTTTCGGGCCGCGCACAGTCTGCCGGAGCCGTTGGAATGATTTGGTTTGTCCTTGCCCTGGCGGCTGTCCCTGCGGTGCTCTTTGCCGTTAACCTGGCTCGCTTCGGAAGGCCCTCTGAAAAGTCGGCGCGTCCGGTCAGCGTGTTGATCCCGGCACGCAATGAGGAAGCCTCTATCGGCGCGGCGCTTGAGGCCATTCTTGCCAGTCAGGGTGCAGATTTTGAGGTGGTTGTGCTCGACGACCACAGCACTGATCGGACCGCTGAGATTGTCTCATCCATTACCGATCCGCGAGTTCGACTGGAACAAGCAGGCCCCCTGCCTAAGGGCTGGTGCGGCAAGATGTACGCCTGCGCCCAGCTTGCACGGCATGCACGGCACGATGTCTTCGTCTTCATTGATGCCGATGTGCGGCTTGGGCCAGAGGCCCTCGCACATTTTGCAGCGCTCCCGCAGACCCGCGCCGCCGATCTTGTCAGTGGCATTCCCCGGCAGGTAACCGAGAGCCTCCTTGAGCGGTTGATGATTCCGTTGATTCACTTTGTGCTGCTGGCCTACCTGCCGATGGGTCGGATGCGAGCGAGCACTGCGCCCTGCTATGCCGCTGGCTGTGGACAGCTGATGATTGCAACCAGGCGCGGCTATGAAGCTGCCGGTGGCCATCAGGCGATTCGTCAAACTATGCACGACGGTATCAATCTGCCGCGGTCTTTTCGGCGGGCCGGACTCCGCACCGACGTTGTCGACGTTACTCGCTTGTTGCGTTGTCGCATGTACACCGATGCTGCGACCACCTGGCATGGCCTCGCGAAAAACGCCCACGAAGGACTCGGCACGACGGCCGGTATCCTGCCCTGGACCGTGCTCCTCTTAGGAGGCCAGGTCCTGCCTTTTGTCATGCTGATGGTTGCGCCATCGCCACTCAGCTCGGTTGCAGCGGGGCTGGCATTGCTGCCGCGGTTGCTCGCTGCGTGGCGCTTTGAGCAGTCCTGGCTGGGGGCTCTTCTGCATCCCCTCGGCGTGTCCTTGTTGGTTGCGGTCCAGTGGTATGCCCGCGGGCTCCGAGCGCTCGGTCGCCCTCCGGCTTGGAAGGGGCGGCGCATGGACCTGGGTGGCGAAGTGTTGCTTAGCGGGCGAGGCAGCGCTGACTGAGTCCTTACTCTGGGCAGCCTAAGGCGAGCTGGCTACTGAGCCCAGCTTCGCTCCGCGCTGGCTGGGTGTACAAGTTAATCCCGGTAAACCGGTGCTCCAGCTGAGTTAAGGTGGGCTAGGCCACAGTTGCTGTCGGCTGAATTTCATCGAGTTCATCGTGCCCCACCTGATTGCTTCCATCATTGAGTGCTGCGGACTGGGCGTGTATTGCGTCATCTTCTGGTGGTTGGGACTGCAGAGTCTGGCAAAGCCCAGCCGGGCAGCGATCGACCAGCTGATGCGCTTGAGGTACGTCTTGGCGCTCTCTTTGGGCATCGCAGTGGTGGCGCTGGCCGTGAACGTCTGGATGGCTCATGGTCGATTCGCCTGGGCCGACTTTCCCGGCTGGGGACAGCTGACACTGGCCCTTCTGTTGGCTCTGCTGCTGTCGAACCTGGTGCTGGAGTTCGCAACTCTTCAACCCATCCGAAGCTCCACTCTCGGGTCACCTCAGGTTGAGCCTGCCCTGCTCGTGGCTCAGCGTCACCTGCTCTGCCACTGCGTGCTCGCTGTTGGGCTGTGGTTGCCCTGGTTGGCTACGCTTTTTTAGTAGGTCAGACCAGGTCAAAGCGATTGATGTAGTCAGTGAAGATGCTGGAGATCTCGGTGGAGTTAAGGCCGTAGCGCTCGGGGTCGTAGCGATGTTTGCCGATGGCGTCTTTCCGCTCTGTTTCTAGATAGCTCGTCATGGCCGCTCGGCCTTGGGCGCTTGTGCTCAGGCCAAAGTGAGCGCTGATGCGCTCCACCATGCCTTTGGGGTCGGCCACTAGCTGGCGAAAGTCCGCGTCAAAGAACTGCTGCTCTCCGACTCGTTCGCGGACAGCCAGCGCCCGGCTTACTCCCTGGTGGAAGCGCTTGGTGATGTGGCCGCCTAGCTCCAGGCCGTCGTAGCCGCCGAAGACAGTGCGCAGGTTAAGCGACACCATGCTGCAATACGATGCGATGCAGGAGGTCGGCTCCCGGTGAGTCCAGACAATGCAGGCGTCTGGGAAGACCTCCAGCAAGGCATCGAGAAACCAGAGGTGCTCGGGGCACTTGAGGATCAGCTGATCTGCAGGGTCCCGATGGAGCAGCATCTGCAGGCTCTGCCGATATTCTCGATAGCACCATGTCATGTCTTGCTCAAGCAGCCAGTCGCCGTAGCGCCGAAGCCCGGTCGAGATGTCCATGTTGAGCGTCGAAAACGCCATGGAGAACAGCGGCCAGCATTCCTCGGAGCTGGTCGCGGAGACGGCGTGCATCTGCGCCATCTCCGGTGCGCAGCGATAGACGATGCTGAGATCGGCCCTGGCCGCGCGAATGCGGCGCCTTCGGTCGGTGTTGAAGTCCTCGTGGGTAGGGACGGGCCGGGTTAGTTCCCAGAACTTAAGCGTGCGTCGTCCAGGCTCTTGGGCCAATAGATTCTGTAGGATCGTGGTGCCGGTGCGCGGAAAACCCAGCACAAAGACCGGTCGCTGGATGGGGATGTCTCGGATCTCGGGATGCGCCTTGCAGTAACTTTGTTGCTTGGCTCGCGAGACCAGGGCTCGCTTTGTAAGCGAGTTGAAGTACAGGTAGCTGAGCGAGGTTGCGTCGTTATCGCGGACTTCACTGAGGACCTTGTCCATCCGCTCAAGACAGGCGCTGTCACCGATGTCATGGGAGCCGGCAAGGCGGGCCGCCTGCTGGCGGATGGCATCTGGGTTGAGATTGGCGACTGGTAGGTGGAGTAGCCGCGCGATCCAAGCGCCGAAGTTGAGGAGCTTCTCGAACCAGCCGTGACCGTCGCGGGACACGGTCAGTTGCTTTTTATGGGAGTCCTCAATCACCAGCACTTAGTAGCACAGCCGAGCCGAAGGTCTGGTGGCGAAAGTTGTCTTATGGCGCCGGTTCTTCGGGCAGCAGGACATCCATGGGGCCGATGTCGTTCGCTGGGCTGGCCGCTTGGCTTATGGTGGGCGTGCCAGCAGGATCAGCTGGGGCTGCTGAGGTAGTCGTCGCTGCCTTGGTGAATGAGGTGTAGTGGCGTCTATCGGTTCTGGGAGAGCTCAATCAGCCGCTACGGATCCAGGCCCAGATGGTTCGCAGTTGGGGTCTGGCGCCAGTCATCAGGATCGCGATGCGAAAGACTCGTGAGCCGAATCTCCAGGCAAGCCATGCGGTTGCAGTCATGGCTGCCAGGCTAAAGGTCAGTTGCCAGGCAGGCACGGTGCCGACCCCAAGTCTCAAGATCATCGCTACCGGCGCCGTGAGTGGGAAGAGGCTGAGGACCACCGCCGCCAGCTGCTTTCCCTCCGCGATGAAGACAGGAAAGAGGAAGAAGGGCAGGGAGGCAGTGATGCTCCAGGCGGCACTGGTCTGGCGACCTTCGATGCGATTGGAGGCGATGGCTCCAGTTGCACCCATCAGAGAGGCGTACATGGCGTATCCCAAGGCAGCGCAGAGGAACATGCTCAGTAATTGGCCCAGACCAAGGGTCAGACTGCCGAGGATGATCAATGGGCCGAGGCCGAGTAGTGCCATGAGCAGCGTCTGCAGCAGCCCCGCAGCGCCCAGACCCAGCATCTTGCCCAGCAGGAGGTCTTCAGGGGTCACGCTGGCCAGCAGGATTTCCAGGATCCTGGTCTCTTTTTCCTCCCCGATGCTGTCCAGTAGGTAGCCCGATGAAACAAAGATGATGAGGGCGAAGAAGCTGCCAAAGGCGAGCGGCATTAGCAGAGCGGTGAAGGAGTCTTGAGACTTGTTCTCTTCGGCTTCGGGTTCGCCTTCGATGCCGACTACCTGGTACTCGGCCTCGAGCACCTTGACCAGCCGCTGTTGGTGCGACTGCTCAAGGGCTGTACGGTTTGCGATGGATGTTCTCACCAGCCGGGTGATCGCGCGGTGTCCGGGGTGCACGCGCCACTTGGTGTGGCTCAACCGTCCGATCAAGATGGCCACAGCGGGGTCCTGCCAGTAGTCGGAAGCAAAGATCCAAGCTGCGTCGGCCTCTCCAGTGCGTACTGCCTGGGTGGCGGCAGCTTCGTTGGGATACAGACGAATCTCCACCCGTGCTGCTGGCTGAAATCCGCCGCGGTCGCGGCTGTCCAGCCACGAGGCGGGGTCTAGTTTTACCGGCGCCTTAGAGCCCCTGCTGTGCTCATCGGCGGCTCGTTGCTGGTCCTGGTTGTGCCACTCAATACTCTTTGGGGACGCGGCCGCTGGGCTGGCTTGGTCGACCAGGCCGATGACCGTGATCTCGTCGGGGTCTTTGAGTCCGGTGAGGCTCTGTGGCCCGCCGGAAAGGGCCAGGGACAGAGCTGGCAGAGCGGTGAGCAAGACCAGGCCGATGGGCATGCCGATCAAGGTGACGATGTAGCCGACCCTGCTCACCGTGCTCCAGAACTCGTGCCGCGCCACGACGAGGACTCGTCGCTGTTGCGTGTCTGTTTGGGGTTCAGGGTTGAACTGCATGGAGGAAGATCTCTTCGAGACTGGGCTTAACAGGACGCAGCAGAGAGACCCTTGCTGAACGCTCCGCGAGGGCCTGGAGCAGTGCGTTTGGGTCTGCTCCGTCAGTGAGGTGGACGGTGTATAGACGCTCTTTGCCTGTGCCTATCGGCGCGCTGGCCTGCACCTCGGCAATCATTGGCCACAGCTCGCCGTGGGCCAGGGCCGCATCGGTCTGAACCTGAACTACATTGACGCCCAGCTCACCGCGTAACTGTGCGACCGAGCCGTGTCGGACCAAGCGCCCAGCGTGGAGCAGACCTACGCGGTCGCACAGTGCTTGTGCCTGCGCCATCAGGTGGGTGGACAGGATCATCGATATGCCACCGCTCTTCAGTCGCCCGATGAGGTCGCGCAGGAGCACGACATTTAACGGGTCGAGGCCTGAGAACGGCTCGTCCCAGATCAGCAGCCTCGGCCTGGCCAGCAGCGTGCTGATTAGCTGGATCTTCTGTTGGTTGCCCTTGCTGAGGGTCTTGATCTTGCTGTCTCGGCTCGCTGTCATGCCCAGAGCTTCGAGCCAGTAGTCGGCGCTCTCGATGGCTTCGGTCTTGCTGAGTCCCTTTAGTTCGCCCAGGTAGCACAGGACCTGGATTACGCTGCGGCGAAGGTAGAGGCCGCGAGTCTCTGGGAGGTAACCGATGGAGTCCAGATCGCGGCGCGACAAGCGGTGGCCGAAGAGCTCGATGCTTCCCAGGTCGGGGCGGTAGATGTCGAGGAGCATGCGCAGCAGGGTGCTCTTCCCTGCACCATTGGGACCCAGTAGCCCGAACACCTCGCCGGATTCCACCTGCAGGCTGACCGAGTCGACCGCTTGAACCGAGCCAAAGGCCTTGGATACCGCCTCGACACGGAGGATAGGGGCCTTTGAGTCCATCGAAGCAGTCATTCTAGGACAGAAACTTGAGGGCTCGCGCTTGGCTCAGGGCAGGGCGTCAGCACTGTGGTCGGCAAAGCTTGAGCGCGACTGGGCATGGCGTTGCCCAGGGCACTGCGGTTGGGATGCTCACCATTGCCCGGTGCTTGGCATTGAGAGCCAGGGCTCCTTGAGGGGTAGCGGCTCCCCATCCTGGAGCAGTTCCACCGAGATGTCGTCGGGAGATCGGACAAAGGCCATTCGCCCATCGCGGGGCGGACGTAGAATCGTGACGCCTCCCGCCTGAAGTCGCTCGCAAATGGCGTAGATGTCTTGAACCGCGAAGGCCAGGTGCCCGAAGTTCCGGCCCCCACTGTAGGCATTTGGTTGGTCCCAGTTGTGGGTCAGTTCGATCTCTGGGGCGCCGGGTTCAGTAGCCAGGAAGATGAGCGTGTAGCGGCCCTTCTCACTGTCGCGCCGGCGCGTCTCGGTCAGTCCAAGCAGGTCGCAGAAGAAGTGCAGGGATGCGTCGACGTCACGAACTCGAAGCATGCTGTGTAAGAACCTCATGGGACCAGTCTCGCTGAGCGATGGCGAACAAGCTAGTGGGGCAATTCTATGGGCCGTTGTGTCCGGTCGCGACCGGTCGGGTTAGAGCCTAGAGCTCGACTCGTTTGGCTTCATGGGCAGGGGGCGGAGCAGTTCTTTGAAGGATGGAGCGCAATACCTCTACCCCACGGGCAACTCGCGGCGCCGGCCGACTCAGGAAGCTGTTCGCATCCATGGCCCACAGGGATTGGAGGGATTGGAGACGCGGGCGGATGGGCGAGGCCGCCAGGGTCCGGGCAAATTCGAGGTTCTTGTCGAGTCCATAGCCGCACGCGCCGATGATGATGACCTCCGGGTCCAGGGCAACCAGCTCGTCGGGAGTCATGCGCCCGCTGGGCGCCCCAGCTGTGCCCCGAACGTCAAAGCCGCCTGCTGCGGCCACCATCTCCGGGACCCAGTGGCCGGCAAACCAGAACGGGTCGGGCCACTCAAGGATTGCGACTCGGCGCGTTCCGGGTCTGTCCCACGCGCCCATGCGGCGCCGCATATCCGCCTCTACCTGCGCCGCCTGATCGGGTACCTCGGCCGCCTGTGCGACCGTATGCAGATCGGCGATGATGCCGTTCAGGTCGTGTGCCTCCAGTGACAGCACCGGTGCATCACAGAGCTGGTCTGGAGTGAGCAGTGAGATGCTGTCTTCTACCGTCCGCTCGGTGACCGCACAGACCGCACAGACGCCCTGGGTCAATATGAGGTCGGGCTTTAGACTGGAGAGCAGCGGCCCATCGACTGCATAGATGGGCCGCCCTTCGAAGCTCGCTCGCCGCACCGCGTCATCGATCTCAGCAGGGCTGAGGCCGTGCTTCAGGATCGAAGAAGTCAGCCGCGGTCGCGCGGTCAGTTCGACAGGGTAGTCGCACTCGTGGCTGATGCCGACAATCTGTTCGCCGAGGCCCAGCGCAGCCGCGATCTCGGTGGCGCTGGGTAGCAAGCTTACGATGCGCATCTAATCTCCCCTTGAGTCAGCGCAGGATAGGCAACATTGGCGAGCTTTCCCAATCTCCCGACCTAGCTGCGGGGCGCTGCGCTGGGCGATGCATGCTCTTCAGCGGGCTGCAAAATGCAGTAAGAGAGGTGGTTTGCCAGTGAATCAATGACCATCCTTATGGTCGGATGGATGTGGCACTCGTCGCAGGCCCTAGCGCTTGAATCTGCGCTGATGTTAAGGCCCAGCCCAGCAAGCGACCGCGGCTCTGGTCACCCCGATGCGCTGACTGAGTGGCTGGTCCGTGCTGCAGGTGGCTGTCGTCATAACAGATGCCTGGCCCCGGCTGTGCTGTGCCACAGCTCTGTAATAGGAACAAACCGAGGATATGGTCTGCTGGGTTTCCTACAATCCGCACGGCGCAGATAATCTGCACTGACAACAGCTGCCACCGATCAGGAAGTGAGAGACCATCTTGTCCGATTCCATCACCCCGGTGTTGCTGCCCGTTGAAGGTGCCGCTGGATTCCTTGGCTTGAGCGAGCGCAGCTGGTGCCCGCTGGCGCGCAACGCAGACCTGGAGGCGGCTGTTAAGCTGGGCTTTGAAGACCAGCTGTGGGCAGCAGCCGATGTGCAGCGAACCCAGATCGTACTCACCGGTCACAAGCAGTTGGCCTTTCGGCCGAGTGGCTTCGGCCGTTGCGGGCACCATCAGCCGAGCACCTCGGGTTCGCATCCGGAACTGCTCCTATGACTGACATAGTTCAGGTGCGCGCTGATCGCTGGCTCGATTCAATTGAGCTGGCCCACTCTTCAAATCTGCGCAGCAGGTTTGAGCTGGACTACAGCCCTGCCCAAGATCCATCGCAAGGACTCAAGTTTGTCGTCGAAACCCAGCACTTCTTTAACTGTGCGTTGTGGGCAGAGGAGGATCGTGCTCGCTCCAAAGTTCTCGGCGATGCTCACCTGGCTCAGGTGAAGCGGCAAATTGATTCGTTGAACCAGCGGCGAAACGACTGGATAGAAGTGATTGACCGGTACTTTGCAGAACAGCTTGAAGAGCTGAGACCCCCTATTCGGGAGGGAGTGCGCCTGAACAGTGAGACTGTCGGGAGCATCGTAGACCGGCTGTCCATTTTAACCCTCAGGCGGTTTGCGCTTGAGCAATTGATCCAACAGCCCATCTCCAGGCAGGCCGTTCCGGAGTCAAGAGCGCGCCTTGAGCTGTGCGTTCAGCAGCACCAAATGCTAACCACCTGTCTGCGCGAATTGCTGCTTGATCTGCTGCAGGGTGCTCGGGTCCACTACAGCTTTCGTACCATGAAGCTCTACAACGATGAGCGGTTTAACCCGCATGTGGGGACAGGCACCGAGGCCCAGGTTGGCCAGCCCCTCGTTTCTACTCGGACCAACCCCTGACCTTTTTTGCTTTGTTCCGGGGCGGTTTGGCTGTCTGGATGATGCGGTGCAACATCTATAAATAAGAGCCTCGAGTTGGGGCGGCTTGAGGCCGAAGACTTCAGGTCCTCGGGTTAGGTCGTCAGGCTCCCTCTGCACAAATGAAGCAGCCCCGCAGCCTTCCTGCTCTAGTCTTGCGTTCCTTGCGTTACCGTCATCGCCTTTTGCACCACAAGCTCGCCAGCCGCAGCCCCGGCGAACCGTCCCAGTTGATCATCGGGCCACACGTGGATGCCGCCCCATAGCCGTGATTGCCCCGCCTCGTCTGCAGCATCGAAGTAGGTTGCCCACTGCAGGCGGGTCTCCACACTTGGTCCTTGCTCGAACTTCAGGTAGCCGTTCTGCGGAGCGACAAACTCGTGGAGTCCACCTGGGAAAAATTCTGAACCGGTATATGCCGCCATTACAGTCGCCGCCGAGCGGCTGAAGGTACTGTGCCCTGATACGAAGCCCGGGAACGCCGGGGTGACGAAAGTTCGGCGCTGGTAGGGAATCCAGTCACGTGCTCGAATCCATTGGAGCGGTGTGTGGTCGTTGAGTCGGTCGCCGGGCTCGCCAGGCCAACTCCAGACGGCCACTTCACCCACATACCAACGAAGCTGTTCATGGCGCTCCCCAGGGGCGCTGCTCTCTGCAGTAATTAGCTCGGTCACACCGTCCACCAGAGGCAAACCATCGAGGTGGTAGGAAGGCCCCTCAGGATTGCTGCGCTGCCCGTTGTCTGCCATCCATCGAATGAGGGTTATGGGGCGGGCACCGATTGTCTCCCGCTTCAATTCCCAGGCAGCAATGGCGGCATCGTGTACCGCCGCAGCAACGCTGAAGGTAAAGCCAACATCCCAGGCCAGGCGGTCCACGGCCGACCCCTGCCCCCACGGAGTGAGGGCGTCAGGCTCGATTCGGTCGCTTATTTCCTGAGTTAACTTCACCCAGTGTCCGGGTGGAGTCTCTGAGGTTGGTCCATCAGCCCACATCTCGGCGACAACACGAGTGAAGTCCCCACGCTTTACGAGATTTTCCTCGTAGGCCTCGCCGCTGACCGGGTTTACGGAATAACCGCCCCCATCGTTGGTTCCCAGGGTGTTGTTCCCTCGGCTACCGGGTCCTACGTCAATCATGACCCCGTCGTCCACATCCAACTCCGCGGTCTTGATCAGGACTTCAATCACCCAGTCCGCCATGTCCGCAGCGGAAGCCAGAGGAGGCCCATCGCCCAGGTCGGAATAGAGCCCTGTCTCTGCATCCCGCTCGAGGGCAAAGGGCTCTACATTGCGCCACTGAGGACCAATGTACGGCTGAACGGAGTCTTCAAGGACAAGCCCATTTTGCGTCTGTGCGGTGCCGAGGTTGAGCTGCTGCCAGAGGTTTACGTCCTCGACGTTTGTCCCGGGTCGGTCGATGACCATGACAGGATTGGCAGGGACCCAATCGGTGGTGTCCTCATAAGCCTCGGTTTCGTTTGCACCATCATCCAGGAAGCGCGCGATGACCGCTGCTCCGATGCGATTACCTACCGCGATGGGGTCATCTCCCTCTACTCGGCCCTCAGCTGGGTCGAGGTTCAGGATGTCCATAAACCGGTCGTAACAGTCGAGAGAGGTCGGCCCGCCAATCGCATTCTGAAAGCGATGTTGGAGCAGACGAAGTGCTGCATAGGAGATCGCTGTCTCCCGGTCCTGGCCACTCCCAGCGACCGACTCCTGATGCACATATCCTTCGATCTCAGGGTCGTAGGCCGCCCAGGCATCGAACAACGCGATGGCGAGATGGTGCAGATTTCGAGCATGGACAGGTGGGTGGGGAATGTCGCGCCGAATGCTATCAAGCGCCTGTTCGATCCAACGTCGAGCAATGCTTCCGTCCGGCACTCGATCGATCGCCGCTTCAGGGCACTCCGTTGTGCCTGGCCCGGGCCCATCGGGGAAGGTGTAACTGGAAACCGCAGTCGGACTGCTGACCACACCGTTGTCGAGGGCTGGGGAGAGCACGGAACCTCCCACTCCCCACAGGCCTCCAGCTCCATCAAGCCAGATCGCATGAACTGACTGGGGAGAATCCGCCTGGAGTGGAACAACCTCCCAATCACTGGTTGGCCTGGTCTTTCGGGCGGAGTATCCGCCTGCTCCAGCGACGTAGACGCTGCCATCCGAGTCCATAGCCACGCCCTGCAAGAGCGGTGCTCCCACCGGCGTATCCAGGCTGAAGCCCTGCTCGAGGCCTCCTCGCAGCACCAAGCCGTCGTTGCCGCCGCCCACAATGACGACCTCTTCATCGTTGCCGGTGACTGTAAAGAGTTGCTCGCTTGTGGGAGTTGAGACCAGGCTCAGTTCGGCGCCATTCCAGTGCAATACGACGCCCAAGCCGCCGCAGAACCACACATCATCCGAAGCGCGCCCCCACACCTTGAAAAGGGCTGGCATCTCACCCGCTGCTGTTCGTGGCAGGCCGTCGGGCAGCGCAATTGATGTCCAAGAAGTTCCGTCAAACCTCCAGACGAAGCCAGCTCGTCCGGCGAATCCTCCAACAGCCCAGAGGTCTTCTGGAGTAGCTCCCCACACGCCATACACCGTATTGCCGAAGAATTCGGGGGTCGCTGTGCGTTCCACCACTCCGCCGTCAATTCGCAGCACCGTCGCGCCGCCGCCCCCTACAAAAGTCGGACCATCTTCGAATACGTGTACCCACCACATGGCATGCAGCTGGCCAGAGGAAATTGAGTTCCAGTCCGCCCCGTTCCAGTGAAGTAACGAAGCAGGTTCTAAGAGAGCCCGCTGAGCCCCAACCACCCAGACATCATCAGGGCCGCTTCCACCTACCGAAAGAAAAGCAGCCTCTTCAAAGTCGACCGCCAGGCTGGTTTCGGGCATGGGCGGGCTGCAGGCAGCAAGCCCCAGCATCAAGAGCACAGGCAAGATTTGGCACAGCCGAATGGACCTTGTGGCGACCAGCGCGCCTCCTTGAATGACGAAGAGTCGAGACATTTGCATAGACTAAAACGCTCCTTCGGCAAGCTGGGTAACTGCGGTCTCAGATGCAGATCGTCCGCAGGCATCCGCAATCATCGCAACGATCTCCACCTCGACCCCCTCAGCTTCGGAGGGCTCAACGGTCGATAGAATTCCAGGGTCCCCGACACGCTCGTACAAGCCATCGGCGACTGCGCTCATCGTCCGAGGTCGTGCTTCAAAACCACCACTTAGGCTCCCGTCAGACGAAGCAAACGTATAGGTCAAAAGGGGTAGTGTCTCATCCAGTTGGTCCTCTGGCCCGCCGTACAGCCCATGGGCTCGCAGGCTGGCATAGATGTGCAGACCACCTTGGGGACCAAATTCAAAACCTGTCAGGGGGCCAATGGCTTCAAAGTCAATGCGTCCGGTACCCACTTCAAGGCTGGGCTCTACATCGGCCAAGTTGTGGCAGATCTGGCTCAAATTCGGGTCGCAACCGAGCAGCAAAAAAATCGGTAGAAGCAGGCGCACAGCCGATCCTAACAGGAGCGTCACTGGTCCGATCAAACCAGTGCCGTCGGTGTTGCCGGTTGTCATCATGGGTCTGGCAGCCAGAGATGCCGCACCCGACAGCATGAAGAGATGGATTCGCACATAGACAAGTGCCTAGCAATCATCATTCCAACAGGGGAGGGCTCTTTTTTCCGCTACCCAAGGGGACTCCATAGAGGCCAGACCCGAGCCAACAGTGATGGCTACTTGAGAGGCTCTGGAATAAGCAGCTTCCCCACGGTCATTGAGCCAATCCACGCGTAGGCCGATTCGCCAGGAGGCGCCGACCTGGAGCCCATGGCCCGTCTGACGAGGGCCCGTGATGGATGCCATCGATGTCTCAGGCCATTGCTTGCCTCGGCAAAAGGGAACTGCGAACGAGGGATCTGGTGATTCTGTGCGGTCTTCCGGCCCCAATTGTTCAGGTTTACGACAACCGGTTCTACAGTGGCACTCGGTGGATCGACCCGATGACCCGCGATATGCTGCATGGGGTGGGAGCTGTTGCCGGCCTCCCCAGAGGACTTTGTTGCGCTCTATCGTCCCTTTCCTTGCCGCGCTTCTGTTCGTCTCCTCGGCGACCGCGTCCCAACTGGAGGTCGGGTCCGAAGCGCTGGCTTTGGCCGCGCAGCAGACGATCCAGTCGTACTGCGCGGACGCCGCAGGAGACGACGTGACGCTGGCCGCTGAATCGGTCGCCCTGGTGAGTGCGTTGTGGGCGCAGGTTTCTGCTGCCGCCGATGCAGGGGGCGAGCCCTACCTCCTGTATTGGCGCGGTTTGCTGGGTGAGTGCTTGAAGCAGTCGGAGAAGGCCGAGGAGGACCTGCAGAGGTTCATTGCCAATGCGGCGGATACTCAGGCCCTTGCATCATTGGTGCGAGATGCGTCGCGACGTCTGAAACGGCTGCAGCGGAATGCAGGCGTGTTGTCGCCGAGGCCCGCACCGGTCCCGCCCGAGTCGGTGGTGCTGCTGGGCGTTGGAGGAGCGATGGCCGCGGTTGGGTTTGGCCTGGCAGCTGGTGCCTATGCTGAAGGAAGCCAACTCTTCCCTGGACTGAGCAACCTCGAGACCTACGATGCCAACATTGACTCTTACCGGCAGAACTGGACTGCAGAGCGGGTTGGAATAGCCATTGGGGCCAGCGGCGTTGCGATGCTTACAGCGGGGTTGGTGCGCTTGCTGGTGGAGCGCGCGAACGAGAGCAGCGTCGCGAAGGCTAGAACAAAGAGGCGGCGTCCATGATGGTGGCTCTACGTGCCCTCGCCGTCCTATGGCTGCTGTGCGCCGGAGGCTGTTTGGCTGACCCCCCCGGTCGACCTGAGCAGCCTGTGGGAGCGTCGGCTAACGATGACGATGTGGGGGATGATGATGACTCGGGAATTGATTCACCGAGTCCACTCTGCACCGACACCTGTGAGTTCGTTGCGGACGGTAACTGCGACGATGGCGGACCTGAGTCCGATTTCGACGTCTGCGATTATGGAACAGACTGCTCTGACTGTGGGCCTCGCCCGCCCCAGTGATGTTGCGCTGCCAGCATGAGTGAAGGTGACGGCGGTGCTATGGGGACAGCGCCTGGAAGAGGAGCGGGCCTACCTGAGCAGGGCCGCGCTGGCCCCCGCTGGCAGGCCATGCTAGGACCCTTCCCAGCTTAGGAAGTGACTATGTGTGGGATCGTTGGGATTGCAGGCACGGAATCCGTCAATACGCGAATTTACGACAGCCTGACGGTGCTTCAGCACCGTGGCCAGGATGCCGCCGGCATTGCTACCACTGAGGGCGGAAGGATCTTTCTCCGCAAAGAGAATGGTCTGGTCAAGGACGTCTTTCGGACGCGGCACATGCGAGAACTCGCGGGCAATCTGGGCATTGGCCATGTCCGTTATCCCACTGCTGGAACTGCCAGTGCTCACGAAGCCCAGCCTCTTTACGTCAATTCACCCTACGGGATTGCGCTGGGACACAACGGCAACTTAACGAACGCGGCCAAACTCAAGGCGGAACTGTTCGAACAAGACCGGCGCCACCTTAATACGCGCTCGGACTCGGAAGTCCTGCTCAACGTGTTTGCCCACGAACTGGCAAAACAGAACATAGAGCGTCTGGACGCGAGCCACATCTTCAATGCGATCGCTGCGCTTCATCAACGTTGTGATGGAGCCTATGCCACGGTCGCTATGATTCCAGGCTTTGGCCTCATCGCATTCCGGGGTGAACATGGCATCCGTCCGCTCTGCTACGGATACCGCGAGACGCCCGAGGGCCGCGAATTCATGGTCGCCTCAGAGTCTGTGGCTATTCAAGCCTCTGGTTTCACGTTTTCCGCTGACGTTCGACCAGGTGAAGCCGTCGTTTTTGATGTCCGAGATCGTGTTCTGCACACCCGTCAGGTGAGTGCTCGAGCACAGCACAGTCCCTGCCTCTTCGAGTTTGTCTATCTCGCGCGACCCGACTCCATTATGGACGGTATCTCCGTCTACAAGAGCCGGCTCCGGATGGGCGATGCATTGGCACGCAAGATCCTTAAGCTCCGCCCTCAACATAAAATCGATGTGGTGATCCCGGTCCCAGACACCAGCAGGACCGCGGCTCTGCAGGTCGCCTACCATCTCGGTGTTAAGTTGCGCGAGGGGTTCATAAAGAATCGCTACATCGGCCGGACCTTCATCATGCCGGGCCAGGCCGTCCGCAAGAAATCGGTCCGCCAAAAGCTCAATCCGATTTCGCTGGAGTTCCGCGACAAACATGTCTTATTGGTCGACGATTCCATCGTTCGGGGCACGACCTGCAGTGAGATTATTCGCATGGCCCGCGATGCCGGCGCGGAGACGGTTTCCTTTGCTTCGGCGGCGCCTCCAGTTCGTTATCCCAATGTCTACGGCATCGATATGCCCGCAGCCAAAGAGCTCATCGCGCACGACCGCACCGTCGAGGAAATCCAGGATGCCATCGGTGCAGACTGGCTGATCTACCAGGATCTGGAGGACCTCGTCGCTGCTGCACGCGATGGAAATCCAGACATCACAGTCTATGAAGACTCGGTGTTCTCAGGCCGCTACGTGACTGGTGACTTGAGCGACGGCTACCTACAGAGCCTCGAAGCAAGCCGCAATGATGCTACTAAGACCCATCGAGACGCAGTCCATCTGGAAGAGGACGCTTGAGCCCGTCTGCCACCGGCACCGAGTTCACTCGAGTTGGCTGGTGTGCTGTGCTTCTGGGGGCATGAGCCCCAGAAGGGGAGCCACTATGGTTCTCGGTAAGCGAACCGACGGCGCGCACCGCAACTACGACGGCCTGATGGGCGAAGTGAAGATCTGGGACCCTGGGACCAGGCTCTTATCGTAGAGCAGGCTCAGGTGGTGTACCCATTCCGGTGGCTTTGCCAGGCTCATGGCTAAGGCATTGGTCCATTAGGCAGCATCGCGTTCTTCGCGGTCTGTTGTCTTTAGTAGGCGTTGATGCTGGATTCCTTGTAGAAGGCGCCCTCTTGAGTTTTTTGAGCACAAAGGTCAAGGGCGCCTTCGTAGCAGGGGGCCTCATATTGATGCTCTGCTTCCGAGCAAGGATTCGGTACCTTAACTCCGAGCTCCCATCCGACCTTGCGCTGCGCAATGCCTGCGCTTCATTTCCACCCTTTGTCTCTAACGCCGGGCAGTTCGAACATTTCCCCGAGGGTAGCTATAGGAGCTGCTGCCTGGCCGAGGTCAACATCTATGGGGAGTGCACCGTTGTAGCCGGTCTATAGGTCCCATAAGGGGCCTTATGTTCACTGTGCTGAGGTAGGCTCTTTCGATGTCGATGGAATGGACAGCAACACAGGTACTACACCTGGAGTGGACACCGCCAACGTTTACGCGGAGTACATCTCCCGCTGATTGCGATCGCTCACAGCGCTCTCAACAAGGAAGGGAAAGTCACAATGAATAGGATGCTTTCATCTCGTAGCGGGGTCCTGGGGGTCTTCCTCATGCTGCTCAGTGGCTGCAGTGGTGACTCCTTGCCCATCCTCACTGCGGCCTCGCCGCTGGTGGACTTTGGCGAGGTGCCGGTAGGTGAGAGCGCCGAGGCCACCTTGCAGCTCGCCAATGAGGGCACGGCGGATGCCGAGATCTCAATGCCTGCGATCAGCGGTGAGGAGGCGGCATCCTTTGCACTCGCAGAGGCTCAGTGGCCTCTGCTCCTGGCCGCAGGTGCGACCGCCGAGATCGTCCTGAGCTTTACCCCCGGCGACAGCGGCGTTCGGACGGCTGAGCTTGCCCTTTCCGCGGGTCTTGTTGGCGCCCTCTCAGGGGGGGTGGGCTCTTCCGCTGCCGGCAACTCTGCCCTTGCGGTGGTCTTGTTGGGACAGGGCCTCTCAGAGGGCGATGACGACGATTCGGCAGGCGATGACGATGACACCGCAGGCGATGACGACGACACCGCAGGTGATGACGATGACACGGTAGGTGATGACGATGACACGGTAGGTGATGACGATGACACGGTAGGCGATGACGATGACACCGCGGGTGGTGATGACACTGCTGGAGGTCCGGACGAGGATGGTGATGGCTACACAGCCGAGTCCGCCGGGGGGACCGACTGTGACGACAGCGATCCTACGGTCAATCCCACCAGCTACGAGATCTGCGACGGCATCGACAACGACTGCGATGACGATGTCGATGAAGAGGCCATTGATGGCTCCACTTGGTACCTGGATGCAGACTCCGATGGTTATGGGGGATCTCTGCTCAGCGCCCAGGCCTGCGATGCTCCCCCCAGCTACGTCGGCAACTCCGATGACTGTGATGACCTGGTCGCCGGCATCTACCCAGGCGCCACCGAGCTTTGCAACGGCACCGACGAGGACTGTGACGGGCTCATCGACAACGACGCTCCCGCCGCGCAGACCTGGTACCTGGACAACGACGGCGACGGGGTGGGTGGCTTCTGGCTGACCCAGGAAGCCTGCGACATGCCCACCGGCTATGCGCCTGATTCCACCGACTGCGACGACACCAACGCGGCGGTGTACCCCGCAGCGCCTGAGCTTTGCGATGGCATCGACAACGACTGCGACAGCAACCTGGGCAGCGACGAGATCGACGACGATGGCGACGGCATCACCGAGTGCGGCAGTGACTGCGACGACGCCGACGCCCTGCGCTTCCCCGGCAGCGCCGAGCTGTGCGATGGCATCGACAATGACTGCGATTCGCTCACCGAGGCTGTGGGCGGCGAGGTGGATGGCGACGGCGACCAGGTGCTCAGCTGCGAGGACTGCGACGACGACCCGGTGACCGGGCCCCTGGTTTTTCCTGGTGCGACTGAGGTTTGCAATTCGGTGGACGATGACTGTGATGGCAGCGTCGACGTGGGTGCCAGCGACGAGAGCACCTGGTACCTGGATGCCGATGGCGATGGGGTGGGTGCTTCCTTTTTGACCCAGGTGGCCTGCAGCGCTCCCACGGGCTACGTGTCGAGCTCCAATGACTGCAATGACCTCGACCCGAGCAGCTTTCCCGGTGGCACCGAGGTGTGCGACGGTGCCGACAACGACTGCAACGGCCAAGTGGATGATGGCACCGGCGCGGCCGGCACTGCCTGGTACGCCGACGCCGATGGCGATGGCTACGGCGATCCGGGCACCATGCTGACGTCGTGCTCGCAGCCCGGCGGTTACGTCATCAACTCCTCGGACTGCGATGACGGCAACGCCGCGACCAATCCCACCAGCTACGAGATCTGCGATGGGGTGGACAACAACTGTGTCGGCGGCGTCGACGAGGCGGGCGCCCTGGATGCCGAGGACTGGTACGTCGATGCCGATGCCGATGGCTTCGGCGATCCCGCGGCAGCGTCCATTTCAGCGTGCCTGCAGCCCACAGGCTATGCCGACAACTTTGCCGACTGCAACGACGATCCCAACAACGGCGGAGCTGCGATCAATCCCAACGCGTCAGAGTTCTGCAACAGCATTGACGATGACTGTGACGGCACGCCCGATGACGGCGCGGTGGATGCCAGCTTGTGGTACGCCGACGTGGACGCAGACACCTACGGCAACGCCGGGTCCAGCACGTTTTCCTGTACTGAGCCCACAGGCTTCGTCCTCAATGGCACTGACTGCAACGACACCGAGAGCTCCATTAACCCCGGGGCCAGCGAGCTCTGTGATTCTATCGACAACGACTGCGACGGCACCATCGACGATCCCGCCGAGACGGCCGGAGGTGCTGCTGCCTGTGCTGGCGAGGACTGCCAGGACATCTACGACGACCGCAGCGCTGCGCAGGACGGCAGCTACTGGATCGACCCGGACGGTCCCGGCCTGCTGGGGGCCTTTGAGGTCTACTGCGACATGAGCACGGTGGGGGGCGGCTGGACGCTGATTGCCAAGCTCGATGGTCAGTCAAATGCCGGGAACCGCCAGGACACGGGCTTTTGGAGGGATCGCAACTACACCGGAGACATCGCCAGCCTGGCCTCAGAAAATGCCCTGGGTACCAGCTACGAGTTGGTGTCCTTTAGTGATGTCATGGTGCGTAGCCTGGCTCTACCGGACCGGCACATCGCCTGGAGCCACCCGGGTAACTACACCAGCGTGTTTGATGTGGTCGATGCTGGCAATCGCATCAGCGACGGCATCCTGCTTAGCGGCAGTCTGCAGAACCTCGACTACGCGGCCTATCCGGATCCGAACCATCACAACGACTGCAGTGAACTGAAGTATGGGTTCTTTGGATATGACGATGGATACAACTCTCAAGGCATTGCAGGGCACTCGAGTCTCGCCCACGGTCACGGCGGCGGGGTGGTTGCGGTCTCGTTGTTCCGCCAGGGTTCGGGCAACTACGGAACCCATGATGGCATTGAGACCCGGTGCATTACCGATTGGGCATTTGGGGGCGGATATCACGACATGAGCAACGCTAACGAGCGTCAGAACATCCAGGCCCACTGGTGGGGGGCGGGCAATACCCATAATCTCGACTACGACGCCCACGGCCTGTTTGTCCGCTAGGCGTATGTGCCCCTTATCGGACCTGTAGGCGATGGGTACCAGCTTTGGTACGGCCTTTCCCTTGAGGAAAACATTTTCTGCGGTGGTCAAGGGGGTCGCCCATGATGCGTTTCCAGCTTCGACCTGAACGAAATCCGGGTGCGCGTCAAAAAAACTCGTCCGACCTCAGAGCGAGCCCTCCAATGCTAGGGTGTCGAGTCTCAAGACCAGCTTGTGGTCGCGAGGTTCAAGCGAGCTCAATATGCCCAACTTAGCCTTCTCGGAGTTCTCTTCATGACGAACGCAAAAGAGTTTCGATTCCTGGGGCAGACTCTGCCCAAGATCACCATTGGATACGGCCTGATGCTTGTCGCCTGGGGTGCTCTATTCTCTGTCGGCAGCGAGTCCATCACCTCATGGATCCCCAGTATGATCGGTGCGCCGATCCTCCTCTCTGGTCTGGTCGCGCAGCTGAAACCAGGCGCCCGAAAAGCCGTGATGCACATCGCGGTACTCTTTGGCCTACTCGCTTTTCTGGGAGGCTTTCGTTTCTTTGCTGCGCTCGGTAGTGAGGGGGGACTCTTTGGCAAGCCAACAGCAGCTCTTTCTCAGCTCATGCTGTTGATCACGGGAGGGCTCTACACCTTCGGGTGTGTCCAATCATTCCGCGCTGCCCGTGCCAGTAGAGAGAGCGAATAAAGCGATTCAAAGCTGCGCCTTAGGGAACTGAACGAACGACCTGCTCAAGCGGAAGTCGCTCGGGTTCGTTCGGCAGTCGAGCAGGCGTGCCGATCCAGACAAAGCCAATGATTCGCTCCTCATCCTGAGGCACACTGAGAATCTCATAGGTCTCTTTATGCCGGGTCAGCCCACCCGTCGACCACTTGCTATGTAGACCATCGGCGGTAACCGAAAGGCTCAAGTTCTGAATGGCGCAAGCACAGGCGGCATAGTCTTCATTTTGCCGATCAAGGTCCTCGTCCAGGACCTGACTAACCACAACGAGAGCAGGGTGAAGCAGCTTCTGTCTCAGTCGGTCGCGAAGGGCTTCTGAGGGTTGCTCTGCTCTGCGTGCAGCCTTTAGTTGCACACCAAGTTCATAGAGGGCGTTTCGAGCGACCGGCCCCGGGAGAGTGAAGCGCCAAGGCCAGGTCAATCGATGGCAGGGAGCCATCTGTGCGGCTCTCAGTGCTCGCTCAAGAATGTCCTGATTTACGGGCTCATTCGTCCAGGAATGGGCTGTCCGACGGCTATGGATCGCATCCTGTAGGTTCATCCTCACTCCTGCTTTAGTCTGTAATCTGCGAACTCGAATTGAGAAAAATACAAATGCAGCTGTGGGCGAAATCCTACGCGAAAACCGACTGCGTATAGGTCCGATACGAGGCCTTATGCTCACTCTGCTGAGGTAGGGTCCAGTGGAAGAGAGTTTGCTCCACATCTGGACATATGGAGCAGTCGAACGCCCTCATCGAGCGACAAAGGCGTCGTAGACCTCACCCTGAGTGGCCCAGGCCACCCGCCCGTCCGTGACCAAGACATCCACGGCCTCAAAAAAGGCCCGAAGTGCCTCCGCGTGCTCAGCAGCAAGGTCACCAACGTGAATATGAAAGCTGATCTTGCCCACCCGTGTGGGGTCGTGAACAGCCAGTGCTGCTTCAATGCTGGCAATCGCGGCTGTGGCATCATCGGTATCGAATGCACAATCGCTGCAGCTGTATCCTTCAGCCTGTTGGTGCAGAGCCCAGGTGCCGCCCGAACTGATCAGCAGGGTGCCATCCTGGTCGGGGAGGAAGTCCATGGCATCGGCCACCATAAACGGATGGGTGCGCACCTCAAGCTCATAGGGGGCCGGGTCGTGGAATGCCCCCGAGGAGCGAATCCACTCATCGGTCCAGCTCAAGTCCGGCCGCGCTGAAGGCGGCATGGAGAGGTAGTGGATGCTCACCAGCCCATCGACGTAGACAAAACCAGCGGCAATCAAAGCCTGTGCCCAATCGGCCGAACTCCCCGCCCCGGAACAGCCTCGGTTATTCTCAGGTCCCACCAGGTTGTCCATCAGGGTTTTGCGTTCCTCCAGTAGGGCGGCAAATTGGATCAGGCTGGCCGGTGGGTCTGGGTAGCCCACATCGCAATGGGTTCCTACGCCATGACCGCCGGCGAGGGCATCGGTCAGAATGGTCTCCCCCGATTCCGTCACTGCAGTGGCAAAGGGGAGCTCACTCTCGATGGTGAGCTTGGCCTCATATTCATCGGCCACAGACATGCCGTGTCTCAACATCGCCAGATGTGCCGCAAACGCATCGGGATCCACATCGTCAATATGGCCCCCTTCCATGTGGACCATGGTGGTCACAAAGAATGGGGCAGCACCCGTGCCGGTGCCGGTGCCGGTGTCGGCTGCCTCATTGGGCCAACACTCGCCGTCCATTTCATGGGACCCTTCATCACAATCAAGCTTGTCGCTTGAACATGCACCGAGAACGACGAGCGGAACTATTGCCACGCATAGAATTAAACGCATCGGGCCTCCGAGAGGCCGATTGTACCGCAAGGCCACCGGAGGGCTGCCTATAGGTCCCATAAGGGGCCTTATGCTCACTCTGGCGAGGTAGCGATGCGTGATTGAGGCGGAAGTCAGGGCCGGGGCGCGTAGTTCGTGAGCTTGATGCCCTCGACCGCCGCGATGTACTCCTTGAGGCTCGGCGTGCGCCCCAGGATGGTCGACAACACCACCACCGGGGTGGAGGCCAGCAAGGACTCGCCCTTCTTCTCTTTGCTGTCGGCCACTACGCGGCCCTGGAAGAGGCGCGTGGAGGTGGCCATCACCGTGTCACCCTTTTCGGCCTTTTCCTGGTTCCCCATGCAGAGGTTACAGCCGGGCCGCTCGAGGTACATCATGTTCTCGTAGGCGGTACGCGCCTTGCTCTTAGGAGAGAGGTCGTTGAACTCGAAGCCCGAATACTTCTGCAAGACCGCCCAGTCGCCTTCGGCCTTGAGCTCATCGACGATGTTGTAGGTGGGTGGGGCGACCACAAGCGGTGCATTGAAGGTCACCGTGCCCTGCTGTCTCTCAATGTTCCTGAGCATCTGAGAGATGATCTTCATGTCGCCTTTGTGGATCATGCATGAACCCACGAAGCCCAGGTCCACCTGCTTGGTTCCGCCGTAGTAGGAGATCGGCCGGATGGTGTCATGGGTGTAGCGCTTGGAGATATCCTCGTTGTTGACATCCGGGTCGGCGATCATCGGCTCAATGATCTGGTCCAGATCCACCACGAACTCGGCGGAGTACTTGGCGTTGTCATCGGGTCTCAGCGCGGGGCTATCGCCCGAGAGGAGGCCAGCGATGCGCGCGTTCGCCTTATCGATCAGGCCCTGAAGGACCTGCTTCTCGTTGTCCATACCCTTGTCGATCATGATCTGAATGCGGCTGGCCGCGATCTTCAGGGACTCCGCCAGGGTGTCCGCCTCGGAGATGCAGATCGAGGCCTTGGCCTTCATCTCGGCGGTCCAGTCGGTGAACGTGAAGGCCTGGTCGGCCAGCAAGGTCCCGATGTGGACCTCGATGACCTTGCCTTGAAAGACGTTCTCGCCGAATTTCTTGAGCATCTGGGCCTGGGTCGCGTGGACCACATCCCGAAAATCCATGTGGTCTTTGAGGGTGCCTTTGAAGGTCACCTTGACCGACTGAGGGATGGGCATGGTCGCTTCGCCAGTCGCCAAGGCCAGGGCCACGGTCCCGGAGTCGGCGCCAAAGGCGATGCCCTTTGACATGCGCGTGTGGGAGTCTCCACCGATCGTCACATCCCAGTCATCCACGGTGATGTCGTTGAGGACCTTGTGGATGACGTCTGTCATGGCAGGGTACTGCCCCTTTGGATCTCGACCGGTGATGAGTCCGAACTTGTTCATGAAGCTCATCAACTTCGGTGTATTGGTCTGGGCCTTGAGGTCCCAGACCGAGGCCGTGTGGCACCCCGACTGGTAGGAGCCGTCGACGGTCGGGGAGATCACAGTCGCTGCCATCATCTCCAGCTCTTGAGCGGTCATCAGCCCGGTGGTGTCCTGTGAACCGACGATGTTGACCTGAACTCGAACGTCCGACCCGGAATGCAGCACCTTTCCTGGCGTCACGCCCACGGCGTTCCTGTTGAAGATCTTCTCGACCGCAGTGAGGCCTTGCCCCGCGTGGGAGATCTCCTTGGACG
>DJIF01000103.1:74155-80335 GCA_002433485.1 Deltaproteobacteria bacterium UBA6601
GCATAGGAGCCCTGAGCGCGGATGAACTCAAGTTTTTGCGGGGTGAGCGCAGAGGCGATGTCGGAGAGCTCTCGCGTGCCGTCGGCGTTGTAGAGCTTCTTCTCCTTGAGGTTGATGGTCAGCACCGTGCCGGTGTCGATGGAGAAGACCTGCTCCAGTTCAGGCTCGCCGTCCTCGTCGAGGATGGGTTCGCCATGGGCATCGAGCTTCTTCACCCAGTTCTTTAGATCGAGGCCGATACCGCCAGTCACGCCCACCGTGGTGAGGAAGATGGGGGAGATGCCGTTCGTGCCGCCAACGATCGGAGCGATGTTGATAAAGGGGACGTAGGGGCTCGCCTGAATGCCGGTCCACAGGGCGACGTTGTTCACACCTGACATGCGTGAGGAGCCAACGCCCATGGTGCCCTTGTCGGCCACCAACATGACGCGCTTGTCCGGGTGTTGCTCTTTGAGCCCCAGGAGCACGGCCTGCGCTTCCTTGTTGTGCTCAAACAAGCACTGGCCATGGAGCTCACGGTCGGAGCGTGAGTGGGCGTCGCTGCCTGGCGAGAGGAGGTCGGTCGAGACATCTCCGACGGCGGTCACGTAGGTGACGACCTGAACGACCTCATCGATCGGCGGGAGCTTGGTGAAGAATTCGGCCTTGGCGTAGCTCTGGAGGATGTCGGTCGCGAGGGCGTTTCCGCTGTTGTGTGAGGCCTCCAGGCGGTCGGTGTCCGCCTCGTAGAGAAACACCTGCGTCTTGAGGACCCTGGCCGCTGGTTGTGCGATGTCAGGATCGTCTCCCAGGGCGAGATCCAGCAGCACCTCAACCGATGGGCCTCCCTTCATGTGGGACAACAGCTCAAGCGCGAAGGTCGGCGTGATCTCTGCGACAGAGGCCTGACCCACGATGATCTCTTTCAGAAACGCTGCTTTGACGCCGGCTGCGCTAGTGGTGCCAGGGAGTGTGTTGTAGATGAAGAAGTCGAGAGATTGTGCTCGGTGCTCGTGCTGGAGGTCTCGAATCTGGGCGATTAGCTCCTCGACCAGCTCCGCATCTTCAATGGGCTTCGGGTGGAGCCCGTACTCTTTTCTCGTCTCGATCTCTTCAAGATACTGGGTGTACAAACTCAAGGTTGATCTCGCCCGTGTGTGTGTGTGCAGCTTAGCGCCGGCGAAACTATGTCGATCATCGGCCAAATGCAAGGGTTCAAGCCGGCTCGCCGGTTGGAGAGGGTGGCTCCCATGGAGGTCTGGAAGACCCGCCTCGGCCACCTCTCGCGGCCAGTCAGGCGCTGCCTGGCCACTCTTATCGCTGCACCAGCTCGGAGCCCCACCGGTGAACAGCTGGTCTGGCTGTCGGTGCGGGCCGTCGCAGAGCTACCGCCAGGGAAGGGGAGGACGCGCCCGGGTACGTGAGAGCCTCGAGCGAGGGCACGGCGCTGGCGGCAGCTCTTCGAAGACGGCACCTACCCCAGCAAGGCGGCGTTGGCTCGGGGCGAGGGGGTCAGCAGCGCGGCTGTGACGCAGGGGCTGGGTCGGGTTGGCTGATAGGCCCGATACGAGGTCTCATGCTCACTGTGCTGAGCCAGGGTTCAGGAGAGACCAAGCCAGGCTTTGATCAGGGGTTTTGCGTGTTCTTCAACGGCATCCAGCCCATGGGTCCACGCAAAATAGACCGCCACAGCAGCAATGCCAGCGGCGATGGGTGCCAGTAATAGCCCCCCCAGAAGAACCAGCCCGTCTTCTTCCAAGATCCCAGCGGCCAGCACAAAAATCACAAAGCTGGGCGCCGTGTTGGTGAGTGGAATGGGCAGGGACATGCTGATCGACATCAGCACAACGATGACTCCGACAAGCGCCAGGAAGACCCGGTTTCGTGCCAAGCCAGAAAGCCTCGGCCGAATCACCCACTCAACAAAGCGCAGGGGGACCCCCGCATTCTTCACGGTCCACTCGAGCTTGCTCCTGGTCACCGACCGCTTTCTGACTCCCTCGGGAAGCCACGGGGTCTTCCGACCGCGAATCATTTGAAGCCCCAGAAGCGCCATCATGATGCCAAACGGGGTGGCATAGCCTGGAGCCGGAAGGGGTAGGGCTGCGGGCAGGGCCAAGATCAGCAGAATCAGCCCAAAGCCCCTGTCTGCAATCAAGTCCAGCACGGCACCAATGGTGGTCTCTTCCGCCTCAAGGGACGCCACAAAGTCGGCGAGCTCAGCGGACAAGCGTGTGTCGGGAATAATCTCTGACATGGACTTCGCTCTAACCAGTCACCATCGTAGACCAGCAGCTTGCCCGCCGTATAGGTCTGATAAGAGGGCTTATGTGAGCTGTGCTGAGGTAGCCGGGCGCCCTCGCGGATAGAGCAGGCCCGCGCCCGGAAGTAAGCGCAAGACTCCTTTAACGTCAGATGTCGCGGGCTGAAAGGGGGAACTGACAAGGAGGATGCCCAGCAGTAGGATGTTCTTGCTAAACCCGACGCTCAGAATGAGCTCGGAACCCAAATGCAGACCGATCAGTCCGAGTCCCCACCAACGATGCAAGGGGTGACGAAACAGGGCGAGGACCGCAAATAGCTCCACGTAGATCGCTGCGAGAAACGAGACCGCCCCGACCCAGGAATGCTGAATGAGAAAAGGGCCAAAAAGGCTTTCGACATTGTTCTGCAGGAGCCGGTTCGCAATCAGGTAGGAAAAACCATCGACCGACAGCGCGCTGAGTTCTCCCCTCGATGTCTGCATTATCGCGGCCCATACTTTCCAGAACCCAGAGAGGGAGTAGAGCATGAGCACCATCGCCTGTGCTCCAAGGATGACCGAAAGATATTTCTGTCGAAACATGCGAGCGCCAGAAGAGCCGTCGCGCCGAATGCTCGGCAAGAACATAAGGACGAACGAAACGTATATCCACGCGTGCGTCGAGTGACCGATCTTGCCGAACGAATTCTTAAAGGCGCTATAGAGCAGCAGGCCTGCGAAAGCCAGGACTCTAAACGACCGCAGTTGCGGAAATGCTGCCGCCCCGAAGAGCCCAATCGCAAACAGGGCGACGATGAAATCCACCGACACCGAGATCCCAACAGCTTCAACCCAGAAGACCGGCCACAACGGCTCCAAAACCGTGACCTGTCGCCACTCCACCCAGTCCTCAAAAATGGCGGGCAAGAAGAACAATTGGACGATGTAGAACAGGCGGACCGTCCAGACACATGCGACGAAGGTCTGGGATTGCTTGGCAAAGATCGCACCTCGGTCCACTGGGCCTGGTGCTGACAAGAACCTGCGAAGTCTGCGGAAGACCTTCATTCTCGACGCCTCGGGACTTCATATTCCTTCAGGAGCGCAGTCTCAACTCTGCCAGTCTTCCACTTCTCGACCGGATTAAAGCGATTGACGATGACCTGGTATTTCAGTTGCGCATGTGAGCCGTCCAGGTAATTGCTTTCGAATAAGCGTCTCAGTTCCCGGGCTTCGCTTTGCCCATCCTGATCGATTGCTTTCCCGAGACGCAGAATCAAGTAATGAGCGTTGATGTCACCCGCACCCGAGAGCAGTTCCTTCGCCATCATGAAGTCCAGCGGTGGGTCGAAGGACCTCCCGTCGACCTCAACGATCTGCACGGCATAGCTTTGTGATTCTCTGGCGGGGATCGAGCTAAAGAGCGACCACGTGAAAATTGGGAAGATCTCGTTCCCTTCCTTGAACTTTTTGATGCAGCAGGCGGCCAGGATATAAGCACAGAAAAATGCTAACAGCAGAAGCTTGAGTTGGCGGTAGCGTTTCATTTCCAGCGGTTAGGTCCGATAAGAGGCCTTAGCAGAGAGTGTATCCGCAAGACGCTGGCCTCAGCCTCTCTGCGTCGGCACTGAACCTCACTGTTGGCCGCCACCGCCGCCGGGGGGGCCGCAACCCTCATCGATCTGGCCGTTGCAATTGTTGTCGAGGGCGTCGAAGCAGAGCTCTTGCATTCCTGGAAATACTGACGGGTTCTGGTCGTCACAGTCGGTGGGATCCGGCACATAGCCTGCCGGCTGAACACATGCCAGCAAAGGCGAAACAAACGCGTCACCAAAGCCATCACTGTCCATGTCCGGGTACCAAAAGGGAGCGCCCACTGCGTTGTTATCGATGCCGGCGTCGCAGTCGTTGTCCACACCATCACAGACCTCGGTCGCTCCCGGATAGACAGCAGGATTGGCATCATCACAATCCCCGGAATTGGCGGTGACGCCGTCGCCATCGGCGTCGACATTGCCGGGGCAAGCCTGATCTGACGCGCAGTCCGAATCGTTGCAGTCAACCTGTCCATCGCCGTCGTTATCGACGTTGTCGGTACACACCTCAGTGCAGCCCTCGTCAATACCGCCGGCGCAGTTGTTGTCGAGGTTGTCGCCACAGATCTCGGTCGCGCCTGGATAGACCGCCGAGTTGGCGTCGTTGCAATCGACCGAGCTCAGCGATCCGTCGCAGTCTCCGTCTGTGGCCTGCGCACCCAGCGACGCGTCGCCGTCATCGCAGTCGCCGCCGCAGCTGGTGACCCCGTCGCCATCGCCATCGAAGCCCTCGTCGACCAAAGTATTGCAGTTGTTGTCCGCACCATCACAGACCTCAGTCGCACCGGGATTCACCGAGGCGTTGTTGTCATCGCAATCCGCAGGGGGCGAATGGCCGTCCTGGTCGTTGTCGACAACACACAGCGGGAATGATGCACAGTCGGAATCATCACAGTCGACGTCGCTGTCGCAGTCGTTATCGACGTTGTCCTCACAGAGCTCGGTCGCACCTGGATAGGCCGTGTTGTCACCGTCATCGCAGTCGCCGGCACAGGCCAGTACTGAGTCACCGTCAGCATCGGCCTCATTTGTGGGGATCCCACCGGCGCAGTCGGTATCCAGGCCATCACACAGCTCGCTGGCCCCTGGATTGACGGTGGCGTTGTTGTCGTCGCAGTCACCAGCTACGTTCGCCAGCCCCGAGCTGAGCGAGCAGGCCTGCACCTGCGCCACGTTCGGGTTGCCGTAGTTGTCGAGATCGTTGTCGACGTAGAAAGGCGAAGTAAGCCCCTCGTCGACACCACCGGCGCAGTTGTTATCGACGCCGTCGCAGACCTCGGTTGCAGCCGGGTTGATCGCGTGGTCGAAGTCATCGCAGTCGTCAGGGTTACTCACCGTATCGCTGGGCTGAAAACAAGCCTGCACGGAGTTGCTCGGATCGCCGTAGAGGTCGCCGTCCAAGTCGTCGTACCAGGTCGCACCGATGCCATCGTCGACACCACCGACGCAGTCGTTATCGACGCCGTCGCATACCTCGCTCGCAGACGGGTTCACTGCGGCATCGAGGTCGTCGCAATCAGCCGGGTGATGAAAACTATCACCGTCTGCGTCGCTGTCGACACAATCGGGGGTGCCGTCACTGTCAAGATCGGCGAAGCTGACCGTGCCGGTGCCGTCGACCAGAAAAGTGTCGCAATCGGAGTCGATGTTGTCGCACTGCTCAGGTGCACCCGGATAGACCGAAGCGTCGCTGTCGTTGCAGTCGCCCTCACACACCATCCAACCGTCGGGCTCGCCATCGCTTTCTGTCGCCGGCACGTTGCCGTCGCAGTCGTTGTCGTAGCCATCGCACAGCTCGGCTGCGCCGGGGTAGGAGCTGGCGCTGTGGGGGGCACTGCTGTCTTCACAGTCGTCATCGGCGTTGCCCGGAACGCCGTCGGGGCCGCAGCTGGTAACCCCATCGGAATCGGCATCAAAGCCCTCGTCGATGCCGGCAGCGCAATTGTTGTTGATGCCGTCGCATATCTCGGTCGCACCTGGGTAGACCGAAGCGTCGCTGTCGTTGCAGTCGCCGGCATTGACGCTGTAGTTGTCGCCGTCGTTGTCGGCACTGCAGTCAAGCCCATCGTCCACCTGGCTGTTGCAGTCGTTGTCGTAGGTATCGCAGACCTCGATCGCACCGGTGTAAACCAGGTTGTTGTCGTCGTCGCAGTCGCCTTCGTCTTCGCTCTGGCCGTCGCCGTCGTCGTCGTAACAGGGGGTGCCTTCGTCGATGGTCGTGTTGCAGTTGTTGTCTGCGCCGTCACAGGTCTCTGCCGCACCGGGGTAGCTGCTGCTGTCGTTGTCGTCGCAGTCCCCGCCGAGCACAGAGTAGCCATCGCCGTCCAGGTCGTCGCCTACGTCGTCGTCGTCGCCTATGTCGTC
>DJIF01000104.1 GCA_002433485.1 Deltaproteobacteria bacterium UBA6601
CGACGACAGCGCCGTGGGTGACGATGATGACAGCGCCGTGGGTGACGACGACGATAGCGCTGCTGCGTCGAACTAAGGAACCGTCAGCGCGTTTGTGCTGGACCAGCCTGGTTTTTCGGATCCAGGGCATCGCGGAGTCCGTCGCCCAGGAAATTGAAGCCGAGGACGACCAGCATAATGGCCAGTCCCGGGAATACTGAGATGTGTGGGGCCACCAACATGTAGTGGCGGCCTTCGTTGAGCATGGCTCCCCAGGAGGGCACTTCGGGCGGTGCGCCAAGGCCTAGAAAGGACAGTCCTGCTTCGGCCAGGATCGCGGTGGCCATGCCGAAGGTCGCTTGGACCAGCACCGGCGACAGCAGGTTGGGTGCAATCTCACGCGTCAGAATCCGGATTGGCCCCATCCCCAGCGCTCGCGCGGCGGTCACATATTCCTGTTCCCGCAGGGTGAGCGTCTGGCCTCTTGCGAGTCTCGCGTAGCTGTTCCAGCCGGTGATGCAGAGCGCCACGATGACCAGGTTAATTGAGCGCTGCTCGAACAGGGCCGTGATGAGTATTGCGAGGAGGATCCCGGGGAAGGCCTGAAAACACTCCAGGATGAACATCAGGACTCGGTCGAGAGCCCCGCCGAAGTAGCCGGAGAGCATCCCCAGGGTGACACCGAACCCGCAGGAAATACCCACAACCAGGACCCCGACCTTGAGGCTGATGCGGGCGCCATAGAGGACGCGGGAGAGAATGTCGCAGCCGCTTGGGTCTGCGCCAAAGGGATGGGCGGTTGAGATTGCCGCCAGCTCTGAGCTGAGCATGCACTGATTGGGAGACATCGGTGCGAGTAGGGGAGCAAGAGCTGCGGCGGCCAGCAGGGCGCTCACAAGCAGCAAGCCAAAGCGTGCCATGGGCTGTCGCCAGATTACTCGCATGAATCCTGCTGATGTCATTTGAGCTGCAGCCTGGGATTTAGGTGGGTGTAGAGGAGGTCGGTGGCGGTGTTGACCAGCAGGTAGCTCAGTGAGATCAGTAGGACGCAGCCCTGCAGGATTGGGACATCGCGACTGCGAATGGCCTGCAGCAGCTCTCTACCCAGACCGGGCCAGGCGAAAATCTCTTCGGTGATGATTGAGCCGGCGAGTAGCGCGCCGAATTGCAGACCGAGGATTGTGATGATGGGGATCATCGCGCAGCGTAGTGCATGGCGGGCGAGGACCTTCAGCTCGCTCAGGCCCTTGCTTCGGGCCGTGCGCAGGTAATCTTCGCCAAGAACGTCCAGAACGCTGGCGCGGGTTATGCGGGTCAAAATCGCGCTCATGCCCAGGCCGAGTGTAATGGCTGGGAGGACTAAAGAGCTGGGACCGCGCGCTCCGGATACGGGCAGCCAGCCCAACTCGATGGAGAACAGCATGATCAGCAATGGGCCAAGCCAGAAGTTCGGCATTGAGATACCGACCAGTGCGCCGAGCATGGAAGCTGAGTCGAGCCAGGAGTGCTGGCGCCAGGCTGCGAGCGTGCCCAGGGGAATGGCGATCAGCATTGCGACCAGCAGGGCAGATCCTGCCAGTAGCAGGGTGAAGACAAACTTGCCTTGGAGCCGGGCGAACACCGGCTCGCGACTGTGTAATGAGCGCAGATCACCGCGTGCTAGGTCCTTGAAGAAGTAGCTGTAGCGCGTCTCCAGCAGCGTCTCGCGCAGTCGTTGGGTCAGACCGGCCTTGCTGGCTTGCGCCGACCAGGGCTTGAGGTTCAACAGGATGGGCTTGTCGAGATGTAGTTGTTGGCGCAGCTGGCTCCTACTCTCAAGGGCCGCGTTTTCGCCGATCATGAAGTCAACCGGGTCGCCGGGGATTAGGTTTACCAGGGCAAAGACCGCGGTAAAGACGACCCACAGCAGCGGTAGGGTCAGCAGGGCTCTGCCGAGCAGATAGTCTTTCACAGCGGTGGCTCTCCCTCGCTCTTCCAGGCTCTACTCAGGCTGCTGAGATCGGCGAATGGATTGGCTGCAAAGTCGTGCACATTGGCTCGGGTGACCGCCACCGTGTGCTGGTACCAAAGGGGCAGCAGTGGGATTTCAGCGGAGGTAATCGCCTGGACTTCGGAGTAGGCCCGGCGGCGCTGCTCAAGTTCACCTGCTCGGCGCCCCAGGTCTAGCAGCTCATCGACTCTAGGGTTGTGGTAGCGAGGTCGGTTAGCGCCGTCGGGGGGCATGGAGTCACTGTGAAACACGTAGCGGTACCAGTCGGGATCAGTGACTCCGACTGCAGAGAGACTGTACAGGTCGAAGTCGCCCTGCTTGATGTCGGAGAAGAACACTCCCCACTCGTTGGATCGGACTTCCAATTCGATCCCAACGTCCGCTAGTTGGCGTTGGAAGATTCGCGCCACATCCACAGCCGTCTGGTCCATGGATGTTCGATACACCAGCTTAAGTCTGGCCTCGCCTTTGCTGCCATAGTGGAGCCCCGCTGCTTCGAGCAGCTGCCGGGCGCGTTCTGGATCGTAGTCGTAGTGCTGGCTGGCTGGAGAGAAGGCCCATGAGTCGGGCAGCAGAAAGCTATCTGCCAAGTCTGCTAAGCCGCGGAGCTTGTAGCGGATGATGTCTTCTCTGTGGATGGCGTGGGCGATCGCCTGACGCACTCTCAGGTCATCCAGGGGAGGATGGTGGAGGTTGAAGGCGAGGTATTTGGACAGAGTTGAGGGCCCTGTTTGAACCCTCAAATCGGGCTCTTTTTTGAGGCGTTCTACGACATGGGGGGGCAGGTCGTTCTGGCTTAGGTCAGCGCTGCCATGCAGCAACTCAAGTACTCGGACCGTTGCGTCAGGAACGACCCGAAAGCGCAGGGTCTCAAGTCGCGGTTTGCCGTTGAACCAGTGGTGGTTTCGACGCAATAGGAGCTGTTCGCCATTCACCTCTCCGGCAAATGCGAACGGACCGCTGCCAATGAGTTCATTACGGAAATCGAGCCCTTGTTGCCGCAGGCTAGCAGCAGGGGCGATACCTACTCCGGCGAGAACCTGTGGGAAGGGGGCGTAGGGGCGCTTGAGGCGGAACACCACTTGATGGGAGTCGGGTGCTCTGACCTGCTCAATCGGTTCCAGAAACTGGCGTTTGATGCTGCCCAGGGTCGGATCGAGGATCGAGTTATAGGTGGCTACTACATCTTCGGCCGTCAGGCGTCTTCCGTCGTGGAACAGGACATCTCTGCGCAGGGTAATGGCCCAGGTTCGCTCGTCGAGCTGGTCGACGGCCCGGGCCAGATGAGGTTGTAGAACACCATTGCCGTCGCGTTGTAGCAGCGGTGAGAAGATGAGGTGCGAGATCTTGTCCGACCAGGCGTCGGAGGCGAGGCGTGGATCGAGATTGCTGGGGCGTGCCCCGATCACAATGGTCAGCTCATCAACCTTGCTCTGGGACGGTGCTCTGCAGCCGCTCACGACGAACAGCAGACAGAGCAGCATGGCAAGGACTCGGCAAATGGATTTCTCCACGGACCGATGATAGCGCGGGTGGCGTTGACGGATCGGCGTGAGAAGCATTACCGTGCACTGTCGCGCACGCGCGCTCTAAAAAGTGGTGTGCAGCATGTACGCGGGAGGCGGCGGAAAGTTCCGTCAGGTCCCGTTTTGGGAGTTTCAGATGAGACGAAGGTCCGTTATTCAAAGTCTCCTTGCACTGGTCTTGTTGCTGGGCAGTACCTCGGTGGGCGCTGCTGAGGCTGAGCAATTCGAGGGTGAGGCTCTCCGAGTTCAGGAAGCGGAAGACTCAGGGCAAGCTGCTCCAGCTGCTCCAGCTGCTACGGATGGCGGTGGGGCCGCTGAGGAAAAGGCCGCCGCTGATGTGGAGATGAGCATCTACCGCGAGTTGAAGACGGTCGAGACTCAGGTCGATTCCCTGAAGGAGAAGGTCTTCCGTAGCAAGGCGCGCCTGCTGCTGCTTGAGGAGAAGGTGATTCGTGGGGTGGTATCTGGCGCCAAGGCGGTATTGCGACACGTCAACACCCTGGGGCCTGCCTACGCACTTGACTCCATCACCTATTACTTCGATGGCAATCCCATCTATCAGAAGACCGATGCGGGGACCAAGGGTTCCTTGAGTAAGGAACGTAAGGTGCAGATCTTCGAGTCGAACATTCCGCCCGGCAATCACACCTTGAGCGTTACGGGAGTCATCAAGGGCCAGGGAAGCGGCCTCTTTTCTTACTTGAGTGACTACAGCTTTCAGTTCTCTTCGTCCTATTCCTTTGTTGCCGAGGATGGCAACACCACGCGGTTGGATTCGGTGCTCTACAAGAAGGGTGGCGTTCTGGCGGACTATGTTGAAGGGCCTGCAGTGGACTTCCGCTTTCGCGGAGGCAAAGGCAAGAAGGCCGACGACGATGCCGGGGACAGCGGCGCTGACACTGCGTCAGAGACTCAGTAACGCAGGGTAAAGGTGGCGAGGGTGAACAAGTCGGCGAGGCACAGAAGACTGCCGCTAAGGCTCCTGTTAGGAGTCGCTGGTGCGGCTCTTTTGCTCAGCGCTCTTCCGGCCTCGGCTCAGGACGTTCGGGTCAGCGCGCTTGAGAACGATCTATCCCTGGTCGAGACCGAGGTGGTTGCTCTTGAACGACGTATTCAGCAGATGCGCGGCGAACTCTCCTCTGGAGCGTTAACCCGTAGCGATCGTCTGACTACAGAGCGTTTTAATGAAGCTCGTTATGCTTATCTGGTAGAGGACTACGAGCGCTGCGCTCTGCTGTTTTTCTCGTTGCTTGAGAATAAGGACCTCAAGACCGACTCTCGGCTTCCTGAGGCGCAGTGGTACCTGGGAGAGTGCCTCTACCTCGATGGCAACCTGATCCCAGCTCAGGATCAGTTTCGTACCATCGTGGATATGGGTGCAACTCACCCCTTTTACGGTGAGAGCCTACTCAGCTTGATTGAGATC
The DNA here is from genome assembly GCA_002433485.1 of Deltaproteobacteria bacterium UBA6601. Classification (GTDB taxonomy): domain Bacteria; phylum Myxococcota_A; class UBA796; order UBA9615; family UBA9615; genus UBA6601. The sequence continues at coordinate 4,922 of DJIF01000104.1, forward strand.
TACGGCCGAACTGGCGAGTTGCAGCAGTTCAATTACTACTACAACAACTTTGTCAGCTCAGCTCAGCAGAACAACGCGACTTCTTTGCGCATTCGTTACCAGATGGCCAAGACCCTTTATCGACAGGGCAAGTTTGCTGAGGCTCAGGCGATCTTTCGGAACTTTCCGCGCGGCTCGACCTACACCCCACAGGCTCGCTACTTCAGTGCTGCCATCGTGGTCGCGGAGGGTCTTAAAGACATCATGGATGGGGATCAGCTGGCGGGTACCCAGAAGTACCAGCAGGCCATCTCGGGCCTGACTGAAGTTCTGACCTTGCCGGTCTCGACCCCTGAGCATCGTGATGTGATGGACCTGACCCATCTGGCCATTGGTCGGCTCCAGTATGAGTTGGGCGACATCCCGGCCGCGATCGCCGAATACACGGCGGTCTCCTCAGAGTCAGCATTCTATGATGATGCTCTCTATGAGCTGATCTGGGCCAACATCGAGGCTGCAACCCAGGAGCCGGTGGACTTTGTGCGCGCCAGAAAGCTACAGGAGGCTTTGCGCGCAGTAGAGATCTTCAACCTTGCTTTTCCCGGCGATGTTCGCGAGTCAAAGCTTCGGCTGCTTGGTGCTCAGGTCCAGCAGAAGATGGAACAGTGGGATCTAGCCATTGAAGAGTTCGAGAATGCTTCCGGGCACTTCGAGGATCTGGCCACTTCATTGGCTGCCATTGTCTCCTCTGGCGCCGATCCAATGGTCTATTTCAATCAGCTGGTAGACGATCAGCGCTATGTTGCCGAAGCTGAGCTGACTGTGCCGCCGGCCGCTCGCTTGATGGCGCGCGACGATGAGCGGGTCGCTGATGCGGTGGTGGTCTCCGGTGACCTGTACAAGCAGCAGGATGCCCTCGAAGATGCGGTTGGCCTGCTTGAGGTGCTCGAAGAGGCGCTGTATGGCAGCGAGACGATCGGCATCATTCAGACCTACCGCATGCAGCGGCAGCAACTTTCTTCCGCTGTAGCAGCGGCTCTTCTGCTGCGGTCGCGGTTGGTCGATATTGAGATGCTCTATCTCGAAGGCGCTGTTGATGGCGGAGCGAAGAAGGATCTGGTTCGTATTCGCGATAGTCGCGAGGAGAGCGAGGGCAAGGCTTCTGGACTGACCAGAATGCGAAATTCCTCGGTTGAGCGCCAGCAAGCCTTCAATATGCAGGCTCAGGCAGTGGAAGGTCGCGTTTATCACGTTGAGATAGCAGTGAGTGATCTACTGGCTCAAGTCTCTGCTATTGAGGAGTATCTGCTCGGTGCTCGAAAGCGAGGCGAGCGGACTCGGGAGGAAGAATCTTCGATTCGCAGTGAGCTGGAGGTCGAGCGGGCCAGCCTGACCGAACTCCGCTCCCAACTGGCCGCCCTCAAGCGTCGTCTGGAGCCGAGGATCCTGACCGCACGGCTGGTCAATGAGAGCACCGCTGGAGAAGAGCTGATGCGGGGCGACGCAAGTCAGGAGTTGATGGCGCTTGAGCGCAGGCTGGCGCGCCTTCGCCGCAATATCAGTAGCGATCGCAGCAATTTCCTGACTCGCTTGAATGCGACTCGCTCTCGGCTCCTGGAGTTGGAGCGAATTGCCGAGGATGCGCGCAATCTTATGGATCGTGCTGAAGCGGTTGAGGTGGATGAGATCAAGGCGGAGGTCGAGTTTCAGCGGCGGATGGTTGTAAACCTCCAAAAGGAGGGCAGCGGGATCGCCACTGAGAACCAGGAGGTGAGTGGCCGGATTGGTCGGCACGCTTTCAAGCGGGTGGCGGACTTCTATCAGGACATGTTGGCGCGTGCCGATATGGGAATTATCGATGTCTATTGGTATCGAAAGGAGTCCACATCTCAGTCCAAGCGTGAGATGGCCCGGGACAAGAATCGGCAACTACGAGCGCTCGAGGCGACCTTCTCTGGGGTCGTTGAGGAGGACAACTAGTGGCCCGTCATCTAATAGTTCTGGCCGCGTTGACCCTGGTTGCGGAGCTTGGCACCACTTCTGTGGCGTTGGCTCAAGACGCGGAGGATACGAGCGTAGTTGCTGGCGAAGTTCGTGAGCAGACCGCTGATGAGCGCTTTGAGTGCGTGCCTCCAGAGAAGCCAGAGTTGGCTCCGGAAGATCTCGGCTTTGATCAATACGCCTTGCCTCTGGACCCGGTCGTTGCAGAGCAGCAGGGTTCAAGTGCGCCAACCAACAGCAGTAGCCCGGTTGGTGGAGAGAGTGAACAGCCCACCTCGGTCGTCGAAGACACGCCTCCCGACCCCCAAGAGCTGGATGCATGGCGGGCTGCAGTCGAGCGTTATAAGGCGCGGACAGGGGAATTCACCGCTGAGGTTTCGCGGCTTATCCGGCGCGACTTTGATGAAGAGATCTCCCAGCTTCGGGTTGGCTACGACAACATGGTTGAGCGAGCTGATCTTGAAGAACGGCTGCTTCGCGAGAAGGCCATTGATGCTCATGAGGCCTTTGTCGCCAAGCACCCGAACTCCACCTATACGGCGCGGCGAATGTTCCGTTTGGCAGAACTTTACTTCGAGCGGTCGGAAGAAGAGTTCCTGGCTGAGAGTGTTAAGTACGACGATCTGGTTGACCTGTTTGATGCGGGCAAGGTCGAGTTTCTCCCGGAACCGCCGGAGAAGGACTATCGGCGCTCCATTGCCCTCTACAAGAAGATCATTCGAAACTTCAAGAATTATGCGGATCTCGGAGCTGTCTATTACATGCTGGGCTATTGCTACAGCGATGAGGCCGGCCGACACCTGGACCCGCAGCGTGCCGCTGATGTCTATCGAGACTTGTTGGCCAATGTTCCGGTCAGCGAGTATCGGGCACAGGCGTATTTTCGGCTTGGTGACCTCTACTTTGAGGAAAATGACACCGATCGGGCGCTGGATTATTACGACCAGATTCTCGGTGAGTTCGATCGCAAGCAGGTGGACGACCCGCTGACCCGGGGTGAGGAGAAGCTCTATGAGCTGGCCCTGTATAAGGTTGCCTGGTCGCTCTACAAGCTCGACCGTCTTGACATTGCCATGGATCGTTTCATGGAACTCATCGACTGGGCGGAGGCCAAAGAAGCTCGAACCGGACGAGGTGCTGACCTGAAGCTTGAGTCCATTCGTTATCTGGCGATCTCCATATCCGACGTCGCCACCGAGCAGGGTGTCTCGCCCATCGGCCCGGCCTCTCGTTTGTTGGGGCAGAGCGGTGAGCGAGCCTGGCACTATGAGGTCCTCAAGGAGCTGGCCGGAATCCTCAAGGATCAGGCTCGCTACGACGAGGCTATCGAGGCCTACCTCTATCTGCAGCAGCGTTTTCCTTTGAGTCCTGATGGTCCTCAATTTCAGAACAATGTCATCGTGCTCTACAACAATCTGGTTCCACCGGACCCCAAGGCGGCGGCTGATGCTCGGGTGCAGCTGACCAACCTCTATGGGCTGAACAGCCCCTGGTACGAGGCTAACAAGAACAACAAGGACGCTATTGCCCTGGCCACCCAGTACATTCTTGAGGCTCTTGAGTCGGTGGCGTACACCTATCATCAGGCTGCTCTGGACAGTGGCCAGGCCGCCGATTACATGCTGGCTGCTCAGAAGTACGAGGAGTACCTGGCCCGTTATCCCTTTGCCAAGAATGCCTACGAGCTGAGCTACAACCTGGCGGAATGTTACTTCTGGATCGGTGGTGACCTGGTCAAGGACGAAGATGGCCAGATGGTGAGTGGCTGGGAACGGGCGATTGCCCAGTACAGCAAGCTGTTTGGCTTTCCTGAGGATGAGTACCGTAAGGACGCCATTCTCGGGATCATGTACTCGTACAACTTCATCTGGAAGGCGCGAGAGGGGGGCTACAAGACCAACCCGGCGGCTCTGGCCAATCTCAGGCCGCCTCTGGGAGAGACCGTCGAGTTTGCGGCGCTTCCCATCTCTGAGCTGTCCAAGAACTACATCCAGTCGGTGCGCTGGGTCCAGCGTGAGATCACTGACTTCGAGGAAGTAGCAGTCGTACTCTACGATGTCGGTGAGCTCTTTTATTACGCCAACTACCTGGATCACGCTCGAGAGGTCTTCAACAACATTGTCCAGGACTATCCGTCTACGGACTTTGCCGCCTTTGCAGCGGGCCGGATCGTCGATTCTTATCTCTATACTGGCGACCTGACCAAGATGCGTGAGTCTACCGAGCGTTTTGCTGCGCTTGAGTTAGGTAGTGACGCGGCCCTGGCAGAAGAGCGCAACCGAACCTTTGCCGGTCTGGCCCGAGACTCGCTGTTTAAGGAAGGCGAGATGGCCTATGAGACCGAGAGCTACGAGTGCGCTCTCACCTCATTCCTGGACTACTTTGACCTGTACGGAGATCGGGGTACGGCCAAGGACATGCAGAATATCGATCTGGTGGTCTACAACGTCGCTCAGGCCTACTCGAAATTAGGTCGGACCGATGAGTCCAACCAGTACTTTGAACTACTATTGGCACGCTTCCCCGAGTCGTCCCAGGCGGTGGACACTTTCTGGCGAATGGCTTCCAACTACGAGCGGGTCCTAGAACTCGAGAAGGCCGTTGGTTATTACGAAGACCTGCTCGCCTATCACCCAGGTGATGATGGGTCTGCGGATGCACTGGCCAACGCCGCCTTCCTCAAGACCGGGCTAAAGCGGTTTGGAGATGCTGCCAACTCCTTTGAGCGCTATCACGATGACTACTCCGATAAGGAAGACGCTAAGGATCTGCTGTTTAAGTCTGCCGAGCTTTTTGAAGTTGCGGGCAATGCCAATGATGCAACTCGTGTCTATAAGCGCTGGCTGAAGCTCTATGGAGTGGATGACCCGGACGGTTGGGTGGAGACTCAGCGTAAGTTGGCCGATCAGGCGCTGGCCCGCGGCAAGCGCAAGCAGGCAGAGAAGATCATCCAGCTCATCTACGACTCTTATCCCAACATTAAGGCGGAACTTAGCGCCGTCGGTATGCGAATCTGTGCCGAGATTGCCTTCCAGCCGTTGTTGGTGGAATTTAAGGAATACGAGGAGTTGCAGTTCCCTGATAGCCAAGATGTGGAGGTCTTGCAGAAGGTCTTCGATCGCAAGCTTGAGTGGAACAAGGAGGTCGCCGCGGCTTTTGACTCCTTCGTCTCTGAGTACAACGATTTTGAGTGGGGTAGTGCAGCGTTCTATTACAAGGCCTTGAGCTTTAAGCGCCACGGGGAGACCTGGCTGCAGGCGCCCATTCCCTACGATCCCGATGATCCCAATGAGGAAGAGTATTTCTATATCTATAGTGATCGGCTGAGCGCCTCAGCTGAGCCTTTTGAGGCCACTGCGGTGCAGCTCTTTGAGCAGCTGGTGAACACTGCGAAGGATAAGAAGCGTCACAACAAGTGGGTTGATGCGGCGCTTGAAGAATTGAGCCGGGTGGACCCCAATACCTACCCTGTACCCAAACCGGAACGCTCTACCACCATTCCTTCCGATAGCCTGTTGTTGCCCGCCGCTATTGAGGTGGTACCTGAACTTACTGGGGGCCCTGCTACAACGGGCTCAAGCCGCATCGCCCAGCGAGTCCGTCGATGAGAGTCTCTTTGTCGCCCCTCGCTTTGTTGGTCTTGTTGCTCGGCCTTTCGCTGTCGGCCTGTGACAAAAATCCGCCCCAAACCTCAGGTTCAATTGAGGCTGAGGAGCCCTCAGCCAGCTCTGCAGAAGCCACTCCATCCTCTGAGGATGAACAGCCGTCGGCAAGGGACGATTCTAACAGCGCAGAACCAGCTGAACCGGCGCCGGTCGCCGACTCATCGGCGGTAGAGACAGAAGACAAGGGCTCTGAAGCTGAGGAGGCACCCATTGCCGCGCCTCCCGAGGGCACCCAGCCGGTCATGGCAGAGGACACAGCAGAGCCTTCCATGTCGGGTGAGGCCGGACTCGTGGGAGCGACTCTGGATGAGAATGGTCTCTACATTGCGAGGGACGGGCGGCGACAGGCCATAGATGACTTCGGTAACCCGGTCTTTGACGCCGATGGGTATCCTATCTGGGAGGCTCTGCCCGCTGAACGAGCGGCCCAACTCTTTGAGGAGGCCCTGATGCTCCGCAAAGGTCTGGCCGGAGCTGAGCCAGATCTCATGTCTGCTGCCATGCGTCTGAATGAGGCAATCGCTCTGGTTCCCGACTTCATCGAAGCGCGCTACAACCTCGCCCTTGTGCAGCTTGATCAGGATCTCATCCGAGATGCGGTGCAGAATCTAGACAAGGTGGTCGCTGCTCGGCCGGACTGGAAGGAGGCCCTGCTCTCCTTAGCCATTGCGCACGAGCGGTCAGGGGACTTCAATGCCGCGACGCGTATCTATACAAAGGGGCTGGAGAGCGAGCCTGAGAACGTTGACATGCTCAATGGCATGGCCCGAATTTACCGCAAGATGGGTCAGTCCGAGCTGGCGGAGCAAAAGGCCAAGGCCATCCTAAAGATCGACTCCAACAGCATCGATGCCTACAACACCCTTGGACTTGCTTATCTGGAAATGGGCGAGTTGGAGCTGGCTCGCTTCGTCTTTCTTAAAGCTGAGAAGTCGGTGCCTGGCGCGGACGAGAACTCAGCGATTCAGGCAAACCTTGGTCTGGTGAACTATCGCTTTGAAGGCTGGACTAAGGACAAGCGAGAATACGAGGCGACAGTTCGTTTTGAGAAGGCCCTGGAGTTCAATCCCAATGACTTGGGGGCAATGGTGAATCTGGCCCATCTCAAGTTGATCAATTTCGATTTTGAGGGTGCGCGCGAGCTGCTAGAAAGGGCCCACCGCAAGATGCCCGCCAATGTTCCGATTCAGTTGAACCTGGCGGTTGCACGTCGAGGTACGGGTGAATATGACGGCGCAGAGCAGCTCTACAACCAGATCGCTTCCGCGCCGGGGAGCTATCGGGGTGACGCGCTGCTCAATCTGGCGATTCTTCAGGGGGACTTTCGTAAGGATTACCCGACCGCCATTGAGACCTATAATGAGTACATCTCAGTGATGGAAGAGACTGGTGTTGCCGTGGCAGAGGACGCTCCGGTGCGCGGCTACATTCGCAGCATTGAAAAAATTCTTGAGCGCGAGGAGAAGAAGCGGCAGCGGGCTGAGGCACGAAAGCAGCGCGATGCGGAGCGTGAGGCTCGCCGTAAGGCGGAGCAGGAGGCCGCAGCAGCTGAGGCCGCAGCAGCTGAGGCCGCCGCAGCCGAAGCTGGAGCAGCTGAAGGTACCGAATCTTCAGCCACAGGGGCTGAGGCCCTCCCCACTAGCGAGGACCAAAGCACATCGGATGAAGGGGCTACGCCTGCCTCTCCGGAAGCTGAACAAACGTCGTCAGAGAGCTCGGAGGCTGGGCCATGAGCACTCCCTTCTTGCGGCGCACCCAGGGCTCTATCTATACTCCCGCGGTAATGCGTAGGATCTCTTTTAAGATCATCATTTCCGTACTCGCACTTTGTGCGGTCTCGCTTATTGCTCAGGTGGTCTTGGTCGAGTCCGCTAATGCTCAACGCAAGAAGGTCGTCTTCGGTGAAGAAGAAGAGGGCTCGGTGGTTGAGGGTTACGTTCACAAGCCTGAAGTGGGCTATATCATCACCCGTCAGGAGCAGGAGGATCTGGAGACCCTGCAGCTCAAAGAGAACCTCGCTCCAAAGATTGTCCGTTCGGTTAACAAGCATCCCTTCTAGTGGGAATTTCCCTCGGGTACTTTCCGAACTTGAGAAATACGAGTAAAAGAACACGTCATTGGCTCACCGAGGTGGTTCGGGGGGCTGATATTCCTTGCAACCTGAAGAAAACCACTAGCGTCCCCGGAGGTCCCCATCCTTAGCTTCATCCTTGAGTTCTTTTCCAAGGGCGGCCCCTTCATGTACCTCATCCTCGGTGTCTCCGTCATTGCGGCGGCGACGGTCGTCGAGCGGGGTTACATGGTGCTCCTTCGCTACAACATCAACGGTGCCTCGTTCATGGCTCAGATTCAGAAGCTGGTCATGGCGAACAACATCGACCGGGCAATCAAGCTCTGCAATGCTGAGAGCAGCGCAGCGCTCACCCGGGTCCTCAAGGCCGGTCTGACCCGCGCTAATCGGGGCCAGAGTGAGATTGAAAATGCGGTCGAGGAGGCCACCCTTGAGGTGATTCCTCAGGTCAAGAAGCGCACTGCCTACCTGTCTATGTGGGCGAACGTCGCTACCCTGACCGGACTGCTCGGTACGATTACCGGTCTTGTTCAGGCGTTTAAGGCGGTTGGTGCCGCTGCCGCAGCAGACAAGCAGGAAATGCTCGCTAACGGTATTTCTGTCGCTATGTACACCACGGCTTTTGGTCTCGTGGTCGCCATTCCGACCATGATCTGCCACTCGATCATTGAGAATCGCACCAAGAACCTGATCCAGGATGTCGATCAGTACAGTGTGAAGCTCATTAACCTCCTGACGGCCCACAAGCGGGGAACCCTCAAGGATGGTGAATAGCCTGGAGTCGATAGACTCCTGTTAGGCGCAACGAGGCATCTGGTGAGGCTCCTTGGCGGGGCCGATCAAGGTGTTAACTGAGGGCGGAGAGCAGCACTTATGGCCAACAAGCGCACACGAGGTGGTGAGGACGTCAAGGACATCACCTTGAATCTGTTGCCGTTCATGAACCTCATGACGCTGCTGATTCCGTTCCTGCTGCTGTCTGCTTCGTTCATCACCATTGCGGTTATTGACTCTTCCCTGCCTGCTATCGGGGCTCCGCAACCAAAGGACAAGGTTGAGGAAGAGGAAAAAGAGCCACCGCTAAATCTCCAGATCGGTATTACGGAAGAGGGCTTTACCCTCAGCGGTACCTCGCCGATTCTGGGATGCGGAAGCTCGGGTAAGGCCGACGGCGAGAATACCTGTAAGCAGATACCTCTGAACGATAGTGCTGAGTATTGTCAGGAGGCCCAGTGCGGAGGTGTCTCTGGGGGAGACTGCCGGCCGGATCCCGCCTGCCATGACTTTGCAGAGCTTAGAGACCTTGTTAAGCGCCTTAAGAATCCGCGCTGGGAAGGCGGGGAAATGGTCACCGATTATCCGGACGAGGGGAACGTAATTATCGCTCCTAATAAGTCCATTAAGTATTCGGTGCTCATCGGTGTGATGGATGCTACTCGAGACGTTGAAGCTCCCAGCGGTGGCGAACTCACTCCGGTGGGTCCAAGCTATCCTAAGGCGACCTCCAGTGAGTGCTATCCGAACGTGTGTCTCTTCCCCTATGTCGTCGTCGCTGGCGGTGTGAAGTAGTGATCCTCTGACCTGCGCTGACGGGCGTAGCTGGGGCAATTCGCGAGGAATAGAGAATGGCCAGACGAGCAAAGATCCGGATCGAAGATGACGACGCCGAGCTGAACATCACCTCGTTGATGGACATTATGACCATCATCCTGGTCTTCCTTCTTAAGAGCTATTCGACTGAAGAAATTACGGTCACACCATCTGAGGACCTTAGTCTCCCCAACTCGACCGCTACCCTGAAGCCGCAGCTTGCCGTCAATACGGTGGTTACTAAGGCGGCCATTACGGTGGATGGAGTTGATATTGTTGCCGTGAGTGGCGGAGCTGTGGATCCGGGGCAGAAGCGTGGCACGCTCATCTCGCCCCTGTTTGACCGTCTTAAGGATCTGGCTGATCGTGAGAAGGCGAACGCTGAGCGTCCTGGCTACTCGCCGTTCACCGGTCGCCTGTTGCTTCAGATCGATCGGGATGTGCCATTTAGCCTTGTGCGTGAGGTCATGTACACGGCCGGGCAAGCCCAGTTTGGAGAGTTCAAGTTCGTAGTCTATGGCCAGGAAGGCTAGGGACCGCACCCCTTGGTGACGGTTCTCCTGCTAGGCTTCGAGTGGTGATTCGAAAGGTTCGATCAGAACGAACGGGTTGACCACGAGGCCGTAGCCGTCAGTGCAGCACGTAGAGGATTGAATGGCCGCTAAAGGAGCGAGGAAACAAGCAGCAGCGAAGCGGAAGCGGACTCGCAAGCACACACCTACGCGGCGCGCTGTTCTAGGCAAGATCCTTCGCATCGGCATTATCCAGAGCGGACGCATCGTAGAGGAGCGTCTGATTCCTGCTGATTCGGCCGTCACTGTAGGCGACCATCCCAAGTGCACCGTGGTGATCTCAGGCGCGGAATTGCCGAGTAAACGCTTTGAGCTGTTCGCTAATCGAGGCGGAAAATACTCGCTTCAATTTACTGACAAGATGCACGGCAAGGTTGCCCAGGATAGCGGCATCAACACCCTTGCGGGCTTGGCCAAGTCCGGTACGGCTGCGCGCAAAGGCTCCTGGTTTTCCTTTCCCTTAAGTGAAGACAATCGGGGCAAGGTCTATGTCGGCGATTACACGGTTCTGTTTCAGTTCGTTGCGCCGCCTCCCCAGCCAGCACGTAAGAGGAGTGGCGATTTTCGCCCCTTCCGCTGGGAGGAGATTGACTGGCTATTCCTGGGCGTCCTGTTTGTCTCAGCGTTGTTGCATACGGCCGGAGTGATCTGGATCGAGAGCCAGCCTCCACCAAAAGAATTCACCATTGATGACATTCCAGCGCGTTTTGTGAAGCTGGTGGTGGAAGAAGAGGCGCCTCCCCCCCCTGAGGAGACTACTGAAGAGGAGGGCGAAGGCGAGAGCGAAGAGGAAGCGCCGGCAGCGGAGCCAGAACCGGCTCCAGAGAAGGCTCCGGCCCCTGCAGCAGAGACGGCTGAAGAGCGACGAGCCCGTATGGAAGAGGAAGTCCAGTCAACTGGATTGCTGGCGCTAATTGGTACCGCAGGTAGCTCCTCCAGCGGTGATGCAGTGGCCGATCTACTTTCCGATGGTCTCAGCTCTGAGGCCGGTTCAGCGCTTGCTAATTCCACTGGCCTGGCGGTTGGTCGTCGTGATTCCGACAACAGCGGCCTACGTGCCGGAGGTGGCGGCGAAGGTGCCGCCAGCATTGGCTCCATAGGCGGAGCCGGTGGCGGCTCGGGTGGTTCGGTACAGAAGAAGAAGACCGCGCTCAAGGCGAAGCTGGGTACGGGATCAGCTGAGATCGCGACCAGCCCAGAGGACATCAAGTCCATTAAGAAGACCATGAAGCGCTACAACGGCCGAGTGAAGTCGTGCTACGAGCGGCAACTAAAGGGAGACCCCGATCTCTCCGGTAAGGTCACTGTGACTTTCGAGATTGAGACCAACGGCAAGGTCAGCGGCGCCGATGTGCTGGACAATACGACTGGAAATGCGGCGCTTGAGGCCTGCATCCTGAAGGTCGTACGCACCATTAGGTTCAACCCGCCGCCTCCTGATGTGGTTACCGTCGACGGCTATCCTTACATCTTCTCGGCCCAATAGTTCCCAACCGGCATTTGGAGTCATGTCGGAATCTGCTGGCTCTCAAGGCCTGAGGACCTATGGTGTAGGTTGACACTAGGAGCATGGTGCTCCGATACTGAGAAGCTGCTACGCCTTGATGTAGCGTGAAAGGATGGAGCTGATGTTCAGGTCTATCGACGTCATATCCCGCTGTTTTCTTAGCTTACTTGCCGGGCTACTTGTTCTGGTGGTGAGTGTTGAAGCCTATGCTCAAGATGCGGCGGTGAATCAGGGTGTCCTGCGGACGGAAGATGGCCAGATTAGTGGTCAGGATCTCTCAGCTCGTGAGAAGCAGGACTTCGCCCAGCAGGCGGTACAGGATCTTGAGTCGACAACCAACCGCATCCTCCGCCTGATTGAGGACGCTCAGCGCAAAAAGGACGTGGTCCTTCTCAATTGCTTGAACGACAAGCTTGGCGCCTTGCGGGGCCTGCTCAAGGTAGCTGGAGACTCGCGCCTGAACCTGGCTGAGGCTGCTGCTCGTGAGAATCTTGATCTCCAGGAGCACAACTTCCGGAAGCTCTATATTGCCCGGCAGCAGGCTCTGACGGTCACCTCAGAAGCCGACGCCTGTGTTGGGCAGGTAGGAATTGTTACTGCCGGCCAGACCAGAGTGGTTGTTTCGGTGGACGGCGGAGAGCAGAGTGGCGATAGCGGCTACGGTGCAGCGTCTGGCGGTAGCAGTCGCCCTCCCGACGCGTCGCCATTTCTCTGAGCCTCAGGGCTTGCGTCCGGGCGCCATCTAGGGCACAAGGTCACATCACGAATAGATCGTGAAAGATCGATGAATTTCGCCTGCTTTTGGGCGAGAACTCGGATTGATAGGTAGGCTGTAGTTTCGTTTGACGCTGGGCTGATCTTGAGGGAGTGAGTTTGGGTGCTTTGATGAGGAGGCTGGGCTGGTCTCTGATCGCCACTCTTCTGGTGTTTTCAGTCTCCGGACTGGGAGTGGTTGGACCCGTTTGTGCAGCCGACAATGGCATTCCCGTTGGTGAGATCGTCTTCAAGCCCAGCCTGCGCGCTGAGGCCGTCTACGACTCCAACGTACGGCGCGCCCAGCTCTCTCCTGAGGCTGATTTTGGGCTGACGGTGCGTCCGGCGATCGGTCTGGTCTATCCAGGCGACAACTTCCGCTGGACTCTGGACGCCTATTACCGTTTCTTCACCTACTTTAATGCCGGTAACAATCCAGACATTGATCACTCGGACCTGAGAGTGTTCACCGAGTTTGGTGTAGCCACTCGGATTCAGGCCAATCGGCAGGGCAAGGTGGGGCTGGACTTCTCTCCCAGCCTTTCTAATAACCCGAGCGCTTCGGGTTTTGCTGGCAGCGTCAGCTACGTTGGAGATAGCCGTGAGCAGCGCCTTAGCGTTGGTGTTCCGGTGAAAGTTCATTTTAGGCCAACCAGTGCCTTCCAACTGTTCGTTCAGGGAGGCTGGGATTGGGCGCGGCCCTATTTCCCGGCTGAGGCCTTTGATCCCAACCCCACGATCCTTGGCAATCGTCACAAGATTGGTGGTGGTGGTGGTCTGGACTGGAAGTTCTTCCCACGTAGTCATGTTCTCTTTAGCGGTGAGGTGGGCCGAGTCCTTTGGGGTGACTTCGACGAAGGTACTGTTAACCACTCTTCACAGTTGCCGGCTACCGAGTGGAAACTGTGGTTGGGACTGCAGGGCGACATCTCTCGTAAGCTCGCTTTCCGTGGCGTCTTTGGGTACGGAAACATTGACTTCGGAGAGGGCAACGATTCTTTTGACGTTGGGTCCGCTGATGGAATCTTGGGTCAGATTGAGCTGTCGATGCGGCCGACTACAACTCAACGGTTGGCGGTCGGCTTCAAGCGAGACTTCAATTATCGCTACTTTACGAACAGGCTTCTTGAGACCCAGGGCTACTTTAAGTACCAGGGCTTGTTCTCAGATCGACTCCAGGTGGCAGCTGACTTCAGCTACATCTATCGGGATATGGCGGGCTGGCTGACGCGCACCGAGCACCAGTGGAGCGCCGGTGTTGAAGTCGATGTGTTGTTAGCGCGCTGGTTCCGTGTTGTTGCCGGCTATCGCTTCAGTGCGATTGATCCTTCGAGTACCAATGAGGGTGAATACATCGATAATCGGATCAATCTGGGCATTACCCTCGGTTTCCCCTAAGCATCAGAGTCTCTGTGCAAGCCTTTGAGTCCCCGCGGCCCCTTCGGCTTGCTGTGGTGGGCTTGGGCCGTTGGGGGCGCAATGTACTGCGCGACTTCGGCTCCTGCCCTGAAGTTCGCGTCGTAGGGCTCTGTGATCAGCGCTCAGAGCAGCTTGAAGCGGCTGCAAGTCGTTTTCCAGCGGCCAGGATCTACCCAGACATGAACGAGCTGTTGGAGCTCTGTTCAGCCGAGGCAGTGGCGGTTTGCACCCCAGCAGAGACTCATGCTGACCTTGTGATTCAGGCTCTGGAGTCTGGTCGCCATGTCTTTGTGGAGAAACCTCTCGCGCTGTCTCACCGGGACGCTCTACGGTTGGTTCAGCTAGCCAGGGCCAGGCAGCGGGTGCTCGCCGTGGGTCATCAACTGCTCCATTACTGGCCTGTCGCCTGGCTCGCTGCGGTGTTGGAGTCGGGTGTCCTGGGTGCCGTGTACCGAGTGGATATGCAGCGTCATAATTGCGGTCCTGGCACTGTCGGTGTCGGCCCCTGGTGGGACCTGGCACCCCATGACCTGTCGGTTCTGACCCACTTGTTTGGTGCTCAAGTTCGTTTGCTCTCCATGAGTCCCGAACCTGGTGATGGGGCTGCTGCACACCTGCTTTGTGATGACGAGGTTGAAGTGGTGATCAGTTGTCGGCTTGCTGCCGTGGAGCGCCGCCGCCGGGTTCTTATTGAGGGTAGCGGTGGGCTGGCTGTGTGGGATGAGAGCAGCGGATCACCGCAGTTGGAGCTGCAGCAGCGGACTGGCCGGGGGAGGCTCCGATCAGTGGAGCCGACATCTTTGCCGGGGTTGCGAGCCTTTAAGGGGCTTTTGGCCGCTCCCCAGGCTGTTCCTCAGCCGCTCAAGTTGCAGTGCCAGGAGTTTGTTACCTGCGCGCTCGACGGCGCAGAACCTTATGGTTCAGGCAGGCGTGCCCTTGAGATCGTGAGGCTGTTGGAGCAGGGCCAGCAGCTGCAGATTTCCGGGCGGCAGCCCCTAATGGCTGGCTCTCAGGCCTTACCCAAAGGCCAGCGTCCTCGCTTAATCTGAGGGCAGGATGTGAACGACCGATAGCTGCTTGCCTCTGAGTTGTCTTAGCCGACCTTCATCTGGCGCATCTATCACCGGACCTGTTATGTGGCTGCATGCAGTCCATTAACGCGCCTGATCCGGCCAGCAGAAGAACGCTAAAATCAGCGTACTGCGGTCAAATTGGTGTGGAATTGAAGCCGGGATGTGGTAAAAAGTGCACGATGTTGACATGAGTGGGGTGTCATGAGCCCAGACACCGCACTGAGGGGAATGCTGAATCGCGATGGGACTCTCTCGGCGAACAAGCGCGCAGGATGCGCAAACTAGGAAGAAGTCGCCTCCCAAGAAAGCCGCAAGGGCGCGGCCCGGGAGGGGCACTGCCCTACTGACCCGTCGGAAGAGGGATGCTGAAGGCAGCTCCAATAGCTCGCCTTCTGGGGAATCCTTGGCCAAGGAGATTCTCGGTCTCGCCGTGCTCGGTGGGGCGGTCGTTGCCCTGTTGAGCCTGCTTTCCTACAGCGCTGGTGCGGCAGCTACTAATGGCAACTGGATCGGGCCGGTGGGGGCCAAGCTGGCGGGAGTCCTGCTCACCTGGTTCGGGATGACCGCGTTCTCTTTTCCAGCGCTGCTCTTGTTGCTTGGTATGGCGTTGCTACTGCAGCGCACGCGCAAACTTAGGGTTTTGGAGTGCCTCGGGGTCGCCACTGTTGCCTTGAGCCTCGCGGTGTTGGCTGAACTTTTCTTTGGCAGCATTGCCTATGCCCGGGTCCCCGGTCTAACGGGTGGCGGCCGCATTGGGGGAACTCTGCTGACCCTGCTGGAGGCGCAGCTCTCCCAGGCAGGTGCGGCGGTGCTGGCTGTGACTCTGCTGTTGGTTGGCGCGCGTCTGGGCTTTGGCGTCCAGGTGACGCTGTTGGCTCGGCACGGGGGCGGCTTTGGACTGCGCATCTTGCGTGCTGCTGGCCTTGGTGTTGCCCGGCTGAGTGCTGCGGGGGGGCGCTCGGTCCTGTCCTTCTATGGAGGACTCAGGCAGGGCTTCTCAGATCGTTGGCATGACTGGCGTGAAGAGCGGCAATTGCGACAGGATGAGCAGCGCTGGGAACGCGAAGAGCGTCTTGCCCTGTTGGAGGAGCAGCGTCTGGATCGGGAGCTCGGACTCGACCCTGATGACCCCTTTGCAGCTGGTGCCTCTGAGCGGCTTGATGATGAGTTCAATGAGGCCGAGCCGCTTGAGGATCTGGGCACAGAAAGTGTGGGTCTGGGCACCGAGGAGCGCAGGTCGCGGGTGCGGCGCCCGTACACCAGTGATTCTGATCTACAGGCTCTGTTTGAGCCTTCGAAGTCGGCACTGAAAAAGGACCTGGAACCTGGCGGAGAGAATCTGGTCGATGACCAGGCGGGTCGTACTCAGGCGCCGGAGGTGGACGAGGTCCTGGCTGATAGGCCGGCTGACGACCCCATTGTGTCCGATGTATTACCCGATTCGGTGGAGTCAGCCCTTGACGCTCAGGATGACTCTGGAGAATGCGAGGGGGCAAGCTCTTCTGACACGATGCGAGGTGCTCAGCAGCGCGGAGAAGTACACGCTGAACTGCGGGTAAAGAATTCCGCTAAGCGCGATCACGCAGCCCAGGAGGAGTTGAGAACATCTGCGCTCAGGAGGTCAAAGGACGCCTCGCCTCAGGCGAGGCCGGAGGTGCTGTCTGAACGGGATGATTCGCGGCCGCGTATTCACGAGAAGCGTGAGGTGGAGCGTGCCAGCATTGAGGCGCAAAAGGTGGTTAGCGTACGCCGAATCGTGCCAATGCAGGAGCAGGAGCCGTACCAGTTACCAGAGCTCAACATCCTGCAGATGCCTCCTGTAAGCCGAGTTACGGTCGACGAGCAGAGCCTCGAGGCCAAGGCCACTCTGCTTGAGGAGACCCTGCGGACCTTCAAGGTGGAGGGCAGGGTTACTGACATCCTTCCCGGGCCCGTGGTCACTATGTATGAGTTCAAGCCAGAGTCGGGGATCAAGGTGAAGACAATTGCCGGGCTCGGCGATGACCTGGCGATGGCCCTTGAAGCCGTGACGGTGCGTATCGTTGCGCCGATTCCCGGTAAAGGCGTGGTGGGCATCGAGGTGCCCTCTGATGTTAGGGAGACGGTCTACCTACGCGAAGTGATGGCCTCAAAGCCTTTTAGAAAGGAAGGCTCCCAACTCCCCATTGCCCTGGGTAAGGGGATTGATGGGACCCCGGTGTGTGCGGATATGGCAAAGATGCCGCACCTTTTGGTGGCGGGTAGTACCGGCTCGGGTAAGTCGGTCTGTGTGAACTCCATCATCCTCTCGCTGTTGTATCGCTGGGCTCCGGAGGAAGTTCGCCTGATCCTGGTTGACCCCAAGATGCTTGAGTTCTCGGTCTACAAGGATATCCCGCACCTTTTGGTGCCGGTAGTGACCTCTCCGAAGAAGGCGGCAATGGCGCTGAATTGGGCGGTCAGTGAGATGTACCGGCGTAACGGGGTATTGGCCGCGATGAACTCAAGAAACATCGTCAGCTACAACCAAAGGGTCGATGATCTGATCGAGGAATGGTCGGCCTGGGAAGCAGCATGCAAGGCTGGCAAAGCGAAGGTGCCGCCCGACTGTGGGCGAGAGGCTGGTCTGGATACGGTGTGCTACCGCTCGCGAGGTGGTGAGCCCGTTGGGGCACCAGACAAGATGCCTTATATCGTGATCATCATCGATGAGTTTGCAGATCTCATGATGACCGCAAAGAAGGAGGTCGAAGACTCCGTTGCTCGTCTTGCCCAGATGGCCCGAGCGGTCGGTATTCACTTGATTCTGGCCACTCAGAGACCGTCGACCGACGTGGTGACCGGTCTCATTAAGGCTAACTTCCCTTCGCGCATGTCCTTCCGGGTGAGTTCCATGGTCGATTCCAGGACTGTTGTGGACACCAATGGTGCAGAGAAGCTGCTGGGGATGGGGGACGGGCTGTTCATGCCGCCCGGCTCGTCCAATCTGATGCGCTTTCACGGGGCTTTTGTAACCGACTCTGAGACCGAGAACGTGGTTGCCAGGATCAAGGAGCAGAGGGGCCCTCAATATGTTGATCTAAGTCTTAACGATGAGGACCACGCTGACAGTGAAGGAGCCGAAGATCTCGACGCTCGCTATGACGAGGCTGTAGCCGTCGTCTCGCAGGCAGGAAAGGCCAGCACTTCGCTCCTTCAGCGTAAGCTGAGCCTTGGCTACAACCGCGCGGCTCGCATTATTGACAGCATGGAACGACAGGGAGTCATAGGGCCAGCAGACGGAGCCCGTCCTCGCGAAGTTTATGTGAAGGCTTACGATGACTGATCCGGGTGAGTTCACCGGCAAGCCAATCATGGCGACCCTGGCAGTGGTCACTGCGCTGGTGCTGCTATTGCTTGCCGCAGTGGGCATCCCGGTTCGGGCCGACTCCAGTGGGGTCTCCTCGCCCGACCCAGCGGTTCGAACCGCTGAGGTATTGGCGCGGCTCAGCGGAGCCTATGCCTCAATGAAGTCTTTTGAGGCACGCTTTAAGCAGACCAGCACCGGCCTCTCTTTTCCCGTGCCAGTGATTCAGGAGGGCGTCCTGCAGGTCCAGAAACCCAATCAGCTGCGGTGGGAGTTTCAGAAACCGACCCGCAAGCTGTTCCTGAGCGACGGCAGGGAACTGTGGGTTGTTGATGAGCGCGACAAGACCTGTACCCACTATTCGGGGGTTATGGGCTCGTTAGAGCGCTTCTTGGCGGTGTTCAATGGCGCGGATGGGCTCAGTAAACATCATCGAATCGAGCTGGTGGAATCGAGCGAGGCGTCTCTTGATACTTTGCGTCTGCTGCCACGCGAGCAGGACAGCGCCGTAGCCGAGGTCCTCCTCGTCCTTGAGCGCAAAAGCGGCTTGATTCGTAAGGTTGTTACCGTGAGCGCCCTTGGGGACCGGACCGAGACCGAGTTGAGCTCTCTGGTCCTCGGCGGTGAGATCGCTGCTGAGCAATTTCGCTACCAGCAGAGACCTGGTTTTCAGCTAATTGAAGCCGGCTAGCTTGAGCTGCTGTGCGGTCTTAGGGCAGGCCTCGAAGACTGCTCTCTGACGTCGTTGGCTCTGAAAGAGCGCGCATCCTCAGTGGATGGTCCCATGCAGCTTTATCTTGACGCTGGCGGGTGAATCAAGGATACCCGTCGCCACATGTCCTCTCGTCTCAACATTATTCAGCCTGCGCGACCGGGAGCAGTGCGAGAACTTGCCATGCCCTCAGCCGTTGCGGGCGGCCGGGTCCACTTCGTTTCGCTGGGCTGCCCAAAGAACCGCACCGACTCGGAAGCGATGTTGGCCAGTATGGGGCAGGCCGGTTATCAGCTTTGCGATGTCCCGGACGATGCTGATGTGGTGGTTGTGAATACCTGTAGCTTTATTGACGCTGCGACCGAAGAGTCGGTCGATACGGTGCTTGAGATGGCCGAAGCCAGGGGCCGGGGCTGGCAGGGCAAGCTGGTAGTTACCGGCTGTATGGTTCAGCGTCATCATCAGGATCTGCGCGCTGAAATGCCAGAGGTCGACGCCTTTGTCGGAACCGGCGACTACCACCGGATCCTTGAGGTCTTGGACTCCAACAGGAACCTTCAGCCTGATCTCGTGACTACACCGACCTATGTGCAGGGAAGTGAGGCGCGGGTGAATACCCTGACCCCCTGGTCGGCCTATGTGAAGATCTTAGAGGGCTGTCCGCAGCGCTGTAGCTTTTGCATCATTCCCAAGCTGCGAGGAGGATTGATGAGCCGCCCTCTCGACGTCATTGTCGATGAGGTACGGGCGCTCGCTGAGACCGGGGTGAAGGAGGTGAACCTGGTAGGGCAGGACTCCAACTCCTGGGGCCGGGATCTGTCTCGCAAAGAGCGCCTTCCCGATCTGCTCGAGGCGGTGGATGCGGTGGATGGGATCCGATGGCAGCGGTTGCTCTACTCTTACCCGGCGCGCTTTCCTGACAGTCTGGTCGATGCCATCGCTGGCCTTGAGACAGTGGTGCCCTACATCGACATCCCCCTGCAGCACATCTCAGATCCAGTCTTGCGAGCCATGCGTCGCGGGACCACCAGAAGCCGGACTCTGAAGTTGCTCGATAAGCTTCGCAGTAAGGTCCCAGATGTGGCGCTTCGGACCGGGTTTATCGTGGGCTTTCCAGGAGAAACCGAAGAGCAGTTTCAGGAGCTCTATGACTTTGTTCAGGAACAGCGATTTGACAACGTTGGCGTCTTTACCTTCAGTCCTCAGGCGGAGACTCCAGCCGGACAATTGGAGGGCCAGCTCCCTGATGAACTGAAGGCCGAGCGTCGGGAGGCCTTGATGCTGCTTCAGCAGGACATTCATGAGGAGCGCAGTGAGGAGCGCCTGGGAAGGGTCGAGGATGTCCTCATTGAAGGAGAGCATCCTGAGACCGACCTGCTCTGGGTTGGCCGAACGGCCCGTCAGGCACCTGAAATTGACGGTCAGGTACTGGTCGCGGACGCTGGTGGTGCTCGGTTCGGCGACATCGTGCCGATGCGCATCGTTGAAGTGGCCGGCTACGATTTGGTGGCCGAGGCTGTAACACAGGAATCCTGAGGGCCTGGCCGTGGTGCGACGGGCCGATCACCCATCTGTGGCAGCCCAGCGGGGTCCCCTGATTGTCGCGGCATTTCTTGCCGGACTGATGAGCGGTTCTGCCCTGTCGGCTCTGGCCATCGCAAAGGACTATCCATTCGGTCGGCTGGAGGTGTTTTCCGAGGCACTATCCTTGATTCATGGTCGTTATGTGGATGAGCGGGATGCTGGGGAACTGGTGGACGACGCTATCGTTGGTCTGTGTCGGAATCTCGACGATCATTCAGTGTTTCTTGACCCGCAGAGCTACCGTGCCCTCCAAGAGGAGACGGCGGGCCAGTACTTTGGAATTGGGGTGGGTCTCGTCTCAAGAGCGGGGCTCCTGATCATTGAGCGGGTGGTTGATGGATCACCCGCTGAGCAGGCCGGGATTCGCGCGGGGGATCGCATCGTTACCGTTGACGGAGAGCAGCTCAGTCCTCTTTCTGCAGAAGATGGGTTGCGTCGAATCAAGGGCTTGAGGGGGTCGGTGGTGCGGCTCGGCGTCGAGCGCGGGGAGCCCTCTGAGTTGCTTGAGTTTGCGGTTCGAAGGGATCGGGTGCGGACCTCATCGGTAGAGTCGGCTTTTGTGGGTGAGGGGCTATTGTGGGTGCGGATCCAGCGCTTTCAGCGGCGTACCGTGGAGGAGCTTCGCCGCGAGCTACAGCGCAGTACTGCAGGTAAGGCCGCCTTGAAGGGCCTGGTGTTGGATCTCCGGGGCAATCCTGGCGGCTACCTTAAGCAGGCTATAGCCGTTGCCGATCTATGGCTGGCCAGCGGTCACATCGTGTCGACCGTGGAACGATCAGTCGGTCTGGAGAGGGAGCAGGCAACTGGTCCCGGAACCGATCCGGACACCCGATTGGTAGTACTCGTGGATGCCCAGACTGCTTCGGCTGCCGAGGTTGTGGCTGGCGCCCTGCGCGACAGGTCCAGGGCAATTTTGATCGGCGAAACCAGCTACGGGAAGGGATCAGTGCAGCAGTTCTTCGAACTTTCGGATGGCTCGGCGCTGAAGCTCACTACCGCGCGCTACTACACCCCGAGTGGTGCCAGCATTGCCGGGGTAGGCGTGTCTCCCCACGTGGTTTTAGGTCAGGAGCCCAAGGATTCTGCTGAACTCTCTGTTGGTGAGCTGTTGGTCAGGGTCGAAAGCCTGGCGCCGTGGGTTCGTGAAGACCGTGCCTTGAGCTTGGCCCTGGCTCTGCTTTCCGATCATCCGAGCGTACAGGGCTGGTGGAAGATTCTTCTGGCTGAAGAAGCCTCTGAGCGGGGTTCTTGAGGGGTTGCGATGAACGCTCGTCATGCCTCTACTGCGGTCTTGTGGCTGGTCTTCGTGTTGCTCATAGGCCTTGGATCTGCCCGGCTTGGACCTTTTGTCTGGAGCCGGATTTTTCCCGGTATTGAGAACTCTCCCCAGCTTCTGGAGCAGGCTACAGCGGAGGAGGGGAGTCTTGAGTTGGAGGCAAGGACCCCCGAGCGTGCGGCCGAAGCCTTACATCGCGTGCTCGCCAATTGGGGTGTCGGAAACGCTCTGGAGCCGGATCTGATTTACCTACCCGAGGACCGCAGGCCTGGAGAACTTCAGGCCACGCTGCGGGCACTTCCGGCCCTGTCTGCTCTTGAGGTCTATGTAACCCGAGTCGACGACTTGTTGTTTCGCCTGCGCATCTTCGATGGGGCGACGCTGCTGTTGAGTCGGGATGTCTTTCCTTATCTGCCGGAGCGGCCGGTAGTCAGCGGCATCAATCCACCGGAGGTCAGCGCCCTGGTGTTGCTCAGCGAACAGGAGAGCGGTGCCATCGATCGACTGTGCGCCTGGCGCGCCCCTTTGGCCATCGGCGTGCCACCTTTTGCTGCGCACGCGGTGGGATCGATTCGGTTGGCGAGTCGCTGCAGCAAGGGAGTCCTATTGGTTCTTGATGTGGAGGACGATATCTCCGAACAGTTGGCCAGTGCCCCTGAAGCGAGCGGAGTGGTGTTGCTAAGCGACCTTGAAGAAGATCAGGATCTAAATTCATTGCTTGCGCCACTGCGGCAGGCAGAGGTCTTTCTCCTCGATGGTCGTCCCAGCGGTTCTCTGCCCAACATTGAGAAGCCAGCGCGGGCCCTGGGTCTTCGTTACCTTCGCTGGGCCGGCACCATCGGAAAGGCCGGTGATCTGGTGTTGGCGCGGAACCTCAGCGTTCGGCGAGGCTATGGGGTCGTTGCAGCGAGCCCAGATGATGAGGGGCTGGAATTGCTAGAGAGCTTTCTTGAGGTGGCCCGGGACGATGGTTACAACCTGATGTTTCCGGTTGAGATTGCTCGGATCCACGGCAAAGGTCCCCCTGTCGAGCGGTGAACTTGGGGTGCTCATTCAGGCCTCGCCATCGTTGCGTCAGGGGTTGGTGAGCTTGCGTACGCCTCGGGGCACCTTGAGCCAACGTAAGGGGTCCTTGTCTTTACGCCCCTGGCGAAGCTCAAAGTGCAGCCGGGCTCCTTCAAGGGAGCCGGTATCACCCACGTAGCCGATAATCTGGCCACCATCGACCTGCTCACCGGCTTGTACGGTGAACTCACGGGCATGGGTGTAGACCGTGAACCAGTCATCACCGTGGTCGAGGATCGCTACAAGGCCGTAGCCATTGATGTGCATCAGCTTGCTGACATCGCCGGGATGAACTGCGCGAATCGGGTCTCCATCTTCGGCCAGGATGTCGATGCCGCGGCCTGCTCGCTTGATGTCGCCGATGGCTGGCATCGGCAGTAGACCACGACTTCGTGAGAACGGAAGCTTGCTCTCGACTTTCCTGGCCTCGCCGTTCTTTGTACGAAGGTCCATGCGGACATCGAGGTCCCCTTCGCGGCTGTCCAGCAGCAGTCGATTCACTCGTCGCCGGTTCTTGGCTCGGATGCTCTCAACCAGCGATTTTCGTTCGTCTCTTAAGGATCGCGTCTCATCCCGTCGGGTAAAAGCTTCGCCAGCCGCTTGGAGCAGGACGTTCTTTTCTCTTGCGATCTGTCGCTTGGCTCGCCGCTGGCGACGAAGCGCGTCCTGAAGGTCTTCCATGAGCAGTTGGTCTGCATTCACAATCCACCACAGATAGCGCGCGGTGCGAAGCAGTTCATGGGGGCTCCGGATGGAAAACAGCAAGGGCAGGAAGCCGCGATGGCGAAACCGGTACATGGTACGCAGCCGTACCTTCAGCCGTTGCTTGCGTTCCTCAAGCACCGCCTCGCTCTGTGCCAGCCGCTCCTCCTGGATGGCGATGCGGCTCTCTGCCTCTCGCACCCTGGCAGTTGCCCCGCGCAGTTCCTCGTCGGCCCGTAGAATCCGGATTTCCAGCGATTCAATTTCCGCCAGCAGTTCGCCCGGGTTGGTGTTGGCAGCGCTGGCAAGGTCCGGCAGCAGCAGAGCTGTGATCAAGATGACCAGAACTCTGCTCATGGGCTGGTGCTCGGGTCTCTGACCACCGAACTCCATGCACCGAGCAGTCCGATGCCGATGCCAGCCAAGAGCAGGCTGGCAAGGATGTGGCCGGGAAGAAAAGCCAGCTCATCGGGGCCCATCAGCATTCCGAGTCCTTCCTGAAGCTGCAGGAAGGCATAGCGGTAGAGCAGATGCAGCAGGCCTAGTGAGGCGATTGCTCCAGCAAGGCCTTGGAGTGCGCCTTCAAACAGGAAGGGAAGCCGAGCAAACCAGCGGGTTCCGCCGACCAGGGCGACGATGGCCAATTCGGCTCTTCGGGCGTAGATGGCAAGGCGGATGGTGTTGGCGATTAGAAATACAGCGGAGACCAGCAGCAGCGTTCCCAGAACCATTGCAGATAGTCGAGAGAGGGACAGGAAGGTGTGGTAGCGCTCTACCCACTCGTGTGAGTAATCCAGCGCAACGAATTCGGGTCGCTCCAGCCGCCGGGCGATGTCGGCTACCTGCCGGGGTTTTTGATAATTGGGAGCCAATCGCACTTCCAGGCTTGCCGGCAGTGGGTTTTCATCCAGATCGGCGAGGATTCGGTCCATGCCATCGATGGAGCGGCCGAACTGTTCGAGGGCCTCAAGCTTACTCACGTACTTGACCGACTGAACTTCACCCATGGATTGGAGTTCGACCTTGAGGTCGAAGATTGCAGTATCTTCGATGTCGTCGATCAGATAACAGGAGATCTGAACGTCTTTACCCCAGCGATCCAGCACTCCAGAGAGATTCGAGAGCGTCATTGCAAAGGTACCGATGAGCAGCAGCACTGTGGCTACCGCCGAGATGGTCGCGCCGGCCAGAAAGCGATACTCGGCCATACCCTTGAGTGCTCGGCGTAGCGAATAACCGATGTAGCTCATTATGCCTGGGCTTCCGATGGAGATTCTCGCTGCCCTTGTGGCTCGTCGCGTTCGTCACCAGCCTCAGTTCCAGGTGGGGAAGAGTGCGTCGCCTCGTCGCCAGGTTGCTTAAGGGCCGTGACATTGCCGCTTGGTCCATGCTGGGAACGTCGATCAAACTCGATCCTACCTCCCCTGAGGTGCACTTCTCGAAAGTCATGTCGCTTCACTTGATCCTGATCGTGAGTCGCTACCAGGACCGTGGCACCCTGATCGCGGCAGATGCCTACCAGGAGGTCCATGATATCGCTGCTCAGGTAGTGGTCTAGATTACCGGTGGGCTCATCGGCCAGCAGAATGCTTGGTCGGTTGACGATCGCTCGGGCAATGGCGACTCGCTGCTGCTCTCCTCCCGAGAGCTCTCCTGGGCGCCGCTTACCCATCCCTTCCAGGCCGACCCGGGCGAGAGCTTGTCGGACGCGTGGCCGGAGCTCACCGCGCTTCACCCCACAGACTTCCAGGGGTAGCGCCACATTCTCAAAGATGGATCGACGAGGGAGCAATCGGAAATCCTGCACCACGATTCCCATATTCCGCCGCAACCAGGGGACTGAGCTTGGGTGTAGGCGCGCCACCGATCGCCCTTCCAGCAGTACATCGCCGTGGGTGGGGTGTTCTGCTGCATAGAGCAGTTTGAGAAGGGTTGTTTTGCCAGCACCAGAGCGGCCGGTAATAAATGCGAACTCCCCTTGCTGGAAGGCCAGATCAACCTTCTCAAGGGCCATGCCAGTACGGCCGTAGTGCTTAGTGACATTGTGGAACCGGATCATCGGTGCGCCCTGCTCGTCTGAAAAAGCCGCCCCCATCGCTGCTTCCTGCACTGCTGAAGGGCGGAAAGATCACGGGACCGAGTCAGTCATCCGGTTATAGCAGGGTGAGCCCGGTGGTTTCGCGTACAATGTCTGCTGTCGCTCGCTAATGAGGGACAGGTAGCAGGACGCCCTTGACCGTTGACATTATCTTGACAATAGTTTCTCAGGACCCTCTTTGTGTAATGGGTCGACACTGACAGCAATCCCAGGTGGAATTTCAAATGCACCAGCCGTCCTCCCCTCACTTTCTCGGCCTCTTCGCCTCGTCCCGCCTCTTTCTGGTGGCCGTTATCGGCCTCTGGCTGAGTCTGCTCAGTGGCTGCGAATGTGGCATTACTGGCAATCAGAATCCTGACGATGATGACATCAGTGACGATGACGACAGCAATCCACCGATTCTTGGCTCGGAGGAATGTGGCAACAGCCTGGACGATGATGGTGATGGTCTGGCTGACTGTTTTGATCCGGACTGTGCTGATGACGCTGCCTGTCTCCATGAGTGCAGCCCGGCGGCCACCATCTCCTGCGGTGAAGTTCTGTCAGCGGCTAATGGCGCGCCCGGGCACAGCGATGCGGTTGACAGTTACGGCTGCACCACCTGGGACGAGAGCGGTCCTGAGTACACCTTCCAGTTCAGCCCGGACATCACCGAGGAGGTGACAGCGGTCTTGACCGTTGCCGGTAACGGCAATCTTGATGTCTTTGTGCTCGACGCTGATGAAGACTGTGACGGTACCGCCTGTCTGGCCTATGGCGCTTCTACTGTGCACTGGACTGCAAATGCTGGCGAGGACTACTACATCGTAGTGGACGGGTACGCCGGGGCTGAGGACAGCTTCTCATTGGAGTTGCTCTGTCCCAGTGGTGGCAGCGGTGAGAATTGTTTCAACGGCATTGATGATGACGGTGACGGTCTGACTGACTGCAATGATCCTGACTGCTCGAGCGACCCCAGTTGTGTGGATGAGGTCTGTGGCAACAACATCGATGATGATGGTGATGGCTACGTGGACTGTGATGATACCGAGTGCTGGAGTGACTCTTCCTGCGATGGCGAGGACTGTGCCAACGGTATTGATGACAACCTCAATGGTCTGGTCGATTGCGCCGATCCGGACTGCTTTATCTTCCCCTCCTGCTCCATTGAACAGTGCTATGACGGCATTGATAATGACGGCGACGGGCTGGTGGACTGTGACGACAGTGCCGACTGTGGCTCGTCTTCGGACTGTACGCCGGAGTGGTCCTGCTCCAACGGCTTTGATGATGACGGCGATGGCCTGACCGACTGTGATGATGATGAGTGCTTTGGCAACTCGGACTGTCTAGGTGAGCAGTGCCTCAACAACCAGGACGATGACTGGGACGGCCTCATTGATTGCGACGATCCCGATTGCTTCGGCAACCAAAACTGCATCCCGGAGATCTGCTCTAACGGCATTGATGACGATGGGGACGGTGACATCGACTGCGATGACGTGGAGTGCGCCGGAATCGGGACCTGTGAGCCGCTCTGTGCTGCTCTTGAAGCGCTGACCTGTGGTGGAACGGTTTCCGGTGACACCGCTACTCATCCGGGCTCAGCCGATGTGGTCAGTACTTATTCCTGCACCGCAGCGAACGAGACCGGCAACGAGGTGGCTTATAGCTTCACAGCTACCCTGAGCGGTGAGGCTACCTTTGTGCTCGATGGGTTGAGCGCGGACCTTGATCTGTTTGGTCTGCAAGACGTGGGAAGTGGCTGTGATCCTTCCGGCTGCCTCGACTTCTCGACCTCGGGCGGGACCAACTCCGAGTCCGTGACCCTGACCATTAACTCCGGTCAGACCTATTACATCATGGTCGAGGGTTGGAACGACAACGTAGGCCCCTACACCCTGACCTCGACCTGTCAGGCTGCCGGTACCCCTGAGGAGTGCAGCAACGGTGTTGATGATGATGGCGACAGTTTGGTGGACTGCGCCGACTTTGACTGCGCCGGTACGGTGGGCTGTCAGCTTGAACACTGTTCTGATGGCCTGGACAACGATGGTGATGGGCGAGTCGATTGTGCTGATCCTGACTGCAGCGGACCTCCCAGTCCGAGTCCCGACTGCACCCCTGAGATCTGTGACGATGGCACCGACAATGATGGTGACGGCTTTACCGACTGTGACGACACCGAATGTTCCTTCCTGCCAGGCTGTGGCTCGGAGAATTGTGTCGATGGAATCGACAATGACAGTGACGGTCGCGTTGACTGCGTCGATCCGGACTGCCTCGGAGACCCGGTTTGCAATCCTGGTGCCGGCTCAGGCAGCGGTGACGATGATGACGGCTTCTTTGATGGCGAGGACTGCGGCAACAACATCGATGACGATGGGGATGGAGCCGTGGATTGCGACGATCTGATCTGTCTGTTCGATATCCTCTGCTGGTTCCTCAATGAGAACTGCGAAGATGGCAACGACAATGACCTGGACGGCTTCGTCGATTGTGCTGACCCTGAGTGCTACAACCCGGCCTCCCCTGGGGATCTTCCTTCCCCGGCCAACGCTCATCCAGCCTGCGTTCCTGAGCAGTGCAACAACACCGTTGATGATGACAGCGATGGCCTGACGGACTGTGCAGATGATGAGTGTGCCAGTGCGCCCGCCTGTGTGGGGGAGAACTGTGGCAACGGCATCGACGATGATTTTGATGGTCTGGTGGACTGTAACGACACCGAGTGCGCGGTGCACCCCAGCTGTACAGCCGAGAATTGCAGTAATGGCACTGATGATGACTTCGACGGTGCAGTCGATTGCGCTGATTCCGAGTGTGCGGGTAACCCGGTCTGTGCGTCTGCCAGCGAGGTTTGCGATAACGACGTCGATGACAACGGCAATGGGCTCATTGACTGTGCCGAGGCATCGTGCTCCAGCCACCCGGTCTGCGTACCTGAGATCTGTTGGAATGGGACTGATGATGATGGTGACGGCGCCGCCGACTGTGCCGACCCTGAGTGCGCCGACTCAGTGGATTGCGGCGATGAGATCTGCTGGAACGGCGTCGATGATGATGGCGACGGCATGGTCGATTGTGCCGACGATGAATGTGCTGGCTTTTCCGACTGTGATTATGAGATCTGCGACAACAATGTCGATGACGATGGTGATGGCCTGGTCGATTGCGATGATGATGGTTGCATTCACTTTGGTGACTGCATTGGCGAGACCTGCGACAACGACATTGATGATGATCTAGACGGCCTCATCGATTGTGCGGACCCCGACTGTGCTGCGGACTGTACCTCAGGCACAGAGGTCTGCAGCAACAGTATTGATGACGACGGGGACGGCCTGATTGACTGTGCTGATGGTGACTGTAGCGGTCTTCCGGCCTGTACCGAGGACTGCAGCAATGGCAGTGATGATGATGGGGATGGCGCCATTGATTGTGCCGACAGTGACTGTACCGGTGCTCCCGGCTGTGTTGCTGAGAATTGCAGCAACGATGTAGACGATGATGGTGATGGCAGCGTCGACTGTGGCGACTCGGATTGCTCAAGCAACCCTGAGTGCATCCCTGAGGTCTGTGGCAATGGCAGTGACGATGACGGTGATGGTCTGGTCGATTGTGACGACGAAGAGTGCGCCGGCAACAGCGCCATTTGCGGGGAGGTGTGCGACAACGGCGTTGATGACGACGGCGATGGGCTCATCGATCTCGACGACCCCGATTGTGCTGGCGTGAGCGACCCGGGGACCGGTAGCTGCAGTCCGCAAGCGGAGCTGAGTTGTGGCGACCTTGAGAGTGGCTTTACCTTTGGTGCCGGCAGCACCACCAGCATCTCTAGTTACAGCTGTAACAGCTGGGATGAGAGCGGACCGGAGTTTGCCTATGTGTTCCGCCCCGAGGTGAGCGAGTCCGTGGAGATTTGTCTCAGTAACGTGGCCGATGATCTTGACGTATTTGTTATCCAGGATGTTGGGGGCGTCTGCGAGAGCACCAACTGTGTTGAGTTTGGTACCAACTGCGCCACCTTGGAGGCGGTCGCCGGAGCCACTTATTACGTGGTCGTTGACGGTTACCAGGGTTCGGTCTCCAACTACGACATTGAGGTGGAGTGTCCGTCGACAAGTGAGATCTGTGACAACGGGCTCGACGATGACGCCGATGGCCTCATTGACTGCCAGGACGATGGCTGCAGCAATACCGTTGAGTGCCTGGAGCTGTGCAGTGAGGCCTGGGCCTTGTCCTGCGGAAGTGTAGCTTCGGGCAACACCGCGACCTACGGGGGCGCAACTGATCAGGTTGAATCCTACTCCTGTGTCTCTTGGGTCGAGAGCGGCCCAGAGTACGCCTACTATTTCCAGGCACCTCTGGATCAGGCCAATACCGTAACGGTGAGCCTGAGCTATGGCGGCGGCTCGGATCTTGATGTATTCGTGCTCGGCGATGAGGGCATTCCTTGTAACAGCGAGGAGTGCATCTCTCACGGCGCCGTGTTTACCGAGTTTGAGACCCAGCCGGGCGCCGACTACTGGATGGTCGTTGACGGCTATCAGGGCTCATCTGGCTCCTATTCGATCTCGGTCGACTGCGAGCCGGTAGCAGATGCAGAGGACTGCGCCAATGGCTTTGACGATGACGGTGATGGCACCATCGACTGTGATGATGAGGACTGTCATGGAACGGAGTTGTGCGGGGCAATCTGCCAGGTGGCTGAGTCCATCAGTTGCGGCGACCAGGTGCTGGGAACCACCTCCACCACCGAGTGTGGAGATGGCCTCGACGACGATGGCGATGGGCTGGTCGACTGCGCCGACCCACAGTGCAGTGATTTCCAGGGCTGTGGGGGCACCAACCCGGTCGGTATCGAGAATCCCACTTTGTACCCCTTCCACCCAGAGACTACCGACTTGATGAACTACTACCCCTGCAACGTTGGCTCCTACGATGGGCCTGAGGTTGCTTATGAGTGGGTGGCTTCATTGACCGGCACGGTTGAGTGGAAGCTGCCTTCCTCACTGGTCGCTCTGCTACCCAGTCAGGGGGTCAACCTTGATCCGCTGGTGATCGACGGTGACAACGGTACCTGCGTCAGCACCCAGTGCATCGCTAGTGGCGCCAACTCGATTCGCTTTGAGGCGATCAGTGGCCACACCTACTACCTGGTGGTAGATGGCGATGAGAATTACAAGGGTCCCTATGGGGCAGAGCTGGACTGCGATCCCTGATTTGAGTTCAGGGAGCCGCTATGGCTAGAGCTTAAGCAGCTGGCCGAGGGGAGTCAGCCTTGCGCCACCGCCTGCAGAGAAAGGCGAATCGAAGACTCTTATTCGCCGAGTTCTTCCGGCCAGCGGAAGTTAATGAAGCGGTTGCCGATGGACCTGTTCATCTCGTCTCGTACCGCCTCGATCAGCTCGGGGTTGGGAAGGCGCGGAGGATGAATGAAAAGGCGCTTGCAGGAGGGGCAACGGGCCAGCATCCAGACGAACGGCGCGCCAACGCCAGGGTCGAACGTATAGGCCTGCCACTTGAAGGTACTTCCTCGTCGGAACACGCGGTCGCAGGTATGAGTCACACCGGCGGTGCTTCCTTTGATGATTTCGTACTGGGAGGTTTTCTGCAGCATTAATCTCTACTCGTTTCCGCGCTTCGGCGCGCAGGGATAGTAGTCCCCTGGACAAGAAGCGGCAAGCGGGCGTCGGCCTTGAGTGCGGCCTGGGCCGACACCGAGGTGCTTAGCGCCTCTGTTGCCAGAAGGATTCTTGCTCACCGCATGCCAGGGCATGCCAGCGCGCGGCGACGAACAACCAGTCAGAGAGCCGATTGAGGTAGGTGAGGGAGAGGGCCGCGCTGGGGTCCTCGTTGGTCAGGGGGAGCGCCCGGCGTTCAGCGCGCCGACAGACCGCCCGAGCCAGATGCAGCTGGGAGGAGCACGGGCCACCGCCTGGGAGGATGAACTCCTTGAGGGGCGGTAACCCGTCATTCATCAGATCGATTTCTTGCTCAAGGCGGAGCACATCCTCTTTCTGGATGCTGGTCATTCCGTCAAAGCGGTCTGCTGGCGGAGTTGCGAGGACCGTTCCGAGATCAAACAGCTCGCTCTGGATTACCGCCAGCTGGGCGTCAAGATTGCTCTTCTTTTCATTTGCTGCACTGGAGCGACTCAGTTCAGCGCGCGCGGCGCCGAGCCAGGAGTTCAGCTCATCGACGCTGCCGTAGGCTTCGACGCGGATGTCGTCTTTGCGGACTTTGCTACCGCCGACCAGATGCGTGTTGCCGCTGTCGCCGGTGCGAGTGTAGACCTTGGTGATTCGCATGCCCGACAGCCTAGCCCTTTTCGAAGCGGCTTGGGTGGCAGCCAGGCGCAGTTCCTGCGCTAGTAAATGGTTCTTTGCTCTGGAACTCTTTTTGATGCTGGCCTCTGGCGGTCAGGGCCGCTAGCCGACTGCCCTTAGGTCGCTGGCCCCCGAACCGACTTGAACAGGGGCTGTCTGGGCGCTTCCGGGACCTGGCCCATGGCACGGCCAGCAGAGATTCCGGTGGAGATCGGCAGGCGAGCCTCGGGAGGGAGCGCAGTTGGCAGTGAGTCGGGGTGGGCAGATATGCCAGGACGGGCCCTGCCCAGGCCAAAACCATATCCCTCCCAAAACAGCTGCCAGTCCAGATAGGAGGGCCAGCAGGGTCTCTGCCAATCAGCGGGTTGCTCAGGACAGACAGCTTGCCCTTGCGCCTCCTCAACTACAGAGACCACCACAGCGCTATCCCAGGAAGCCCGAATGCCTGCCGCCCAGCCGATGTTGAAGGCGGCCACAGCCAGGTCATCGCGAACGGGCCGGTGCGGGTCGTCATCGAGGTCGCCGCCGACATCGCCCTCATAGGGAAGGTAGCTTTGGCGTTCAGCCCATTCCTGAATCCCGGAGAACAGCGCCTCCCAGCTCAGCTGTGGGGCCTGCCAGTCGCCTTCACCCAGGGCCAGCCGTCTCCCCGATCCCCAGAGCCCTGCTTGAATTCCGCTGAATCCGGTCGCTTTGCCCTGTGCACTGCGTACATCGATAAGGTCGTTCACATCCTGGACCTGCTCGGCCCACACGGTGCCGATGCCCAGGTTGTAGTAGGTGACGTAGCGGTGCTCTAGGATTAGCGGTGCGCGCTCCAGTCGAAGTGACGCACTTGCCTCTTTAGCCCGGGGCGGAAGTAGCCATAAGGTCCAGATTGAGCAGAGAAGCAGCAGCAACCAGGCGCTGTTACGATTGGATTTCAGCTGCCCCATAGCCAGTCCGATCCCCACTGCCGGGGCGCTGAACCCAAGCAGGCCCAGCGGTACGAGGTAGCGCACCGGGACGTTTGGTTTCCATGGTGATGCGAAGGCCAGCCAGAGGTAGACCAGGGGAGGCGCGAGGGCCACCATCAGTGCCAGTCGGCGACGCTGCGGTGCAGCTTCGAGAAGCGCCCAGGGCAGCAGGATTAGTGGACCAAAGGTGAGTAGCTTGTAGGCAATCCCCTCGAAGGCCTGGCCGCCCCAAAACTTGCTGGCCTGCTCCTGAACCAGCCAGTAATCGTGAAAGGCGTAGGGGAGATTTTCGCGCACTGTCTGCAGGTAGAGCTCCAGGTTCAGATGCCGCCCCAGCATCATGTTGAACAGGGTGGTCTCTTCCCGCTCAGTGATGGAGTAGGTGAACAGTGCCAGCGGATCATTGAGCAGAATCAGCCACAGTGGCCAGAGCCCAAGGAGCAGTCCGGTGCTCAGGGATTTCAATTGGCTGTGGCTCAGCTGCGGTCGTGGGCCGACGAAGGTGAGCAGCAGTAGCAGGCCCAGGAAGGGCCAGAGCAGGTACGAGAAGATGAACGCGTAGCCGACGCATGCACCCAAAAGTAAGCCGCGCCGTGCGTCGTCGGGCCTGCCATCCAGCCACCACAGCCATGCGCCAATGGCTCCTGTAAGCGGTAGCACTGACTCAGGATGGCAGTTGAGGAAGGTCAACTGAAAGGCGATGAACAGGGTGGGGACCAGCAGCAGCCCGAGGCCAGCGAGGGCCGCGCTCACGCTGTTGAAGGTTCGCCGCAGAATCATCATCCAGAGACCGAGGGCTGCGGTGGAGGCCAGCAGTGGGACCAGGCGAACGGAGAGCAGGTCGAGAGCAGTGAACTGGGAGAGCAGCCAGTAGACCAGAGCGCCGCTGCTGTAGGACGCGTGGTGAACAGAGCCGGAGTTGGCGAGGTAGTTGCCAAGGGTGAAGTCACCGCTGCCGTAGCGTCCGCTGATGAGGTCCCAGGCGATCTGAGTGTTCTTGGCTTCAGAGGGTTCCAGGGGGTAGAGAAAGTCCCCGGCAGAGAGGATGACCAGGAGTCGATGAGCGAAGAACCCCAGCAACACCAGGGCGAGGGTCAGCAGTCCCCAATTGAGGCCCCCGGATTCGGCAGGCTGAGAGCCTGCGCTAAAGCCACTCTCCACGGGCGCAGAGTATAGACGTATCCTTTAATGACTTCTTTCTTGGGGAGGGCAGAGATGAGTGGCGAGTTAACGAGTTCAGACAGTGGCGCCAAAGGCCTGGGACCGGGACAGCTGACTGGGGGGGAGCCTGTCCCTCCTATCGCTGGCGGTCGGCGGCTGGGCGATGATCCCTTCCTGCCTGATGAGGGCTTGTTCTGGTGGTTGCCTCGGAGCTTTTCCCTGCTGGTGGTTGCGGTAGCCTTGATGATGCTCGGGGCCCATTTCTTTGGCTCTGCTGATGGCGACAGCTCAACTCCTGGGCAGCAGCTCGAGCAGAGCAAGCCTGCTGTGGTGGTGCCAACCGCTGCTGTTTCGCCGCCGCCTGCGCAGTTGGCCCCTGTTGTGGCGCCTCCCAGTCAGCCGCCAGTCCTTGCTGGTCAACTGCAACCTGTGGCGGCTTCCTCTGTGACCACCACTCTTGACGCCAGCCGCTCGTACAATGCTCGCCGTCGGGCCTTTCTTCAGCAGGGCGAGGCGCTGCTATCTGCCCTCCCACCTGAAGGTACCGGGCCCCCCAGCTCAGAGCGTGATCGCCGAGCAATCAGAGAACTGATCCAGCGGATGGACACGCCTGCCCGCTGAATTCTACTGGGGTACTACAGGGGTGTTTCGACCAGTAACAGCAGTGATAGCTTGTTCACTTCACCGCTGACGCTGAGGCCATCGTTACTGAGGGTGGCCGGGGTAGACTCGAATTGCTCGTGCGCAACGCCCAACTCATAGTCGGCCCAGAGCAGGGACATGGCGGTACCCGCTGCGGGGGCCTCGCTGAGGTTGATGGTTACGCTGAAGCCACCACTCTCTAGCCCGGTCTCAAAGGGGGCGAAGGCCCAGGCCCGTTGGACTACGTGATTGCCAATGCCACCGCTGGGGAAGGATTCCGGGCCTAGCTCAAGGCCGCTCAGCTCGAAGCTGTTGTTGGCGTCTGGGTCCAGATAGTTGGCGATTTCGTCGTTGTCGTCGTCGTCCGTGAAGTGTCCAACGATAAAAGGTAGCGATAGCGCGCTGCCGTCGAAGCTCACCTGTAGTCCATCATCGAAGCTGAGTTGGTTGCTTCCGGCAGTTACCGTCTGTGCTTGTGTGGCTTGGGGCAGGATCAGGTCACTATCCATCACCACCGCTTCATCGGTAGCTACGGTGACGAAGTCGAAGAACTTGCTCCACTGCATTGCAGCGGCGCGTGGGTCATCACCGGGATATCCGAGGTTGTCGAGGACGTAGATGTCGGCGGTCAGACCGTTGATGATGAAGCCGCCACCGCTATCGGTGGTCGCAGTCAGGCACATCTCTTCGCTACAGCAACTGACCCCGATGCCTTCCAGTGGGCTTCCAGTGAGGTCAACGACCCGGCCTTCGACACTGCCCTGGGGTGCTGGAGTGGCATCGTCA
The DNA here is from genome assembly GCA_002433485.1 of Deltaproteobacteria bacterium UBA6601. Lineage (GTDB taxonomy): Bacteria > Myxococcota_A > UBA796 > UBA9615 > UBA9615 > UBA6601. Next base: position 40,170 of record DJIF01000104.1, read on the forward strand.
TCGTCGCTGGCGTCGTCGTCATCGTCGTCGTCGTCGTCGTCATCGTCATTGCTGGCGTCGTCGTCATCGCCAGTTGATGAGGTGCTGCAGGCTGGAAATAAGGCCAGGCCCAGGATCAGGGCGAGCAGCAGGGGGAGGAAGCGGATCAGGCGGGCGGCGGCGGGGTCCATATTGGCTCCTGTCGGTTCGAGCTTCAGACTAGAGTCTAGTTGCTCGAAAGCGCCTTGACGACGCGATCTGCGAGACCTTCGGCATCGAGCCGGTAGGCACGCCGGATCTCGGCAGGCTTGCCGCTCATCGCCCAGCGGTCAACGCCTGCTCGCTCAAGCCGAGTGGCAATACCGGCGTCGGCCAGGACCATGGAAACCAGACCTCCGAGGCCGGTGTCCGGATGGTGGTCTTCAGCTGTGAGCACGAAGCCGGTCGTCGCAGCGGCCAGAATTGCATCCCGGTCAAAAGGTCTCAGGCTTGCCATGTTGACCACTCGAATACGTTTTCCGGTGCGCTGCAGGATCAGATCGTGGGCCTGCTGTGCCTCTAGCACCATAGGGCCAACCGCCAGAATTGCGCCGTCGTCGCCGTCCCGAATTAGCTCTGCTCGTCCTGGGACAAACTCGTAGTCTGCTCCGTAGAAGGGTGCGCTGCCGTCCGCAGTGCTCAGACTGTTCATCTTACTGCGACCCATGCCAACAAACTGATTGCCAGGCCGGTCAGCGATGGCACGGATCATTCGGTCGCACTGATTGGGGTCGGCAGGAACGAAGATCTCCCAGCTGTAGGTAGATCGCAGCAGCCCCACGTAATCGATGGCCTGGTGGGTGGGTCCGTCTTCGCCCACATCGGTTCCGCAGTGGGTGCAGACCAGCTTGAGGTTGGCTTTGTTGAAACAGTTGAGCCGCTGCTGATTGAAGACTTCGGTCACTCCGAACATGCCGAAGGTCGAGAAGAACACTGAGTAGCCTTCACGACTCAAGCGCCCTGAAGCAGTGGCGCTGTTGTGCTCCTGGATGCCCCCCTCAATGAAGGCCGCTGGGCTGGTGTTATGGAAGCCACCGAGCTTTACTGAGCCCTCCAGGTCCGCCGAGAATGCCACCACCCGAACCCGGTCGTTGTTGTTCTCGACTGCCAACTCCTTCATCACTGCGCCATAGGCCGAGCGGCAGTCGGTCACCTGATCGTGGGGATAGACGATGGCCGGGCCAATTTTCAGCTTGGGCGGAGCGAGGGTTGGAAAGGGGTGGTTCACCTCACCGGGCGGCAGTGCGCCTCTACGCTCCATCAACTCGCCGAGTCGGTCGGGCTCACCGAGGTGATCGAGGGCCTCTCGGGCCTGCTCCAGCTTCAGACTCTGACCATGCCACTTGGCCTTGCCTTCCATTTCCGGGACACCTCGGCCCATGATGGTCTCGGCGATCACCACTGTTGGTCTGCCAGGGTGCTCAACCTCGCCCCGGTAAGCGGCGCGAAGGGCCCCATACAGAGCTTGCCAGTCATGGCCGTCAGTCTGGACCACGTTCCAGCCGTCAGCGGCCCAGTCTGCTGGGATGTCGTGGGGCATGATGTCGGCGATCTCGCCACCGATCTGCAGGCGGTTCAGATCAACGATGCCGATCAGGTTGCTGCAGCCATACTTGACGGCCAGGCGGCGCGCTTCAGACAGCTGGCCCTTTTGCTGTTCGCCGTCGCCCATGCAGCAGACCACTTTGTAGGAGGAACCCTCCTGTTCACGGAGGTCCAGGCTGGGATTTGCGCTCTCAAGCCGTGCTCCTAGGGCGGCGCCCACTGCGGCTGACAGGCCCTGGCCCAGGTTGCCTGTATTCCACTCGACCCCGGGGACTCCCATTTCGATGTGTCCACCGAATACAGAGCCAAAGTTGCGGAAGGTGACCAGTGCTTCATCTCGGTCGCAGAAGCCAAAGTTGGCCAGAGCCGCATAGACGCCAGGCGAAATGTGACCGTGGGACACGAAGATCCGGTCTCGATTCTCGGCCAGCGGCGCTGAGGGCTCAATTCTGCAGTTCGCATAGAGCAGCAGCAGCGCTTGCAGCGTTGACATCGAGCCACCTGGATGACCACAGCCAGCCAGCGTGGTCATCGTCAGGATGTCTGCAGTTGAGCGGCGCCTAAGCTGCTCAAGGCTATCGAGGTGTTCGTCAGAAAGGGCGGGCGGTTGGAATCCCAGCTGGAACATGAGCCACAGTGCTCCGAGATGTGGGTTGTGAGGGAGGTTGGGTTTGTACCGTTCCGGGACGGGACTGGCAAGGACGACCTGCAGGTAGTGCTGGGAGAAGCAGCCTTTGGCAGTGACTCGACCCTTGGCGGTAAAGCGAGCTTGACATATAATTTACAAATGAGTCGAGCCGCTCGCCCGCCTCGGTCAGCGCTTTTTTCAGTTGGCCACAAGCTTGCGCTGTCGCTTCTGGTCCCCGCAGTGGTGCTCCTGGTGGTGCTGCCCGCGGGGCGCGCCGCGGCTCAGTGTATGGCTTCCTTTAGCCAGGACATCGGCTCGGCCATGGTTGATTCTGCCGGTAGTTGGCGGACGCACAGCGGAGATTGTTCAGCTCAATCCAGCTGCGGTCACTATTTTGACCTCTACATTCCGGCCGGAGGCTCCTTCGATGTGAGCCTTTGTAGCTCAGGGGGGCTGGCGTTCTGGGACACAACCTTGGGGGTCTACAACGGCAGCAGCTTCACTAACGAGCAATGGTGTGATGACGACGGCTGTCTGGTCTCGCTGCAGTCCGAGATCTCGCTGATAGCTAACGTGGCGGGGATCTATCGAATCCGACTCGGTGGTTACTTCGGCGACAGCGGTCCGTACACCCTTTCTTATCGCTGGGATTGGGGGGTCATGCTGGTTTCGAGCTGTACCGACTGGGATTCGGACAGTTACTGCGATGATGTGGACTGTAATGACTTTGACAGTGCCGTTTACCCCGGCGCTATGGAACTTTGTGATGGCTTCGATAACGACTGTGACGGTCAGCTTGATGAGGGCTTTGACCTGGACTCAGATGGTTGGACTGGTTGTGCAGGTGATTGCGACGACAACTCGGGGCTTGTTTATCCGGCTGCGCCGGAACTCTGCGATGGAATTGACAATAACTGTAATGGCTCCATCGATGATGCCGGTGATGCCGATGGCGATGGCTTCACCGATTGTGACGGAGACTGCGATTCTGCCAATGGCAGCATCTTTCCCGGCGCCATTGAGTCCTGTAATGGGTCAGATGACAACTGCGATGGAGTCATTGATGAAGGATTTGATCAGGACGCTGACGGTTGGACGTCTTGTGCGGGGGACTGTGATGACGTTGACCCGCTGACCTCACCGGGGGCCGCCGAGATCTGCAATGGAATTGACGACAATTGCAACGGTGCGGTCGATGAGGAGGCTGATTCGGACGGTGACGGCTACACCAACTGCGGCGGTGACTGCGACGATGAGGACCCCTCAGCTCATCCCGGGCTGAGTGAAGTCTGTGACGGTGTGGATAACGACTGTGACGGTCTGCGCGACAATGGCTTTGATGATGATGGAGACGGTTGGGCGCCCTGTGTCGGTGACTGCGATGACAGCGAAGCCACTGTTCATCCGGAGGCGCTGGAGGCCTGTAACGGGATTGACGACGACTGTGATGGAGCAGTCGATGAGAATTTTGATGCGGATCTGGATGGCTGGGGCAACTGCGATGGCGACTGCGATGACAACGATCCCCTGGTTCATCCCCAGGCCATAGAGTCCTGCAATGGTCGAGATGACGACTGCGATGGGGAGGTTGACGACGGCTTCGACGACGATGGTGACGGCTGGCTCGAATGCGGTGGCGATTGCAATGATGCCCTGGATAGCGTCCACCCAGATGCCGCGGAGCTCTGCGATGGTCTCGATAATGACTGTGACGGGGTCGTGTCCGATGCAGAGGATCTGGACGGTGATGGCTACAGCCCCTGTGATGGGGACTGCGCCGATGACGATCCTGAGGTCCACCCCGCCGCTAAGGACCTGCCAGCAGACGGGGTGGATCAGGACTGCGACGGTGAGGATGCAGTTGTTGAGCCCGCCGACTCGGACCCAGAGAACCCGGCTGGAGAGGTCACCGATGATATTCAGGACGGCGCCGGTGAACTGTCGTCGAGCCGGGTTGAACTGGGCTGTGGTTGTAGTGCGTTGAGTCCTGTGCAGCGCCCCGCTGGGCTGTGGCTGTTGCTGGGATCTCTGCTGCTGCTACGACGTCGTAAGGACCGGATCTGAGCTTTTTTCGGACTGCTTTGAAGGAAGTCGAGGGTGTCTCGTCTCACCCTTGGACGGTCACCAAGGGCGGTCCTATACTCGTTAGTACCTTGAGAAGAATCAGGCACGAGGGAGCTCTGGTGGTGATTCGTAAGCGCCGAGTCAAGCTTCATCCTGAGGGAGGCATAGTCCGCTTCCTGAAGCACCTGTTCGTCAAGGAGCGGGATCTCTTGATTGAGCCGGCAGTTCTCGGTGTTGATTATTCACTGCGCCACCGTGCAGCTGTTCATGCAGTGCGGTCCTTCATCGATGCGGTCGATCACTATTCCCTGCAGAGCAGCAGGGTGGTGCAGGTGATCAGTGACTATGCAATCCCGGTGGATACCGGACTGGAGAAGAAGGTTCCGGAATGGATCGCGCACCGCTTGCGTTTTGGGGTGGTGACTGCCGATCAGAGCATCCGCTATGTAGCCATTCGACAGGTCGACTTCCGCTGGGATCGCCGTGGTACAGAGCTTCTGATCTCCCTTGAAGAGCGAGTTGCCCCTGGGACTCGCGCCTTTATCGCTGCCTATCTCGGGCGAGGGGATGGGGTCAGTCAGGTGGATGAACTGCCACGCGCGGTAGTGCTTGAGGAGCAGGGTTCGGGCTAGAATGACCCCTGCTGGCTGTCTCACAGCTTGTCGGTCTGGGCGGACATGGCGAAGAACTCACCAAAGCCTCAACGACGTCCTGCAGAGGCGACCTCTGCAGGCCGCCAGGAGAGTGCGGTTCATAACGAGCCTGCCCAGGCAGAATTTATGGACCATGGGTCTTTTTCCGACACCCGTGGAGCGAGTCCCGGCGCGCTTCCGCCGCGGGCGACCAGTCCGCGTGAACGGGAAGAACGCAAGGGCAGTCAGCCTGCAGCCGTGAGCGCCAACTTTGTCGAGCGCATCGTTGAGCTGGCTGAGTTGCCTGCTGAGGAAGAGCAGGGTCTCGACCAGGAAGAGGTCGAGGAAGAGCAGCTCGAGAAGGCACCCAGCGAGAAGTCGAAGGGTAATTCTCAGCGCCAAGCATCTGGTTTTAAGAGGGCTACTGCAGTCGTTGCGGGTAGTGCTGCTGCTGGGCCGCGTCGGCTACGAGGTGGGGCCGGAGATGGCGAGCCCTCGGCAGCGGGACTGCCGGCGCTACCCGAGGGAGCTGGCCTTGGTGGTGCCGCGCCAGGGCTGCGCATTCGCCCTCCGAAGCGAGCCGCTTCTCTACAACTCGAGGAGCTACTGGAGGAGGGGCTGCGACTGGGTATCTTCGGTTCTTATCAGGCCGGGCTGGTTGAGCCGATGATCGTCGCGCTGAGCTGGGATGAGTTTGATGAACTACAGATGGCCATTCACCTGTGCTCCGGTGATATCCCGCAGCTGCTCGTGCTTAAGGCGTTTTCGGCTCATCGCGCAGCGGCCTGGCTGGTTGCCTTTGCCGAGCAACTCGAGGGCTTCGCCGAGACCGACCTGATTCGAGTTTTTTCCTGTAACGAGCAAGCCCGGCGCCCCGATGCTACGGCTGGCATCATGGAACTTCGGGCCTGGCACGATCCCATGAGCCACTTCCCGGTTTGGAACAGTGCCCCAGTAGGGTCTGACCAGTCTGAGCCTTGGGTCGTCCCTAAATGGATGAGAGGGCCTTGTGCAGAGGCTCTGGGTATGGCTGCATTGGCCTTCGAGCAGAGCCTCTGCGGCGATCTGCATCCCCATAGTGCTGGGGCGGACGGCGCTAACGATCGGCTGACAGCCGCTCTGGCGCAACACGGCGCTTCTCATCCGGCCCTTGAGCGTTGGCTGTTGGCCCTGTCGGCGCGGGCTGACACCAGGTCAGGTCTGTGCAGTGCTCGCGACGCCTTGCTTGAGGCGCGTAGCGCTCTCAGCGGGTTTTGAGGATGCTCTTCAGGGCGTCGGCCTTAAGCCGGCCAGCTCCCTTATGTGCTCTGGCCCCGCGCCACAGCACCCTCCTATAATGCAGGCACCGCTGCTGAGCCACCGGGCCGCTGCTTTGGCATAGGTGGCCGGTCTTGCAAGTCCGTCAGTTCGCCAGCCCAGGGTTGGATCTGGTCGGCCCAGGTTGGCATAGGCTCCCAGTCGCAGGCCCCTAGTTGTGCACTGCATCAGCACATCTTCGATGAGTGATATTGGGCTGCAGTTGATGAGCAGGGCTGCGGCGCCGAGATCAGCGGCGCGGATCAGCGTCTCGCAGATAGCCTGAGCGGACAGGAGCTCTCCGTTCGGTCCGGCACTGAGGCTAAGCCACACCGGCAGTCCGGTTTCAGCCGCCGCTTCGACAGCGATCAGCGCTTCATTGGGCTGAGTGAAGGTCTCGCATAGCAACAGGTCAGCGCCGGCCTCTGCGAGTCCTTCGGCAAAGATTCGGTGCTGCCGCTGGCAGACCTTCGGTTCAGGACTCAGATCGGGGCGATAACAGTCTTCCAGGGGAGCGATGCAGCCGGCTACCAGATGGTCCACTGCTACCGCTTTTCGGGCCAGCTGCAGAGCCCGTTTCGTGAGTTCCTGCCAGCCTGGCACCGAATCTTGCGCTTTGGCGAGGCTCCAAGGCGAGGTCCGAAAGGTATTTGCGCTGTGTACCGTTGCACCTGCCTTTGCGTACGCTGCATGGATGGCTTCGACCACGTTTGGAGCAGTTAATAGTGCCTGCGCCGACCACAAGCTTCCGTCAATTGAGACTCCCTTGCGGATGAGCTGTGTGCCCATCGCGCCGTCCATCAGGATGACTTCATTATTCGGCTTCACAGTCCACTCCAGGGCTCAGGTAGCGGTGGGGTCAATCCCTTGGGGCAGCCCCATTCTCTGTCTTCTTTCGTAAGATAACCTCCGTGGCAAGCATCACCATTACTGTCGAGATCGTCGATGCGGACTTCTGCAAGGAGTACCAGGTTGATCCGGCTGCCCCGCTCATGGAACTGGTGCGGAGGATCTCTGAAGAGGAGGGCTTTGCCCTGCGAACCAAGACCGGCAGGCCGATTGCCTGGACTGCCGAGGGCCCGAGCTGGCGCCCAGACAAGGAAGGACTGACCGATCTGGTTCGGACTCAGAATCTGGAGAAGATTGCGGATCGATTCTTGAACGAAAAGGGTCCGGTTGTGCCGCTTTTTGGCATCGTCCTGGAGGTGCCCGGAGCAGCCGAAGCCATTGCTGAGCGGCGCGCAGCGGACAAGCTTGCTTCCATTGACCGGACCCTGAAACAGCGGCGCGAGGAGCGGCTGGAGGCTATGGGTGAAGGTGAGGACTTCACCATGGATACGGCTGAGCAAGCCGCGATTCCCGAACCGCCCCCGCCTCAGGGAGCGCGCTCCAGGTCCGGTAACGCCATGTCGGCTGCCGGTGATGCAGATGCTGCTTCGGATTCAGCTTCGGCTCCCGCAAGGTCTGCTTCCTCGCGACAGGCCAGGCTTGATTCCGCGGCTATCGGTCCTGCGGCCGAGGGTCGACCTGAGCGTGCCGTTGCAGGCGCTGCTGCTGCAGGCGCTGCTGCTGCAGGCGCTGCCACTGAGGGTGCTGGACGCGCCTCCAGCCTGGCACCGGCTGAGCCATCCAAGTCTGTTGAGTCCCGGATCCGTCGCGCCAAGCCCGCAAAAAAGAAGCGTAAGACCGGTGCCAGCAAGAAAGAGGGCCCTTCGAAGCAGTTGCTGATCTTCGCTGGCGGTGCAGGTTGCCTGGTGCTGGTGCTGTTGATTGCGGTCGCCGCGGTCCTGCTGAAGCCGAAGCCGGCACCTCCTCCTGCGGTCGAAAAGCCTGTGGTCAAGCCAGCGCCCATGCCTGTTGCTGTACCGGTTGCTCCGCCACCGGAACCGGTGGAGGTCAAAGAGGCTACTCCGCCACCTCTTAAGGTGTTCTTCAGTAAGAGTTCTGTCCAGCGCAGTGGCGCGGCGGGGACTGCGGCCCAGCTGACCTCCTTCGCCAAGGAGCGCATTTCGCTGCGCTACGTTGTACGGCAGGGCAGTGCGGGCGATCACACCATCGCGTTGAAGGGCCGTTTTAGCGTCACCATCTCAGACAGCGGCGGCACGGTGAAGGCGCTCAGTGAGCACTCCATCTCAAAGGGTGCCGCTATTGGCAAGGACACTCCAGTCACTATCAGCAATCTCGGCGGTGCGGTGAGTGTGAAGGTTGGGGGCAAGCGTTTCGGCCCTTATAAGGTCGCTTCGAGCAAGTCCTTTCCCGCCTGGAAGATATCAATGGGTTCGGGAGTAAGCCTTCACGGCATGAAGGCCTCCGCGCGCTCAGAGTAGCGCCGCTAGCGGTGGAGCAGCTTCGGGCGGGCCCGCTTGAGTCTTGTTACGAGCGCTTCGGGACGGAGCGGAGTGGGCTCAGCGATGAGTCTCAGGCCGTGGGCCAGGGTGCCAATGAGCTGTTCGGGATGGGCGCCGGCTTCCCTGAGCTCACTGAGCGCCGGGCTCCCGCGCCGCTTGGCCAGACGCTGGCCTGCTTCGTCGCGGCGCAGCGGCGTGTGAGCGAACCACGGTGCAGGTGCCCCGAGCCAGCGATAGAGGAGCAGTTGGCGCGACGTGCTGCTAACGAGGTCTTCGCCGCGGAGGACATGAGTGATGTCCATGGCGATGTCGTCGACAACGCAGGCCAGTTGGTAGACGGGTCGGTTGTTTTTTGACCGCACGATGAAGTCGCCGCAGATCTCTGAGGGGTCTTCAGCTTGTGGGCCCAGCCACAGGTCATCCCAGCTGATTTCTTCTGAGTCGACACGGATCCGGAGCGAGCTGCGCTGTGCGCTGGACCGCCCTTGCCGACAGGTCCCCGGGTAGGGGAGCTCGCCACCGTGGGGGGCACCCGCGGCTTCTCGCACGTCCTTTCGCGAGCAGACACATGGATAGCAGCGCGGGTGCAGGCGCTCGAGGGTCTGTTCGTACAGTTCAAGCCGCTCACTCTGCAGATAGGGTCCTGCCGGGCCACCGCAGCCTGGTCCTTCATCCCAGTCGAAGCCCAGCCACTCCATGTCTCGTACGATTGCGTCGGTGGCGCCCGGTCGCTCGCGCTCTCGGTCAATGTCTTCGATCCGCAGCACAAACTGCCCATCCAGAGCGCGCACCTGAAGCCAGGCCAGCAGCAGAGTCTGGGCGTGTCCAAGGTGAAGTGGCCCGGTGGGGCTTGGCGCGAAGCGGCCCCGCACCGGTCTCTGTTCGCCGCTCCGCCCTTTCCTTTCCTCGGTCACTGGGGAAGGATACGACCTTGTAGGTCATGGAGCCACAGTGCTTCAGCCGGGGAGGTGTAGAGCAGTGACTCCAATGCGCCAGGTCGGCCTGCTGGGTGGCTCATTCAACCCGCCGCACATCTGCCACCTGCTGGCGTCTCTGTACCTGCTGCAGACGACTGAGCTTGAGGAGGTCTGGTGGTTGCCGGTGCATCGCCATGCTTTCGCCAAAGATCGCGACTTGCTGCCCTTTACTGAGCGAGTGGCGCTCTGCGAGGCGGTGGTGGAGGGACTGGACGCGATCGTCGTTGACCCCATTGAGCGGGAGTTGGGTGGTCGGTCCTATGCGATCGATACCCTGGCCGCTTTACGTCAGCGCCACCCGACTGTTGAGTTCTCCTGGATTATTGGCTCCGACATCCTTCCTGAGCTGCCGCTCTGGTCGCGCTGGGAGGAACTCCGTGACCAGTTGAGCTTCGTCGTATTGGGACGCGGCGCGGCGGTGGACCCCGGCGCGCTGCCACCCGGTGGGCGGTTTCAGATTCGAGACTTTCAGCTGCCCGACATCTCCTCCAGTGAGGTGCGGCGGCTGCTTCGCGCCGGTCTTGAGGTTGAGCATCTGCTGCCTCGTGCCGTGACCGCGTACCTTCGCGCGCATCCATCTCTATACCGATGAGACCAGGGCTTCGTGCGACGCTGAGCTGTGCCGCAGCGGTGCTGAGCTTTTTATTGGCGAGCCTGGTCACTGGCTTGTTGGCGTCCGGATTCCATGAGCCGGGCAGCGACTCAGTTCTGGCAAAGGATTCACGTTTGATGCTGCTCATGACGATGCTGTCGTGGCTGTTAGCCTGTCCACTGCTGCTTGGGCCATGTGCCGCTTTGGCTGGTCTGTCCCGGGCTGGTCTGGGCCTGTCAGTGCCGCTATCGGCAGTTGAGTTGCTGCGCGGAGTGCTGCTGGGGCTGCTGGTCTTTGCCGCTCCAGCGGCGCTGGGGCTGTTGCTTGGGGCATGGGTGGAGCTGCCTGCGGGTTCGGTCCAGGCTCCGACTGGCTTGGCTGCTTCCGGACAGCTGGTGTTGTTGATGCTCGCCCTGGGAGTTGCGGCGTTCGGCGAAGAGCTCCTCTGCCGCGGTCTCTTTCAGTCCATCTTTGAGGGACTTTGGGGCGCGCGGGTCGGGATCCTTGTGAGTACCCTGCTCTTTTCATTTATGCATGGTGCGAACCCGGGGATATCAGCCCTTGGTGTCGCGGGGATTGCCCTGTGGGGACTGCTCCTGGGGGTCGTCTTTGCCACCAGCAGAAGCCTGCTGTTGGTCTCTGGTCTTCACTTCGGCTGGAATTTTGCAGTCTGCGGACTGATGGGTCTGCCGGTCTCGGGGCACCGCTTTGCCGCTGTGAGTCGCTGGGAGAGCGGCACAGATGGAGCGCTACAGCTGTTCTTTGGGGGTACATTTGGTCCCGAAGAAGGTCTGTGCTTTCACCTGGCGATTTTGTTGGCCCTTGGTTTGGCGTTGCGCGCAGCTGCCCCAATAGCGAGAACTCCCTGACAGCCTTGTTGGAGGACCTGTCTCAGGTTTTCTGTTGCCATTGGCTATGCTTAGTCTGGCATGAAGTTACTGAGCGCCGTTTTGGTCGGTCTCGCAGCTCTGTCCCTCTGGGGCTGCGCTACGGTTCCTATCGCACTGCGCGTGGGGTCGAGTCAGGCCGTCCAGGATCCCAGCTCTAAGGGGCTGGAGCGCGGCGATGTGCTGATGGCGGTGCAGCGTGGACCGGGTCATTCCAGTCACGACTTGATCCGTATCCGTAGCTCGCGGGTTGACGACGAACCGCAGGTTCTGGTGCAGGAACTCGGTCGCGTAGCTGCCGCAGTCGGGGCCCTTGCTGTTTCGGTTGACGCGAGGTGGTTAGCGGTCGAACAGCGCCGCGCGGAGGATGAGCAGGTCACCGTGCGCCTGGGCAGCTTTGATCCGGGGGGCGCTTGGCGGGGCTTGGCTGAGGGGCCGGCCGGCTGTCACTCACCGGTCTTCGGTATGCAGAACAGGCGGCTGTATCTGGTGTGTGAGCCGCAGGGAAGGCAGCCAGCTGCGATTCTGGAGTGGGATCTGTTGGATGGCTCGCAGCTGATGTTGGTCGGTGAGCACCCGCGTACCTTGGTCGCTGCAGGCTCGGAAGGTGATCTCTACTGGGTAGAAGAGCGTGGCGCTGAGACTGTGGTGCTCCGTCGCCCTCAAGATCAGCTTCCCTTTGTAACCCATCGACTGTTTGGCCGGGTGCGGGCGCTGTGGCCGCAGCAGGATGGGTCTCTGGTCGCCGAATACGGTGTTCCGGGTGCGCGCGGTCAGTTGGCCAGATTGTTGAGCAGCGGATTGGTTCGCGATGAGCCCGGCCCTCAAGCCCAGCTGATGATGGCCGAGGCTGGCGCGCCGGCCTACCTGAGCCCGGAGGGGAGGTGGTTGATCAGTAGTTGTGCCTTTGAACCGTGCGGACTTCTCGATTTCTCTACTGCTGGCGGCGAGCCCACTTCGCTGCACTTACTAGGGGTCCCGACAGCGCTCACCATGGTCTCGAATTGGGCAGGAGCGGTACAGCACACCGAGGATCTTGCCACTGCTCCAGCTTCGGTCCTGTCCAGTCATTCCGCCGCTGAAGTCTCGGTGCTTGGGGTCAGCTTGAAGATGCCTCTTGAGCGCGCCTTTTCCGAACTGGATCGAGGTGGTCGACATCCGTACTGGATCAGCGCCAAAGGGCCTCGAGGTCGTCCTGGGGGTATCGGGGTCGGTTGGACCACGGCGGGCTATTGCATCTCGTTTCTGAGCGACGAGCGTGGACTGGTGAGCGTGATTGATCTACGCGGCTGTGCAGCCGAATATTTGAGCGTTCAGCTGCAACCTCTGCTTCGGCGCGAGCAGCTCTCGTTGGGCGCGGTGGAGCTGGCCAGCAGCTTTCTTGGACCTGGTGTCGCGGTCAGTGTCGGCAGCGGCAGCTCCCAGGCAGCTGAACCTAAGTTGCAGCGCACTCGTATTCAGTATCACGCTCCAGATCGAGGCTATGAGTTTGAGGCTGAGATCGAGATGATGTTGCCAGAGGGAGACTCTGTGTTTCGGACCCGCTTGCTGGGTGGAGAAGTTCGCTTGCGTCTCAAGTCCCCAGGCCGCCCCCAGGCGGCCATTCTCGGGGTACCCTGAGAGTCCTTGCGCCCTTTGTTGATGAGGATGGTCCTGTGATTCGTGTTTCGATGCTCTTCTGGCTGCTCTCTTTGTCCCTGTTGGCTGGTTGCCTGACCGGCAGCAATTATCCCGCTGAGCGGGCCCGCACCTATTGCGCGAGTCTATTCAGCTGTGTAGCTGAGGGAGAGATTGAGCTGCTGACCACCTATGACGATGTCAATGAGTGTGTAGCTGAGGAGCGTCGGGTCTTTGAGGAGTCTTCCCCGTATCAGAGCTACCTAGATGGCGGCTGTGCTTTTGACTCAGACAGCGCCCGCCGCTGCCTTGAGGAGGCTGCCGGTGTTGTCTCAGACGCTGATTGCGACGGCAATATGGGGTTCTTTAGCTTCGTCTTGGATGTTGCCGATGACGACTGCGACGATGTGTACTGCGGGTCTTAACCCTGATCAGCAGCTGGCCCCTCCCTAACGAGTGGGAGGAGGCTCGCCGCCGCCTCGGGGACCTTTACCGTGTCGCTTGCGGTGCTTCTTACGTTCTTTCCGAATCATCTCGCGGATCTTCCGTTCGAATTGAGCCTTAGTGAGCAGGAACTTAATTCTCTGTTCGGTACTGAGGATGCCCTTTAAGCCGTCGAGCTGCTGACCTTCTACGGTGGCAATCTCAATGTTGATCCGGTTCACCTCGCTCAGGTGTCGGTCGGCCTCCTGTGGATTGATTTCGCCGTTCTTCAGCATCTTGCGAAGTTGGCGCTGGCTGCGCTGTTTGCTCTGTTGGAGCTGCTCAAGTTCCCCGTCGTGCTTGCGCAGGTAGGGGAACAGCTTGGCTGCGGTCGCTTCATCCAGTTCGAGCGCTTCGGTGAGGCTGTACATCTTTACCATGCGGATCTTTTCCAGCATCTCAGCGCGTCGCTGGTTGTGTGCGGCATCGTCGGGGGGCGGACTCTGGGCGAGGGCGGCGCTGCAAAGCAGCATGGTGCTGAGGCAGAGGACAAGCAGGCGGCAAAAAGTGGGCTGCATAACGGGCTCCAGGTAGATGAGTACGGGTGGTCAGAGGCTTAGGGTCAGTGAGTTGAGGATCTGAGCATCGAGCAGCTCGAGCTCTTCGGCGAGGCTGGTGGTCAGAGGCAGCGGAGCCAGCTCTTCATCAGCGTCCTGCTCAAGTTGCCATTGGGTGAGGAAGGCCAGCGGAATCTGCTCGTCGCTCTCGAGCTCGCTGAGCATTGCGCTGCTGATCTCCCGCACCGTCTCTTCAAACTCGTGGTTGTCCACCAGGGCAGGCGTGCTGCGGAGAGTTGGTGAGTCTCCCAGCTGCAGCGCCAAGAGCAACATGGCAGCTGCGGCCAGCGCCGCGCTGATGGCCAGCCGGTTGCGCCACCATCGCTCTGGCCCTCGGCGTAGGCCTCTGGCCTGGTCCTCGTTCTGCTCCATGGCGGCTACCACCTGGTCCCCGAGCTTGGCGAAGTAGTCGTCGTCGAAGCGGCTGTGGTCAAGCAGGTCGCTGGACCTCCATTCGGCCAGCTGGAGCTTCAAGGTCGCGATCTGCTTGGCACAGTTTGGACAGGACTCAAGGTGTGCCTCAAGATCCATGTCCTCAGCCCCTTCTGCAAACAGAAGGAGGCGCTCCTCATCAGGACAGCTCATGTTCAGGTTCTTTCGCAATGGGAGGGAATAGATTCGGGCTCTCATGCCGCAACCCCCTTCTCGTCGAGGTACTTGCGGACATTTCGTACGGCGTGGTGAAAGTTGACCTTAGCGGTGTTCTCGCTGATCTCGCAGACCATGGCGATCTCGGCAAAGGAGAGTTCTTCATAGAGTCTCAGCAGGGCTACCGTGCGCTGTCTAGGTGGCAGCTCAGCCAGCGCTTCCTGAAGTAGCTCGCGGCGCTGCTGCAGGGCCAACCGCTCGTCGGCCTCCGCTTCCACCTGCCCCAGGACCTCCCCAGCCCCTGCGGCCCTTTCTACTACTCCATCTTCGTGTCTTCGCCAGGCCCGAGCCAGCTCGTTGAGGGTGAGGTTTCGCGCGATGCGCAGTAACCAGGTCTTGAACGAGGCCTCGCCGCGAAAGCTTTGGCGCCTAGCCCAGGCCTTGAGGAAGCTCTTCTGCACTATGTCTCGGCTGAGCTGCTCATCCCCTCGACTCATGCGCATGGCGAGGAAGAACACGCTGCGTTGGTGTTGTCGCACCAGTGCCGCGAACAGCTGGCGGTCTCCCCCTTGTAGTGCTGCAATCCACTCAGCTGGTTGGCCCGTGTCCATGCTTTGTTCGACAGGGCAGCTCACAAGATGGTTAAGCAAGAGCTGAAAAAAAAGTCAGTATTGCCAGATCTCGATGTTGTAGTTGTTGCCGGGCACTGAGTCGTCGAAGCTGGCCAGATAGACCCGCACCAGCCAGTGGCCAGAGATGTTGGCAACGGTCGACAGTCCCTCGTTGTCACTGAGGGTCAGCCCGCTGACGACAGGAGTGGCGCTACCTGGTGGATAGATCTCAGCATCGACGTCGCCAAATGCGTGGGTAAACCACAGGTTGACGACCACTGTGTCACCCGCAGCAGCCCAAAGGCGGAACCAGTCTTCGTCGTTAGGGCAGCTGCGCAACCCGTTAATGCTGGTGCCGGGATATGGGCCTCCCGAGACCATCGTCGCGGTGGAGCCACTGTCGTTGTTTTCGTAGGCGTCTTCGCTGCAGTTTGCCGCTGGCACGTAGCTGACTGAGAGACTGTAGTTGTTGCCGGGATTGGCGTCATCGTTACCTAGAAAGACTCGTATCTGCCAGTAGCCGGTAATGGGCACCGCGAGGTTTAGGGACTCGTTATCAGTCTGGCTGTAGGAGCCGCTATGGAGCCCACCTGAAGGTGTATAGAGTTCGACGTTGATGTCACCCATGGCGTTGGCGAACAGTGCATTGACGCTCAGCTGCTCGCCAGCAACAGCGTAGTAGCTGTACCAGTCATCGTCGCCGGGGCAAGAGGTGAGCCCTGCCGCGTTGAACAGGGCGGTTGGCAGGGTATGTGCGGTCGCTGCGCTGTCGTTGTTCTCAAAGCTGTCGTCTGCGCAACTGGGTACGGAGGTGTAGCTGACAGAGAGGTTGTAGGTGTTACCTGGTACCGAATCATCGCCACCGTTTAGGAAGACGCGAATCCTCCAGGTCCCGGTACTGGGAATCGCCACGTTGAGTTGTTCATTGTTGTTGGCGCTGTAGGCTCCAGAGTACAGCGCTCCGGACGGGTCAAAAAGCTGCACATCGATGTTGCCCATGCTGTCGCTGAAGATGGCGTCAAGGTTGAGCACCTCGCCGTAAGCCAGATAGTAGCTGTACCAGTCGTCATCGCCGGGACATGCTGCGAGGCTGCTGGCCGAGAAGGGGCCAGTGCCCAGGCTATAGGCTGTTGCCAGGGAGTCGTTGTTCTCGTAGGCGTCGTCCACACAGGCTGCCGGAGCAGTGGAGACCACCGTGGCGCTCAACGAGTAGGAGTTGCCCGGGTTCGATCCGAGGTCGCTCTGTAGCCAGACTCGCAGCAGATAGGTGCCTGCAATAGGTGCTGTGTAAGGGCCCAGGGCTTCGCCATTTCCGCTGCCGGTAGAGTGCAGAAGTTGAACTCCTGATGCGGTGAGCAGGGCGAGGTCGATGTCGCCTTCGCTGTGCGCGAACGAAAGCGACGCGGAGATCTTGTCGCCGGCATTGACGCTGACCGCATAGAAGTCGTCGTCACCGATACAGGCGGTCAGCCCCGCATAGGCTCCCGGCGCGATCGTCGCCGCGTTGTTGAAGCTGTCGTTGTCCTCGAAGGCGTCGTTGGGGCAGTTGCTTGAGCAGTTGGGCGCTGCCGCGCAGTCGCTGTCAGCGCAGTCGATCGCCCCATCGAGGTCATTGTCGAAGTTGTCTGTGCAGTTGCCTTCAGCGCTTGGTTGAGTGGCGTCATCGTCGTCGCCGCTGCCGCCAAAGCCATTGACGCTGATCTGCAGGTCGTATGAATTTCCGGGACTGAAGCCGCTGTCGCTGAACAGCGAGACTTTGATCAGATAAAGGCCGCTCGCAGGTACTGCGGTCGGCACGATCTCCTCGTTGTCGTTGATGGAGGTCGAAGAGGCCAGAGTCGTGCCAGCTGCGTCAACAACGTGCAGGTCAATGTCGCCTTCGCTGTTGAGAAAGAATAGGGAGACAGCGATCTCGTCACCGGTGGCGAGGTGAATAGAGAAGAAGTCCAGGTCTCCTTCACAGGCAGCCATGGACGAGTAGTAGCCGGGCGCGATACCAACCGCCGTTGCCTCGCTGTCATTCTCTTCGTAGCTATCTTCGGCGCACAGGCCGGTCGGCCCGTTGTCATTGTTGACGGTGTCGTCGTCGTCAGCGGTGTCGTCGTCGCCAGCGGTGTCGTCATCGTCGAAGCTGTCATCGTCATCGCCGAAGCTGTCATCGTCATCGCCAGCGGTGTCGTCATCGCCGGCGGTGTCGTCATCGCCAGCGGTGTCGTCATCGCCAGCGGTGTCGTCATCGCCAGCGGTGTCGTGATCATCGCCAGCAGGGTCGATATCGACCTGGCAAGCGGTGAGCATCCACAGCGAGAGAAAGATTGGGGCCCAACAGCGCATGCTCCCATCTTAGCAAGCCCAGCGGCGCCGGGCCGGTGCCTTGCTGCGCCCGACTGAGAACGAGCTTGCTATGCAATGTCTAGGGCAGCCTGCTGAGCCTATTGAATCTGCACATCCAGCTCGTAGTCGGTGTCACCGGAGGCCAGGAGCCAAACCTCGACCAGAATGTAATAGGTGCCGCTGCTCGTCACCGTTTCGCTGATCGACTCGTTGTTCGTCGATGAGTAGGAACTGGCCAGTATGGATGTGCTGCTGTGGAACTCCAGGTCGAGGTCAACGTTGTTGTCCTGGAACAGCAGGTCCACGTTGATGGTGTCGCCAGCGTCCAGCTCGATGGCGTACCAGTCTTCTGCGTCAGAGCTGCTCGAGGCGGTCAAGCCCCAGTAGTAGGTCTCATCGACGGCCGCTGCGCTGGCCTGAGAGTCGTTGGGCTCGAAGAAGTCGTCACTGCTCCAGTTGCTGGCCTGTCGCGCGACAACCGTCTCCATCTGATAGCGGTTGCCTGCCTGGCTGCCATCGTCCAGATAGAGCTCCACCTGGATGTAGTGCAGCCCTGCCTGGGTCGCGGTGTAGGTGGGGATGTTTTCGTTGTCATCAGAGGTCCAACTGTAGTCGAGCAGGCTGCCGGATCCACCGGTACCGGGCCCGTACAGGTTGAGGTCGATGTCGCCTTCGGCATGGCTGAAGTCAAGGTTTACCGCCAGGGTGTCGCCGACACCCAATTCCACCGCATACCAGTCTTCGTCGTTGGTGAAGACTCGTAGTCCGTCGACTCGGTAGCCCGGGATCTCCAGGGCTGCGCTGTCAGAGTCGTTGTCCTCGAGCGCGTCATCGCCGGCGGTGATCGTTGTCTCCAGGGTATACGGGTTGCCCGGGACGCTGCCCAGGTCCTGGTAGAGCCGGGTGTTGACGTAGTAGGTGCCATCTTCAGGGGCCGTGTAGCTGACGCTCTCGGTGCTCGAAAAGCTGAC
The DNA here is from genome assembly GCA_002433485.1 of Deltaproteobacteria bacterium UBA6601. GTDB lineage: Bacteria > Myxococcota_A > UBA796 > UBA9615 > UBA9615 > UBA6601. Next base: position 58,318 of record DJIF01000104.1, read on the forward strand.
GCTTGTGGCAACTGCAGTGCTGCTGGATTCGTTGTAGAGGTACAGGTCGATGTCGCCGTCAGCCGGCGCGAAGTTGGCATCGACCTCGATCGTATCGCCTGCCCACAGTTCAATGGAGAACCAGTCCTGGTCACTGAGGCAGGAGTTCAGGCCTGAGGTGAAGCCGGTCGTGATCGCTGCGGCAGTGCTCTTGGTGTTATTGGGCTCGTAGCTGTCGGCCACGCAGGGTGCTGCGGTGACGCTGAGGTCCAGGGCATAGCTGTTGCCCAGGGTGGAGCCGGCATCGGTGTTCAGCTCCACCTCGATGTAGTAGCTGCCAGCACTGGTCACCGTCTGGGGCCCGACGCTCTCGTTGTTGGTGAGGCTGGCGCTGATGTCCAGCAGGGTTCCCGCACTGTCATACAGCCTGAGGTCTAGGTCGCCTTCGCTGTGTAGGAAGGTGATGTCCGCCTCAATGGTGTCGCCTGCCTGTAGCGAAACGGTGTACCAGTCGTCATCGCTGGGGCAGGAGCTTAGGCCGCCGAAGCTGCCCTGGGTCAGGGTCGTTGCGTTGGCCAGGGTGTCGTTGTCTTCGTAGCTATCGGCGATGCAGGGGGCCGGTGCATCACAGGCATCGCCGAGTCCGTCACCGTCGCTGTCCAGCTGGTTGCTGTTGGCGTCATTAGGGCAGTTGTCATTGTTGTCGCAGAAGCCGTCCGCATCACTGTCGCCGCTGCTGTCATTGCCGTTGCAGACATCGCAGCTGTCACCGGCACCATCGCCGTCGGCGTCGGGAGGCGTGATGGTCAGGTCAAAGTCGGCGGTTGTGCCCAAGAACCCATCCACCACAATCAGATACGTCGTTCCGGCGGTGGCATTAAAGGAGGTGCTGGCGTCACTGAGCTGGACGCCAAGTCCGTAGGCGATGCAGGCGTTCGCATTACAGCCGCCTGAGGAAGCGTCCAGGACCAGTAGATCGAGATAGCCGGTGTTCTCTGCCAGGGTGACCTGGTGGACGCCGGCGTCGGTGGCGGTGAACTGATGGACGTATTCCGGTCCGTCCAGGGTGAAGGTACTACCGCAGGCTCCGCCGCTCCAGTCGCTGATCAGGTTGGTGCTGCCCGGGCCGCCGTTGTTACCCGAATAGCTGTTGTTGGCGCAGCTTAGGGTGGTCGCGGGGCTGCAGCTACCTGGGGCCGTCTGGCAGGCATCGCCGGTGCCGTCGCCGTCGCTGTCGTCTTGATTGGGGTTGGCCGTTGAGGGACAATTGTCCTGATCGTCGCAGACCCCATCGCCGTCGCTGTCTCCGGTAGCCGAGTTGGGACAGGCATCGCAGGCATCCCCTAGCTGATCGACATCGGCGTCTGCCTGGCTGGGGTTAGCGATGGTCGGACAGTTGTCGTCAGCGTCGTTAACACCATCGCCATCGGCATCGCCGCCGCTGGGGGTGCTGTCGTCGTCATCGCCAGGCGCGCTATCGTCGTCGTCGCCGGCTGCACTGTCGTCATCATCCCCTGGAGTGGTGCTGCTGACCCGGATGTCGAGGCTGTAGTCATTGCCTAGGACGGCGTCGGTTTCGGAGTACAGCAAGACCCTCAGGATGTAGGTCCCGGCGATGTCTGCTACTCCGCTCATGCTCTCGTTGTCGGTCGTACTTGCACCAGAGTCCAGTCCAACACCTTGCGGGTCGTACAGCCCGGCGTCGATGTCGCCGTCTGCGGTGTTGAACAGCACATCGATCTCCAGGCTGTCGCCAGCGTTGAGTTGCAGTGCGTAGAAGTCTTCGTCTTCGGGGCAGCTGCGTAGGTTCTGGTGTTGACTGATGCTGAGAGCAGCGGCCTGATCGCTGCTGTCGTTGTCTTCAAAGGAGTCGTCGGCGCAGGTCCCTGCAGTGCTGTCGTCGTCGTCGCCGGTG
>DJIF01000006.1 GCA_002433485.1 Deltaproteobacteria bacterium UBA6601
CCCATGAACAGGTGCTCAGCGAGCTTGTAGATGGGATTGTCGTCGTAGAGGAACGATAGGATCGAGAGCGTCAGGAAGATGCTCAGCCAGGTACCAACGATTGCCAGGAAGTCCACGCTCAACTCTCCTTGATACCGCGGGTCAGGAAGAAGGCGAGGTTGCCCAGGAAGATCAATACGATGATGTACATGTGACCGATGCTCAGCACGTTCATGCCAGCGGTCGCGGCGAGGCGTGGCAGCTTGTCGGGATCGTAGCCCTCAAACACCAGCTTCTCGTATTGAGCGGAGCCGGGCATCCCTCCAGACAGGCCAAACAGCTGTCCAGATTGATAGTAGGGAATGTAGTCCGGGGCCGAGACCGCGGTGCAGGCGCTGGCCATCTCCAGGTTGTACTGGCCCTGGATTTGCAGGACGTAGGCCTGAGTACCTGGGAAGCCAGCGGAGATGGAGGTCAGAATGTCGAAGTCTCGCGCTGCGTCGAGTCCCTTCATGACCTCCAGTTCAGCGGTCTTGTTGCCTCGATCATCGAGCGGAAAAGTGTTGCGTACACTCTGACCGATGGACTTGATGGCCAACTCTCGGCCGTCCACGTAGCCAAGGAATACCCAGTCTTTGCCGTATTCCTTGCCGTACTGGGTAGCGATCTCCTCGAAGATCGGCTTGACCAGTGGCGGTGCTGTGGCCCAGAGCGTTCCCATAACGATGCGTACGTCCTGTCGGAACAGGTGGTGGAGGTGGGCGCGATAGAAGGGCTCCAGCTCCGGTCTTGAACCCGGGTCAAAATCAGCTGAAATGTAGACTGCATCACCGGCTTCGAGGGCTTCGACCCGATCGTAGAGGTCCTGGACCCGCTGGTCGACCTTGAAGGGCAGGCTGAAGGGCATCAGCATGGGCAGCACGATAGCTAGGCCCATGCCCAGGAATACCCAGCGGCGGTCCATGCTTTGGAAGCGGAGTAGCAGGTCCAGCATCAGTCACCTCCCAGGTGGCTGCGCTCGAGCCCCAGGATCACCCGCAGGCCGGTGGAGATTGCGCCCAGGGCAGCGCCAATGAAGATGGCCCTACGCGCGGCGTTGTTGGGTACATCGAGGATCCAGTCTTTGAAGACCACCAGATACTCGCCGATAATTGGCATGCTCTCGCCGAGAGGGACCGAGGCGAACATCACCAGGGCTGCAGCCAGTAGCAACAGGGTCGCCTCGGCGTTGCGTGCGCGGAAGGCACGGAAGCCAGCCGAGGCAATGTAGAAGGCGAGCAGCGCGAACATGGTGGCGCTTAGGGGCACGTACAGGAAGTCGAACAGCCATTTGTAGGACAGGCTGACTTCCATTCCTGGATCGAGGCGCTGCTTGCCATCGCGGAAGCCGAGCACCAGAGTTAGGCCCAGTGATCCCAGCAAAACCACCTTGTAGCCCCAGTCAGTGCCGCGTTTGATGACGGTGGGCAGGTGGACCTGCACAAGGTTGACCAGGCCGAGGATGAAGGCGCCGGCAGAGAGAATGATTCCCCACTCGAGGAGCTCGCCGGTGAGAGCCCGATAGCGCCAGTGGGGGATGAAGAACTCCCCAACCATGACGATGCCGATCACAAAGGTAATGATGAGCGGTAGCGTGCGTTTCATCGTGGGCTACCTACTTCGCGAGCTCAAAGAGGTTGATGAAGAAGTCGATGCCGCAGCTGGTCAGAACCGTGCCAACCAGCAGCGAAGCGACGATGGCCACCTTGATGTAGTCGGAGGCCTTGAGCGAGGAGACCAGCCGCGGATCGCGGCTCAGGTAAGCTGAGACCGCGAACAGCTCTTCGCCGATGAGGGTGTAATCGCAGGCGGCCACGAAGAAGGGCAACTGGGTCGCCTCGGCAGTACCTGCAATCTGAATGGAGCGATTGAGGTAGCCGGTCTCGGCCAGAATCAGGGATTCGGCGAAGAAGCGGCCCAGGTAGATGTTGGTTGCGGGTTTCTCTCGCAGCATGATGCCGTTGGTGCCGGCGCAGAATGCGAACTGGTCCGCAGCAATGAAGCGGATCTCTTCGGGACGGAAAGCGTCGGGGTAGCCCGCCTGGTAGAAGCCGGCCCGCACCACCTCATCGGCTACTTCGCGGACAATGGGCACGCAGCACGAGACGATCAGCTCACTCTGGTACTCGGCGATGGTCTTGCTTACCTGGCCCAGGATCAGCATCGAGGCGATGGTCTGGATGTCCTGGAGGTCATCAATGCCGGGAACGTAGAGCACCGGCTTGCCCATCTCGGTGGCTCTGCCGATGCCATCCTCAATAGCGTCGATGCCCGGCATCCGCCTGATGAACATCTCCTTGCCCTGCTGCGCCTGGCGGGTGAAGTAGAGCATCAAGCCGCCGGTGGCGAGGATGAGGAACAGCAGGGTGAAGTAGCCTGGCGCCGAGTTGAACCATTCCTCGGACTTGATCTGCCCGCCTTGTTCTTCCTGCGTGGCCTTGCTGGAGTCAGTCGCCTGAGCAGAGTCGTCGTCGTCACCAGC
>DJIF01000083.1:0-35506 GCA_002433485.1 Deltaproteobacteria bacterium UBA6601
GATGACGATGACTCGGCGAGCGGTGATGACGATGACTCGGCGAGCGGTGATGACGATGACTCCCAGGCGCCCGACGTTGATGCCGACGGTGATGGTTTCGGAGCAGTCCTCGACTGTGATGATGGCGATTCGGCGGTCTATCCGGGGGCTGCAGAACTCTGTGATGACATCGACTCGGACTGCGACGCGTCACTGGTCGATGAATTTGATGACAGCGATGCCGATGCTCAGCCCGACTGCATTGATCCTGACGATGACGGCGACTCTTTTGCCGATGCGGTCGATTGTGCTCCCTTCGATGCCACCATCTATCCCCTGGCGCAGGAGTTGTGTGGTGATGGTGTTGACAACGACTGTGACGGTCTCACCGATGAGTCTGACGCAGTGGACGCACAGCAGTGGTTTGCGGATCTTGATGGGGACGGCTTTGCAGGTGCCTTGATCGTGCAGGCGGCCTGCACTCAGCCCGCCGGTTACTTCGCGACTGCTGAGGACTGTGATGACCTCGCTGGGGACATCTGGCCTGGCGCGCCGGAGCTCTGTGATGGACGGGATAACGACTGTGACCCCGCGACTTCGGCGCTCGGCGGAGAGCTGGATGGGGATGGCGATCAGAGTCTGGCCTGTGAGGATTGTGATGACAGCAACTCTGCTGCCAACCCAGGTGCAGACGAACTCTGTGCCGACACCTTTGATAATGACTGTGATGGGCAGATCAACGAGGCGGATGCCATCGATGCGGTGCTTTGGTACGTGGATGCCGACGGTGACGGCTTCGGCAACCTTGGCTTTGCCTTCCTCGCCTGTTCGGCTCCTACCGGTATGGTCGCAGACAGCAGCGACTGCAACGATCTCGACGACACCGTTTATCCGGGTGCGGTCGATATCTGTGATGGAGTCGACAGCGACTGTGTAGCGGATCCTCTGGAGACCGATGACGACGGTGATGGCTACAGCGAGTGCAGTACTCCGCCAGACTGTGATGACAGCAGCCCGATTATTGTGCCGAGTCCCGGCGGTGGTTGTTCGCTGGGTGCCAGTTGTGAGGAGGTCTTGCTGGCAGGTAATAGCAATTCAGGGGTCTATTCCATTGATCCAGACGGCCCCGGTGTTGGGGCTCTTCCCTTCGATGTTTACTGTGACCACGACACCGATGGTGGGGGCTGGACCCTGGTTGCTCGGATCAGCGCTAACGATGGCAATGAGCGGTGGGGCTGGGACAGCAACTATTACAACGGCACTCAGGTTCTCGGCGACGCCACTACCCTTGCCAACAGCGATGCTAAATCGGCCGCATATACGGTTGTTCTCGGCACTCAGGTACTGCTCCGAGACCTCAACAGCAGCGCTCTGGCCGTGCACACCTACGACACTGTTGGGCAGAGCTGGGGTGCCTACTTGAATTCCATCTGGAGCCAATGTGGCTATCCGATCTCGTTGAGCGCAGATCTGTTGGTCGATGATGGTAGGGACTCGCTGATCGGCAATCAGCTGTATTGGCGTCACTTTGATCGGGTGCACGGCGACTGCAGCGGTGAGGAGCGCGCCATGATGGCTGAGTTCGCCAGCAACGCCGGCTACGTCGAACTGGGTGTCGGCTTGACCCAGGGCAACAACAGCTTCCTCGATGCCCAGTCGGCGCCTGCAGGCGCCGTAGATCTGACCTTTAACCAGGTCACCCAGCACGAGGACTATGGGCTCTTCGTTCGTTAGAACCCTGTTGGCTTGGTGACCATCTAGGCCATCGATTGGCCCGGGCAGATGATCTCCCGCCGCGTCCTGTGTAGGGTGCCGTCCGCAAAGGAGGCGTCATGGTTTCGAAGATCTTTTCCCCCGAGCGCTGGCGTGAGGTTGAAGGCTTCGCGTTCAAGGACCTGACCTATCACCGGGCTCTTGATCAGGGCACGGTGCGCATCGCCTTTAATCGACCTGAGTGCCGCAACGCCTTTCGTCCAGGCACCGTGGATGAGCTTTACCAGGCCCTCGAGCATGCGCGAACTACGGCAGATGTTGGCTGCGTCCTACTGACTGGAAACGGCCCTTCGCCCAAAGACGGTGGTTGGGCTTTCTGTTCTGGGGGTGACCAGCGCATCCGCGGTAAGGACGGCTACAAGTACCAGGGTGCTGGAGGAGAGGGGGTTGATCGAGCTCGCCTTGGCCGCCTTCACATACTCGAGGTGCAGCGCCTCATTCGGTTTATGCCGAAGGTAGTGATCGCTGTCGTTCCAGGGTGGGCAGTAGGGGGCGGACACAGCCTGCATGTGGTCTGCGACATGACCCTGGCCAGCGAGGAGCATGCCATCTTTAAGCAGACCGATGCTGATGTGGCCAGTTTTGACGCCGGCTACGGCTCCGCCTACCTGGCGCGAATGGTCGGTCAAAAGAGAGCCCGCGAGATTTTCTTTCTCGGCCGTAATTACTCCGCTCGCGAAGCCTTTGAGATGGGCATGGTCAATGCCGCCGTCCCTCACGCTGAGCTGGAAGAGACTGCGCTGCAGTGGGCCCGCGAGGTGAATGGTAAGAGCCCGACCGCTCAGCGAATGCTGAAGTTTGCCTTCAACCTGGTCGATGACGGCCTTGTGGGCCAGCAGTTGTTCGCCGGCGAGGCCACTAGGCTTGCTTATGGAACCGACGAGGCCGTTGAGGGGCGCAACGCCTTCCTTGAGAAGCGAGACCAGGATTTCTCTGACTTCCCCTGGCACTACTGAAGCGCTGACCCGCAGATTGAGGGTCTGATGCGGTAGTCTTGCCTTCTGCGGAGGGCAAAGCTGATGTATGGCAAGACGATATTACGCAGGCGGGCACGGGCAGGGGCCGTTGTCCTGTCGCTTGTGTTGCTCCTGGTTACCGGTTGTCCAGAGCCCGAAGAGCCAGTCGTGGAGGATGTCGTTCTCCTCAGCAGTGTTGGTTGTGATGCTTGCGGTGGTGACTGCAGCCTGGAGAGCTTTCAGGTCAATACTCGTATTCATGTAGATGAGGAGGTCGACTACCTCTATCTGCCACCGGTGGGAGGTCGCCACGACCGCTGCTGGGCTCCTTATGGAGTTCATGAGCAAGAACTCGCGGCGCGCAACTGGGTGCACAATCTCGAGCATGGTGCAGTGGTGCTGCTCTACAACTGTCCTGATGGCTGCGACGATGAGGTGGCCGTGTTGTCTTCAGTCGCCGCTTCGATGGCGCCATCCACCGTGATCGTGAGCCCATACTCGGATATGGAAGCGCGTTTCGCGGCGGTGGCTTGGGGCTGGCGGATGTTGTTGGGTTGCGCGGACGAGGCGGCCACTTTTGTGAGCTTCTATACTGACCACTTCGCTCAGGCGCCTGAAACCACCACAGCCGGTCCGTCCCAAGAGTGCATGGAGTAGCTTCGTTGGCGCCTAAATACTCCTTTGAACGGGCAGAGCACCGAGCCCTGCGGGATCAGATTCGGCGCTTCGCTGCCAAGGACATTGCGCCTTATGCTCACCAGTGGTCTGAGGCCGGTGAGTTTCCCCGCGATTTGTATCTGCGTGCAGCGCGGGCCGGGCTCTTGGGGATTGGCTTTCCCGAGGCTGTTGGTGGCAGCGGAGGCGACCTTTCGCACGTGCTGGCCGCTGCCGAGGAAATGGTACTCGCCGGTCACTCGGTCGGGACATCGGTAAGCCTGGCGACTCACTTGATTGCGCTGCCACCGGTGCTGGCTCAGGGCAGTCAGGAACAGATCCAGCGGTTTGTGCCGGGGGTTCTCTCTGGTGAGATGATTTCCGCGCTGGCAGTGACCGAGCCGGGCGGTGGCAGCGATGTTGCAGCAATTGCTACCCGGGCCGTGCGAGATGGTGATCATTACCTGGTGAATGGAGCTAAGACCTTTATCACCTCGGGGTGTCGAGCTGACTTGGTGATCACCGCGGTGCGCACTTCCGGTGAGGGCTATGAGGGGATCTCACTGTTGGTGATCGAGAGCAGCAGTGCGGGCTTCAGCGTCGGTAAGCGGTTGGAGAAGACCGGCTGGTGGGCCAGCGATACCGCAGAGTTGCACTTTGCTGACTGCGTGGTGCCGGTGGCCAATCGCATTGGCGAGGAAGGCCAGGGCTTTGCAGCGATCATGTCCAACTTCGTGGCGGAGCGCTTAATGCTTGCAGGTCAGTGCGTGGCCATCGCTGAGCTGGCTTTGCAGGAGTCCATCTCTTACGCGCAGCAGAGGCGGGCTTTCGGCAAGTCTCTAAGCGGTTTTCAGGTGACTCGTCACAAGCTGGCGGAGATGGCCACTCGCCTTGCTGCGGCCCGAGCCCTGACTGCGGAGTGTGTTGCCGAGCAGTTGGGCGGCACAGGGTCGCCGGTGCGGGCTGCAATGGCCAAGAACTGCGCCAGCGACATGTGCTCCTTTGTCTGCGATGAGGCGGTCCAGATCCACGGCGGCTACGGTTACATGCGGGAATACCTGGTGGAGCGGCTCTACCGAGACGCTCGCCTCTATCCCATCGGTGGTGGAACCCGCGAGATCATGAACGAGATCATCTCCCGCGCGCAGTCGGGCTGAGCTGCGGTTCGCAGCGGCCTCTGGTGATTTCCACAACCTCTCCACATCTTGCCGCCACGCTACGGCTAGCCTTGCGGGCATGATTGTTTTAGCCCTGCCCGCTTCTCGCATGCCCTCTCAACTGCTGGCTCTGCTGGTGCTTGCTCCGTTGTTGTTTTCCTTTGCCTGTTATGGCGTGGAGCGGCCTGACGACGACGACACCAGCCTCGCTGACGACGACGACGCCAGCCTCGCTGATGACGACGACACCAGCCTCGCTGACGACGACGACACCAGCCTTGCAGATGATGGTCCCCTGGGTTTTGTTGGCAGCCCCTGTCTGGACGACTCGGACTGTCAGTTTGACGGTGGTGTCTGTCTTCAGGAGGACGATGGCTTTCCGGGCGGTAGCTGCTCGGCGGACTGTGATCTGTACTGCCCTGATCGAGAGGGCCACCCCACAACCTTCTGTGTGGAGGAGGCAGCCTTGCTTCCGGCTGCTGCCAGCCTTGGTGACGGCGGCTGCTTCTCCCGCTGTGACCTGGGATTGTTTCCGGACAGTGGCTGCAGACCGGGCTATGGCTGCCGGGTTGAGGCCCGCGCCAACGAGCCTGCAACTGAGATGTATGTGTGTCTCCCCGGTGAGGAGAGCGATATCTCAAGCTGTCATATTGAGCTCGCTGAGCGGGGCGTTGAGTTCGAACCGACGGTGCGGGCTGATGCCAGCCCAGCGGACCATCCCAACCTGACCTGTCATATTGAGGAGCCGGTCTGGATCAAGAGTCCGGTGCTAGGTACCGAGCTGCGTTATTACGATGGAACCCTGACCGAGAAGGTCCTCGGTTCTTGCGATATGGCTCATTCGCTTGCCGACACCGTGCTCGATGTGCAGCCCTATGGCGTCACTGATCTGCTGCACATAGGGACCTACAACTGCAGGGTCATCGCCGGTACGACGACCTTGTCCCGGCATGGTTATGGAGATGCTATCGACATCTACGGCTTTCGCTTTGATGACGGCACTCAGTGGACTCTCGTGGACCACTGGGAGGGCGGACCCGACGATATTCCAGCGGTGACCCCGGTCACTGAGCCAGGTGTGTTTCTCCATGATTCGGCCTACCGCTGGCACGATGAGGGTTATTGGTCCACCATCTTGACGCCGAACTTCAACAACGCCCATGACAATCACTTCCATGTGGATCTGACGCCGAATCAGAATTTCATTGAGCTGCGCACCAGCAGTTGGATCGGCCCAGCACCTTATTTTGACTGATCAGGTTGCTCCCAGTTCCTGTTGTCCAGCGCTGGTCTGGCGCTGGCCGCGCCGTGACGGCTTGAGGGCGTCAATGGCTAGCGGTACCAGACCTCTAGCTCGCTGATGCTCCAGCCGCTGTACCCGCCGCACAAGGTGTTCTCGTTGCAGCCCGAGTAGCTGTGTCCGCTGTTGCAGTAGCCGCTGTTCATGCTGGAATCGACGTACCAGTCGTGGCCACCACCAAAGGTTGGGCCGTGACCATTGTGGTTGTACTGGCAGTGGGGAGTGCTGGTACAGCCCCAGCGCTGGGTGCTGGTCAGCGAGAACAGGTAGTTACCCGAGCCGCTGTTGTAGCCACTGCCGCTCCAGTTGCTTCCGGCGTAGCCGCCCATCAGCCGGCCGTTGCTCATCTGGGCAATGCTCAGCGTGGGGCTGAAACCGTTGCAGCGATTGTGGAAGGTGCTTGAGGAGGCGCCGTGGGTGGACTTCCGGTAGCAAAGGGTCCAGGTGGTGCCCGGGCCGGCGAACCAGCTATTGAGCTGCTCTTGTTGGGCGGTATTGAGCAGCACCGTGCCGTCGAACGACGGGATTGGCTGGCAGCTGTTGCCGTTGCCCTGAAAACCTGAGTTGCACACACAGCTGGGCGGCGAGTTGCTCACGGTGCAGGTAGCGTTGTTGTCGCAGTCATCTTCTCCCGCATCGTTGAGCTGAGTGTCGCAGTCCGAGTCGATAGCATCACAAACTTCGGTCGCGCCGGTGAATATAGAGTCGTCGGTGTCATTGCAGTCGCTGCTGTCAGGGTCACCGTCCTCGTCATCATCGAGGTCAACACAATCTGGAACCTGGTCGCCGTCGGTGTCGTCGAAGTTGTCGACGATGGAGTCGTTGCAGTCGGAGTCGATCGCGTCGCAGAGCTCTGCGGCTCCTGGGAAGATGCTCGCTCCAGCGCCGGGACTATCATCGCAGTCGCCTTCGCACTCGGCTCGCAAGTCGCCATCATCGTCGCTCTCACTGCCTGCCCCATCTATATCGGCGCTGCCATTGCAGTCGTTGTCCTGGCCATCGCAGAGCTCGGGGTTGCCAGAGAAGTTGGCCGGATCTGTGTCGTCGCAGTCACCGCCGCAGGGGCGCTGTCCATCGTTGTCGGTGTCAGCTTCTCCGCCGACGCTCCCCCCAGCGACGGTGGATGGGTCGCAGTCATTGTCGATGCCGTCGCAGAGTTCCGCTGCGCCAGGATAGACCAGTTGCTGGAGGTCATCACAGTCGGTCCCCAGTGACGACAATACGTAGCCTTGAGGTTGACTGCAGGCGTTCTGGGTAAGGGTTGAGCCGCCGAATCCGTCGCCGTCCAGATCGGCTTGCCAGAGCTCGCCACCGATGGCTCCAGCGCTTTCATCTCCATCGCAGTTGAGGTCGCTACCCGCGCAGTCTTCTATTGCGCCGGGGAAGGTAGCTACGTCACTGTCATTGCAGTCACCTTCGCATTCAGCGAACCCATCCCCGTCATCGTCTGCTTCCGAGCCGCTCAGCCCACCGATGTTTGCTCCTCCTGTGCAGTCGTTGTCGATGCCGTCGCAGAGTTCAGGCGCGCCCGGAAAGGTAGCCCCGTCGAGGTCGTCGCAGTCTGGCGTGCTGGCGGCTGGCAGGTAGCCGCCCGGCACGCTACAGGCAATGACCGTGACGGTGGCGCTTGGGTGCCCATCGCCATCGAAGTCGGCATGCCATGTCGGTGGTGCCGCCGCTCCTTCATCAATGCTGCCATCGCAGTTGTTGTCAGCCAGATCGCAAACCTCTGTGGCGGCTGGGTTAGCGGCTGGGTTGAGGTCGTCACAGTCGCCCGCAGAGTCAATGAAGCTGGCCGGAGCCTGACACTCGAGCACGCTGCTGTCAGGGTTGCCGTAGCCGTCTCCATCGAAGTCTGCATACCAGGTCGAGGGTGCCGCCTGCCCTTCATCGATGTTTCCGTCGCAGTTGTTGTCGATGAGATCGCACAGTTCCTCCCCACCGGGATAACTGCGTGCCTCCAGGTCGTTGCAGTCGAGTTGATTTTCCACAAAACCATCGGGTGCTTCGCAGGCCATCACGCTGATGTGGGCAGCGCCATAGCCGTCATTGTCGGCGTCCAGGTACCAGGTCAGGGCATTGACCGCGCTGTCATCCACCAAATCGTTGCAGTTGTTGTCCACGCCATCGCACACTTCGATGCCGATGGGACTGGCCGAAGCGTCAAGGTCATCGCAGTCTTCATCGGCGCACCAATTGTCACCGTCGTTGTCGACGCAGTCTGAGTCGTTGTCATCATCTTCGCCGGTGTCGTCGTCGCCCTGTCCGGCTGAGTCGTCGTCATCGCCAGGCAGGCACTCAGAAGAGCCCATGCAGTCGGGGTCGTTGCAGTCAAACAGTCCGTCACCGTCGTTGTCGGCGCCGTCGCTGCAGTCCCCGGGTTGTTGGCTCTCCCACACCGAGCCGTTTGGCTCGGGCGGGCTCTGGTCTTCGCTGCCGTTGATACAAGCCGTGAGATTGAGGCTTAGGGTCAGTCCTAGGGCGCTCAGCGCCAGCGCTGAGATGATGGTCTTTAGCTGGGGGAGTGGATGTACGGACATTAGCGACCTCCACCACCTAGTTTAGTCATAAAGGTCCTCCTGCTGCCGCGACAATTGCCCAGCTTTGCTGCCGCTATGGCTGCAGATAAGATTGTCGTCTGCGTCCTTTCGCCAGAGTCAGCGGGGTACAGGTGGCTTTCAAGCGCTACAACACCGTCAACATCGAATATCGGGCCAGCAATCTGCCCCGTGACTGGCGCCGGCGGGTCGAGCAGGTCGTTAACAGTGTTGGCGCCAGCTTCGAGCTCAACATCAGTTCGGTGAAGGCAGGAGCTCGTAAGAGCCCGCCTGGGGTTTTGATCAGCATTGCCCGTGATGGGGCCGAGGAGGCCTGGACGGCGGCCTGTGAGCGCACCGTAAAGCAGCGGGTACTAGAGGTCCTGAACCACGCCAAAGATGAAGAGATTGCTCGCCAGGTGGAGGCTATGGGTCTTGGCACCAAGACGCGTGAGAGTGAATCTTCGATTCGTGCACGGGAGCGCCGTCGGAGCCTCAGTCCCGAGGAGAAAATTGAGCTGGAGAATGCCCGCCGTGGGATTACTGGCGAGCTTGCCCGACTCTATGCTGGAGCACGTCTGCCAGCGGAGGCTGCGGACCTGGTCGTAGTGGCGCTAAAGCGGATGGAGGAGCCGAAGCGCTGGGCCCTATGGGCGCAGCTCTTGATCACGGTTCAGGAGACCCGCAACCTGCTCTCTGATGAGTTGATGCAGCGGCTACGAGCCTTGTTGCGCTAGCGATTCAGGCGCCAAGGTGGGTGGAGATTGCGCTCGGCTCAGCTGCGCCTCTCCCATAAGGCCTTGAACTTGCTGACCACTGCGTCGCCCACCTGGGAGGTGGTGGCGGCGGCCTCCTCGCCTACCTGGTCGTAGGTGAGTGTCTTGCGTTCCTGCAACAGCTCGACCACCGCCGCTTCGATGAGGGTTGCCGCCTGCTGGAGTTCAGTGTTGCCCATTCGCTTGCCTTGCCAGTCGAGGCCTTCCTTGATGGTGAGAACCATGGCCAGGGGGTTAGCACGGTCCTTACCAGCGTGCTTTGGCGCGGAGCCATGGATAGGCTCAAACATCGCGTTCTTGGCGCCTACATTGCAGCCAACCGCCATTCCCATCCCCCCTTGCAGGACTGAGGCCAGGTCGGTGACGATGTCGCCGAACATGTTGGTGGTGACAATGACGTCATACCACTCAGGTCGTTGCACCAGCCACTGGGTGAAGGCATCAATGATGGCCGTTTCGGCTTCGATCTCGGGATAGTCGGCTGCAATCTCAAAGAAGATGTCTCGGAACAGTCGGCAGCCTTCCAGCACGTTGTCTTTCACCAGCGCGGTGACCCGCAGCTTGCCGTCTCCGGGGGCGCCCTTGTTGCGGGCCCGGCAGGCTTCAAAGGCGAAGCGGATGACCCGCTCGCTGTTGGCTCGGGTCACCAGTCGGGTGTCGGTGGCGACCACATCTGCGCCTTGGTTGGCCATGCGCCCACCGATGCCGGTGTAGAGACCCTCGGTGTTCTCTCGCACAAAGACCATGTCGACTTTGGCGGGGTCCCAGACCTGTACGTGTTCGCCATGAATCTTGTGCAGCACACCGGGGTACAGCTTGACCGGTCGTACGTTGGCGTAGAGTTCCAGGACCCGCCGATTGCCGATTACCGGCGAGTAGCCCGCCATCTTACCGTTGGCCATGGTGACCGGCCCAGAGCCTTCGGGGTCGGGCCATCCGACCGCACCGAGGAAGATGATGTCGGCGGCGCTGCAGCGCTCTTGCGCGCCGTCTGGCCAGTCCTGACCGTGCTCAAGATAGTACTGACCGCCACAGGGGATCGACTCGATGCGAGCTTCCATATCTACCGCGGCAAGTGCTGCTTGAAGCACCTTCTGGCCTTCTCGGCACACCTCGATCCCGATTCCATCTCCAGGCAGCAGGACAATGTCGAGGGGCTTGTTCATGGCGCTCTCCATGTGGGGTAGAGAGATTACTTACGGCGAAGCGGTTCCGGACGCAAGTTCCCGGGCGCTCTTGATTTTGGTTGCGCACCTCCCCCAGCCGGGTCATGCACGCTATGGTCGGGGCTGATCAAGGCGCGCTAGGTTGCTGAAGTCAGCGTCGGACTGAGGGGTTGTTATGCGGTTTCAGGTGGATTGCCCTCACTGTGATGCGATGCTCTCGGTTCCCGAGAAGTACCACTACACCACCATCAAGTGTCCCGAGTGTGGGGGGCAGATGGAGGCGGTCAGTACTGAGACCATGCGGGTAACTCGCCAGTTCATAGAGGAATTGGAAGACGCTGACGCTGAGGTCTCGGAGGGATCGCCTGGAGTCACTACTTTGCGACGGGTCGCCGCTCTGCAAGGCGCTGCTGAGGACGACGAGTAGGGCCTGGTGCCGCTGAGCCCTGTAGTGCGGAGTCCCGCTTAGGACTTCTCGAGGATCTCCAGGTCATCGATGCGGATCGAGCGCTCTTCCTGGGAGGGCATGAAGCGGATCCGCGCCATGGAACTGGTGGAAAGCACAACGAAGCCGTGACCGTGCACAGGATGGGCCACGGAGATGCCGCGTTCGAGACTCTCGCCCTTCCGTACAACTCTCTTAACCACTCCGGTTTTGGGGCCGGTTTTAGGCCGCCGGCTGGTCGCGCCAGAAGGCTTCTTTGTCTTTGTCGATGCGCGGCGCTTGGGGCGCGGAGGAGGTTCTGGTTCGGCGAAGCTCCGCCCCCCTGCTGGTAGCTTCAGCTCGATCGACGTTGCTGCCTGCTCCCCTTCCACCATTCTCACCAGCACCCGCAGCCCTTTTACCGGGTCATCGATACCGCATTTCCGCTCGAAGAAGTACTGCCGCCCCTGGTCCAGCTTTACGACGCCCCGCCCGGATTCGGGCTTGAACCATAGGATTGTGCCGGGCTCGAAGCTGTTAACCACTTGGTACCTTTTTCTTGAGTTTGTCCTGGTGCTAGAACCCAGGAAGGGCCGTAGAAAGCCTCCTGTTACAGAGATTGTCAAATAGTTTGAATGAATCTCTAAAGTCTTTTCGACCGGTGCCGATGGTAATGACTGTTGGGTGCCGTTGGTTGAGCCCGTTGGGGGGATTCAGTCAGACGGTGTTTGGCCCGGCACACGACAGCTCTTCCGGGCTACCGGGGGACATCGCGGAAAGAATTGCCGCGAACCGCGCAATAGAAGGGCTTCCGGGGAGTAGAAGGTCCCCCGGGAGCCCTTCTCGCTTGGTTTCTGTTAGAGGCCTTTTCTAGCGTCTCAGCTTAGCTTGCTTGTGGGCCTCTCCCGGTACGCCTGGTTGGACTCGGACTCCTTTGGACCCGGCCTGCTAGGATGGTTGAACCCCGCCCGGGTGGAGCCCCATGCACACAGTTGTCCTGGCAGCAGGTCTATTCGTCTTTGTTGCGCACCTGCTTGAGCTCTTCTTCGAGCGGACGCGGATTCCCGACATTCTGTTGTTGATGCTGCTCGGTCTGGTGGTCGGGCCGATCACTGGCTTACTTGCCCTTGAGGATCTCGGTCGGGTCGGCGACGTCCTCGCCATTGTTACGCTGGCGGTCATTCTGTTTGAGAGTGGTCTCGGGCTCCAAATCACTACCTTGCTCAACTCATTGGGTCGGGCTGCTCCATTCTCGTTGCTGAGCATGGTCACGGCGATTGGTTGCCTGACCTTGGCTTTGAAGTTCCTGATGGCGATGGATTGGTGGGCCGCGCTCCTCGGTGGCCTGATCATGGGTGGGACCTCGTCAGCTGTGGTGATTCCCATGCTGGGAGCTCTGCGGGTTGGGGAGGAGACCAGCACGGTCTTGACGTTGGAGAGCACCCTGACCGATGTGTTCTGCATCATTGGCACGGTTGGGGTAGCGGTCAGCCTCGGTGCCGGCGCCACTCCCCAGGCCGCCGGCCTGCTGGGGACCGTCGGTTTCTCGCTGATAGCAGCAGCTCTGGTCGGTGCAGCCGCCGGGCTTGGATGGTCCATTCTGTTGGGCCGGGCCGAGCGGATCAGCAACACCATGTTTACCACCATGGCCGGTGCTCTCGTGGTGTACGGTTTCTGTGAGCAGATGCAGGTCAGTGGGGCTATCGCCACTCTGGCCTTCGGTATTGCGCTGGGCAACCTGCCAAGGGGGGTCGTCCTGGAGGTGGATCGGGGCGCCGAGGCAGCGCCGATTAAGCTCAAACTGCGGGAAGTGAAGCGGGTTGAACGGGCGGTCTATGCCGAGTCAGTGTTTCTGTTGAAGGCCGCCTTCTTCTTTTATCTGGGCATGACAGTACGGCCCGAGGCCTTCTTCAGCATGTCCGGGCTGATTGCCTTTGTTCTCGCTCTGGTTCCTTTCTTGCCACGCTTTCCGATTGTCCGCTTGCTGTTGGGACCTGCGGTCGCCAATCGTCGCGATGCCTTGCTGGCGACGGTGCTGGTTCCGCGGGGTCTAGCGGCCGCGGTCCTGGCGCAGATTCCCGTGCGCATGTTCAGCCACGGTCATCCGCTACAAGGAGTAGCCGTAGAACTCGCTGAGGTGGTGGCGATGATGGTGTTCTTCAGCATCGCCATCGTTTCCCTCATGGTCTTTTTGGTGGAGCGGGGGGGGCTGGCGGCAGTGGGGCAGCTTGGCTACGCCGCCTACCACGACCCCGCAGATCTCGAAGATCCTGCAGCAGATAGCCCAGCGCCAGTACAGTGAACATGCCGTAGCTGAGGTAGTTCACCATGAAGTAGGCGGTGGTCCGGTTGTCCAGCGGATAAAAGCCTGCCGCCATCAGCAATAGCGTTGCCCCGGCGAGCGGTGCGGCCCACCGTGCCACGGGGTTTTCAGGTCCGGCTCGGTTGGGCGTTCCAAGCAGGAACAGGATCGCCCAGGTTGAGGCGTAGTAGCGGCTTAGTACGACCATCAGGAAGACCGCGAACAGTGGCAGGATCAGGGCATCGATACCGCGGCGACGGAGCAGCGCCGGCAGCAACAGCAACAAGCCGATGCACTGCAGTAGCCTCTTGCGTGGTTGACCCTGGGCAATGCGCTCATCACGGCTACCAGGTGCCTGGGCCCAGAATTTTCCTTGCTGAGGCTTGTGGATCACCATTCGTCCGAGCCCGACTCGCTGGTTGGAGGTCACCGCGTGAGTACCGCTGTGACGCTGGATCTTGTCGACCCACTCCGGCCAGGTTTGGAGCCCACCGCCAGTAAAGTGAGAGCCAACAAACAGCACCAGGCAGCTGAGGACAAAGCCCGACAGGAAGCTGCGATGACTGGCTTCTACCCGTTGCCAGCGCGACGCAGCGACGAGCCCAGTGGCTGCCGCTTTTGTCCCAGATTTGTCGCGCAACATCGCGACCATTGCCTGGAGTGCGATGCCAGCGATGAGGAAGCCGGGGAACACCCGGGTCATCGCTCCCCAGCTAAGGGCCAGGCCAGCCAGACCATGGCGGCCTCTGTGGTAGAGCGCTATGCAGCACAGCACCGATACCAGCCAGTCGTACTGCAGGAAGCCTCCGGTAAACCGGGCTTCGTTGATCTGAAAGCTGCTCAGCCACAGCGCCATCAGCGCCGTCTTGCGTAAGCCAAAGGCCCACCAACTGAGCATAAAGGCGAGCAGGTACCCGGGTAGGTCGGAGTTGGCGATGAACCAGAACCAGGGGCTCGCGGTCGGGATGAGGTTGGCGAGTGGGGTGCCGATGACGGTCCAGGCCGGCGCAGGGTTGTAGCCCAGGTCCTTAAAGCAGTCAGGCCAACCCGGCGATCGGAAGCCCATAAACCTGCGCAGGTAGCGGCTGTCTTGGCCCAGCTGCTGTAGTCGTGCTGGGCTTATCAATTCTGCATCAAAGTCGGCGACGATCTCCGGGCGAGCTTTTATCTGGTAATCCCGTTGGTCTCGAGCAGCTTTGATTTTGCGAAAATCTTTGATCCTCTTCAGCCTGTTGCGGACCTCCTTGCTACTGGTCCGCTTCTTCTCCTGCCACTGGTCGTCGGCGAGCAGGGTCGCGGCGTAGAGGTCGTAGTAGCTGAGTTCAGCGAAGTACTTGGAGCCGATGTAGTAGTGGAAGACGTTCCACGCCCGTACCCGCTCGCCTGTCAGGGATGCACTGAGGTAGGCGCCATTCTGGAGGGTCACCGCGGCCAGTGCCAGGCCCACCAGGATCGCTGTGAAAGATCGCAGCCGACGTTTGGCGAGGTGCTCGCCGAACTGGCTGGCCAGCCAGACCAGCAGCCCGGTGCCAGCCAGCCACGGTGCCCAATGTCTGAAGTTGGAGCGCAGGAAGGGATTGTCACTCTGGACTGAGGCCAGCCCGATGCAGAGGCCAGCGGTGACCAGCGCCAGGGCCCCGAGGAAGATACGGTTTTGGTGGTTCGGTTGAGAGCTCAGGCTAGGCTCCCTTACATCGCGGTCCAGCCGCCATCGACCATCAGGATGTGTCCGGTCGTGTAGCTGGAGGCCTCTGAAGCAAGGTAGATAGCGGCACCCACCATCTCATCAGGGCGGGCGGCTCTGGCCAGGGCAGTCTTGGCTTGGATGACCGCTCCTGCTTCTGGGGTGTCGAGGGTGTGGGCGGTCATCTCGGTACGCACATAGCCGGGGCCGATCGCGTTGACTCTGATGCCGTGTTGGGCCCACTCCACCGCGCAGGTGCGAGTGAGCTGGACCACCGCTCCCTTAGTGGCGGCGTAGGGGGCCGAGAGTGGGTCGGCTACAACCCCTGCGAAGGAGGCCAGGTTGATGATAGAGCCACCTTTGCCGTGCGCGATCCAGCGCCGCGCTGCTTCCTGCATTCCCTGAAATACGGCGGTCAGGTTGAGGTCGATCATCTGCTGCAGGTCGGCACGAGGGTAGTCCTCTGCCGGGATGCGAGCACTGACTCCAGCGTTGTTGATCAGGATGTCCAGTTCTCCGAATTCGGCGCAGGCTTGATCAAAAAGTGCGGTGAGCTGGGCGTGGTCGGTGACGTCTGTCACCACAGCCATGGCTTCGATTCCCTGCTCTCGGAGTTGGCAGGCAGCGTTGTCTGCCAGCACGGGGTCGCGCTCGCCGATGACAATCTTCGCGCCGAAGGAGCCCAGCCCTTCGGCGATCGCCAGGCCGATTCCCCTTCCTCCTCCGGTAACTATAGCCACCTGGTCGTGCAGCTCAAACAGCTGTCTGTAGCTGTTGGTCACCGTTCAGTTCCTTCCCCTGCCGTCTACCGGGCTCTGTCCGTCGGCCTCCCAGAGCTCGATGGGATGGCTTTCTAGCGGTTGCACAATTCGGTATAGCTCGCTAGGCCGGGGGTCAAGAGCATCGCCAGCGCGATTACGTGGCGGGTACTTGGGAAACAGCACAGCACCGTCTTTAGGTGCTTTCACTTCGGGGCTGCCCGGAGCGGATAGAACCTCGCCGCAGGCGACCTCCTCGAAGTTGAGCAGGCCTTCACGTAGGGTGAGAGCCGCGTGGGAAAAGGGCTCTCGGTGGACAGTGTGAAGGAAGCTCAACTCCGGCATCGCCTGTGCCGCTGCCTCGAGGGCTTCAGGCTCCGTTGCGTAGCGGTCGCCCAGTTCAAGGGCTCGCTGGATGGTGCGCAGGGTGCGTTCTGCAGCTTCCTCAAAGAAGCCCTGTTCCCCGAGCTCCAAGGTTAGCCCAGTGCGTCCTTTGACCCGGACGTATTCATCGGCGCATACCAGTCCGCTGGCAAAGCTTGTATGGGGTGCCCGGGTGACCCAGTGCCGCGCTCCGCCAAGGGCCCTTGCCCAGAGCCAGCCGCTGCGGTGCCAGGGGCAGATGTAGAAGGGCTTTCGGGTACCGAGGATGGTCTGGTGAAAGTCCATCAGCATGTCAGCCGTGTCGAGAATTGGCATCAGTTCCTGGGCACGTCGTACCTCGTGGGCCTCCTCGTCACGTTCCATGAACATCCGGTTGAGGTCCTGTTCGAGGAAGCGCTTGCGTTGCAGGCCCGCTTCAGGATTACCGATGAAGAAGCTGGCCTTTCCGCCATAGCTGATGCGGCCTTCTGTTAGCTGCTGGATCGCGGTTACAAGTCCGGGCAGCGAGCCGACTTCATCGCCGTGGGTCATGGAGCCGAAGACCAGGTGCAGCGAGTGCTGCCCGCCATCGTGGTGGTGGCTCCAGCGGTAGGCACCTGGTGGTGCTTGGCGCAGCTGCTCAAAGCGCTCCAGGAGTTCCTCTACTCGTTGACGGTGGGCGTTCATGGTCCAGATTTTCCTTGCAGGGTCCGCTTATACACCTTGACTGGAGTCACGGCGAGGAGCTCTGTGCAGCTGTATCTCGCCCCTGGGCAGCGAGTAGAGCGCACAGGTAGATGACCACTGCCAGCAGTACCAGTGCGCGCAGTCCGACCACCATGGATAGATATTCGAGGCAGCCACCGAGTACTGAGCCGAGCAGGTTGGAGCCCAGCGCAGCAGCGGGTGCGCTGGAGCGCGACAGCAGGATCGAAACGATGACTCCGGCGCAGCCGATGGGTAGTCCGGTGATGAGGGCACCGAGCGTGCCACGAACCAGTAGGGAATGGTCGTTGAGGCTGCTGGGTTCAAGGGCGTAGAGCAGGCTCAGGGCAAAGCCCAGCGCCACGACCCAGGGGGTGATGCGCTGGAGGCCGAAGTGCTCTACTGCGAGGTTGGCGAGCAGTACCATGATGAGGATACCGGCGAAGATCGCCGAGTTCACCATCCAGGTGGACCCGAACAGCAGCGATAAGCTGGTTACACCGCGGGTCTCGATGAGAAGAAAGCCAGCTCCCATGAAGAACAGGACTGGATCGAAACGGCCTTTGATGAGTTCCCGTCCAAAGGCCAATGGGGTGCTGATCAACGCCAGTCCGAGAACTCCAAGCAGCACCAGCAGGTAGCCCCAGGGAAACACATCCGGGCGAATGTACAGAAAGGGCCAGTCGTCGCTGGTGGTCCGGACCGAGGCTAGCGGTGCGCTGAGTTGGAGTCGTTGGAAGCGGGCTGGCACTCGCTCCAGGTGGAGATTGGTGCCAGCTGCGGGGACGATGAAGGTGCAACCATAGTGCATCTCGTGACAGATCACCGCAGGGTCTCGGCCTGTAGCGCGGGCGACGGTCCAGCGGATCCGATCGGCCATCCACTCGCCAGCGAAGACACTGAAGCTGAGACTTAAGTGGCCGCCTGGGGCCACCTGCTTGAAGGCGGCTCGGATGCCCTGCTCGGTGTACACATAGTTATCGAGCCGCAGCGACGACAGCGATGTGAACATAGCGTGGGAGTCCAGCAACCCGAATACCACGGCATCAAAGGGTGCTCCCTGGTATTGCTCAAAGAATGCCCGCGCGTCATTGATGATCGGCACGGTTCGGTCATCGTCGTAGGGTTGCTCAGGATGCAGCCGTTGGCCCAGGCGGATGATGTCCGGATCGATGTCCACTGAAACCACTTTGGAGTATGTGGCCCGCAAGGCGGCCTGTACGTCGTTGCCGGTGCCTGCACCTACAACCAGGGCTCGCTGACGCTTGTCATTGATAATGAATGGCAGGTCGTAGGCGGCGCGATAGTTGTGCAGGCGATTGCGTAGCCCGTCGTCGTGGGCGGGGTGAGCGAGATTCTGCTCCGAGAGGTCGTGCATGTACTGGTGAAAGTCGCGATTTACCGATAGTCGAATGCTGCCCTGCTCTGGGAGCAGATCGATGCGGTTGTAGGGGGAGAACACCGCGCCCTGAGCAGAGAGGGCGGCGAGGCCGACACAGAGGATGAGGCTGGCCACATCCGTCCAACGTCGCGATAGATACAGCAGTGGCGCCGCGCCCACTAGAAACCACAGTGGCGGTGGCAATCCCAGCCAGGTCAGAGAAGTGAACGCGATAATCCCCAGTAAGGAGCCGAGCAGGTCGTAGCTATAGGCGCGCAGCACTGGGATGCGCGGAAACAGTTCCCCGACGAAAGCTCCAGCGCAGACAAAAATCCACACCAGGCCCGCAAATAACAGACCAAAGATACCGAGGTTGCGGAGCAGCACGACCAGGGAGTGGTTGGCGCCTTCCGCGCCCCACATGTGGATGCTGGGATCGGGAAACTCCAGGTGCATCAGACCCAGCGGCTCGGCAGCGCTCAGCACTGCCACGAAGGCTGTCAGAGAGGGCAGGGTCAGGTGCACCAGACCCGGTCTGCGACGGCCCGCCGCGATACCCAGGCCCATGCCGAGGAAGGCGCCGATCAGGGTCAGGTTGTTGAAGTAGGCGAAGATTCGAACCTGCCCTGATATCCAGCGGATCAGGGCTAACTCAAGGGCAAGGATCGCAAAGGTCGCCAGGGCGATGCCCAGTGCCGGAGAATTCAGCCGATGGGACCAGAGTTCGCCCTCTTTCTGTCGATTGAGCACGGCCAACAGAGTAGCAGTAGCGGGCCAGGGCCGAGGTGTTGGTGGCGAGGATTCCTTGCTTGAGCGTCAGGTGGAATCTCGCCTGCTGCTGGCAGCCGCGCAGCCGCGTATGCTGGTGCTGCTGGCAGAGAGCCTCAGGGAGAGTGTTATGGATATTGGGAAGCAGTGTCTGTTAGCGATGGTGGTGATCTTGATCGGGTGGGGCCTTGTCCTGCCGAAGGCGGCGGTCGCTGCTCCGGCTCCGGCTCCGGCTCTAGAACAGCTTCCAGCGCTTGAGGCTGAGGTTGCCTTGAGTTTTAGCTCCGGTGGGCAAGATGCTCTCAATGACCCGGCATCGTTTCGGCGGCAGCGGGTCGGGCGTCGCATGCTAGGCGCGGCCATCGGCATCCAGATCTTTCAGGTCAGCTTTGCCATTATCGCTCGGGCCATCACCTTGTCGCCAGCTTCGCCCTGGGCTGCTGGCGACTCCTTGTTTCTGGAGTCGTTGTTCTCGCTGGTCTCCATCGCCGCGGCCCCGCTTGGTATCGCAGGCTTATCGAGAGTGCATTCAGACCCAAGCAGGGGAGCAGGCCTCGGTTTGCTCGAAGGAGGCATCTATGCCACCTCCTACGCTGGCCTGCATCTGCTTTTCAGCGCCATAGCAGAGGCCTCTGAGTCGGGAGGTCAGGGTGGCGGCATAGGGATTCTGTTTGCGGTGCCTCTGGTTGCTTCGCACCTTTCTGTTGGGGTTGCGATGTCCATTGCTGGCGCGGTTACCCTGGTACAGGCCGAACTGCTGCGGAGTGAGCGGGACATGAGCGCTTCAGAACCCCAAGGTCGCCGCCGTCCTGTAGCGCTGGTTGCACCCTTCCCTTTGCTGCGCTCCGATGGCGGGGGTCTGGGTTTATTAGTGCGCTTTTAAAAGGCCTGGTACTCGGGCAGTAAGCTGCCTTTGAAGATCACGAAGTTGAAGTCGATCCTGGACTTGGGCCTGAGCAGTGTTGCGACCATGCGGGCCGCTGTTCGTTGGCCTCGTGTAAGCTTTGCTGGTACCGCTTGCCGTCTTGGTGATTCGGTTGAGCCTGATGTTGGGAGCTATTGATGCGTTCTTATCTGCTGTGTTCATGCTTGCTGATGGTGTTTTCTCTAGTTCTGTGGGGCTGTCCTCCTGAGGAAGGGGAACCTTCTATTCCAGACGATGACGACACTACTGCTGCGGACGACGACGATACTGGTAGTGACGATGACGACAGCGCGGTGGGCGACGACGATGACAGCGCGGTGGGCGACGATGACGACAGCGCGGTGGGTGATGACGATGACAGCGCGGTGGGCGATGACGACGACAGCGCGGTGGGCGATGACGACGACAGCGCAGCGGGCGACGATGATGACAGCACGGCTAATCTGCCGCCGCTCCGCATTGCTGATGTCGACTGGGCCGATGGTAATGGCGACGGCGACTGGGGAGTGGCGGAGACGCTTTCTATCAGCGCCAATCTCTACAACGACAGTACCAGTACTCTGTTGAGCGTTGGCGCGGTGCTGACCGTGGACAATCCGCTGGTTTTGCTTGTGGTTGCGGCTGATTGGGGCGCTGTAGTGCTCGGCCCAGGAGCCAGCGACCCCCTGAGCTTTAGCGCGCAGACCATCGGCCAGGTCCCCGTCGGCACTGACATCACCTTCACCATTTCCCCCAGTACGCCGGGCTGCGAGGCCACCGGGAATAACTGCCCCCCAGACAATTCGGTCAGCTTTACCGTGACCCTTCAGTAAGCGCCTTAGGAGGTGTTGTTGAGCACAATCGGCGGTTCTTTTCTTGACAGTCTCTGATTCGTGCACACATTGAGATGACTGGGCGGAAGTGAGTTCCTCCCGATAACGGCAAACCAGCGGTGACGTTGGGACGCAAAGCCACGGGTCTCCTTGAGACAGCCGGGCTACCGAAGGAGTTAGCAATGCCTAGTCTTTCCCATCGCATTCCAAGTCTTGTTCTCGTCGGCGCAGCCGCCGCATTTACCAGTGGCTGTGACCTGTCTTTGGATCTTGAGGCTTATCCCGGCAGCATTGACATCAGTGGTGCTCAGCTTGAGGAGGAGGAACCTTCGCTAGCTGCTTTGGCCCGCAGCGCTGCAGGAGATTTGGAGATCATCCTCTTTGAAGAAGACGGCACGGTCGAAGAAGTTATCTCAACCAGCTATTCCCTGGCTGATGCAGAGGGTGTGGAGCATTCCCTGATGCGCCACAGTGATGGGTTCTTCCTGGTGACCTCTCGCACTGACGACTGGATGCCCCTTATAGTCCGAGTCGAAGACGATGGGCTGGTCTCTGAGTTCGCGCGGCCCCAGGTAAATCCCATGTATCGCATTGATGAGGCCCCCGATGGTGGAGTCATTGTGGCTGCCGAGTACGACCTGGTGAAGCTGGATCTCAATGGCGTAGAAGTCGCTCGGGACCACAACAATCTTGCTTGCTGGACCGATGTTGTGGGCGCACCGCTGGTCTTCGATGGAGCGGTCGCTGTTGATGTGATGGGAGCCACCTCTGAAGGTCCGGTGATGGCGGAGTGGATCATCGACGAGGCGAGTCCTTTCAGTGATTCCTCTGAGGGGGTCGCTACCTTCAGCGTTGGAGAGAATCCGAATCGCGACGAGATCATCGGCCAGGATGATTCTGGCGCTCTGTGGACCAGCGGTCGCAGCGGCATCCTGCAGCGCAGCGTTGCAGGCAGCCGTACCGAGTTGGGCACTGCAGAGGACCTGTTCGGCAGCTATGGAGTAAGGGCGCTGGAAGGTCGCAGTGAAAATTCCGTCTACGTCCTGATGGATGCCGGGATTGGCTCCCAGGTCGCAGAGTTGAGCGCTGATGGCGATACAGAGGTCCTGTTTGAGTATGGCGAGCGCCTCCTCCAGGACCTGGTGGTGATGCCCTGAGTGGAAAATCCTCCTTGTTAAGGGGCTAGCGTGCCGGGCCCTCCGCTCAGCGGAGGGCCCGTGCCGCGTTCTTCAGCGCTTTTGTCGCCGATTGAGCAGTTTGCGGAGGGTTTCAAGCTCTCGCTGACTGGGGCCGGAGCTACGGTTGCGCCAGAGCAGCTCGACTGCCCCGGACGCCGGCGGAGACAGGCGGATCAAACTGCGAATGCCTTTTGCCTGCTCATCGGTGTCACCGATCCGGTGGCTGCCACTAACTGAATTGCGGTAGGTGGCGCCGGAGATCGCCCCCTGAGCAGTGAGCTGTTCGAGGATTTTCGGCACTGTGTCGGTGATTTCGGTGAGCTGACTTTGGGTGGAGATGGATTCGGCCAGCCTGGCCAATTCCCGGTCTCGTCGCAGGTTGGCAAGGCCTCGCTGCCACATGAATCGAAGGTCACTGGGGCGCAGGTAGCCGGTCGAGTGGAGCAGGGAAAACACTGTGGCTGAGACCGCGATACCAAGCCCAAGCTGTAGCGGACCGCTCGGGCTCAGCGTGCTGAGTGCGCCCAGGCAGAACAGCGCAGTAACTGCCCAGAGGGCCAGAGTTACTCGTTTCTGGCTGAGGCCAAGATCCAGCAGCCGATGGTGTAGGTGGCCCAACTCGCCGAGGAACATACCTTCCCTTAGCAAGGCTCGGCGCAGCATGGTGAGGGCGGCGTCTAGGAGCGGCAGTCCAAGTACCAGCATCGGGATGGTCAGAGCGATGGCGGTGCTCTCGGTGCGGTTGGTCTCCAGGGCAACCACAGCTAAGAGGTAGCCAACAAAATTGGACCCGGAGTTACCCAGGAACACGGATGCAGGATTGAAATTAAATGCCAGGAAGCCGAGCAGGCTGCCGGCCATGGCGCCGGTCCAGGTCATCCACAGTTGATTTCCTTCCAACAGGGCTACACAGAACAGGGTCGAGCTGACGATGAGCGCAATCCCAGTCGCCAGTCCATCTAGTCCGTCAATGAAGTTGAAAGCCACAATGATCCCAACGATCCACAGCACGGTGGCCGGTGCGCTCCATACCTGCAGCTCGATGAGTCCGGCGCCGGGGACGACCAGCGCTTCTATACGGTGGCCGCCAAGCCAGGAAAAAAGGGCAATCCCGACCAGCACCAGCAAGCGGGTTTGCGCCGGTGGCGAGACGAGGTCGTCAACAAAGCCCAGAGCCAGCACCGCCAGCGCGCTGACCAGAAGGGTAACGATAACCCTGGCGTCGCTGTAGATGAGCTCGCTGATGGTGTTTTCCCAGATTGCGAGTCCGACGATGGGGAACAGAGTCGCGACCGCAATGGCGATTCCACCCACTCGGGGAATGGGTTGGGCGTGGATTGACCGGCCTCGCCTGGGGTCATCGACCAGCCGAGTCATGGAGGCCCATTGACGCATTTTTGGAGTCATCCAGATCGCAACCAGAAGGGCGAGCACAGTTGCGATTAGGGAGGTCGTCATTAGGTTCTTTGTGTAGCTGGGCCGGATCAGGGCTTGGTCTCAGGATCTTACAGGATAGGCCTACCTGTGGCCTGCCGCCTTCTTCAGTGCTACGTTCCGTCGACCCTTGGCCGGTGATGGCGCTGCTGAGGGTGTGGAGTTTTAGCCGGCGTGTACCAGATTCTGCAGAGCTTGAAGAACGGCGAGACCTCGCTTGTGGATGTCCCTTGCCCAGCTGTTCGTCCCGGGCATCTCTTGATTCGTACGCAAGCATCGCTGTTATCGGTTGGAACTGAGCGGATGCTGGTCGACTTCGGGCGGGCCAGCCTGTTGGGCAAGGTTCGTCAGCAGCCGCAGCGTGTGCGCGAGGTACTGGACAAAGTACGCAGTGATGGCCTCTTTCCGACTCTGGAGGCGGTGCAGGCCAAGCTGGATAGCGAGATCCCGCTGGGTTATTGCAACGCTGGTGTGGTCGAAGCAGTAGGGGCAGGTGTCAGTGACTTTGCTGTCGGCGAACGGGTTGCCTCTAACGGCCCCCATGCCGAAATGGTCGTGGTCCCGCACCGGTTGTGCGCGCGAATCCCTGACGAGGTAGCCGATGAGGAGGCTGCCTTTACGGTGCTGGGCTCGATTGCCCTGCAGGGCATCCGGCTTGCCTCACCCAATCTAGGCGAGGCGGTGGTGGTGGTTGGCCTGGGTTTGATCGGTCTGCTCAGTATTCAGATGCTCAAGGCGGCCGGCTGTCGGGTGCTGGGGGTGGATCTCGATCCTTCCCGCTGTGAGTTGGCCAGGAGCTTTGGTGTTGAGGCCGTCTGTCCGACCCAGGGTGGAGAGCCAGTGGCCGCGGCGATGGCCCTCAGCGGTGGTCATGGTGTTGACGCAGTGCTGCTCACTGCTGCGACATCCAGCAGTGAGCCTGTTCATCAGGCCGCGCAGATGTCTCGCCGGCGAGGGCGAATCATTTTGGTTGGGGTCACTGGGCTGGAGCTCAATCGGGCTGATTTTTATGAGAAGGAGCTGAGCTTTCAGGTTTCTTGTTCCTACGGTCCCGGTCGTTACGATGCGGCTTATGAGGAGCAGGGCAACGACTATCCGTTTGGCTTTGTACGTTGGACTGAGCAGCGCAACTTTCAGGCGGTGTTGCAGTTGCTGGCCGGCGGGGGCCTCCAGACTGGCGCGCTGATTACCCATCGCCAACCGATTGGCGAGGCGGTTGGCCTGTATCGCGCGCTTGCTGATGGTGAGCAGATTCTGGGTGCACTCCTTAGCTATCCTCAAGCCGTCTCTGGTGAGCCGGGGCCACTGGCCCGGCTTAAAGAGCGCCAGGTGGTTCGCAAGCAAGCATCGGGCTGTCAGATCTCGGTAGTAGGTGCCGGTAATTTTACTTCCAGAGTCATGCTCCCCAACCTGGCCCGTACTGAGGCAACTCCGCGGACCATTGTCAGCAGTGGCGGGGTGAGCGCCGCCAAGCTGGCGGATAAGTTCGGCTTCGAGCGCTCCAGTACGGATGTAGAGCAGGTGTTCGGTGACGTCGCTAATGATGCGGTGGTCATTACCACCCGCCATGACTCGCATGCCGGACTGGCTTGCAGGGCGCTGGCTGCTGGGCAGGCGGTCTTCGTCGAGAAGCCCCTGGCGCTGACAGAACAGGAACTGGATGAGGTTATCGCCGCCTGGAGCGATGCCGAGGCTCCGCTGCTGATGGTGGGCTTTAATCGCCGCTTTGCTCCCCAGGTTCAGTACATCAAGGAGCTGGTTGCTGCGCTTGAGGAGCCGTTTTCGATGGTCATGACCGTCAATGCAGGGCTGGTTCCTGATGGCTCCTGGATCCATGATCCTCAAGCAGGGGGTGGTCGCATTGTTGGTGAGGGCTGTCACTTCATCGATCTGCTTCGCTTCCTCGCCGACAGCAAGGTGAGCAGCTGTCAGGTGGCTACCCTTGGGAGGGCAGGAGGCTTGCGGATTACCGAGGACAAGGCTTCCATCACCTTGCAGTTTGCCAATGGCTGCATGGGCACTGTGCATTATCTCGGCAACGGCTCCAAGGCCTTTCCCAAGGAGCGTCTTGAGGTTTTTGGTGGCGGCCGAGTCTTGCAGTTGGATAATTTCAAGAGCCTTCAGGCATGGTCCTGGCCTGGCTTCAGAAAGATGAGTCTGAGGCGTCAGGACAAGGGGCATCTGGCCGCAATATCCGCCTTTGTTGATGCGCTACGTTCGGGGGCTGAGGCGCCGATTCCTTTTGATCAGATTGTCGAGGTGAGTCGGCTGTCCATCATGGCCGCTGAATTGGCCAGAACCGGTGGAGGTAGCGCTCAGCTCGGCTGAGCCGAAGCTGCCGGCCGTGCCGATCTTCTCTAGGTGCCAGGATTCAGCCTTGTATGACCTTGACTCTGGCTGCTGTGGTTGGGTTACTGACCGGTCTGGATCGGGAGCTGGTCGCCAGCGAGGCAGTAGTCGCTGGGTTGGTGATCCGAGTGGGCCGGTGGAGAGGAGCGGGCTGTGGCGATTACCAGCTCTTTAGCTCGCTACATTCAGACTCTGCGCCACTTGCGGGCAGGGCAGTGGACTTATCAGTTTCGTCATCGGCTGTTGCCAAGGTCTCGCCCATCCACGGCCCCCAGACCTGAGCTGCGCCCTCCTGATCAGCTTTTGCTGGAGCCTGTCCGCAAGCGGGCGGTCCTCAGTGCCCCACTGTCCATAACAATCTTTGATCAGTCCGTGCCGGTGAAGGATTGGTCCGGGACCGGCTTGTCCGATCTACAGTGCTACAATCTGCACTACTTCGATCTCTGCAGTGCTCGCTCCTCAGCGCCTTTGTTTGAGGAACTTGTGTTGCACTGGGTCGAGCACAACCCGCCACTTAGCAGTGTGGGCTGGGCCGCATTCCCGCTGTCGTTAAGAGCTGTCAATTGGATAAAGTGGCACCTGCGCCGCGAGCCCCTGCCAGAACGGGCGCTTCAGAGCCTCTGCCTACAAGCGCGGGTGCTGAGTGCGCGCCCTGAGTACCACCTGCTTGGCAATCACCTGCTCGCGAATGGAGTGGCGCTGTTCCATCTGGGCTGCTTCTTTGCAGGGGACGAAGGAGAGCGCTGGAGGCAGCAGGGTCAGCAAATTATTGATCACCAGGTGGAGGAGCAGATCCTTAATGACGGCGGCCACTTTGAGCGCAGCCCCATGTATCAGGGCTTGGTGCTTGAGCAGTTACTGGATTGCTTCAACATGGCTCGTTGTTTTGGAGTTGAAGTTCCGTCGCGGTGGCGCTCGCTAATGCTCAGCATGCTCAGTTGGAGCAGCAGCTTGCGGCATCCCGATGGTGGGTTCCCATTTTTCAACGACTCCACGTTGGGTGTCTCGCCCGAACACAATGAATTGGTGAGCTATGCCGACCGTCTGGGTCTTAGAGGCGGTGTTGAGCTGCCCCCCATACGTCGTTCCAGACTTCTCGCTGAGAGCGGCTTTGCGATCTTGCATGCTGGCCCCTTTACCGTCCTTGGGGACGTTGGCTCACCCGGGCCCAGCTATCAGCCAGGGCACTCTCATGCAGAGACCCTGAGCTTTGAAGCCTCGGTCGGCGACAAGCGATTTCTATGTAATTCGGGGGTCTCAACCTATGCCAGGTCGTCAGAGCGGCTGCGCCAGAGAGGTAGTGCGGCGCACAACTGTCTGGTCATCAATGATGCAGACTCGTCCGATGTGTGGAGCTCATTTCGGGTCGGTAATCGCGCGCAGTCCAGGGTCCTGGACTACTCAAGCCGCCCCGAAGCGAGGCTGAAGGCCTGCCACGACGGTTACGCGCCGATTCGGCATACGAGAGCTTTTACCCTTACTAAAGAGCAGGGCCTTACCGTTGACGATGTCCTGGTGCACGCCAACCAGCGCGCGTGGCCGCGAGGTTCGACTCCAGGACTGCGTGTCGCCGCCTACTTTCATCTTCACCCAGCATGGACGGTGAGCCAGGAGCAGGAAGTGCTGCACTGTCTGCACCCGGATGGGACGCTGGTAGAGGTGTCCGCTGATCGCGGGGGCTTCCGTGTCATAGAGAGCAGTTATCACGAGGGTTTTGGGAAATCTGTCCGGCGCCCTTGTCTGGTGCTCGACTGGCCGACAGCCTCACTTAGGGTCAGCGTTCGATTTCGTTGTCTTGCTGATGAAACTGGGCCTAGCTTGCGGTGAAGTGGTGTCTGCTGAAGTGAGAGCCGATATGCGTATTCTGGTGGTCTCCCAGTACTATCCTCCTGAGACCAATGCACCCGCCAATCGGATGTCGAAGATGGCTCAGGTCTGGGCTCGCAGCGGCGCCGATGTCACCGTTCTAACGGGTTTCCCAAATCATCCTGAAGGTGCTGTCTATCCTGGATACCGCAACCGGACCCCGCAGGTGGAGCACTGCAATGGTGTGCGGGTGGTTCGGGTGCCGATCTTTGTGGCGGCCAATGAGGGAAGGGTGAAGCGCTCTTTGGCCTATCTATCCTTTGCTCTCAGCGGAGCGAGCATTGGTGCCACGCTTGTTCAGCGCCCCGATGTCGTAGTTGCGACGAGTCCCCAACTGTTGGTCGCAGCGCTGGGAGTTTGGCTGGCGCGCTTGTTCGACCGACCATTTGTGCTCGATCTTCGGGACCTGTGGCCGGACTCGGTGGTTGCGGTGGGTGCTGCCAGTGAGGACAGTCCCATGGTGCGGGGACTCCGCCACCTGGAGCGTTTTGTCTACCGGAGCGCCCAGCACATTGTGATTGTCAGTGAAGGTTTTCGCCCGCACCTATCGGCCTGCGGCATTCCTGACGAGCGGATCTCATTTGTGCCTAATGGCGTCGACGCTGGACTTTTCAAACCGAGCGCGCCTGACCCTGAACACTGGGACCCCGCTCTGTTTACCCTGATTTTTGCAGGGACTGTCGGCCTGGCTCACGGTCTTGGCACGATCCTCGATGCAGCCTCCCAACTGAGAGATGCCCCTGTGCGTTTCTTGATTGTCGGCTCAGGAGCGGAGCGAGCAACTCTGGAGCAGCGCGCCAGGGAAGAGGATCTTGGCAATGTCCACTTTCTTGGCCGAGTCGCTCGGCAGCGGATCCCAGCCTTGCTGGCAGCGGCGAACGTGGCGCTTATCACCTTGCGGCCGAGCCCTCTATTCGAGACCGTGCTGCCCTCTAAGCTGTTCGAAGCTATGGGCTGCTCAACGCCGATTTTTCTGGCCGTGGATGGCGAGGCACGCCGATTGCTGGATGAGTCCCAAGCGGGAGTCTTTGTCGAGCCGGGTAATGCCAGGGAGTTGGTTAAGACCATCCAACGCTTCAGCTCCCCCGACGACTCCAGCGCCGGCGAGCAGCTAAAGAACATGGGGGAGGCAGGACGCTCCTTTGTCCTCGACTCTTTTGAGCGAGAAGCCTTGGCAGACAGCTACCTTGCGCTACTTCGAGGTATTGCCGAGTAGCACCGACTCGTCGGTCATGGAACCTACTTCGACCGAGTGCTGAGCCAGCCAGGTAACCATCGCGGTCACGTAGGCCTGAAGAATGTTTACCGCGTCATCTGCCCACTCCGATTCATCGGTGCTCGCGACCACAAGCTCCCCTTTGCGCTCCAGGTCCTGACCGCGGAGCTCGAAGACGAAGCGCCGCTTGGATGCGCTGCCACCATCTCCCCAGACATAGCTTAAGGAGCCGGTAGAGGCGCCGGAGAGCGCCAGGCATCCATAGCTGAAACCTTCGTTCAGTAGCAGTTGTCCGGTCAAATTGGCGAGTTCTTGCACTTGAGTGATCTGGTCAAGTGCAGTGATCGCATCGTCTACCGCCAGGCTCAGTTGGCGATTCTGTCGTCTCCGCTCAGCGCCGACGCGCAGGGTTCCGCCAACCCCGTCAGTGAGCGTCAGATAGCCTACTGTTCGCATGAGGACGCCGCAGAGTATGGCAGCACAGACCAACACCAGGGCATAGCTGACGTTCCGGTGGAAGGTGATGGCGACGGATGCGGTGGCAAAGCCAGCTGCCACTGCATAGAGAGCCAGCACCGCATTGCGGTGCCCTAGTCCTGCGGTTAGCAGGCGGTGGTGGAGGTGGTTGCGATCAGCGGAAAAGAGCGGCCGACCCCTCCACGCTCGGCGCGCTACAGCAATGCTTGTGTCCAGAATAGGAACCCCCAGCGCCAGGACTGGAGCGAGAAGTGAAGCTGCCACAGAGGATTTGTGCGAGGTCTGTACGGTCACCAGCGCCAGCACAAAGCCTAGAAACATGCTGCCGGTATCGCCCATGAAGATCTTGGCTGGATGAAAGTTGTAGACCAGGAAGCCAAGCAGTGAGCCCACCAGAGTCAAGGTGATCAGCCCTAACAGCAGATTGCTGTCGGCCAGCGCCAGAATGATCATGGGCACCACGCCAAAGAAGGCCATGCCTGCCGCCAGCCCATCGAGCCCGTCGATGAGATTCAGGGCATTGGTGATTCCTACAATCCACAACAGGGTGATGGGAAAGGAGAGGACTCCGAGGCTGTCTCCCAGTAGCGGGAAGTTGATAAATTCAATCCGAAAGCCGCCCAGGTAAACCGCTGTCGCTGTGGCCACCTGAACCAGCAGCTTCAGCTTTGCGTCCGCACCTCGAAGGTCATCGTAGAGGCCCAGGAGCGCAATGATCAGGCTGCCGCCGAGGAGGCAGATAAGAAACTCCCGTTGCTCGGCGAGCAGTCGCCCAACACTGGAGTCCACAAAGAGCAGACCTGTGATGGGCACGCAAAAGGAAATGACCAGGGCGACTCCGCCCAGGCGAGGCACATCGGTTGCATGGATCTTGCGGTGGACGAAGCCAGCTGCGTCCACGACACCTGTGCGTAGGGCCAGAGAGCGAACTATCGGAGTCAGCGACAGAGAGAGCAGAAAAGCCAATAGCGCGGCGGTAGAGAGCGTAATCATTTACTTGGTTACTTATAGGTCCGAAGCGATGCCCGAGGCTAACCTATCCGCTAGGTACATACTCCTATCAAGCGGATTGCAGGGTGCTGGTGCGAGCTGTTTTTGACTCAAGGACGCGGCGGTGGTTGGAGGCTCAGCAAAGCCTGGTGACGGCGGTCTGAGCAGAGTGGGTCCAGGGTCGTTCGCCACGCTGTTGACCTCCATCAGCGCAGCAGATCGCGCCGTTCCTCGGCGCTCGGGTAGTTGATCAGTACGGCGCGATATATGCCCTTGAATACAAACAGGCTGCCGGCGCTGGCGCCGATGACGCCAAAGGCATCGATCAGGGCCCGGACATCGGCGAGTGAGCCCGCTCCACCGAGCACCGTCAGCGGCACGCTTGTCGCTTCACGGATCTTGCGAGCCAGCTCCAGATCGTAGCCTTCCATGACTCCGTCCCTATCGATGGCGTTGATGACGATTTCCCCAGCGCCCTGAGCCTCCAGGGTGCGAGCGAGGGAGACAGGGTCCTGGCCTGTGGCGCGCTTCCCGTTGTGGGTGAAGACCTCGTACCGGCTCCATAGCCGTTTTTTCTTGATGTCGAGTACTGTGACAACGCTCTGGTTGCCTACTTGCTCGGCGATTTCGGCGACCAGCTGTGGCCTTTCGATGGCGGCCGAGCTGAGTGCCACCTTTTCGACTCCCAGGGAGACGATCTGCCGAGCCTGCTGGACACTCTTGATGCCGCCTCCATAGCAAAGCGGCATGCGGCACTCTGAGGCGAGATTAGCGATGAGCTCGTAATTGGGCTCAGTACCTTTGGCTGTAGCGTCGATATCAATGACAACCAGCTCATCGACGGCTTTCTCATTGAAGATCTTTACAGCGTTTATGGGATCGCCAACGTATTTGGATTCGCCGAAGCGAACGGTCTTGACCAGGCCTTTATTGCGGACCAGCAGGCATGGAATGAGCCGAGGGCGCAGCATCAGGTGGCCTGGTTGAGAGGAAGTCGAGCGAAGTTGCTAAGCAGTCGAATGCCGTAGCTGTGGCTCTTCTCTGGGTGGAACTGAACCCCGTAGATGTTGTCCCTGGCAATGGCGGCAGCGATCGCCCCGCCGTATTCACTCTCTGCAAGGGTATGGCTCTGGTCAGCGCAGATGAAGCAGTAGGAGTGCAGGAAGTAGAACAGCGCGTCCTGCCCCAAACCCTCGAACAGACCTTCTTCCTGGCGGGGGGTGACGTCATTCCAGCCCATGTGAGGTAGTGAGGGCTTGTGCGCAAGTTGAGAGGTGTCAATGCGGCGCACCGTCCCATCGATCCAGCCCAGCCCTGGTGCGCCTCCCTCATCGCTGGAGTGCCCCATCATCTGCATGCCGACGCAGACCCCGAGAACCGGGGTCTTGTGGACCAGGACCTGCTCATCCAGTGCGTCGCGCATGCCGGACTCATTGAGCATTGCCATGGCCTGATCAAAGGCGCCGACCCCGGGCAGGATGATCCGCTGGACCGAGCGCAGCTCGTCGGCTGTCGAGCAGATCAGGTGAGGAAGGTTGGCGTGCTTGTAGACGTTGGCAAAGGCCTGCACGTTTCCCAGGCCGTAGTTCACGATTCCGAGCATTGCTTCTAGCGCTTCACAGCGCGCTCCAAACCCAGCAACTTCATGACCTGACCGCCCACGGTGAACAGCAACTTGCTTGAGTTGTAGTCTCGGTAGGATTTGTTGGGGGCGTCTCGATATTCAAGCAGTTCAGCCACGGGGATGCCGAGCTTGGTGGCGATGTATTCGAAGTCCTGAACGATGGTCTCGCTATCCCAACCAGGGCGGGAGAGAGCTTCAAGAGCTTCCTCACGGCTCATCTGACCCGTCAGGATGAGGCTCGAGAACTGGACCTTGCGCGAGTCAAAGCCGAACTTCGTGGGTAGCCAGTAACCTTCGTAGAAGCGGGTGAAGCGCGACTCGAAGTGCTTGCGGGGATAGGACTGCCAGTTGTATTCCTGCTGCAATACAGCGATGGCCTGCTGTTTGACAAAAGGCACGTAATTCAACGGCTTGACGACTCGAACGCCACGCAGATAACGAAGGTAGACCTTGTGAAACAGGATTCCGCTTAACGGATAGTTCTGCAGCGGCTGCCTGCCAAAGCGCCTCTGGATGTCATGGATCTGGCGCATGTCGGTGGCGTAATAGAAGAAATCCAGCGGGTTGCGGACGCACTCTGTTGAGTAGTTGCCACCGTTAAGGATGTACTTGATGCGGTGCTTATTGGCGAAGTGGTAGAGCGTCGCGATGAAGGCGTGGTCTTGCGGGATGTCGATGTTAGAGACTCCAGCCTTAAAGTAGGCGAGCTGGAAGTCCTTCATCTCCTCCCAGTCGATGACCTCGGTGTAGAGGTCGAGGCCGAGCCCGTCGATGAGGGACTCGATGTTTCCTACTGCGATCTGAGAGTTCCAGCCACCATCCACATGGAAGACCAGTGGCCGCAGTCCGAACTCGCGGACCGCCACATGGCACATGTAGGAACTGTCCAGGCCCCCACTGATGCCGATCAGACAGTCGAAGTCCCGACCCTCGCCGTCTTTCTTGATGTTCTTGACGATAGCTTCGAGTTCGGCGCGGCCCCGCTCGTCGGTATGCCAGTGGGGCTGGACGTCTTGGTGGAAGCCGTGGCAGTGGTCGCAGACACCTTCTTTATCGAATGAGATGCGAGGGTCTGTCGTGTCCATCACGCAGTTGCTGCAGCGTCGATAGCCCTCTTCGTCCGGGGCAATGAAGCCAGCAGGGCGGTGCGAGGTCCGCCAGGCGCCGGGAGCGTTGGTGATGCGGGACTCGATGGAAGCGGTCATGGGTGTGGATCTACTCTCTGGAGGGCGCTTTCGCAATTATCGAGCCTCAGATCTTGCCCAGACTCAGGAGTTCTGGTCTTTTCCAGCGCTTGTCTGTTTGTGCCTGAGTCGCCGCCGCAACATGGATTTAATGGTCTCTATGAGTTCATCTAATTCCTTAAGGCCGCTGAGTCGGGCTGCCCAGTAAAAAGCCCCGCCACCGCTAAGGGTGGCGAGCAGCAGTTGCAGGCTTAGGATCAGGTTGCTGTCACCTTCCAGCAGCCATTGAGCGCTGGAGAAGCCAAGTTGGGCCCCGAGCAATGCCATCAGTGAAGCAGGCAGGAGGCGTGTGAAGAAGGGCAGCAGGCTACTGAAGCGCAGCCCCAGCATTTGGTGGGCCATGGTCAGGAACAGTCCAGCACCAAGCATGTCGATGGCCGATAGACAGACAGCCATGCCAAGGGCGCCGTGTTCCTCCCAGGTCAGAGCGTAGGCGAGGTTCACCGTTGTTACTCGGATCAGGCCATAGGCGATGGCGGGGCCGGGTCGTGAGTTGGCAAAGAACACGGTGGCGATCA
Organism: Deltaproteobacteria bacterium UBA6601; assembly: GCA_002433485.1. Classification (GTDB taxonomy): domain Bacteria; phylum Myxococcota_A; class UBA796; order UBA9615; family UBA9615; genus UBA6601. The sequence continues at coordinate 33,317 of DJIF01000083.1, forward strand.
CCAGGCGAATCACTTCGGTGATCAGACTGGGCACGTAGGCGATGAGCAGTAGGCCGGTAAGTTGAGCTGCATCGCTACCGAAGGCGCCGCGGCCGAAGGTCACCTGCACCAATGGATTGGCGAGCAGTGCCATTCCGGCCAGGACAGGCAACACGAGCAGAAGCAGCATCTTGAGGGCGCGCAGGGTCAGACGTTCAAGCTCTTCTCGATCCTGGTGGACCGCCTTGCTGGATAATGCCGGTAGCAGGACTACCAGCAGGCCGCCGAACAGCACCTGATTGGGGAGGCTTGCGAGCCGAATCGCGTAGCCCATGCAGCTGAGGTGACCGGGGGGTAGGCCAGTGGCGAAGTAGCGCTCAGAGAGCACCATCAGGAAGCCGCCGGAGTAGTTGAGCAGCCACAGCAGCAGCAACACGCCACTGCCCTTGAGGACGGTCTCAACCGCCTCTGGTCGTAACTTCGGTAGCAGCCGCTCGCGGAACGGGTAGATGGCTACGGTGAGGCATTGCAGGATGGAGCCCACCGATAGGCCCAGAGCCAGGCTTTCGACCCCTTTGGAGCGGCCCAGCAGCAGCAGCCCGATGACCCCGCCGATGTTGAGCAGTGGGGTTGCGATCTGAACCAGGATCAGGTGGCCTCGTGCATGGGCCAGGGAGCTGAGGACTGCGATGATCGCCGTGCACGGAATGATCGGCAGCATGGCGTGCATCAGTTGGACCGAAAGCAGGTGGGTTTCGGTCGGTAGCTTCGGTGCGACCCATGAGATCAGTGGGTCGGTGAATAAGCCGAACCCAATGGTGAGGAGCAAGGCAGCAGGCAGGTAGATGAGAATGCTGGCGCCCAGGTAGGCACTACTGCTTTGCTCTTCCTCTCCCTGGACTTCTGCGAGTTGGCGTCGCTGGTATTCGGGAACGAAGATGCGCGGGAGTTGGGCCGCGGCTGAGCCCATTGCTACCAGCAGGATGGAGAACACCAGGTAGAAGGCATCCGTCTGGTAGGAGGCGCCGAACCAGGCCGAAACCAGGATTTCGCGGATGAAGCCAAGCAATTTGGTGACGACCGTCACCAGGGTCAGGAGTATCGACAGAGCGCCGAGGTTACGAAATGGAGCCCGGGCCACCGGCTGCTGGGCCCTTTAGCGAATCATCATCCAGACAGTTGAGGAACGGCAATGGCCCGCAATGCACTTGCGGCCTCTCAAGTTGTCGTCCTCTACCTGAATGTAGTTGTTGCTGGCGTCTTGTGAACTCCAGAGGTTGAGCCACAGATCGCTACCTCCACCGAGCTCCGAGACTCCCTCCGTGTAGTTCATTGCAGATTGGACCGAGTCGCTTGGGCTGGAGATACTGCTTACCGACTTATAGAAGGTGATGTTGGTGGTTGTGGTGCCCGAGCTCCCGTTGCCCTCCAGCCAATCGCTGAAACCATTGCCTGAGTTGGCGGTCTTATCAGCGAAGACCAGGACATCATTGTTGCTGGCGAAGCGCCACATCACTGTGCTCCAGCCCGAGTCGGCAAAGATAGCTGAGTCGCAGTTGCTGCTGGTTGAACTGGCGCAGCTAGTGTCCAGGCTGTCGCTGCCGATGCCGAAAGTGATGCTTTCCTTGCTGGCGACCAGTGTCCACCCGCCACCATCACTGCTCATGTCGCAATGTGCTTGAAAAGGCGTGAGGTCATTGAGGGTGACCCAATACAGGCCGTCGGCAGATGGGCTGATGCGACTGTTGAGCACATCAAGGCAGCTGGCCCCCGCGCAGGCCGCACCCAGGCCGGTGGCATCGGCACCGTCGATGACAGTGTCACAGTCGTTGTCGATGGCATCGCAGAGTTCAGGCGCCCCTGGATATGCGGTGTCCTCAATGTCGTTGCAGTCGGCGCAGTCAAGGAACCCATCTGCGTCGGAGTTGACCTCGCCCCCACCATCGTTGGCAGCTGTCGTGAAATCGGCGCTGCCGTTGCAGTCGTTGTCCTGTCCATCGCAGGCCTCAGCGTTACCAGGGAAGTTATTGTGGTCGCTGTCGGCACAATCCGCACAGTTCAGGCTGCCGTCCGAGTCGGAGTCGGCGTTCTCTCCACCGCCATCATCGATCGCTGAGACGAAGTCGGCGCCTGCGTTGCAGTCGTTGTCTAGACCATCACAGAGCTCGGCGTTGCCGGGGAAGTTGTCGGCGTTGCCGTCTTCGCAGTCCT
>DJIF01000083.1:36136-80332 GCA_002433485.1 Deltaproteobacteria bacterium UBA6601
GTCTTCGCAGTCCTCGCAGTCCAGCGAAGTGTCGGCGTCACTGTCTGCCTCTCCGCCGCCGTCGTCATTGGTGGTGATGAAGTCCGCGCTGCCGTTGCAGTCATTGTCGACTCCGTCACAACTCTCCGGGTTGCCGGGGAAGCTGCTTGGGTCACTATCGTCACAGTCCGCACAGTCCAGGGAGGTGTCGGCGTCACTGTCTGCTTCGCCGCCGCCATCGTCATTGGTGGTGGTGAAGTCTGGGCTGCCACTGCAGTCGTTATCGAGACCGTCGCAGGCCTCGTCGTTGCCGGTGAAGTTGTTGCTGCCCGTCGCCGGGTCGTCATCACAGTCGCCTTCACACTCTGTCTGCCCGTCGCCATCGTCGTCAGTTTCACCGCCAGCGACTCCGGGATTGCCGAAGTCATCGAAGCCGTTGCAGTCTGTATCGGCACCGTCGCAGACCTCAGTAGCACCCGGATAAATGAGCTCATCAGTGTCGTCGCAGTCGGTGCACCCGAAGCCGTCTCCGTCACTATCGTTGGCGTTTTCGTCGGTCGCACCATCGCAGTTGTTGTCCTGACCGTCGCAGACCTCGACTGCCCCTGGCAGGTTCTCGGCGTTGTCGTCCTCGCAGTCTTCGCAGTCAAGCGCTCCGTCAGCGTCGCTGTCGGCTTCGCCTCCGCCATCTTGCTCCGTGGTGGTGAAGTCCGCGTCGCCGCTGCAGTCATTGTCAGCACCGTCGCAAGACTCGGTATTGCCAGGGTAGTTGCCAGGGTCGCTATCGTCGCAATCAAGCAGCCAGCCATCTGGGTCGTCGGGATCTTCTAGCGCCAGGACGAAGTCGGCGCCTGGGCTTGCACAGCTCAGGACCTCATCGATCACAGGATCGATGACCGCGCCCACTCCGTCACCGTCCCCATCGCGGTGCCAGGTGGAGCGAGCACTGGAGTCATCGCTCGGGTCACAGTTATTGTCTTGTTGTTCGGCGCCGCTGCCTTCCTCGCAGGTCTCGGTGTTGCCAGGGTAGTTGTTGGCGTCGTCATCATCGCAGTCGTTGTCATCGAGGGTGCTGACATCGCCATCAGGGCCACAGTTGGTGACGCCGTCGCCATCAAGGTCGAAGCCTTCGTCCACTTCTTCATTGCAGTTGTTGTCGACGGCGTCGCACAGCTCGCTGGCTTCAGGATTGATGGTCGGGTCATTGTCGTCGCAGTCGCCGGCATCAACGCTGAACCCGTCACGGTCGTTGTCACCGACTGCCGCTACTCCGGTGGCTTGCAGCGCCACCTCGGTACGGTTCTCGCCCCAGAGCAAGCGCAGTACTGCGCTACTGATGCCCTCTTCTGTGGGGCTGAATTCGATGAACACAAAGCGTGCTGAGGCCTCAGGTACCTCAATGGGGAAGTCCACATCGACTCGGAAGGGCGTCCCAGCATCTAGATCGAAGACCACAGTGGTCGGACCGCTGCCGTTGTTGGTGATCTCCAGGAGGGCATCGCCGGTAGTGCCAAGCTCAATTTCACCAAAGCTGATGGAGTTGGGCTCGACGGTAATCTGTGCTTCACCGCCGCAGCCGCACAGCACCAACAGACTGGCCATCAGCCAGAGGGCAACTGTACCTGTCGGTGCGGGGCGTATAGATGCTTGTCGGTCGCTCTGCGACATGGTGTTCTCCGAACGGATGTCGTCGTGTCGGTGCGGGTCATGTGGCTGGTTTAGCTGTCTGACCTGGTGGCTTGAGTCTTTCTGTTGCTTCGCGTTGTGCGAGGGTTGCAACAGCCTACAAGATAGAGACGGGTTGTGACCATTTGCAGGGCCTGAGTCTGCCTGGTCAGGTCACTACTGGCTGAGTCTGGCCAGGACCTGATCCCCGTCTTTCCTGGGCTGCGGTTGCCTGGCATCAACTGCTCCTATCTTTCTCGGTCCTCTCGGCACTTGGTTGCCGTCGAGAGCTCGGCGGCATCGAGGTGATCGGCTGGTTGGGCATCGCATTGCGGAATTCTTGCTCCTCCTGACGCGAGATACGTAGCACCCAGGGGGGGGCGGGAGTTCCTTCCTGGGGTTGTCCATTGATGCTTCGACAGGTGAGCAGCAAGACCCACAGTGGCCAGACTGCAGGAGCGCTCGGGTTGTTGCCGTGGGAAAAGAGCAGGTAGATGGGAGAACTGCAGAGCCAGAACACCACTGCGCTCTGAGCGAACATCTTATGACCGGGTCGGAGTAAACCGCGCAGCCCTCCTGATAGCATCCAGAGAAACAGCAAAAGACCCACGAGCCCAGTGGTTGTGCCGTACTCAAGGGGAGCCGAGTGGGCACTCTTAGCGGCTTGTTCGGGCATGATACGAAGGGTCTCCCAGTCATCTTTCATCGGCCTGGTCATAAAGCCATGGCCAAACACCGGCCTTTTCTGCAGTCCGTTGATGAAACTCATCCAGATCTCATCGCGACCGACGCTACCCTGAATCTGGGCAGCTTCAGTGGTGAGCAGTCGGTCCAGGCCGACTCGGCCGGTTGGGGTGGTGGCGAAGCCGACCAGAGCAACAAAGACGATTGCCGGGCCGAGGAAGGTGCGCAGGGTGCCTCTGCTCTGAATGGAGAGCATTTGGTTGGGGTTATTGGGGCGGATAAGCCACAGATAGGTGATGCCGCAGATTCCCGTGCCAAGGATTGCTGCTCGAGAGCCGGACAGCAGCACTGCGCTGCCACAAATCACCAGGGTCAGCTCCAGCCATCGGGACCGTTCCCTTTGACGTTGATAACTGATGGCGAGTACCGAGGCCATGCTCAGCAGTCCGCAACTGGCCATGGTGTTGGGATTGCCGAAGATTCCGCAGAATCCAGGGGCGGAACTTCCGGTCCCCGCATTGTTGAAGACCCAGCGCTCATATCTCGCCCCGGGAAGGTCCAGAGCAATGGCGAAAATGCTCAGTGTTGAGGTCATGAGACCCATCAGCAGCAGTCCCTTCAGCCATGTTTCCCAGAAGGCTTCAGGGTTCTTGTGGAGGCCTCGGGCGACGCTGATCAGCAGTGCCATAAAGAACAGCCAGCCGCCATAGAAGTAGCTGTGGGCCGGGTCGATGCCGAAGCCGCTCGCCAGGAGGGCCCACGACAGGAAGACTGCTGGGCCGCTGATGGCAGCGAAGCCCGGCCCGGTGAGTAGGGCCCGCCAACCCACAATGAAGACCGGCAGAGCGATAGCCATGCTAACCGGCAGTCGACCCGAGTCAAACAGCTCTTCGTGGGCGAAGACGTTCATGTCGCGGGCCACATTCATGAAGTGCAGGAAGAGCAGACCGAGCAGCGCGAGCTGGCCGAAGGACAGCGAGAACAGTCGCGGCAGGAGGCCGATGAACAGCACCGCTCCGAAGTAGATGAGGCCGATTCGTGCGGTGTCTTTCGAGGCGATCAAGCCTGCTCCAGCCAACAGCGCAAACAGCACCGTCGCCACAACCACCAGCAGAATCAGGCTCCGTGTGCTGTTGCCGGAGTCCATCAGCGCCGCTCTCCAGTTGGATTTGTTGTCTTCAGGTTGTCGTTGTTGGGCTCTTCAGTCGCCTTATAGGTCCCCGGATCGGTCGCAACCGGTCTTGTCGTTCCTGATGTTGGGCTGCCCTGAGGGCTGGGTAACGGTCCAAGCTCTTGCCGTAGCAGGCTTAGCTCGTTGTTTTCGAGTTGGCTGGCTGGTACTTGCTGGAGTAGTTCTCGAGCTTCATTGCGCCGCTTTAGCCTGTCCAGCAGCCTGACCTCTTTGAGCCAGGCGTCTGTCAGGCTCGGGTCCAGATGGCGCGCCTGACGCATCAGGCCCAGGGCCAGGGAGGCCTCGCCATCATCCTGTTCCAGGTCAGCGAGGAGCAATAGCGCCCTGGCCGCGGTACTTGAGTCGCCTCGTCGGGCGTGGCGAATGGCAACTCTCGCCCGGTCGGGCTGGCCCAACGCCAGTCGCCAGGTTGCCAGCGTGAGATAGGCGTCAGCAGAGCGATGTTTCTGGCGTAGAAGGACCTCTGCTAGCCGCTCAGCCGCCCAGGCTCTTTCTCCACAGCCCCACAGCACATGCAGCAGCCTTAGCTCCATTCCATCGCTGATTGGTCGTTCTTTCAGGAACTTGAGCGTCAAGGTCAGCGCCTCTTCATGGCGGCCAGACTCCATCAGGGTCCTGGCGTGGACATAGCCACTGCGAGGGTCCTCAGGATGGCGTTCGAAGGCTGCCCGTGCGAGCTCCGCCCGTCGCGGATCTGCCCTCCAGATGGCGAACTCGGCCATGAGTCCGGGAAGTTCTGGTCGTTCCCGAGGCAGGGCGGAAAGCACCGCTTCGGTATCGCTCCATGAACTCAGCAACTCTTCCAGCAGCCTGCGTAGATCCAATGGTGATGCGTCTGCCAGTGCCAGTTTGAATTCGATTCGAGCCTGACTTTGTGCGCCCAGCGCACGCAGCAGCCGCGAGGTCATCAGGTGTGGATCAGGGTGCTGAGGGGCAAGCAGCATGGCGCGGTTCAGCCAGGAGAAAGCCCGTTCCGTTGCCCCTGCTGCTGCAAAGCGCTTACCCAGCTCTTGGGCCAGCACAAAGGAACTCGGGTGATGTGGCCACAGGCGTGCTGCCAGCTCGTCAAGGTCGCTATGTTCGGTGCTTGGGTCCAGCTGAGCTCGGTTCAGATCGGCCCGAAGATCCCAGTGCGGCAGGGTCGGAGTGCTTATAACTACACTGGTCAACAACCCTGCAAGGAGCAGCCACTGACTCCGGGAGCCTGCCGGTCGAGCGTGACCTTGGCCTTGCAGTACCGCCAGCAGTAGGGCCGCGGTGAGCAGGACTCCTCCGGTATAGGAAGCGAAGTCCGCCTGCTCGTGTACGAAGAGTGAACAGAGTGCAGCGGCAGCTCCGGCGAGTTTGCTGTGCTGAAACCCTTGCCGCAGGCTGCTGATTATGAGGCCGATGAGCAGTCCGAACAGCAGCGGACCTAGGAGCAAGCCACTTTCAGTCAGGAGCTTCAGGGGTAGCACTTCAGGTTGGAAGGCCAGGTCTCTTCCTGCGCCGGTGCGAAATTCGGGGAAGGCATCCAAAAAACCGCCGACTCCGACTCCGCTTATGAAATGGGCCTTGGCCAGGGTCAAGCCGTCCGGCAGCTGGTGCATGCGAGGCTCTTCGCTCATGAGTTCCAGACCGAGCCCTGAGACGGGGTCGGTCTTGGCTTTCTCCACCACCAGCAGGAAACTAAGGCTTGCTCCGATGATGATGAGGCTCGCCCCGATACCAAGCACAGCGTGCCAGCTTGGAACCGCCGTGTTCCGCGCTCTATGGAGGCTGTGTAGGGTAATGACCACCCCGAGGCCCACAGCGGCACCGAGCACCCCGCTGCGGGAGTTCATGATCAGCAGCATGACCAGAGCGACCAGGCTTAAGCTGAACAGGAGGGCTGAAGCAAGCCCGTGGTCTCTTGCATGGAGCAGTTCGCCGACGCTTACCAGCAGGATCATTCCAACGAAGGCTGCCCAGTGGTTTTCGTTGATGAAGGTAGCCCGTAGCGGGTCGCGGAACGCTGAAATCGGTTCGTAGAGTCCCAGCACCGAGTTCGACTCAAGAGCTGTCTGAACGCCGCAGACGAGGATGGCGAGGCTGCCCGAGGTGAGTACCCAGGTCAGTGCCCGTTGCCGGAACGAAGCACTGCCGGCGCGTTGCCAACACAGTAGGAAGAAGGCGGCTGCAGTGCACCACCGCAGGACTGCGAAGTAGCCAGGTCCTGGCGCGCGGTGAGCGACCCCCCAGCTTTCGCTAAGCTGCGTTCCAGGGAGACCTCGCGCCCATGCCTCGGCAGCTTTCGGCGAGACCCATTCGAGCAGTTCTGGGGGTAGTGGAACCAGTGGGAGCAACACGGTTGCGCCGGAGGCGATCAGCAATGCGGAACTGAGCGGATTGGGCCAGCGCAGCTGGTTGCTCCCCAACAAGGTCAGCGCCCAGGCTACAAAGGTGAGCCCAGCCAGGGTTAGCCAGCTTGCAGGGTGGACAGTGCCTACCGCCAGCGGCGCGCAGACGATTGCGGCGAAGATGGCCCGGTCTGCCCAGCACAGGGCCGTGGGGGAACCTGCTGTAGGGCTCTCTCGGTCCGCGCGGGGGCGCTTTGAAGGGTGATCAGCGGACATGGACAGGGCGCGACCTGCTCAGCTCAGGCCAGGGTGTTTGAGAGCTCGTCTTCGTCGTCTTCGTCGCCTTCGACGCCGTATTCGCCAGCTACGTCTCCGTATCCGGAGCCATAGCCATAGCCATAGCCATAGCCATAGCCATAGCCGTAGCCGTAGTAACTGTAGGTTCTCTCGTGTGGGTTGTAGCCATTGCAGACAACACCCAACAGGTCAGCGCCGACAGCGCGCAGGCTGATCAGAGTTGCCCTCAACCGCTTTCTGTCGGTTTGATTGATCCGCGCGACGACCATGCTGGCGTCGGTCAGTTGGGCCAGGATGCTGGCATCGGTCACCGCTAGCACTGGCGGAGAGTCAAACAAAACGTAGTCGTAGAGTTCGCCCAGGTGATGGACGAGTTGCCGGAACCCTGCTGTGCCGAGGAGCTCAGCCGGGTTTTGCGGAGACGGGCCACAGCAGAGGATGTCGAGCCCGTCGACTTCGGTGGAAATAGTGGCTTCCTCTATCGTCACATCACCGAGCAGGATGCCACTCAGGCCCGGACCGGTAGATTCAATGTTGAACACCCTGTGAAGTCGTGGGCGACGCATGTCCGTATCGACCACAAGCACCCGGTTTCCCGCCAGGGCCATCGTCACTCCAAGGTTTGCACAGACCACGGTCTTGCCCTCCTTGGGGCTGCCTGAGGTCACCAGGATTCGGCGGATGTCTTTGCGGCCGACCAGAAATATCAGGTTGGTTCGCACTGATCGTAGGCACTCTGCTGCTGTCTTGCGCGGCGCCTTTGCTGCGAACAGTTCTCGCTTCTTGCGCTCTTCCGGATGCTTGCGTTTGCGAGGTAGATCAGGAACCACACCCAGTGGGCGGACCCGGAAGATCGGCTCAAGCTCGCCGGGGTCCTTCAGTGTTGCGTCGATCGTTTCCATCACGTAGGCACCAGCTAATCCACCGAGGAAGGCCAGGATCACGATCAGCATGGCGCTTGGGATCATGCGCGGGTGGCTGGGGCGTCGTGGCGGTGTCGCCCAGGTCAGGACGTTTACGTTGGAGGTGTCGAGGTGGGAGGAGAGTTCCGTCTCCTTGGATCGCTTGAGGATCTGTTCGTACAGGGTCGCGTTGGTTTCCGCGTCTCGACGCAGACGGTTGTATTCGACCTCCAACTCGCCCAGGGTGAGGGCCCGAACCTCGACCGTTCGTAGCTGACCTCTAAGCAGTGATTCTTCAGCCCTGGCGCGCTCGTGCGCGCTGCGAATCCCTTCAACCACGCGCTCCAACTCGTTGCTGAGTTGAGCCTGGAGCAATCTGAGTTCACTGCGGGTTGAGGCCTGCCCTGGGAAGCGCGGTCCGTAGATTTCAGCATCTCGAGCAATCTCTCGCTCCAGCTTGAGGATGTCCTCGCGCAGTCTGCGGATTACGCTGTCTTCGGCGACCTGGGGGTACTCGGCGGTGGCTTTGCCGGCGCCAATCCATGCATCGAGACCCTGCACGGCCACCAGTGCGTCGACCTGTTTGCGTTCAGCATCAGCCAGCGAAATGCGGAGTCGGTCGGCTTGTTCGGAGAAGGAGTTTTTCCATTGGCTGATTCCCATGGACTGAAGTCCATGCTCAAGCCGGAATTCCTGAATCGCCTGCTCACTGACCTCAAGTGCTTTGCGTTGGTTTTCGACCTGCTCGGACAGCCAGTTGGATGCATCGACCGTCAGCTCGTGCCGCAGGTCACGGTTCATGGACATGTAGGCTCGAATGATGCCGTTGGCCAGATCTGCACTGAGCTGCGGGTCATGCTCTGTAACCGACAGTGAGAAGATCTTGCTTTCTGGTGAGGGCTCAACCGTCAGCGCCCTGCGCAGCCTTGAGATGGCATTCTCACGGATGATCTGTGGCGAGGGTTGTTCACCATCTGGGGCTTCTGCCAGGGCCTTGACCCAGGTCGGATCGCTGGCCAGGCCCAGTGTGTCGATGACCCTACCCGCGATGGTCTTTCCGACCAGAATATCGTGCTGGGTATTGTAGTACCTGTTGATAGACCGGGAGCCTCGACCAGGTAGGTCGGTTGAGACATCTTTGACCGTGTCCAGAACCCGTGCCCCCTGATGATGAATCATCATCTTGGACTCGGCGGTGTACAGCTTGGGTTGGCTGATCAGTACCGCGGCACCAATGGCCCCGACCACAATGAAGGTGATGTAGGCAGTCGTTCGATGACGGAGAAGCGTTGCCAGAGTTCTGTAGAACAGTTCCCTGGGAGAGTCGACCACTGACTCAGGAATGTGGTCCTGAGTCGGCGATGGAAGCTCCTCGCGAAGCAGCGTTGGTGCGGTTCCTTGCGACATCGTTGGTTCCAATGCTTCCCAGTTCTTTCGCTTGCAGCCCCAGCCTCCGTTCGTCACGGGTAGCACATGGATAGGGCCGCAATTACAGTTCGGCAACGCTACTTCCAACTGTTGCGCCCTCGCGGGCGCGCGCCACCAGTACATGGCGCTAGGAAGCAACGGCACAGGGTAGTCAGGGGGATTATCCTGTCAATGTTCCCTAGCTGCCCATCGGTCCGTCGCGGTTAGGATATGTTGCCTTAGGAGACCCTGTGAAGACCTTGGATTTCTCTTTAATTTCAGCTGTTTTTTGTTTTCTTTTGGCTTCGGTGGCGGGCTGCGCACCGAGCCCGCCATTGTGTGCGCCTGAGGACCCTTGTGCTGCTGATGATGATGATAGCGCCGGTGATGATGATGACAGCAGCGTCGCCGCTGATGATGACGACAGCACCCCTGACCCTGAGAATCCCTTTGGCGGCTCCCTGCACCAGGGAGACTATGCTGGTGCCTGGCAGCTCAGCTACGTAGGTGCTGATGATGGAGTCATTTTCTGCACTGGTAGCGGGGAGCTGAACATCACCGAAAACGGCACTATGACGGGTCAGGGTAGCTGTTCTTTGCTCCTTGACGGGCAGCCGCAGCAGCCGCAGAAAAGCATCTCATTTACCTGTCTGGCTGAGATGACTGATGTGGGCAACATGAACCATGGGCAGCTGCGCCATACCATGTCCTACGCCCCGGCCGAAGAACTGGAGTTCTTGCTGGATGGCAGTGCATCCCAGGGGATGGTGGACATGGCCTGGGCGGGAGTGTTGCAGCTGCCGGACGGGGAGCGAAGCTTTGCTGGGCACCTTAATGCTGAGCAGCTGAGCCGCTGAGCAGCGGTGGAACGTTCGATGAGCAGGCTCGCAAGCCATGTCCTGCTTGGGCTGCTGGTGCTCCTGACCTGGAGCGCTTGTGTGCACTCAGGCCACGTAAACTTCGACACCCCATGGATGGTTTTGCAGAGCCCGCTACGGGAGCTGGGACTGGCCGAAGCACTGCGCCTTGTGCTCTGGGACCTGGGTTTCGCTACCCGTCACGCGCTAGGAGCTGAATATCTGCCGGTGCGGGACCTGTCGGTCTGGCTCGATCTGCAACTATGGCCCGACAACTATCGGCTGCATCATCTGCATAACCTGCTCCTACACCTCACGCTCTGCGCGCTTACTCTGGAACTGATGCGGGAGCTCCTGGGGCCCTCGCGCATGGCGCTTTGGGCCGCTGCCCTGTTCGCTGTGCATCCGGCGCACGCCGAGAGTGTTGCCTGGCTGGTCGGGCGCAAGGACCTGCTTGCCGGTGTCTTTGTGGTCCTCGGGCTGCTGTCCTGGCTGCGCTCTGGCGAGGGGCGTTTTGGGCGCCTGTTTGGGTTGCTCTGCATGTTGCTGGCCTGTTGGTCGAAGAAGACTGCAGTGGTTTTTCCGCTGTTGTTGCTGTTGATCCTGGCGCTGAGCGCTAAGGAGCGGCGGGGAGCGGGAGAGCGCCTCGCTGGTGTCGGCATGGCCTTGATCATGCTGCTTGTTGTTGGAACATCGTTGGCCGTCGGTGAGCAGATGGGCTTTCTTGCTGAGCGGCGGGGTGATGGTCTGCTTGAGCTGCTCTGGTTTCAATGTTGGATCTTGATGCACTATTTGGGCAGTTTTTTTGCCCCGTGGGACTTGAGCGTGCTCTATCCGGAGCCGACTCTCGGACCGAGCTCTTCGGGTCCTCTTTGGCTGGCTCCGACCCTCACCCTGGCTTTTTTGGCTCTGTTGGCTTGGAGTTGGCGCAGAGCGCCGTTGGTGGCATTGGGCCTGGCCTGGTTCCTGGTGGCTCAGTTACCCACCTCCCAGCTGGTGCCTCTTCAGAATCTGGTGGCCGACCGCTACCTCTTTCTGCCGTCCCTCGGCCTGGCGCTGGCGCTGGCAGTGCTCGGTTCCAGTGGGCCACCTCGGTTCAGGAGCGCAGCTGGGCTGATTTTGGCATTGCTTGTATTGACCGGCGCCTTGGCTGCAAGAGAACGCTGTGCGGTATGGCAGGACTCGGTGGCTTTGTGGGCTGATGTCGTGGACAAACATCCGGAACTTGCCCGTGGACACACGGCGCTCGCCGGTGCTCTGGCAGCTGCCGGTCGGCATGAGCAGGCCCGCGGTGTGATCGAGCGGGGTTTGCTGCGATTACCCGGGGATGCGCAGCTGCTTGAGGCCAGTGGCTTGCGGTGGTTGGAGAGTGGCGACCTGGAGCGGGCTGAGGAGGCTTGGCGAGGGGCTTTGGCGAGGGAGCCGCGGCGTCGCAAGGCCGCTAATAACCTGGCCCTGGTTTTGCGCCAGATGTCCCGCAACGATGAGGCCTTGCTCGTCGCTCAGCAGCTGGTTCGAACCCACCCAGCCTATCCGCGTGGCTTGACCACCCTTGGCACCTTGCTCTTTGAGCAAGGGGATCTGGTGGCAGCGGAGCGAGCGCTGCAAGCCAGTGTCGAGCTTGACCCTCGGCAGGCCAGCACTCTTTGCAACCTGGGTAGTGTCGCTTTTCGACAGGCTCAATACGACTCTGCTGACCGCTGGTGGCAGCGTTGTCTTGAGCTTGAGCCAGAACACCCCATTGCCGTTGAGGGACTCCACCATCTCGGTCGGCCCTGAACTGGACTTTTGCGCCGGAAGCCCTAGATTGTCCGCCATCCTATGAAGCGCCTCGCCCTCAGTTTGATTTTGCTCGTGCTCGCGGCGCTCTCCGCGGCCTGCGCCACGACTTCTTCCACAACCCGCGCCCCCAAAGTTGAGGCGGCTCCGACGGTCTTGGGTCCGGAGGATGTCTTTACCGTGCAGGTCTATCAGCAGGAGTCGCTGTCCGGTGAATTCCGCCTTGATTCCAACGGTGACTTTACCTATCCCCTGGTCGGAGCCGTCCATCTGGCTGGCGCGACGCCGACTCAGGCAGCACATGTCCTGGCAGAACGGCTGTCCGATGGATTTTTACTTGATCCTCAGGTCAGCGTAATGGTCAAGGAGTTCAACTCGCGGAAGGTCTCTGTGATCGGACAGGTTCGCAAGCCTGGTCGCTACGGCTATCACGAGGGAATGACCCTTGTTGAGGCCATTGCGATGGCTGGTGGAACCACAGACTCTGCGGTCTTGCGGAGCATTCAGGTGACCCGCAACCAGGGTGATGCTGCCGTCTACGAAGTGCCCTTTCGGGATATCACGCAGGGCCGCGAGCCGGCGTTCCCTTTGATCCCGGGTGACATCATCTTTGTTGAAGAATCGCCGGTGAAATAGGCGGCTGAAGAGGCGCTTGTCCCTTACCTGCTGCGACCGTAGGTCCGCTGCAATTCTGCATCTCGCTGTTCCTGCCAGGCGCTATAGCCCCGCTCGTCCAGCAGCTCAGCGGCCTCTTCGTCTGTGTCTTGGCGCAAGTCCTGAGCCTTGTCGCGGGCTTCCCCGAAGCTGAAGTCCTGGCGAGCGGCTTGGAAGAAACCGCGAATCTGCTCCTGTTCGTCACTGAGGAGCTGCTTTAGTTGAGCGCCTTGCTGGTCGGTTACGCCGTAGTCGTTCATCAGAGCCTCGACCATGGCCTGATTGCGGGCGAGCCTTAATTCGCGCCGCTCTTCTCGGCGCCGTTCTCGGCGCTCATAGAGTTCGTCGTCGATGACGTCGGCGAGCCGTGCTCGGACGTCGGGGTCGTCGGACTCCAAGACGTTCAGTACGGCGTCGTTGCCCTGGCCCTCAACGCCTTGGCCGCTGGCTTGCCCGTAGAGTTGTTGCGGGCCGCCTGGGTTCCTTCGCGCGCGGGCCATGGTCCGCTCAGCCTTGCCTTTCTTGATGAGCTTGAGCTGTTTCTCCAGCACCGCGATCCGTTCTTCCAGAGAGGGTAGAGAGGTGCTGTCCTGGGCCTCGCTAGAAGTGGTCTTGCTCGTTCCCAGGGCAGCGTTGAGCTGATCGATTCGCTGCTCGTGATGCTGGTGACTGACCGCAAGAGCACTTGCCAGTATCGCGGTGAGGACCCAGGGCAGTATTTGGCTCATCATTGTTCCTTGTCGTGTCCGAGACGGCAGGGGCCGTCGCAGGGGTGAATGATCGTTCCTTCGCGGCCTTGATGCAGGAACATCAAGGTCTGTTCAAGTGGTTCATCATATTGCCGCACTGCGTCGTGCGCTCCCGTTTCAGGGGCCGGTCGGTTACCTTCTGGTGGCAGCGGTAGACCGGGGTCAAACTGGGCGAGTCCAGAGGCTCCCGGACCCATGGGTGTAGGCAGCGCCTCAAGGCCAAAGACGGGGTGGACTTCTGGCGCGGTCAGCGGCAGCTCCATGGTGCGGGCCAGCGTATAGGCGCAGAAGTTTGGAACCTGCTCATCACCTATTGCCACCTGCCATAGGCCGTTGCGTTCGGCCAATTCAGAGCTGTAGTTCAGGGGGTCTACGGGATCCCAGAGCAGCTGGAGCATGGCGAACAGTTGCTGGCGTTGCGCCGGGTTGGGGACGGTCTCCAGCAGGAAGCTCTCCAGCGGCGTCCAGTTTGCTGATCGCTCAAGCATTACCATCCACTGGGCTCCCGGTACATGGAGGACAGCGTTGTTAACGATCTCAGAGGTGGCCAGGAATACGCCGCCGGCGATGCCGCCCAGTGAGATGCCGTAGTAGTAGATCCGGTTGCTGTCGACCAGGGAGCCGCCATTTTCTGCTTGTAGGAAATCACGCTGAGCAAAATCGGTGCGCATCAATCGTGCCAGAGCCAGCTGGTTGCTGAGGCCCTGGATCAGCTTGTCGGTGAGCAGCGGGAAGCGGTTGAGGTCGGTTGAGGCGCGGATTGCGTCGCCCCGGTCTCGTTCGGTCAGGCCTCTCCACTCCCCACCGATGCAGATTGCCCCCATGGCTTCGCATAGCGAGATGACGCGACTGGGGTCGCCTTCAGCACTCAGGTAGTTGGCTGCTGCGCTGAACAAGCCGTGGCCGAAGATGATGACCGGGGCGCTGCCTGCTGGAGCCTGGCGAAGAGCATCCGGTAAGATCAGGGTGAAGTAGGCGTCGTCCTCTGCTCTGGGCAGCGGCAGGCCCTCGCTGTCCAACTGAAACATGCCCCGGTCGTGTTCGTCGTCTTCACTTTCCGCCGGGTCGTCGGCCCATAGGAAGTGAGTTAGCAGCAGTGAACCACGTATTTCTCGCCACAGACCTTCAGCCAGGCTGTCGCCGAGTTCCCGGTCGAGGACCAGCGATATCTGGGTCACTGGTTCGTGATCAGGATCGGCCGGCAATTCTGTGCGCATCTCCTGGAGGACTCGCGTCAGCGGAGCCCTGAGGTTTTCGGAGCTGCCAACGACGAAGTCCCATGCCAACTCGACCCGCTCTCGGTCCAGCCCCTGTTCTTCCAGGTGGCCGATCAACTCTCTGTAGTGAGCGACAAAGGCTCTTGAGCGTCCTGCAGGCTGGCCGCCGTCTCGCACCGTGATGAAATCGCTGGGGCCCTGCCAGGGGCTGCCATCAGCCCGCTCCAGGTTGGAGGTCAGAACAGCTGCGATATGAGCACCGGGCTGCAGTGCCTCCAGCGGGCGAATCAGGAGCGAACGCTCCTCCTCAGCTTGCGGTTCGAAGGAGTCCAGTTCGGCGAAGCAGGGGATTCGTTCGCCGTTGCTGAGGTTCCAGAGCTGGACCGCTGCATCACTGCGAAGGGATTGCTCCGGGGCCGCTAATGGCGGTAGTGATGCTGCCGAGAGCGCTTCGCCCGGCTGTAGCCAGAGTCCACCCGCAGGGGAGAAGCCGTCGCGGCGGTTGAATCGCTCAAGGTCGACACTGCCGTTGTCACCGGCTGGCACGCTGCCCGGGGCCAGGCTCACTCGGCAGCCGGTTACGCTTTGTGGGTCTTCGCGAAGCTGGTGTGCTGAGGGGTAGGGATTGTTGATGTTTTCGTTAAGCAGCCCGGCTTCCCCTGCGATCCCGCAGCGGCTCTCTGGTGCCCCCGGCCCACAGGCGCTGCTCAGCGTCACGGTGATCAGAGCCAGGGTGAGCAGCGCTACGCCTTGCTGGTGGCGCTCCCGAAGGCAAGCTGGTGGGGAGCAGAGCATGGTCGGGATCGTTCCGTCCATAGTGCTCCTTGTCAACGATCCATCACGCTTGCTTCAGGTGGTCTAGTCTGTTTAGAGAGTGTTTGCCTTGAATCTCCCGCTACCGAAGCTTCTCCGGTCTCGCCGCCCTCCACTCAGGTCGGCCAGCCTCGCTGTTCTGCTCTGCGCGCTGTTTCTTGCTGCCGGTCTGCATTGCGGGGAGTTTCTGTGGGAAGGCGACCAGCCCGGTGAGTGTGATGACGCGGCCGACAATGACATTGATGGGCTGTTTGATTGTGACGACCCCGACTGTTCGGGCGCGCCCATCTGTCTTGATGACACCCCCTGGGACGATGACGACACCTTTGGTGACGATGACGACCCGGTCACCGAGGAGATTCTGTTGGTGCCAGATGTGGATTCCCTGGGCCTGCCACCGCTCAAGGCTTATGGAGTCTCGCTGGTGGACTTTGATGAGGACGGTCGGCCGGACGTAACCATTGCTGCCAAGGAAGGTCTGGTGCTGATGCGGAACCTGGGTGATTGGCAGTTTGAGGACGTAACAGAGGCCTGGGGTGTTGGTAGCGCGCTGGGTGAGGCTATCACTCAGGGGCATGCTGTCATCTGGGCTGATATTGATGACGATGCAGATCTCGATCTCTTCCTGGTACGCCGTCTGCGCATGAGGGACGATGGGCCTGGCGTAGAAGCTCAGCTCAGTCCTTCACTGTTCTTGCGCACTGGTCCCAGCAGCCTGGTTGATCACACAGTGGCTGCTGGCCTGGATGTGCGTGGCTACTGGGAGGGTCCGGCATTTAGCGATCTGGATGGCGATGGGGATCTGGATCTGGTGGTTCTCGGTGGGATTAATTCCGGAATATTCGATGGGACCCCGGGCTTCATGGGTAGCCCCGGCCGTATCTGGCGCAACAATGGTGACGCAACTTTCAGCGACATTTCGGCTGCTGCTGGCTGCACCGGTCCTGACGACAGCGAAAGCTGGCAGGTGGTGGCGGTCGACTTCGAGGGTGATGGCGACATGGACCTGTTTGAGGCCAATGACCGGCGGGCATCGACGCTCTGTCTTAATGACGGTCAAGGTAATTTTGAGGATCTGGTTGGTGAGATCAGTCTCAACTTTGGCAGCCCGATGGGCCTCGGTGTCGGGGATCTCAACGGAGATCGCTGCATCGAGGTCTATGGTACCAACTTCGGCGAGGCTGATACTGCGCTGAACTTTGACACGCGCGGCGGCTTCACCGAGGTCTACAACAGTCTGGTGGGTCAGAATGATGATCCCTCACCACCGGTGAGCGGCTATGGGGTCTCGCTCAATGACACCGATCTGGATGGTGATCAGGACCTGCTCTGGGTTGCGGCCTGGGATGTGGCGACCTTCGGCGGAGGGGTGGTGCCCGGCCTCCTTGCTTTTGCTCGCAACACTCCTGGTGACCCCCTTGGTGCTTTGCGTTATCAGAGCATGGGGCCAGCGCCCATGTTAGGCGACTTGCACAATGCCTTCGGTCTGGCTCATGGCGATGTGGACGGGGACGGTGATCTGGATTTTCTGGTCGGGGTGGATTTCGACCCTCCCCAGCCCGCAGATTTCTTTCCACCGCTGGACGGCGATCCGGTGCCGTTGCCCGAGCACTCAGCGCGCAGCTTCTTCTTGCGTAATGACACCGTGCAGGGAGAGCGGGGCCACCTCAGTCTGACCCTCCGCCAGGATCCACCTAATGCCAGGGCAGTAGGCGCAATGGTGGTGGTGCGTGCGGGAGGGCTTCGGACCAGTCGAGCGCTCATGGCCGGCTCATCCTATAACTCGACCCACGCTTATCCGCTGCACTTTGGTCTCGGTTCGCGTTCGGCCCCCGACTGGGTCTTTGTGCGCTGGCCGGATGGCTATGAGCAGTTGTTTACAGATCTACCGGGTGGGGCGGTGACCTTGGAGCGCAGCGACGAACGCTGTGTTCCGCCAGGTAGCTGTGCGGGGATAGCGCCAGAGTGCGAACTCTAGTGCGTCGTCTTCAGCGCTGCTACTGAGCTCAGCCGGGATAGCCTTGTGGGTTGCTACAGCGCCAGGCCCAAGCAGACTCCAGCATCTCTCGTACGCCCAGTTCGGCCTTCCAGCCCAACTCTTGCTGAATTTTTGTGACGTTGGCGATGAGGGCTGCACTATCGCCTTCGCGACGGGCAACCCTGCGTGCTGGGATGGGAGCGCTGGTGACCTGTCTGGCGATCTCCAGCATATCGAGCACACTGCTGCCTCGGCCGGTGCCCACATTGTAGATCTGATGATTGGGGCCCCCGTCGGTGGCATTGAGCGCGGCCAGGTGGGCTCGCGCCAGATCCATGATGTGAATGTAGTCGCGGATGCAGCTGCCATCCGGGGTTGGATAGTCGGAGCCGAACACCTCAAGGTCTTCGCGCACGCCAAAGGCGACATCCAGCAGAACCGGGGCGAGGTTGTTGCGCACTTTCGGGTCTTCGCCAAGCTCAGCAGAAGGATGGGCCCCGACCGGATTGAAGTAGCGCAGAGACACCGCCGCACCGCTCGAATTCGCGAACTGCTCGGCGATCACTTGCTCGGCCTCTGCCTTGCTCGCACCGTAGGGATTCAGAGGAGCGAGTGGGGTCTCTTCGCGGCAGGGGGTGCCGTCGCCGTTTCCGTACACTGCCGCTGACGAAGAGAACACCAGGCGCTGACAGTCATTCCGGCGCATGGCCTCGCACAGGGCGGCAGTGCCGCTGATATTGACTTCCCGATAGAGTTCCGGCTCATCGATGGACTCGACCACCGACTTCAGACCTGCAAAGTGCACCACTGCATCGAAGGGGCCAGCAGCAAAGGCGCGCTTGAGGTCTGTCTGTGAGCGGATGTCTCCGCGGATCAGCTCAAGGGGGGTTCCGCCCAGCCTGCCAGCTCGAGACAGAGCCTCGCCGTGGCCGTTTATCAGGCTGTCCAGAACCACTACTCGATGGCCCTTTGAACTGAGCAGGCTGGCGGTGTGAGAGCCGATGTAGCCCGCGCCACCAGTGACCAACAGCGACATTGGGCTGGATGAAATCATCGGCGCATTGTGTCAGCTACGCACTCTGCTGGCGAGGGGGCGTATTCTGCTTCCATCATGAAGGTGTCCATTCCTCCGCCCTGGAGCCGCCAGCTCTCTTTTTCGGTGCTGTTTTTGCTGACTGCTCTCGCCGCTCTGGCGGCGGTTGCGCTGGGGCAGGATGGCGGTTTTGATCTGAAGAATTATCACCACTACAACGCCTGGGCATTGCTGGCCGGCCGGGCTGACTTTGATGTGGCGCTTGCGCAACGGCAGACCTGGTTCAACCCGCTGCTCGACCTTCACTACTATCTGCTGCTTGAGGCTTTCGGGCCGCGCTGGGGCAGTGCGCTGGTAGCCGCCACACAGGGGCTGGCCTTCTGGCTTGTCTTTGACATCATCGGTCGGGTTCTGGTGGTGCAGGCTCCTCAACTGCCCAGAACCGATCGATTGACCCTCGCTCTCGCGGTGGTGGCGGTAGCAGCCTGTGGCCCTATCAGCTACGTGAACCTGGGTGCCTCAAGAGGTGACCTCAGCGCTGCCATTCTGGTGCTGGCTTCGCTGCGGTCTTTGTTGGCCCTGCCAGCTTGCCCGGGCCGCAGGGTACCGGTCTCTGGTCTACTGGCCGCTGGACTGTTGATGGGGCTCGGCTGTGGCCTCAAGCTTACCGTTGCCTGCTACGGGCTGGGGGCCCTGCTTGCCCTGTTGGTCTTGGATTGGGGACCTGTCGAGCAGCGACTGCGTGCAGCTTGTTGCTTTGGACTTGGCGGCGGTGCCGGTTTGGTGGCCGCGGCCGGACCCTGGATGCTGAGCCTCTGGCGCCGCTATGAGAACCCTATTTTCCCCTACGCAAATCACTTGTTTCGGTCACCTTTCGCGCCGCCGCTCAGCTACTCTGAGGAGCGCTTCCGGCCTGAGTCCTGGATGGATGCCCTCAGCCTTCCCTTGCAGTTCGCTACCGGTGGTGAGCTGGCCTGGGAGTTTGCCTTTCGAGACCCACGCTTCGCGCTTGTCTACCTGCTCCTTGTAGCTGCATTGCTGAAGGCTCTGTGGCGTTTGGCTCGAAGTGGCTCTGTGGCGGCGCCTCCAGGGCCCCAAGCAAGGGCTTCGCTGCTGCCTTCCGCGCAGTTGCTAATCGGCTTCGCTGTGGCCAGCTACATCTGCTGGCAGCAGGTTTTCTGCGTATATCGCTATCTGGCTCCGCTGGAGTTGCTGGCGCCGGTGCTGATGGTTGCCCTTTTGTTCTCGCTGCTGCAGCGAGAAATGTTGGTGTTGCTCGCGTCCGCTGGGCTGTTTGCGATCGCGGTTGTGGGCCTGCAGCTGCCGGCGGTGGAGCGGCTCACCTGGTCGGATGACATCTTTGCTGTAAGCATTCCAGCTATCGACGATACCGAGGCGGGGGTTGTCGTTTTTGCCGGTGACGATGCGACTGCATACCTGGCCAGTTTCTTGCCGGACCGGTATCGCTTGGTTCGCATTGCAGGGAATTTCGCAGCCTTTGATGACAACACTGGTATGCACGATCGGATGCGTGCAGCCATTGCAGATAGCCATGGCCCGGCTTATTTCCTCAAAGGTCCTTATGAGATTGATCATGCGGCATTGCATCACTTCGGCCTGAGTGTCGTTGAGGGGAGTTGCGAGGAGGTGGCGAGCCGCGTTGATGGCGGGCTGGCGCTGTGTCGGTTGCGGCGCGACGGCTCTTGAGCGGCTTCCGATTGTAGGGAGTGGGACTGAGTGTTACGTTGAGGCTCCCTTCTGCATCTGGAGCGCTCAACAGTGTCCCCCAACCGGTCCTACCTAAGCATGAGCAGTATCTGCCTTCTGCCCTCGTTTCTCCTTTTCTCCCTAGTGCTTTCATTCGGGCCGCTCAGCACTCCAGCAGTGGCGCAGTCCGAAGCGGAAGTGGCTGAGGATGAGGCGAGTGACAGCACATCAGAGACCAAGGGTGAAGTTGAGGCTGCTGCGGCGAGCAAGGAGGACCCTAAGACAGCTGCCGAAGTGACCGTTTCCAGTCCGGCCAAGGCTGCCGTTCCGGCAGCCAGTAGCGGGATGCCCAAGACCGATGCGCAGGCTCGTTCTGGTCCCGAGCAGCCTGGGCTTGAGCCGGCTGATGGTCCGGCAGACTGGCCGCCGGGGAAGCCTCCGGGCCCGGGTCCGCAGGGATGGCCTGAGGGCAAGACCGCTGCAGACTTTGACAATCCCGATAAGGAGGGACCTGGTGGTCCCGATGGTTGGCTGCCAGAGGACGGTATTGGGGTTGCCTGTCAGGACTACATCGACTGCGTCTGCATCATGGCGGACCGGACTGAGGGCAAGACTATTGGCGGCTACAATCACAGTGGGACCTGTGCGGTGGCCAAGACCTACACCACGCCTGACTATGAGCCGCTCTGTGCAGAGGAGCTGGATCAACTCAAGGACGCCCTTGAAGACGCCAAAGAGGACTATAAGGCGCAGGGAATTAAGCTCCCTCCTTCTTGTCAGTGATCACCCGCTTCTTCCAACTGAGGTGAGGCCGAGGAGCCGCTGGCGATCGCGCTTGGGAGGCTTGGCTCTTACCCTGCTGTGTGTGGTCGGCTGTGCCTCTGAAAGGCAGCCCGTAGGACCTCCGGTGGTCTCTGCAGCCGCCAGTCTGCGTGGTGTCCTGCCGCAGTTGTTGGAGAGCTTTGCCGAACAGCAGTCGGCAGCGCCGGACATTGTGGTCAATTACGGCGCCTCTGGAACCTTGAGTGCCCAGGTGGAGGCGGGCGCTGCAGTGGATCTGTTGCTGCTCGCCTCCCCAAAGCCTCTTGAACGGCTGGAGCGTAGCGGTCTGCTCGACCCGGACTCGCCGGTGGTCCTTGCCGTCAATCAGATGGTCCTTGCCGGAGCCAAAGGTTCCGAACCTTCCCGTTTTCATGACCTTATGCAGCTGCCTGCCGACAAGTTGCTTGCCATCGGCGATCCGCGCTTTGTCCCAGCCGGTCAGTACGCCCGTGGCATCCTTGCGCGAGAGGGTGCTTGGGAGCAACTCCAGCGAAGGCATCAGCTGGTCTTGGCCGGGGACGTTACCCGCGCCCTGTCCTGGTTGTTGCGAGGCGAGGTTGACTTGGCTGTCGTCTATGCCACGGATCTGCGCGGTCACGACCAACTTGAGTTGTTCGATCGGGCCGCTTCGAGCAGCGAGGTACCCAGGGTGGTTGGGGCGCTCACCGAGCGTGGCCGGGCTCAACCGATGGCGCGCGCTTTACTGGCTTATCTGGTTTCAGATCAGGGCGGTCAGCACTTTGCAGCGGCTGGCTTTGAGGTGCTGCGGTGACCGAGGCGATGTTCCCGCTGTCGCTGTCACTGCGAACCGCTACTTTAGCGACCCTTCTGGTCATTCCACCGGGTTTGTTGCTGGCCTGGCTGCAGGCGCGGCGCCCTTACCCATTTCGTGCGGTGGTGGATGCACTGGTTCTGCTCCCGTTGGTGCTGCCGCCTTCTGTGGTGGGTTACCTGTTGGTGGTGCTGTTCGGCCGGAGAGGGCCGCTGGGAATGTGGCTGGAGAGCACCTTGGAGTTGCGACTGATCTTCTCACCTGGGGCGGTCGTGCTGGCCGCCGCTGTAGTCGCGCTACCTTTGCTGGTAAAGACGGCTCAGCCAGCCCTGGAGTCCGTGCCTCTTGAGCTTGAACATGTGGCGAGAACCCTCGGCCTTGGCCCATGGGCGCTGTTCTTTCGAGTTACCTTGCCGGTGGCATGGCCGGGCATTGTGGCGGCCATTGTCCTTGCTTTCGCCCGTGCTCTCGGCGAGTTCGGCGCTACCTTGATGTTTGCTGGCAACATTCCCGGTCGCACCAACACCATGCCGCTGGAGATTTTTTCCGCTTATCAGCAGGGCGATGGCGACCGAGCGGCTCTGTACGTGGCGATTCTGGTGCTGTTGTCGTGCGCAGTGGTCTTTGTTGCCGCTCGGTTCAGTCCAGGGACTCGGCTGCGATGAGTACTGCTGCTGTTGAAGCCCGCTTTCGACTGGAGGTCGGTGGCGGTTCTTCTGAGCGCTTCTTACTGGCGGTAGAGCTGAGTCTGGAGCAGGGGGTAATGGCTCTGTTTGGCCCGTCGGGTGCCGGCAAAAGCCTGACTCTTGCTGCCATCGCCGGACTACGCCCCATCGCGGCGGGAAGGGTCTGCATCGCTGGCAGGGTCGTCGATGACCTGGCCAGCGGGGTATGGGTAGCGCCTGAGCATCGCGGCATCGGCTATGTACCCCAGCACAGCTCGCTGTTTCCGTTCTGCGACGTAGAGCAGAACGTTGCCTTCTCCTTGCCTCGGGTCCGGCGCCGCAATGACCCGCAGGTTCAGCAGTTGATGGAGGAACTGGGGATTCATCATCTGCGCGCTGCCCGTCCCGCGGTTCTTTCCGGTGGGGAGCGCCAGCGGGTTGCGCTGGCGCGAGCCCTTGCTGCCCAGCCGGGTTTGTTGCTGTTGGATGAGCCCTTCGCCTTTGTCGATCCGGCCGGCAGAGCCGAACTTCGCGGTCTGCTCCGTGACATCTTAGAGCGCCGCCAGCTCCCGGCCCTGGTTGTTACCCATTCTCGTGAAGAAGCCGTTGGGCTTGCGCATCAGGCCCTCCAGTTTGAGCGCGGCCGCTCGCTGCGACAGGGGGCCGTAAAAGAGCTCTTGAGGGGCTAGCTCTGCCGGGTCAGAACACCGGAGCACAGCTTTCGCTTCGGTAGCGCCCCTCGCCGCTGCCCAGATGATGGTTTAGCCTAGACGGGTGCTGAACCGGTTTCGTTTCTTGATCCCGCTGTTGCTTGTCGCGCCAACGCTGGTGGCAGCGGGACTTGGCAGGTGGAATGAGCTGGCGGCATTGCAGCAGCACATTGGCCTGGCCTTACTCCACCCCATTTCTGATTTGTTGCTCCGCTCGCCTTTCGCCGATGATGGGCTGATTGGGTGGGTAGAGATCCCGCTGGTGTTGGCCGCTGTGGTGGTCACGCTGAGTACCGCTCGGCGCTGGGAACCGCGGCTCCATCCCCTTGCCCTATGGGTGGTTGATCTGTTGGAGGGAGTGCTCGCGCTGGTCGCGCTGGTAGCAGTGCTCGGACTCGCCGCGGTGGCCTGCTCTCTGGACCGGCCGCTATTTTTTGCCGGCCTGCTACTGGTGCTGTTCTTACTCAGGAGTCGGCGGGACCGTTCCGACCGTCTTGTCGAGCCCGAGTCGCTTCAGCCTGAGTTGCTGCCTGCGACCGGCGAACTGGGGCGCTGGCTCGCGCTGGCACTGGCGGGTCTGGCCGGTTTGATGATGTTGCTGAGTCTGCTGCAGCCCTGGCTGGCTGCTTCCGATGGCCCCAGCCTGGACGGAAGCAGGCTTTCCTATGGCTGGTTCGGTGCGGTTCTTGGGGGAGCGGTACTGATCGCGTTGAGCCGGTGGCCCGAACGCCGTGCAGGTATCGCCCTGGGTCTTGGGACGGTGGCCGCCGCTCACTTCGCAGTGAGTCGGTGGTTCTGGCTTCCTGATACCGCTGCGGCCGGGCTTGGCTTGGTCCTGTTCGGCTGGGGCGCTGCGCTGCTGCTCTCCGCCGGACTCCTCGAGCAGCATCGGCCCCTGAACGCTGGCTGGCGCGGCCCGGCAAATTCCCGGCGGCGGGCCCTGGCAGGGGCCTTGGGCCTTGCCGTGTTGGTCTTTGCCGCGACCAGTATCTGGGAAGGCATTTCATATCGGAACCCGCTGTTTCGAGTAAGCCGGTTGTGGCTCGACCGTCTGGGCGGTTCCCCTTGGACCTCAGGGCTTGCATGGTGGGTGTTGGCTATGGGCCTCATTGCGGGAGCCTGGAAGCAGCGCTCTGCTTCTGTACTGCGCCGGGGTGCCGCTGCGTCGGGTTGGCAGGTTGGGGGTCTGGCCGCACTGCTGAGCTGCTGCGGTTCACTCGGTCATCCGCAGTTCGCCATCGCCGGTAGTCTCTCTGCGCTTGCTCTGCTGGCGGTAGCCTGGTTTTGGACGCCGCTGTGCAGAGCGCCAATCTCGCTGGCCCCGGCTGGGCTGTTGAGCCTTGACCCGCGGCGTTGGCTGGTGGTGGTAATGCCACTGGCGCTCTGGTCGACTCTGTGCTTGGCTCGCGGGCTTAGCGTCTTCATGTGGACTGCCCCGGTCGACCTGCCCGAGGGGGTCGAACGCCTGGCTGGTCCTCAGGAACTCGGTGATCCCGGCTGCATCTTCTCGCTGGCCGTTGATCGCGAGCGTGGGGACCTGTGGTTCACCGATCGCTGTCGTACATCTGTGGCTCGCTTGTCAGCTGACCTGGTACTTAGTGACTGGCCCCTGCGGGAGCGAGGCGCCTCTCAGGTTGAGGAACTCGGAGGGCCTATTGCCGGTCGCCTCTGGCTTGCCGTATCTGCCTGGACCGACGAAGCTCAGTTGGTGCTATTGGCCGCTGATCAGCAGGGGCCGGCCCACGTCGGAGAAGTTGGTGCATCGGTGCCGGTTGCCAGTTGCTGGGTATCTGCCTGGATTCCCGTTCCAGCGGAGCGCCCCGGAGAGCCCGCCAGCGATGTTCTGATTGGCTGCGAAGAGCACTCCATGAGCTTTGTTTTCTCGGCCCGGGATGGGATCCTGGGGCCTGCGGTTCAGCTGGGGGCTCAGGTGGAGGACGCCGCGTTTCACCCAGGTGGTTCCCACCTGTACACCGTGTCGCTGTGGCGCGACTCAGTGGTGAAGCGCTGGTCATGGCCCTATCTGGAGGCTGAAGGTGAGCGCTTCATTGGTCCCTTTAACTGGGGTGTACTGGCCAGCGCGGAGCCTCCGACACTATGGGTCTCTCGCTTTCTGGAGGGCTCGCTGTTGGCCTTTGATCCGGAGAATGGCGCTCTCAGGGAGCAGATTCCCTTGAGCTTTGGTGTACGCGCGCTCCATTACGACCCCGTTCACCAATTGATCTGGGCGGCTGCCTCGTATTCGGGACGGCTGTGGGCCATTGAGGCAGGGCCACCATATGGACGGCGGTCCTTTGCACTGTGCGGGCAGACCCGTGACATTGATTCGGATGCTCAGGGTCGGGTTCTACTGGCCAGCGACTGCGGCATTTACCGTATCGATCCGGCGGCCTGGAGGGACGATGGTTGATTCGTCCAGCGTGCCCGGTAGCGGACCTCCCAAGCGTCGCCCCCTGAGCGCTGCTCAACTGCCCCTTTATGCGGGGCTTGCTTTGTTTGCGGCGCTTGCTCTGCTGGAATTCGGCGCGTTGGGCCTGGACGAGGTCTTCCCTTTCAGCGACCAGGTGCTGCCCTACATGAACCATGAGCTGCCGAGCCTGGATCGATCCAGTTGTGGGCCAGACTCTACGCCGGTGGCCTGCTCGTTGCTGGAGAAGGATCCGTCTCATGGCAATCCCAGATTGCTGGCTACCTGCGAAGGCCAGGCCGATGACGCTCGCTATGAAGCCTATGTCCCCACAGACAAGGTCTCTGGAGAGTTTCGGGTGTTGGTGCTGGGCGGCTCTTCGGTGTTTCATTACAACCGCAGACCAGAGTCGCTTCGAGAGCCTACTGAGCTGGCTGCACCTTTGGGCGATGGGGAGGGTGAGTTGAGGGTTGTGGCAGCCAGTAAGCCTCCTCCTGGCGGTGATTCGTGGTGGAAGCTGGGCGATGAGGTGGTTGTGGTAGGAGCCGCCGAAGGGTCGCGCTGGAGTGTCACTAGGGGCGATCCAAATGGGGCTGAGCCGAGCAGTCATCCGATGGGTACCAAGCTATGGCCTTATCGGCCTGATGACATGCACGACCCGCCGCCGCCGGGGCTGAATGCGGAGCAGTCGGAGCGTAGCTGTGCTCAGGGCCTGATCGGTACCCTGCAACGGCGGCTCACGGAGCTTCTGCCGGCAGGGCAGGTGGTGCGGGTGATCAATGGTTCCTACCCCGGACTGAGCAGCTCGGATCTGGTGGGTCTAATGGAGCACCTCCCTGCCCAACTCGCTCCGGATCTGGTGCTTATCTATGCCGGTCACAACGAGTTCATGGACTTTACCTATCCCTTTCAGGAGGGAGACTCCAAGCCGGTGCCAATGCGTGCTCTGGCGAGACGCTCCCACCTCTATCGACTGCTCCTGTTTGGGCTGCGAACGGTGGCAGATCTGCGGGAACGGACTGTGCCTAGGGAGGGGTATCGTCCCTGGACTGTGTTTGAGAATCGGGCTCATCTCTGCTTGGTTCATGCGCTGGATGACCCGCAGCTGCTGAAGCCTCTTCAGTGGCGCGGAGTTCGTGAAGATGTTGCGCAGCGTCTGGTGGCCAACCTGCGTTTTGTTGTGCAGCGGGCGCGGGCCCTGGGTGCTGCGGTGGTCCTGTCCAAGGTGGTATCGAATCCCCGACTTCCACCTTGCTTTGGGGGGCGTCAGCCCATTACCGTCGATCTGGGCAGGAGCGTGGACAAGATGGATCACTGGCAGCGTCTATACGACGGAGAACAGGCCTTGAACGAGGCTGATTTTGCAGCTGCCCTTGAGCTCTTTGATCGGGTGGTCGCTGCGGATCCTGAAGCTCCACTGGGTCACTCTGGACGCGCTCGAGCTCTGGACGGACTGGGGCGGCATGGGGACGCCGTCGCGGCCTATTGGGAGGCGAGAGAACGTACGATCGGCGACTTCAGCAGCCCGGCTCTGATCAATGTCAGTCTGGCGGGCCTGGCGAGCGAGCTGTCGCTGCCCCTGGTGGAGGCCCCAGCACTGTTTGTCGCGGCGGATAAAGCTGCCGGAAGGCCGCCATATCATGCCCGGCTCATTTACGATGAAGTGCATCCAAATGAGCGCGGCAGTGCCTTGTTGGCACAGGCTCTGCTCGAGGCCGCTATAGCTGCAGACGCTTTGCCAGAGGCCCGGAACTCGGCTCCCCGCTCAGCTACGGCGCCCTTGTCAGCGGCGGGTTCAGGCAGTGAATGAGCCCAGTTCCGTGGGCCTTGCGCACCAGTGGTGCGGGGTGCTCAGCTGGGCTCTCTGCGCGATCTTCCTGGTGTGGCTGCCGGCCGAAGCCAAGGCCGAGGACGGTGCTGAGGCCGAGGTTGAGGAAGATGGCGATGAGGCTGGTCAGTCAAGCTCTTCTGAGACCGAGACCGAGGCTGAGTCGGGAGCAACCTCCCACTCTAAGCCTCGTGAAAGTGCAGCTTCTGAGTCGGAGCCATCCCTGGAGCAGTCGGCGAAGGCTGCCGACGGGAAGCAGTCCCCCGCGGCCGTGGGGGAGGCTCCAGAGAGTGACCGTCCAGATCCTGAACCGGGACTTTACCCCTTTGACTCGAAGCCAAGGGCGCGGCAGAACGGCAAGTATTCTCCTGATTGGGCCGAGCATCCTTTCAGTATCAATGGATTGATTCCTACCTGGGAGAGCAGCGGCCGGAGCTTGGAGCGCCTGCAGGTCTATCTTGGGAGCTCCCACGTTCAGCTTGGCCTGGGCCGGGGTGTGACCCTGGGGATTCGCCCGATCCCTTATCCGTCGGGAGCTCCCAACCTCCATGTGCGTGTTCAGCTGCTGGCTAGAGCTGAACTCTTCGTGTCGCTAAGGACCGAGGCGATGGTCTTGCTGCCTGGAGCCGGCAACTCCTTTGTCTCGTCCAACTTCAAGTCCCGGATTAATAACTGGAACCGGCCTTACCTGGTGTTGCCGATCACTGCTGCTGCGAGCTGGCAGCCGCTGAAGTGGTTGCAGCTGAATCAGAGTCTGACTCTGCTCGGGGTGTTTGGACTCGGTGAGCCCAGTGTGCGCCTGACCCTCGGCTATGTGCTTACCGTTGAGTTCGTGCCTCATCCCCGTCACGGCTTTCTCATCCATGTCGGTGAGGTTGGCTTCTGGGATCACGATTTTGTGATGGTCGGTGCCTCCTACCGGCTCAACTATCGGGCCTTTGAGGCGCGCCTTGGTTACCTGTATCGACGCTCCCTCGACGGTGGCCAGGGAGCGCCGGTGTTTGCGGTGGGGTTTCGGTTCTGATGGCCGCTCAAGCCCATGGACAGCTCGCCTCTAAAGGATCGCTGCTGGGCCTGCTTCGCTGCAGCCTGATCTGCCTCGCAGTGGGCTTGATGGGCTGCGATTGGGAGCTGTTTCATCTCTACAATGGCCTGCCCGTGCCCGCCAATGATGAGGCGCCCGATACGGTCCATGTCTACCTCGCGGTCGATGGGCTGGACTACGAGACCATGCTCTGGGCCCAGGACGAGGGAGCCTTTCCCGCTACCAGCTGGTCGCTGTCTTCGTCCATTCCGATGTTTCCTGCGACCTCCTTCACCAGTTGGACCCGCTATTTGCAGACCGAGCCCTTGTCTGGCTTTGAGTATGAGTACTACGACCCGACTCAGGATCTGGTGATCAATCACGGCGATCTGGGGCTGGCCAGCCACATCGTGCCGCCTCTTGAAGGCCTAGGGCTTGAGGGTTCTGCCTACTTCAGGGCGTTTGACCACCACGCCAATGGCTATATGGATGTGGTCAGTAACTACGCTAGCCCGTTTCAGAACTTCGGCCGGGGACTGGACGACTTGTTCTATGTCCTGGACAGCAGGACTCAGGACTCCGCGACCTTCTTTGGTTATGTCCCGCAGACCGACATCATTGCCCACAGCTTTGACCCCAGCGAGGTATTGAGTGCCGTGCTGGAGATTGATCGGCGCATTGATGAATTTCGTGCGCGCCACCCGGAACGGGAGTTCATCTTCACGGTGTTCTCTGACCACGGTATGAATTTTACGCCTACCCCTCCTGAGCGGTTGGTCGAAGTGGATCAGGAGATGGAGGAGCTAGGTATTCGAGTGGTGGACTCGCTTGAGCCCTGGCGTGATGCCGATGAACTGGTGGCCATCCCGATTCTGCACTCCAGGGTGACCTATGCCGCTTTGCACAGCTTCCCGGAGGACGCCTGTGAAATTGCTGCTGTGATGTCGGGCGCCGAGGGCATTGATCTCGGCATCTGTCGGGGGGGCGCTCCCCCAGCAGCGATCGCAATGGATCTGGAGGACAGCTGGTTTAGGCTGTGGCGTGGGCAGCAACAGATTGCCGAATTCGGCTTCGACCCGGTCACTGATCGCTACCTCCTGCCTCGCAGCATCGATTGGAGCCGCCTCGGCCTGATCCTTCCGCCCGGCGGCGGTAAGCATGCTGAATTTGAGAGCTTCAGCGACGAGGAGCTATTTGGCTTCAGCTACGATGCGAGCTATCCCGATTTGTTTTATCGGGTGCGGACCTCTTTTGACCCCATCAGCGTGAAGTGGCCAGCAGAGGTGTTGCTTTCGTTTCGATTGGGCTGGGTCTCAGCGGGCTTCAGCCTTGGCTGCGCTACCGATCACATTGGTGCCAGTGCATCGCATGGTGCGCTGCTTGAGGCTGGCTCGAGGGGTGTCTTGATCACCGAAGAGCAGGAGTTGCCACCCGCCTTTCGTGGGGACAACATCCTTGACCACTTCCCAAGGCTTCAGGAACACATCTCGGAGCGGCGCGGTCTGCTCATCTATCCGGGTGACCCCAATCGGGGCCTGGACTACCTCGAGATCCCCTGGCAGTAGCCGCTGGCGACGCAGTAAAGGCTCGTTTGAGGACATCAGTAGATGTAGAGCCGATTCAGGAATGCCTCACTTACCTGAAGCTCACCGTCGCCCGACCAGTAGTCGAGCCGCCAGCCATCCCGTCTACCCTTGCTAAAGGCCTGCTTGTCGGCGCTGTCGGGCAGTCCTTGCAGATATCGCTTGCAGTAGATGTCTGCTCGACCTGCTCCGTACCAGAGCTCGTCTTGCCAGTGGTCTTCAGCCGCCTTGAACAGTCGGGTGAGGATCTGCTCCTGGCAGCCCGTGTTGTTGTAGCCCATTGCCAGCCCCTGCCAGAGTAGGCTCTCTACAGCTGGGGGAGTGTCGGCTGGGATGAAGCGCTCCGGTGGACTGTGCTCAGTAGCGAGCAGAACTCCGACCCCGAAGCCGCGCCAGAATTCCTCGCGTGCCTCATCATCCTGCAACAGTCCGTGTCGCTGGGGTAGCTTTTGTAGTTCCGGCCAGCTTCGCTCTCCAGGGGCTTCGAAGGCCGCGCTTAGACCTGCCCAGAGGGTCCAGCGCGGCAGCCGTTGCGACTCGATGTGCTGGGGCTGCAGGTCGGTGTCGATGAACTGGCGTCGAACCCAGGGCTCGTAGCCCTTGATGGAGGTCCACGGTGCCGGAAAGACTGCCGGACGGCACAGTAGGGCGAAGCCCAGTACGTGACTGAACAGCAAGGCGGTGAGGAGGATACGCCGTCGCTGGAGCGGTAGGCGGGTGTGGGCCCAGAGCGCTGCGATGAGGGCCAGTGGTGCCATGGGCAGCAGATAGCGCGGTCCATCGAAGTAGTGGATCTCGACCTTGAAGCCAGTGAGGAGCAGCACCAGCAGGTAGACGAGCATGGACAAAAGCAGGGACCTGCGAGCGAGTTGTGCCTGACTCGGGTCTTTTATTGAGTTGCTGGCAGCAGCCTTCCAAGCCAACAGCAGGCCGCTTACCAGCAGCAGGCTCCAGACTGCCCCCAGAGGCAGATAATGGAGCTCCAGACTCGCTTCATCGACCCTGCCGAAGCCGGCTCCATAGACCACTGTAAGCCAGAGGTTGTCGATTGCCTGGCTCAGCACTTCACCGCGGAAGGCGCCGCCTGACTCAAGGCCTGTGAGTCCGACGATGAGATCACCCTGGCTGCTGAGCCTGGTGGCATCCCGCGCGTGAAAGGCCCAGCCAAGGCCCGGCAGGGTAGCGAGGCCCCAGTACAGCAGGGGGCGCCAGCCGTACTTGATGGTGATGAACCAGGCAAGGCCTGGCAGTAGCGGCGCCAGTGCGAAGCCGCAGAACAGACCCAGCCCTGCGCTCAGACCACTCAGGACCAGTCGACTGAGCGCGAGCCGCCGGGTCGGTTGGAGTGGCAACAGCAGTAGCAGCGCCAGACCGTGCCAGGCCGAGGCGCCGAGGTGGGCGAAGCTGGAGCTGGCGGAGATTGCGGCCCGTTGCACCAGGGGCATGGGCAGTGCGAACAGCAGGAAAGCGGCTATTAGGCTGCTGCTTGGGACCAGTCGCCGGGCGATCAGGAACCAGACCCCTGCCCATAAGGAAGCACCTAGGATGCCAGCCAATTTCAGTGTCCACAGGGAGCTGCCGAAGATCGCAAACAGCGGGGCGACCAGGGGGGTTAGCAGCACCCGCGAGCCTTCGCGGGGATAGGTCTGGAAGCTCTGCCAGCTCTGCTCCACCTGATCGAGCAGGGCAATGCCGAAGTTGCCGTATTCGAGTTCTTCCAGATCGATGGCGTCGAAGCTGAAGCTGAGCAGCAGCAGGTGCAGGGCGATAAAGGCGCCAGCGACCAGCATGGCGGTACCAGATTCTGACCGGCTGCTGTTGGGTTGGTTCATTGTGGTTTCGCAATCCATGTCTGACGTGACCTGGAGGGCTTGAAGTTATGCGCGCAAGGGCTACCGCGCAGGCCGTGCCTGTCGAGTACTTCGATCAGCTCGCTCGCCTCGAATCGGCGCAAGTGCAGACCCCAGCGCAGCCGGCGGCCCAGGGATAGACTCAGAGCCAGCAGGTTCCGGGCGGCCGCGCTGGGAGCGACTGCAAGCACATCAGAGTTCAGTACATCGCGCAGTTCGCTGCCTAACCGCTGGGCTTTTGGGATCACATCGATCAGGGCCAGGGCCCCGCTGGGTTTGAGCAGGCGGCTTGCCAGCTGCAGGACATCGTTGACTTCAGTGTCGTCTAGGTATTGCAGGACAGAACAAAGCAGCACAGCATCCATACTGTGCTCGGGCAGTTCGCGCAGCTCGCTCTCGTTGAGCACATGAACCCGTTCGCAGGACGCGTAGTGTTGGCTGGCTGCTTGGATGAAGTGGTGGGCCCGGTCGAACAGCAGGACTTCGATGCCCCGCTCGGCCAACAGTTCGCTACCATGGGCTGGCCCGCAGCCCCAATCCAGAATGCGGGCACCAGGGTTCAGCTGCAGTTCATCAATGACTCGCTCGGCGACCACCCGTGCGTCTGCCGGCGTCGTCGTCCGGGGCCCCAGAGACGAGCTTTGTTCCTGCCAGATCTGCAGCCACCTGCTCATGAGTTTCGATTATCGGTACTCTCGCTCGCAGTGTCGCCCTCTCTGCGCAGGTATCCTGAGCATTGTCCATGTACGTGTCCGTCTTGATTCCAGCGTTCAACGAGCGGGCTCGCCTCGAGCCTACTCTGCAGGCCATCAGCCAGGCCTTGTCTGAGCAGAGCTGGGAGTGGGAGCTTCTCGTTGCTGACGATGGCAGCGTGGACGGTACCGCTCAGCTGGTCGAGGCTTTCGCCAGTCAGTCCCCTGTGGTCCGCCTGTTGCGTAGCGATCACAATCAGGGCAAGGGGGCTGCTCTGGCTCGTGCAGCAGCGCAGAGCAGCGGACAGTATCTGGTTTATTGCGATGCGGATCTACCGGTTGACGCGGCGCGATTGGTGGAACTCATTGCGCCCCTTGAGTCGGGTCGGGCCGATGTAGTTATGGTCTCTCGCTGGATGGATAGTTCGCCACCGGTGTTGGGGGCTCCGGCCTCGCGGCGGCTATTGAGTTGGCTGTTTCGTTGGTGGGTCGCGCCGCTTCTTCCGGCCGGCCTGAGTGATAGTCAGTGCGGCTTCAAGGCGTTCCGGGGAGACGCGGCCCGGGAGTTGTTTGCCTGTCTGGAGACCGCTGGCTTTGCCTTTGATTTGGAGCTGCTGTGTCGGGCTTCAGCCCGTGGCCTTCGGTGCTTGGAATTGCCCCTCCAGGTTCAACATGTGGTGGGCAGTCGGGTACGGCCTGTGATCGATTCCCTGCGGATGGTCGCCGCGGTGCTGCGCATCGCGTTCAAGCAGTACTCAGGGAGCTATCGCTCGTGATCCGTAAGCTGGTGGTGGTAGCCGATGACCTTGGTGCTTGTGTGGCCACCAATAAGGGCGTGCTCCAGGCTCATCGCGAGGGAATCGTAACTGCTGCTTCGCTGTTGGTGGGGATGCCCAGCAGTAAGGCAGCGGCCGAAGCTGCTGCTGCTCAGGGCCTGCCCCTTGGTCTTCACGTTCGCCTGACCGCCGGCCCGCCGCTAAGTCCCGGGCCGGCCACGATCGGACTGGCTCGAGCAGGTCGGTTCTGCGCCCTTCCCCAGGTGCTCGCCCGGCTCAGTTTGGGCGGTGCTGAACTGCGGCGGGTGCTGATAGAGGAGCTGCGGGCTCAGGTACAGGCCTTTGAAGGGCTGGTCGCACAAGCCGATCACATCAACAGTCACCACCACCTCCACCTCCACCCAGCGGTGCTGGAACCCTTCCTTGAGGTGGCTTCTCAGGCCGGCTTTCCGGCGCTGCGTTGGCCTGTCGAACGCGGCTCATCTGGGGCCAGCCCGGTCCGTTGGGCCCAGGCTCAGGCCTTTGCCTTGTTGGCTCGTCGAGGAAGGGTTTCGCTAGCGTCCAGTGGGCTCTTCACCAGTGATCACTTCCGCGGCCTGGCTGCTATGGGCGCGCTCAACGCTCAGGCTCTGGCTGCAATCCTGCGGGGGCTGCCCAGTGGCCTGACTGAGCTGATGTGTCATCCCGTTGCCGGTGCCGTTGGCGAGCCCGGGACTCAAGAATTGGCAAGCCTTTGTGCAGTTTCTGTTCGTCAACAGCTGGAGGCTGAGTCCATCCAACTGGGCTCATTCGCCGAGCTCTGCTGAGCTGCTCGAAATCCCCCCTTCGACCATGTAAAACAGCGCCTCGTAATCTGGAGGTCTCGACCATGAAGCGACGCGAGTTTTTGAAGAAGGCGGCTGCTGGCGCGGCCGTAGCTGCCGGTACAGCTGCGGCGGGCTGTGCATCCGCCGAGCAGGTTCAATTTACCGCCAGTGAGCCCGCCAAGGCTTCGGCTGCCGGCGGCCCATCGAACGCGCCCCGAAGCGCTCGAAAGAAGGTCCGCTGGCGTCTGACTTCGTCCTTTCCTCGGTCTCTGGACACCATTTTTGGTGGGGCTGAGGTGTTGGCTGAGCGGGTCGCGGCGATGTCGGGCGGGGACTTTGAGATTCAGGTCTATCCAGCCGGCGAGATCGTTCCTGGCTTGCAGGTGCTTGACGCCGTGCAGCAGAACACCGTGGAGATGGGCCAGACCGCCAGCTACTACTATGTTGGCAAGAATCCGGTCCTGGCCTACGACTGTTGTGTTCCGTTTGGCCTGACCGCGCGGCAGCAGACTGCCTGGCTGATGGAGGGCGGTGGGCTCGAACTGTTGCGGCCGGCCTTCGCCGATTTCAACATCATCAACTTTCCGGCGGGCAACACCGGAGTGCAGATGGGCGGCTGGTTCAAGAAGGAACTCGGTTCAGCTGCCGATCTTAAGGGTCTCAAGATGCGCATCCCCGGACTCGGCGGTTCGGTAATGAATCGCCTTGGTGTCACGGTTCAGGTGCTAGCTGGTGGGGACATCTTCCCGGCGCTGGAGCGGGGGGCCATTGATGCTACGGAGTGGGTTGGGCCCTACGACGATGAGAAGTTCGGCTTCTTCAAGGTGGCTCGTTACTACTACTATCCCGGTTGGTGGGAGCCTGGCCCCAACCTCAGCTACTACGTGAACACCGAAGCTTGGGCGGCGCTACCGCTTGAGTTTCAGGAGATCTTCAAGGCCGCCGCCGAGCAGTCAGCGGTGGCAATGCAGGTGCGTTACGACGCACGCAACCCGGCCGCGCTGACCCGCCTGCTTGAGGCTGGGGTGCAGATGCGCCCGTTCTCCGATGACATTATGCAGTTGGCTGAGCAGGAGTCGCTTGCGCTGCTGGAGGAGCAGGCCGCCGAGGATGTCGCATATCGCAAGGTCTATGAGCCCTGGAAGAAAGCCCGCGGAGAGGCTTTTTCCTGGTGGGGTGCCGCTGAGCGAGCCTATGCAGCTTTTGCCTTTAAACCGCCGGGAGTCTGAGCGTCGGGAGACGGCGCGCACGCTGATGGCGCTGAGCTTGGCTCCAGGCACAGGGCTCAGCTTATTGGCCTTGTTGCTGGTAGCTCTGTCGCTGCCCGTTCTTGCTGAGGCTCGCAGCCGTAGCTACGACCGTGACACGCTGGCTATTGAAGAGCTCGGTGAAGGTCAGCGAGCGCTGCTGCTGCGTCGGGTCCAGGCTGCGGTGGCGCGCCGGAGCCTGCGCTCGATAAGCTTGCAGTCAGCCAGCACCGGTCACGTTCAGCGCTTGACCCTTAAGGGCTCGCTGGATGGTCTGGCGAGGTTGCCGCTGCAGGTTCTTGCTGCGGTTGCGGCGACCGCTGCTCCGCGTTCGTGGGGCAGTGAAAGGGACCTGCTGATTTCGGTTCGGGGCCAAGGCCGTTATCCGCTCAGCCTGATCTACAGCCGCAGGGGTGATCTCACGGTGGAGCAGGGGCCGCCGATGACTGGCCTGGCCCAGACTGCAGCTGCCGGTGAGCTGCGCGCCCGCTTCGGCTTGAGCCGAATTGTTGGTCGGGGTCGTAGTTGGCGGTCTGGAGAGCTGGCTGTGGTGGCCGCGTCGCTGGCTCGGCTCAGCGCCGCTGAGCGGCAGGCGGTGGAGGGGCTTGTCCTGGTGCGAGCTCCTGCCTGGCCGGGGGGCAGGAGGCACGCTGGCCGCTATCGAAAAGACTCTAGAGGGGCCAGAATACTGGTCTATGACCGCGCTTTTGAGGGGGATCGTCATGGCTTCCTGGGTTCGCCACAGAGGCCTTCTCCAGCCTCTATGAGCACGCTTCTACATGAGCTGGGCCATGCTGTTGCCGATTTTCCCGCTCGCCTTGCCTGGCAGGCTGTCGACCGTCAGCAGGCGCTGCAGAAGCGTGTCTACAAGGACTACCGCCAGTCTTATCGTCGCTATCGAAGCGCCTACCGGGGCTATCGGGCTGCGCTTGCCAGCGGCAGGCGCAGTTTGATCCAGGAGAGAGAACAGACCTTGCTGGATCGCCAGCAGCAAACGGAGCGGTTGGCAGGTCGACTGAAGCGGGTTCAGCGCGAGCAGCGCAAGCTGGCTCGTCAGTACCGCAAGGTTCAGCGCTTCAGCCCTGTGCTGCGCTCCTATCGGAAGGCTCTAGCCGGCCGTCGTGGACCGACTCGCTATGGGCGGACCAGTCTCCATGAATCCTTTGCCGAGTCTTTTGCCCTCTACCGCGGCGACCCCCAAGCGCTACATCGCGTTCTCCCGGCGGTGTTTCAGTGGTTTGAAGAGGGCGGCCACCTGGTCTGGTGATAAGAGCTAGTCGAG
Source organism: Deltaproteobacteria bacterium UBA6601 (assembly GCA_002433485.1). Classification (GTDB taxonomy): domain Bacteria; phylum Myxococcota_A; class UBA796; order UBA9615; family UBA9615; genus UBA6601. The sequence goes on from DJIF01000083.1 coordinate 71,832, forward strand.
CATCCAGGTGACCAGCTCCGGGAAGATGCAGATCAGTGCCAGGCCGATGAGTTGGATCACAATGAAGGGCAGTGCACCACGATAGATGGTGCTCGTTGCTACCTTCTGCGGTGCGACGCCCCTTAGGTAGAACAAAGCAAAGCCAAAGGGCGGGGTCAGGAACGAGGTCTGCAGGTTCATGCCGATCATCACTCCAAACCACACCAGGTCGACTCCCAGCAGCCGTGCCGCTGGAACTATCAGGGGCAGGATGATGAAGGCGATCTCGAAGAAGTCGATGAAGAAACCCAGCACGAAGATCATCAGGTTCGCGACCACCAGCAGACCGATCTTTCCGCCTGGCAGATCGGTGAGTATGCCTTCGATCCAGAGGTCTCCACCCAGGCCCCGAAACACCAGTGCGAAGGCGGTCGAGCCGATCAGCAGAAAGATCACCATTGCAGTCAGACGGGTGGTGTAGCGAAGGGTCTCCTCCATGGCCTTAAGGGTCAGTCGCTTGTTGATGGCCGCCAGCAGGATCGCACCTAGGGCGCCGAGGGCGCCGGCTTCGGTGGGGGTGGCCAGACCGGCGAAGATGCTGCCCAGCACCAGCATGATAAGGGCCAGCGGCGGAATCAGCACCAGAACCACCTGCTTGAGCAGGGCGCGGCGGTCTTTAGGTCGCTCTTCTATTGGCAGCGCTGGTGCTGCTTCTGGATGCAGGAATGCAACCCCGATTACGTACAGGGCATACATGCCAGCTAGCATCAGGCCGGGGACCAGTGCTCCGACAAACAGGTCGCCAACGCTGATTCCCATCTGGTCCGCCAGAACAATGAGGACCACCGAGGGAGGAATGATCTGGCCCAGGGTTCCTGAGGCGGTGATGATTCCGGTGGCCAACTCCTGGGAGTAGCCGTTCCGCAGCATTACCGGTAGCGAGATCAGGCCCATAGCGACCACCGATGCGCCGACCACTCCGGTGGCAGCAGCCAGCATTGCGCCGACCAGCACCACCGCCAGTGCCAGGCCGCCTCGCAGCGGCCCAAACAGCGCGCCGATTGTCTTGAGCAGGTCTTCAGCAAGCCGCGATCGCTCCAGCATCGTGCCCATCAAGATGAAGAAGGGGACCGCTAACAGGATGTAGTTCGACATGATGCCGAAGGTCCGTTCCGGCAGTGCGGCCATCAGAGTCCACTCGAAGTAGCCCATTTCCACGCCGATGAACGCGAAGATCAGCGAAGTACCCGCCAGGGCGAAGGCCACCGGATAGCCCGAGAAGATGATCGTGAACACCGCCACGAACATCAGTGGGCCAAGGGGCAGCTCGATCACTGTCGCCCTCGCAGAATGTCGAGCTGGCGGGTCGCCATGGCATGTCCTTGCAGGGCAATCATTACCAGCGCGGCAGGGAGCACCAGTTTGAGTGGATATCGGGGCAGGCCGCCTGGGTCGGGCGAGATCTCACGTACCTGCCAGGAGTTCAGCACCGACGGCAGTGAGAACCACAGGGCTGCAGCGCAGAAGGGCATGAGAAACAGCACCGTTCCGGCCAGATCGATGCGTGCTTTTCCGTGTGGTCCGAGACGACCATAGAGGACGTCGACCCGGACGTGCCCGTCTTCGCGCAGGGTCCATGCCGCGCCAAGCAGGAACAGCAGGCTGAACATGTACCATTGGGCCTCGATGTAAGCGTTGGAACTCAGGCTCAGGCCGCTGAACTGATCAACTTTGCGTGCTATGGCGTTGTAGGCGCCGACCACAATCATAGCGGCGCCCAGCCAGGCGACTCCCGTTCCTACCCAACCGTTGAGTCGGTCGATGCCCGCCACCAATCGTCTGTGCAGCGGCAGACCCTTGCCGTCCACCGCGCTGGACAGCAGCATCAGGTAGCTTGCTGCGAGGTAGAGCAGTACGCCCTGAGCAGGCTGAAAGTCAATTCCCGATAGCTGGGCGGCAGCGCTAAGCGGGTCTGCAGCGAGACTTGATTCGAAGCTCGCCAGGTGCGCAGAGCCATCTCGGCCAAGGCCTATGAACAGCGCGTAGCAGGCGTGCAGGGTTGCGATGACTGCCACCACCATCTGTTCGCGGCCACGCTCCAGGGCTGCGAGAATCAGTCCCAACAAGCCCAGCGTCAGGGCTATCTGCCCAGCCATGATGCGGAATCCCTGCGGAACGAAGGAGAGCTTGAGTCCGCCGGGGCCGGCTGGTACGCCCAGTTCCGGAAGCGCTGTCTCTGAGATGACCCGGACCGAGGTCTCGGCCCACGGTAGTGCTGCACTGATCAGCACCAGCAGGGCGGGACTGAGGCTCAGGGCCAGGCGCAGGATTCGAGGGAGAGGCGCTGACTCCAGCCTGTTCGCCGCGTCGGACCTCCGCTCATCCGCTACGGTCACGGATCGATCTCCCTTTCCGTCAGTGCGGTGAAGGCGGCTGCGAGACGACTGGTGATGGGGCCGGGTGCGGCTGGAAGTGCCTGACCATCCACGCTGTGGATGGCTTGTACACAGCGAATGGTCGAAGATAGGAAGGCTTCGTCGCTGCGGGGTAGCGATTGCAGGGGGAGGGGGGTCTGAATCACCTCGATGCCCAGCTCAGCAGCGAGCTCCAGAACCAGCGAGCGGGTGATCCCTGGTAGGCAGCCGGAGCTGAGCGGTGGGGTGCGAAGCTGACCTTCCCAGATCACAAAGATGTTACTGCCGGTGCCTTCACACAGTTCCCCCCGAGTATTGGGAAAGATTGCTTCGGTGGCGCCGAGGTCCCGGGCTCGTCTTAGGGCCCGCACGTTTTCGCCGTAGCTGGTGGTCTTCAGCCCGACCAGCGCGCCCCGGTCATTGCGTGCCCAGGGAACCGTAATTACCCCACTGACCGTGGGGACTTCGCCCAGGGGTGAGGTCGTGATGAGGGTGGTTTGGGGGCCTTCGCCGCGAAGGGTTGAAGCCGGCCCCACGCCGCCGGTCACCGTGACCCGAACCCGACTCTCCGGGTAGGGCTCGGCCGCCAGCAGCTCGGTGGCCCAGGCCCTCAGGGTCGCGGAGTCATGGAGCTCCAGACCCATGACGTCTGCGGAGCGCTTGAGGCGTTCGTAGTGGCGGTTCCAGGTGAAGATCTGGCCACCGAAGGTTCGCAGGGTCTCAAAGACACCGTCGCCCACCGTGATTCCGTGATCGAATGGTGAGATCGCCGCTGCGCTCTCCGGGACGATAAGCCCATTAAGGGAAACCCTGCGTTCTGTTGCTTTATCCATCGTTTTGTCCACTTTTCGCGGGGATCAGGGCTCGGTGCCGCGCGCAAATTAGTCGTAACAGTTGTTCAGATCCAGCACCCCTCGTCGGCACAGCTCAGTTCGCAGCTTGGTGGCGTCATCAAAGAGGATGGCGTCCATCCCCACGGCTCGCGCGCCCGCACAGTTGCGCGCGGTGTTGTCAATGAACAGGCACTGGGAGGGCAGACAAGAGAGGCTCTCAGCGGCGTGCAGATAGGCTGCTGCTGCTGGCTTGCGCAGCCCACTCTTACAGGAGACAAAGGTCCAGGGCAGGTATTGAGACAGCTTCAGCTTGTTCTCAATGGTCTGGAACCAGCACGGGTAGTTGGACATGCAATGCATCTCGATTCCAGCACGCTTTAGCTCTGCGAGCAGGTCTTCCACTCCTTCGAGCCATCGATAGCCCCGTTGAAAGAGCTCCAAGAAGGCCTGTTGGTCCCAGTGGATGTGCGCTGGCAGGAAGGCGTCGAGGAAGGCCTGCTGGTCGATTTCGCCACGCTCAAAGCGTTGCCAGGCACTGCCATCGGCCAGGGAGTACAGCTCTTCTAAGGTCAGGCCGAAGAAGTCTGGCATCTCAAGGTAGGGGTCGTAGACCAGCGTGTCCATGACATCGAGGAGCAGGATCGGTGAGGGCGCGGTCGTCATGGTCTAGCTGGCTCCTTTGCTGAGATTAGGTTCCAGCTGCCAGGGGCCTCTCCGGGTCGGAGCTTCCAGGGCTCGCTGCAGCAGTTCCAGATAATCCTTTCTGGGGATTTCCCGGGCACCGAAGCGCTCCAGGTGCTCGGTGTGAACCTGACTGTCGATAAGGGTGAAGCCCCAGCGCATGACGTGCTCTGCGAGGGTTGCGAAGGCGACTTTGGAGGCGTCTGCCTGATCCGCAAACATGGACTCACCAAAGAATATCGAGCCCAGGGATACGCCGTAGATCCCCCCGACCAGCTGGCCTTCGAGCCAACTCTCCACAGAGTGTGCGTAACCGAGCTGGTGGAGCTGGAGGTAGCCTTCGATCATCTCTTCAGTGATCCAGGTGCCGTTCTGATGGGGTCGTTCTTTTTCTGCGCAGCGACGGATTACAGCTGCGAACTCTTGATCAAAGCTGAGTTGGTAGCGACCTTTGCGCAGAGTCTGCCGCAGTGACCGCGGCAGGCGCAGCTCGGCAGGAAACAGCACAAAGCGTGGGTCGGGGGAATGCCAGAGAATAGGCTGCCCTTCTGAGTACCACGGGAAGATGCCGTTGGCGTAGGCAGTGAGCAGCCGTCTGGGACTCAGGTCGCCGCCCAGAGCCAGCAGGCCGCTCGGGTCGGCGAGTTCAGGATCGGGAAACAGGATTTCGTCGGGGAGCGCGTAGACCGGCACCTTCTCAGCTCATGCGCGGGCCTGCAGGCGCCCTCGTCCGGTGCCTTGCGCGCCGATGGTCTCCGGCCCGAGGCCGAGCTGTTCCCACAGGCCGGTGTCCAGCAGGTGGGAAGCTCGTACGTTGGTTAGCGCAGCTAGCATAGAGCCGCGGATCTTGGGATGTTGTTCTTCGAGACGCCCAATCAGCGCCTTGACCGCCTGACGTTGGAGGCCGTCCTGACTCCCGCAAAGGTTGCAGGGCAAAATGGGGAAGGCACGCTCTTCTGCGTACTGGCTGAGCTCGCGCTCATAGCAGCCGATAAGCGGGCGGATCACCGTGTTGCGGCCGTCGTCGGAGCGCAACCATGCCGGCATCGTCTTGAGTTGGCCGGTGAACATCATGTTCATTAGCAGGGTTTCGACCGCATCATCGCCGTGATGGCCCAGCGCAATCTTGCTGCAGCCGAGCTCTGCGGCGGCGTTGTACAGGATGCCTCGGCGCAGGCGCGAGCAGAGGCTGCAGTAGGTGGCGTCCTCGCTGAGTTTGTCGATCACCACCGAGTAGGTGTCTTGTCGTGCGATGACATATTCACCGCTCCAGTCTTTGAGCCACTCAACAAGAGGGCTGCCGTCGTAGCCCGGCTGACCTTGATCGAGGTGCCAGGCGACCAGCTCAAATTTGATCGGCGCCCGCTCCCGCAAGCGATCGAGCAGGCAGAGCAGCCCGTAGGAATCTTTGCCGCCCGACAGGGCTACCAGGATTCGGTCGCCGTCCTCGATCATGCCGAAGTCCTTGATCGCCTTGCCTACTTTGCTTAGTAGTTTGCGCTCAAGTTTGCTGACCGGATTGCGAGTGCTCATACCCGGGAAGGTAACCGATCGGCTCGGTGAAGTCCCGAGAATGTGATGTTGCTGGATCTTGTCAGCTGTCGCGCTGAGCGCCTCAGGCCTCGGGGGCAGTCGGGCTGACCAGGGGCTGGATCTGCTCCACTACGCCTAGTCTGTGGAGGACTTCGACGACCATCATCCAGGTCAAGCCCCATAGCACCCCCTTTGGTCCGAGGTCGACTCCAGGAAAGCGCATCGGTGTGGTTGCTCGTTCGGCGACGACCCAGGTTCGCAGTTTGGGGTCAGCCAGTTCCTGGAGCGGAACCCAGAAGGCCTCATCTACCTCTTCGTTGGTGGTCAGTTGGGGGGGCGCGCCGGAGGGCAGGGTGAAGGCGATGGGCTGAATAGCCATCGGCAGAATGTTGCTTCGAGCCCGTGCCTGCAGTTCGTCCAGGAGACCTAGGTGGCGACTTTCCTGGTCGAGGTTGAGACCGACCTCTTCCAGGGTCTCGCGACAGGCCGTCGCTCGTAAGTCGGCATCACCCGGGTCCTTTCTGCCTCCAGGAAAGCTGATCTGACCCGACCAGGGGTCCAATTCGTGCCTCGCTCGTCGCATAAAGAGCAGCGCTGCTTCAGCGCCTTCAGCCGGCGCCTGAAACACGACCGCCACGGCTGAGCGGCGCATGCTTGCGGCGTCAGGTACGGCACGCGGGGAGCGGACCAGCAGTCGCTCAAGAATCGCGGAGATGGTGGTGCGTGAGCCGGCTTTCACTCGACGACCAGGGTGAGGCAGCTGAGGTAATCGCCCTGGGCAAAGCCAGGTGGAACCGGGTGATCAGCGCCAGCCCCAGCTCGTCGCAGCAGCCGACCTATGCGCCTTCCAGCGCCCTCCAGGCCAGCGCGGGCGTCGTCCAGTAGGTCGTCGGAGTCCAGCCGGGCGGTGCACGATGCGGTGACCAATAGTGCCCGCCTGCTGAGCAGCGGACCAATGCCCTGGTGCAGCCGCCGATAGGCGGCGCGCGCTTTGGGCAGGTCCGCCTGCCTGTGGCTTAAAGCCGGTGGGTCACACACCACTAGGTCGTAGCGTTGCTCGCCTGGGAGTCGAGTCATTGTGGGTAACCACTCGAAGATGTTGGCACATTGAAAGCGGTGTCCCAGCGGATCGATGCCGTTGAGACGAAATTGCTGTTGGCAGTCGGCCATGATCGATTCGCTGAGGTCCACTGAGTGAACGAAGGTTGCTTGCGCCATAGCCATGGCTACTGAGAAGCCCCCGGTGTAGCTGAACAGGTTGAGGCTGCGGTCGCCAGGACGACTGACTGTCTGGACATGGTTGCGGTTTTCCCGTTGGTCAAGGAAGAAGCCGGTCTTCTGTCCGCTGCTGGGGCGAACCAGGTAGCTGCGACCGTCTTCCACGAACACTAGCGGCTCTTCGCTGAGCTCCCCGTGCAGTGCCTGGGCAGCGCCCTCGCGGTCCCGCAACACGATAGAGCGTGGCTTGCCCCCGGCTTCGGCACGCAGTGCTTCTACGATGGTCGCCAGATGGGGCTGCCAGCCAGCGCAGTCGAGCTTGATTACCAAGGTGTCCAGATAGCGATCGACGATTAGTCCCGGCAGACCATCCCCTTCTCCATTGAGCAAGCGGAAACCGGTAGTCTCGGCCTTTAAGCAGCGCTCGCGCAGCCTGCGCGCTGCCGCGATTCTTGAGAATAAGAGTTTGTGCAGGGAGGGTGGCTGCGACTCAAGGCTGAGCATGCGCAGTGCCGGCACTCCAGGCTGCAGCCTGCCTTCGGCCAGGCCCAGGCCCAGGGGCGCACCGACTGCATCCAGCAGGTCGATAACCTCGCCGCGTTCAGGTCGCCAGTTGACTCTGTCGAAAACGTCGGGCCACAGCCAGGGGTGCCCGCTTAGGATGGCCTGGGCGCTGCGCTTGTCCAGCTGGAGTTGGCGCAGGCCATCGCGGACCCGCGCTCCTCTGCGACTCATAGGAGTCCCTCCATCGGCCAACACCTGGTGGTTTTAAGATGGGATCGAGCTTGGCGCTTGGGTGGCGCTTCTCGGCTGTAGTTGTCGGTTGGGTAGCGCATGTTCAGTCCAGCGCCCGGCGCATGTTGATAGCGATCTCGCCATCCCCGTAGCGGGCAATCTCGCCCGGGCTGGGGCGGAAGCCAGCAGACTCAAATAAGTGGATTGCTGGACGGTTGCTTGCGGCCACGTTCAGGTGAATCCAGTGCAGGTCAAGCTGTCGTTTTCGGCGATGGAGCTCAGCGATACTGTCTTTCAGTAGCTTGCGACCCCATCCTTTACCGCGCAGTGAATCCTGGACACCTAGCGCCAGAATGTAGCCTTGACGGCTGCGCTTTGGCCCTTCGGTGACTGTTACCAGCGCCAGTCCAACCGGAGCCTCTGAGCCGTCAGCAAGAACCCGGCACCAATGACCTGGACTGCGCAGCCAGATGGGCAGCGCTTGTGAGTAGTCGCCGAACTCGGCGAAGAGTTCAACCCCCAGCCGCGCGAGTGGAGCCCGGTCACGTGGCAGCATGGCGCGAAGTCCAAGCACCATTCAGCCGACGCTCTGGCGGGCTCGCTCTGCCGCCGCAGCGGCCTGGCCTGCAAAGGCTGCTCCCAGCGACCCATACAGCCGCTGTGCTTCGCTGAACGCAGCCAGCGCATCAGCGCTCCGGTCCAGCTTGGCGAGGGTCTCGCCCCGCAGCAATTGAGCCTGCGCCGCGAGCTCATGGAGCTTGCGGCGAGTGGCTTGAGACAAGGCGGCGTTGGCCGCCTTAAGACTTTCATCCCATCGCTCACAGCGGGTCGCCACCCGTGACCTCCGAAGCGCGACGTCGATCTGGCCACGACTGCGCCCACAGGCAGTCCATAGTCGCTCTTGACGGCTGAGCGATGCAAGCGCTCCGTCCCAGTCCTCGGCCCGATATGACAGTTCCCCAAGAATGGCCTCGCAGTCGGCCTCTAAGGGCAGGTCTCCTAGGCCGCGGGCGATAGGCAGGGCCAGTTCTGCAGCCGCTCTAGCTTCTCGGAGTGCTTCGCCACGGCCGGCTCCCTGGGCGGGCATGCCTTCAAGATGGAGGCGGGG
>DJIF01000083.1:80655-115964 GCA_002433485.1 Deltaproteobacteria bacterium UBA6601
AGGCGGGCCAGCCCGAGCCGGGCCTGGCCCTCAATGTGTGCCGCTGCGTGTTGGTTGGCTGAGTCGGCTGCAATGGACAGGGCTTTAATGGCCTGTTCGCGCTTTCCGGCGAAGCGGAAGACCCTGCCCATCAGCATGCGCGTCTCCAGCGCGCTGGGCTCCGCCGGGCTGACCTTCTTGAGACGTTCCGCGGCCCTCTTCAGCTCCTTGATGGCCTGATCGGTGGCCCCAGCCTGGGCCATGCACAAGGCCCGTTGTGCGAGCGCTCTGGCGGTCGGCCCGGCATGCTCCTGCTGTTCAAGGATGCGAGCTTCTTCGCCGAAGGCGGCAGCTGCTTCAACGAAGTCACCGGAATCACACAGCAGAGTTGCTCTGCCAGTCAGCGCGCGCGCGTGCTCGAAGGGTTTATCGCTGCTGTGCGCCAGGGTGCAGGCTGCTTCGAAGTGTGCCCCCGCCTCGCCGCGGCGCTCCAGCAGGCTTGCCGCCTGACCGGCGGCGATCAGCAGCTCTGCGCTGCTCAGTCCTGTCTCGGGTTGTTTTAGCCAGGGGCCGGCGCAGCGCAGCGCTGCTTCAGCTTCGCCGCAGGCCAGCAGCGCCTGACAGCGGAGTGCAACCAATTCGTAGGGCAGTTGAGCACCGGATAGCGCAGTCGCTTCCTCAAAGGCTGCTCGAGCAGCAAAGGGCTCGTTGCGTTCGAGGGCGTAGCGTCCTGCCTCAAGGTGGAGCATCCAGCTACCAGGCAGTCCGGACCGCCCGGCCAGTATTGCCCGGGTCCGGAGCTGCAGTGGGTTGCTGTCTTCGAGGGTCTCCTCGACTCCTCGCAGCAGCGCCTGGCAATCGGCCACTTGGACGACGCTGAGGGGGGGCTCGTTGGGTTGGTTGCCGGTAAGCGTTAACAGCCCGGCGGACAATTCGGCACGACCCGCCTCGAGCAGGCCACTTAGATCCACCCAGTTGGAGCGCGGCGAGCAGCCCCGATGCTGGCTAAGTGCAAGGCTGCCAATCACCTCCACCGGCAGGGAGGTCCCTGCCGCTGCAAGGATGTCTAACAGCTCTACAGAGCTACCGCGTTTGGGCAGAGGTGGCGGTTCTGTCTGCGCCTCAACCCTGGCCGTTATGTGGGCAACCCGGCAGGAAGGGAAACGCTCATCTTCGCTGTAAAAAGAGAGGTCAGCCAACAGGCGCTGGGCTGGGCTGTCGGATCCGAGCGGGCCTTCCAGGAGGACAGCCCAGCCTGCTGCTGCGCCGCTACCTAGCAGGACTCTGAGGGCTCTGGCAGAGGCTTCATCAAGATCCACAGCACTGCGGATCCAGAGCACTTGAGGTTCCAATTCGCCGAGGGCCTGAAGGAGCCGACCGAGGACTGTGCCTTCGGCCAGATGGTCGGCGGCAGTGGAGTCTGGGGTCGGTGGATCACTGCTTCCGTCCCAGTCCTGCAGCACCCGAGTCCAGGCGCTGATCGAGCCTGCGCCCTTGCCCACAGCGTCGCCGATCAGCTCTCTCGCTTCGGGGTGGGCCTGGTGACCTCCCATATTGATGATGGGCTTGAGCGCCTCACGGACCACACCCGCGGGTCGCAGTGAAGCGATGCTGGCATCGACGATGCTCAGCTCTAGTTCGAGCCGCTTGGCGAGGTTCTCCAGTTCGAGGTCGGAGGTGCTGAGTCCCCCCCCATCGTTCAGGACTGTGGCCAGAACCCCATGGTCGATGCAGCTTTCCAGGGCCTGCTCAAGGGCAGCGAGTAGTGATGCTTCGCTCATCTGATCTCTCCCATCGTGACGCATTGTGACCTACTGCGACCCACTATGTCGCGACCGAGAGGGCAACACCGGTTCGGGTGTCTGGTTCTAATTCGCTTTCGATCTGCGCTGGGGTGGGTTGAAATGCATCCTGTGTTTCGGCAGCATGGTCCTGCTCTGTTGAGTCGCTGGGCCCAGATTCTGGGCTCGGTATTGAAACGCTTGGACTCCCAGGCCGCACAGTGAGGTGTTTTTCATGCCAGTCCCCTCCGTTAGAGGAACCTTTGTATTCCTCGCCATCCTGTCGCTTGTTGCTGGTTGCAAGGCGGCTGATAAGTCTGCTCCCGGAGATGAGTCTGCTGCGGCAGCTGAGGCTGGCGCTGAAGCTGCTGGAGCACCGGATCCTGCTGACGCTGCTGCCGAGGCGGCGATGGCCGAGGTACCCACCAAGATCGACATCAGCAACCTCAAGACTGAGGGCCGGATGGCGATGTTTGTGCCAGCCCCGACTGAGTTTCAGGCTGCGCTCAAAGCGAGCAACGTCAAGATCGATATTCGCAAGCTGGTCAAGGACAGCCCGCGGTCACTTGAGGGCAAGAATCGATCGATCCTTGCACTTGAGACCGGGGTTCGCCTCAGCAATCTGCTGTTAAGTGTTCAGGCTGCCGATAAGGCTGAGGTCATTCGCCGCATTGGGCTGGCCCGCGAAGGGGTAGAGGCGCTGGGCATGCCTCCTGAGGTCCTGGAGGGTATCGACAGCACCCTTAAGGACTACGAGGGCGGTACTGTTTCCGATACTGAGCTGGGCCCGGTGCTCGATATTCTGGCCAAGGGAATCCGAGACGATCTTGAGGATCAGGCAGACCCAACGCTGGCCACCCTGGTTGAAGCGGGCGGTTGGGTGCAGGGCGTCTATCTGCTCGCGACCGCGCTCGGCGAGCAGGGTGTAACGGGAGATGCCGCTGGCTTGCTGCATCAGCCCACTGTGCTGGCTCACTTTACCCGGTTTATCAAGGAGAGCGATGCCGGTCGGGCAGGCGACAAGGATGTGGTCGCGGTGATCGCTGAGCTCGACAAGATGCAGGCGATTGCGAGCAAGCCAGAGTTGACCACTGATGACGTCAAGGCGGTCGCTGCCCACACTGCGGCGATCCTGGCGTGGTTCTGATTGGAGGCGGGAGACGATGAAGCGAATTATCATTCTTGTAGCGATTGCTGCGCTGGCTGCTGGCGGCGTCCTGGTACTTCCGGTGGGGAACAGTCACGCTGACCCTGAGAAGGCTCGAGCCTGTCTCGACTCCATGGTCTCCGGCGCTATCTCCAGCGGTATGCGGGTGCGTGGAACCGATATCTATTCAGCTGGCCCACAGTCGGCGGTTAAGTACCGCCTCACCCTTTACAAGGGCATGTCCTACGTTCTGCTCGGCTGTGCCGATGGCGAGGCTGTTGACCTTGATATGCGGCTTTATGACGACAAGGGGGAACTGGTCAGCAACGACAAGAGCCCTGACCCGCAGCCCTTTGTCGATGTGGATCCGCCCAAGACCGGGGAGTACGCCCTTGAGGTGGTGGTCTACAAGAGTTCGGCGCCGAACACCGATTTCGCCGTGGCGGTTGCTTATAAGTACTGATTGAAGGGGTGGGGAGGCCCTGAATGTTTGCGGTTCAGTCTTGCGCAGTCTGTGGCAAGTCCTTCGACCTGGGCCTCGTTCATTGTCCTCACTGCCAGAGTCCTGTTGTAGGGGCGACGGACCCCGGCCGGGCTCCAGAGGCACCCCTTGAGGCGATGCTGGATTTCGTCGACGGTGATGTCGATGAGGAGGAAGAACTCCGCACCGGGATGTGGCATTCCCTTGAGGGCACCACCCTGGGGGGCTTCGGTGACCTTCCCAAGCCGCAGGTTCCTCGTGGAGTAGAGGTTCGCCGGGTCGGGGACAAGGTCCAGATTCAGCGCATTGATCCCGCGGTGCAGATCGAGGTTGACGGCGCGCAGGTCGCTGACGCCACGGTAAGCCTGACCATGCAGAACCTGCTGGTAGGCGGGGTCAAGATTACTGACGATATGGTCCCTCGGGATACCCTCGCCCTGGCCGAGCTGCCCGACTTCTTCGCTCCGGTCAGTATCGGTCGGGGGGACCATTGTGACTTCCGGGTACGTTCAAAGAAGGTGTCTAGTCAGCACGCCGTGCTCTCCCGCCATGAGGGCTACGTGTTGTTGGAGGATCGGGATTCCTTCAACGGCACTTTTGTGGAGGGACGCAGGGTCAAGCGTGCTCGCATTGGCTGGCGTCAGAAGTTCAGGGTCGCAGATGTAGAGCTTACGGCGGTTCAGGTGATGCAGGAGGTGGTCACGCAGACAGCGGCCAGCAAGACCTCGCTGATCAACGTGATGCCGATGATGGATGAGGTGTACCGGATGAACAATCCGGGCAGCCTGCCGTCGCACTCCCAACCGCATTTGGATGTAGCCCTGACCGAAGGTGGAGCCGCTGCTCCAACCATGACCTTTGATGATGGCACCGAGTCGACGACCCTGCCTCATGGTGGCCTGGACACGCAGCGGATGATGCGGCGTGGTGGTTTAATTTCAGCGTCGCGGAAGCTCAAGGTAGGTCAGAGCATGGTCTTGGGTCGTGCCCCCACCGCAGACGTTGTGTTGGTGACCCCTAACGTGAGCTCCTTTCACGCTCGTATCACCCGTGAAGAAACGGGCATGGTGGTGGAGGATTTAGGTTCGACCAACGGCACCTGGGTGAATGGGCTGAAGGTGAGCGGTAAGGTCCCTCTGGGGCCTCAGGATGATCTGCGACTGGGCCCGCACCGGGTAGAGATCAATGATGATCTCAGCATTCGCCGCGAGGATGTTGCCGGTGGTTCCCGTGGGGTTCGTCTCGACGCCATCGATCTGGTTCGCCAGGTCGGCTCAGCTCAGCAGCCCATTACCGTCGTCGATCGCGTCTCGTTCACCATCCTCCCCGGTGAGATGGTTGCCGTTATGGGTCCATCCGGTGCAGGCAAGACCTCGGTCCTTACGACGCTGGCCGGTTATACGCCGCCTACCGACGGGACCGTGTATATGGATGGCTACTCCCTGTACCACCACTACGATGTGTTTCGCTCTGCGGTGGGCTATGTCCCCCAGGAAGATGTGATGCATCGAACCCTCTCGGTCGAGGAGGTGCTTTACTATCACGGGCGGCTTGAGTTCTCAGAGGAGATGAGCGACGCAGAGCTCAAGGGTCGCGTCTCCACTGTGCTCGAGCAGCTTGACCTCAGTCACGTGGCCAAGACAGTGGTCGGCGATGAGAATGTCCGCGGCCTCAGTGGCGGTCAGCGCAAGCGACTTAATGTCGCGATGGAGCTGATGAGCGAGCCGTCCTTTCTGATTCTTGATGAGCCGACCAGCGGCCTTGATGCCCGTTCTGCGATGGAGCTGATTCGCCAGTGCAGGGAACTGGCCAATGCTGGTCGAACCGTGGCCATGACGATTCATCAGCCGCGTCTCGAGGCCTTTGAACTGTTCGATAAGGTTCTGCTGCTCACGCAGGGGGGCCGAGTGGCGTACTTCGGTCCTCCCGGTGGAGCTGAGGAGAACGGTGTTAGAGAATACTTTGTAGAGCACTCGTCCTTGCCTGGCAGTGTGGCGCAGAACCCTGCCGACTATGCCCTCGATGCCCTGGACCCAGTCGATCAGCGCCTGCGCAAGGAGCCCAGCTTCTGGGATGAGAGTTGGCGTAAGAGCAGTCGCTTTCAGCGCTTCCTTAAGGAGCGCAACAAGCACCTTGAGGAAGAGAAGAAAGCGCAGCTTGAGCTGGGTGGCCGCCGTAAAGAGCGGCGTGCCCACTTCCTTAGGCAGCTGCTGACGCTTACCCGCCGCTACGCCAAGATCAAGTGGCGTGATCGGGTCTCATTGATGGTTCAGCTAGCCCAGGCTCCAGTGATCGCTGGCCTCGCTCTGCTGTTGTTTCATGAGGGTCGCTTTATGCCCCTCTATCTTGAAGATGACATCACTCCGACCATCTTTGTGCTGATGGCGGCGGCGGTCTGGTTCGGCACCAGTAATGTGGCTCGAGAAATTGTCGGTGAGCGGGCCATCTATCGGCGCGAGCGAATGGGCCGCTTGCGACCCGGCGCTTACCTGCTGTCTAAGGTTGCGGTTCAGGGCCTGTTGATTGCAGTACAGGTAGGCGTGCTTCTGGCAGTGCTGATCCCTGGCGTTCCTCTTCAAGGCGGCCTGCTGGAGCTCGCCGGAGTCTCTCTGCTGGCGGGCTGGTCAGCGATGTCCCTTGGCCTGCTGCTATCAACCCTTGCACGCACAGAACTCCAGGCCATTCAGTTTGTTCCGTTGGCGATCCTGCCGCAGATCATGTTGTCGGGGATCCTGATCCCGGTGGCAGGTGACAAGGCGACCTTTATGGCGGTTTGGCTTAGTAAGCCGATTCTGTTGCGTTGGGCCTATGCCTCAGGCCTTTGGACCGAGTTCGCGGCGGATGTACAGCGCGGAGTGAAAGCGGCCAGTTCAGCGGGAGCCCAGTACTGGGAGCGTTCCGGCTTCAAGGGTGACCAACTCAGTACTGATATGGCGGTCGTAGCTGGGCTGGGCCTCGCCTGTCTGCTGGTGTCCTTTGTGGTCCTTGCGCGTCGCGATCGGGTCTGAGGGGCTAGCTCGGTTGATCAGCAATAGCTCCTGCTGCCTCGAACTTGCTTTGCAAAGACTTCAGAGCGCTATCCGCGAAGTTCAGAAACTGCACCCGGGTGCCGAGGACTTCGCGGACGAAGGGATAGCCGCCGTCGGCCTGGTAGCTGAGGGTAAAACGTAGCCAGGTTCTACCGTTGCTCTGCTCTGATAGCAGCCACTCCCATTCCAGCTCGCTCATTCCTTCGGTGTAAGGCACATCACCGCCGATGGGTCGATAGCTGAATTCTCGTGCGGTACGCAGGCCGGTAATTTCCGCCTCGACCCTAGGTGCGGTCTGATTGTGTTGATAACTGAAGCTCAGCCGGCTGCCGAGGGCGGGCTTACCCTTGCTGATCCAGCGAGCCTCAGTGACCGACTGCTGCCACTCCGGCCAGGCGTTCACAGCCAGCAGTTGCTCCCACAGCTCTTGAGCGCTGGCTTTGATCTCAACTTCTCTGCTCAATACCGTCATGGGCGGCGATTGTAGCGACGCTGAAGACGGGCCGCCAGCAACCGGCTCAGCCGCCACGAGCTAAGCATCGAAGCGCAAACGGGCTGGTCGGCCTCCTCCCCTGTTGCTTAAATCGGGTTAGTCTCCGCTCTGTGCGAGTTGTCTTGATCATCGCCGATAGTCTTCGTGCCGATGCCCTCGGGTTTGCGGGTGGTGCAGCTGAGACTCCCCTTCTGGATCGGCTCGCCGCTGATGGTAGCCGCTTTGAGCATGGCATCGCCTCTGCCGCTTGGACGGTGCCCTCATTGGTCTCCATCGCCACTGGTACTTTTCCCCATCGGGTCGGTGTCAGCCGCTGGCGACATCCCTTCCCGGCGCGCCGGCCGACTCTTATGAGTGCCTTCGCTGCCGCTGGCTTTGAGGTTCACAGCGTGGTCCATAATCCCCGCTATTGCTTTGCCAATATGGGCTTCCGGGGAACCGTCAGCGACAGCGAAGCTCCCGACCAGGTGATCCGGGCTCTGAGCGCCCCACGGGGCAGCGATCGATTGATCGTCATCCATCACTGGTGGACCCATCTGCCGTATCGTAACGAGCCGATCCCCCGTAAAGCCTGGCGCGGACTTTGCTCCAAGATTATTGATGAGCTGCGTGAGGATCCTGACAACGCTGTCCCGCGGGAGCGAGGCCGTTACGCTCAGGCTATTGGTTGGTTTGATCAGCAACTCCTGACGCGCTATCTCGATGCGGCGAGCGCCAGCGGAGATGATGTTTTACTGGCCGTAACCGGCGACCACGGAGAGACCTGGGGCGACTCCCTGCCACCCGGTAGGCAGATGTCTCATATGTACGATCTGCACGGTCGCTGGATGACCGATGAGACGACCAGGGTGCCCATGTTGTTCTGGGGGCGTGGCGCGGCAGGGCCGATCCCAGCGGGCGCTTCTCTAGGAGGCTTCGCCCGCGGTGTTGATCTGGCGCCGACTCTGGCGGCTCTGGCCGGAGTTCCCTGGCCGGGCCCACTCCCCGAACCCATCGGCCCGACCCTGGTAGATCGAGGGATCCGCGCTGGGGAGAGCCTCCAACTCGATGGGGTTGCTCTTGATCGGCAGCTGCTGGATGGGAGCCCTTCACCGGTTCGGGAAGCGCTGACTGTGACCAGCTATAACGCCATCGTGCCGGCCAAATATCCAACTTCGGGTAAGCGCATGTGGCGCCGCTTCTCGTTACGCGCGCCCGGTCGTCGCTACACCTGGGATGGTCAGGACCGCTATCGGGCAGCAATCGATATCGATGAGCAGTTTGCGCCCGGTGCACCCCAGGTGCGCGGCCTCGGGTCTCGCTTCGCCCCGCTGATGGGCACCTGGGCCCGTTTCGCCCGCGAGCGTCGTGAGGGTCTGGGTCCGGGCCCGAAACTAGACCCGAAGCTGTTTCCTCGTTTCGCCGAAGCAGCAGTGCGGCGGCTTAAGTGGGAGGACGATGACGGGGGACTGGGGGGGGCTGCGGACTCCCTTGCTGAGAGCATGAGCATGACCGGTTATATGGAGTGAACTGGGCCGCCCCCGGCGGCATTTCCTTGTTGGCCCACTCCATGACCTGTGGCGCCAGCTCAGGCATGCTTTCTGTCACTTTGTTGGATGGCCATGGCCGCCTCTGTCCGGTCGCCGCAGTATTGCTATAGGGATTGGGTCCATAATCTGCCCGGGAGTCTTGATGTCGCTCTCCGCCGTACTTGCTCGCATTGATGAGAATTTTGCCCACTTTGTTGAGAAGCTCGATTCGTTCTCAAGGATTCCGGGTATCTCCGCAGAGCCAGCGCCGTCGCCGGCCTTGGCGGATAGTGCTGCTCGGGTCTGCGAGATGATGCGAGAGGTGGGCCTGCTGGGCGTGCGAGTGATGGAGCTGGAGGGGGCTCACCCCTACGCCTACGGTGAGTGGCTTCAGCGTCCGGGGGCACCCACTTTGCTTCTCTATGCGCATCACGATGTACAGCCAACCGGACGTGATGAGCGCTGGTTGTCACCGCCCTTTGAGCCCGAGATTCGGGACGGCAGGATGTACGGGCGCGGGGTTGTGGACGACAAGGCAGGGGTCCTGTCTCATCTCGCGGCCATTGCCGCCTGGATGCAAGAGACTGGCGCACTCCCCTGCAATGTAAAGTTCATCGTCGAGGGAGAAGAGGAGACTGGCTCGGAACATCTTGAGGAGTTTCTCGCCGCGCATGCCGAGCTGTTGGCGGCTGACTGCATCCTGTTGACAGATACCGCTAATCTCGACACCGGCATTCCCTCCATCACGACCCGGCTTCGGGGGCTCGTTGGTGCCGACATCAAGGTGCGGGGGCTAAAGGGCCCGCTGCACTCGGGAATGTGGGGTGGCCCGGTGCCTGATCCGGTAATGGCGCTGGTGAAGATTCTGGCACGCCTGACTGATGCCGAAGGCGAGGTCGCGATTCCCGGTTTTTGGGACGAAGTTCGGGAACCAAGTCCTGAGCAGCGCGAACAGCTCAACTCGTTGCCTTTTGATGCCGCCGACTTTAAGCGGGATGCAGGGATGCTGGAGGGGATGGAGTTTTCTGGTTCTCCTTCGGCGACCGTTTACGAGAAGC
This sequence comes from Deltaproteobacteria bacterium UBA6601, assembly GCA_002433485.1. Taxonomy (GTDB): domain Bacteria; phylum Myxococcota_A; class UBA796; order UBA9615; family UBA9615; genus UBA6601. The sequence goes on from DJIF01000083.1 coordinate 90,132, forward strand.
TGTGGTTTCGTCCGGTGTTGTCGATCAATGGTTTGATTTCAGTGCCGGTGGATGGCGCGTCCAACCAGATCACCGATAGCGCTCAAGCTCGAGTCTCGATTCGGCTGGTTCCCGATCAGGACCCGGAGCGCTGCCGCGACTTGTTGGTCGAGGCTCTGCGTGCTGAGCCGCCCTTTGGAGTAGAGGTTGAAGTGGAGCCAGGGCCGGCCGCGATCTGGTGGTCCACCGAGGCCCAGGGGCCTGCCTTTGAGGCTGCGGCAAGGGCCATGGAACTGGGCTTCGACAAGCCTTGTACCTTTATCGGCTGTGGCGGAACCATTCCATTCGTCACCCCGTTCGCAAGGGTCTTGGGCGGGATCCCAGCGGTGCTGTTGGGCCTTGAGGATCCGGCTTGTGCTGCGCACGCCGAGAATGAGAGCCTCCACCTTGGCGACTGGCGGAAGGGGATGAGGGCGACGGCGGCTCTCTATGAGGAACTGCGAGAGGTCCTTGGCGGCCCTTTGCAGGAGCTCTGATCTGCTCGCCGACTCAGGCTTCGCGGCACAGCAAGAAGTAGTTGTTGGTCTCTTTGCCGCGCTTGATCGCCCTGCCAACGCTTACATGGGTGGAGATCCCTCGCAAGACATCGATCATGTTGCCGTAGACCAGGGCTGAAATGCCCCGGTCGTTGGGCTTTAGGCCGGGGGCATCGCCGATGACTCGCTCTGGTAAGGCGTAGTAGTCGACTTGGAGTTCGCCAGCATCAGGGCCCTCGCGCAGGACAAAGTGCCCGGGGCCGATAAGGCCCATCAGGGCGCTGAAGTTGTAGCCCCATAAGACTTCTTGGTTGGTTTCCGGGCGGGCAAAGCGCTTCTCAAAGTGGCTGAACAGCGGCAGGCTATTCTTGCCGAGGTGACGCACAAAGCTTTCCTCTGCAGTGCTCGGGGGGACCAGATCCGCAAGACTCAGTGGTCGCCAGCCCGCGGCGCTCTGAAACAGGCGCCGTTGTTGCGAGCCAGGTACTGCTCGAACCTGAGCGACCCGCTCCTGGTTGGAAAGGGAGTCCAGATGCTGGGATACGGCATCGAGATCGATCTGCTGACCCTTCAATAGATCCGTCAGGCGGCTCATGGTGTCCTCCAAGGGCTCAATCCGGTGCCCCGTATTCTGTAATCAGTGCTTTGATCGCTGCGCTCACCTTGCGGTCGAAGGTGGTCCTGGCTTTGGTCTTCATCTTGAGCAACAGGACTTTGCGATGGGCCGGGTCCAGATCCGGTAAGTGTTGCGCAATATCGGCCACTACGTCGCGCAGCAGCCGGTCGTTCCGACAATCCAGAGCCTTCTCGAGCAAGGCAGGCTGGGCGGGAAGCGAGCCCCGCTGTTCCCGGTAGCCGGAGAGTGCCTGCTGTAGCGCCATGCGATCAGCGGCATCGAGGATTGCCTGCACCAGTTCATCGCCGGCTTTATCAGCGAACAGTGCATTCAACTGACCCTTAAGGGCCTTTTCCGCCTGGGCCTTCTGGTAGCGGTTGCCAGGCCCTTTGTCCTTGGTCTGAGCTTTGCTCTGGTCGCCGTGTGCACTGCGGTCTTTGCGCCGGTCCAACTCCCGCCAGGACAGTTTCTCGCCGGGTGCTTTTGAGTCTCTAGTGCCATGTCGTTGTTGTTCCCGCATGGCGTCGAATTGTTCTTCGAAGTCTTTGTGGCGAGGCATCGCTCCTCCAATTAGATGGGCAACTCTATGCCCTTTGCAGGGAGAAAAAGTCAGAAAAAATAAAACAGACCACACAATTTCTTTGCAATTTTCACCGAGATCGATACCTTAGCTTTCTCCCGAAAACCATCTTTTGTCCGGAGCACTACCATGACCGACGGCCTCTCCATTGAGCAGAAAATCGATTACGCAGTGGCAGCTAGCGACGTCGGTGTTGAAGAACTCGATGTGTTCTGCGAGTCCCAGGGCCTGCCGCTCGGTGCCGTAACAGCCTGGTCCACCGCCTATGAACTGGGCGGCAAGTTAGGGGTTCAGTCCATGGTCCTCCAGTGGCAGCCGGCGCGGCGTCGTGCCCGGGTCTGGAGTGAGGACCTTAAGGCTCAACTTAGGGCCTTTCGACCGCGTCCTATGCGGGTTCGTGCGGATGGTAATCGCTTCACCGTTGAAGAAGTGAAGATGTTGACTGAGAAGTCCATCATCTATACGCCCTTCTTTGAACTGCGGGTTATCGAGGAACAAGGTCGTGAGTGCTGGTTCCTATATTGGCGCCGGGTCGACGGCAGCTGGTGGCCCTACGCGGGACGCGGCCATTTTGACAGCATCGACGAGGCGGTCGCAGAGGTCGTTGCAGACCCCTATCAGTGCTTCCGTCTGCATCCCCTCAACTAATCCCGTCCCGGTTTTAGAGGGCTCTCCTCGACTGGGCTGCGATGCGCTTATTCGAGTGTGTTGAACTCTCGAATCACTCGCAGCACTCGGCCCTGAACCGCCATAGGGTCGTTGCGTCTTCGACCCCGCCGGCGATCCAGCCGAGGATGTGGCGGGAAGAGTACCTGGGTGCCGTCAAGCAAGGCGCCGACTCGCTTGATGTCAGCGGTCCCATCGAGGAACACGAGAATGGCTGGGTGATTTCCGGCGGGCCCAGGGCGAACCACTAGTAGGTCCCGATCAAAGATCCCTTCGGTCTCCAGTCGATTGCCCCCGACTTGGAGCAGGTAGTCACCTGCTTTAGCCCCACCGCCGACGGCAATTCGGCGGTAGGGTGAACGATGACGAATCAGCGGTCGTCCTGGCTCGATGGTCCCCTTTATGGGTAGCAGGATCGGTGCACCGAGCTCCGCGAGCCCGAGCTGATCGTCTTCGATCAAAAGGCTCAGCCCGTGAGTCTCTCCGCTGCGCTTCAGGTAGCCGCGCCTTTCCAGGGCGAGAAGGTGCTGTTGGACGGTCGATGCAGAACGCTCGAGGACTTCAGCGAGCTCGCGCACGCTAGGCATCCGCCCGTGTTCAACCGACCAGCGTCGGATTGCTCGCAGCAGGGCCAATTGCCGACCTGTGATCTGGAGCCCTTGAGGACCATTAGCGCTCACAGCCGCTCCAGGCACCAGGCAAGGATGGCCTCCCGTGCCTCGTTGCTGCGCCAGATAATCTCGACGCCGTGTATCTCTCCGGGAACCGAGAAAGGGTCGTTGCCTGCTGCTGTCGATGCGCTCAGCAGGGGTACATCTGAGGCGCTGGGTTGGTCTTGCAGAGCATAGACCCAGCGAATGTCACGGAGCTGCAGCAGCGGGTGAACCCGATCGGTCGGGCCCTGCTCTGCCTCCGCACCGCCTGCTGCGCTGTCATCGTCGTCGCCACTGGCGTCTGCGAGCAGTCCAGCACCTAGCGCGTTTACCTCGTCCAGTCTGGGGCTCACAGCTACAGCACAGTGCGCTGCCCCTGCGCCAACTGCCGCTGCGGCGAGGCTGGCGGCGCCGCTGAGGCCGATGATGGCGATCCGATCGGGGTCGATGAAGTCGCCGTCTGCGGCGCGGTGTTGGAGAAAGTCCAGCCAGCTGCGCAGGTCAACGGGGTAGCCCGCCGGGTCGAGCCGAAGCGCGTTAATGTCACCGACTTCACCGGAGGCACCGTGGCCTCGGAGGTCCGGCGCCAGGAGAGCAACCCCCTGATCTGCGAGTCCGTACCAGAGCTCGTCGAAGTCGTTGCGATTGCGCGGCTGGCCGGGCTGGTGCAGGAGCACGAAGGCAGCCATTCGCTCGGGTCCCCGTGCCGGTAGATAGGTGCCGGACAGGGTCATTCCGTCGGGCGCAGTATGGAACAGCAGGCTGCCCCACACCTTGGACTCAGAACAGCCTGTGAGCAAGATGCTCAGGATCAGGAGCATAGTGCCGGTGGAGGGATGATAGGGCGGGCGAGAGAGCTTCATGGCGACTTCCCGGCGATCTTAACGGCCTGCTAGCATCCCTGCATGTCTACACTCGCACCGCGTCTTTGTTTTCTGTTCCCGCTGTTGAGCCTTCTGCTGTTGTCCGGCTGTGGGCCCGATGAGCGGGTCCTTGATGATGACGATGACTCGGCGGTCAGTGATGACGATGATTCGGCTGCAGCTGATGACGACGACAGCCCGTCCGATGACGACGATGCCGGTGGCGGCTGTGCTGCCTATGGTCCACCGTATACCTTTGAGCTGGAGCTCGTCAGTAGCGAGGGGGACAGCTCGACAGAGTCGGTCGCTTTTGATGGACTTTCCTGTACCGACTACAACGGTGATGAGTGGTCCATCAGCTATAGCAACGTGGACGGCTGGCAGCTGCGAGTTGTTGCGGGACCGCTGGCTCAGGGGCAGACCCTCAGCGCTGAGGTGGCGAATGCGAAGATCGACATCACCTTGCAGAATAACTCGCAGCAGGCGGTCTACTCGGGGCGGCTCTCTATGGGGCACCTAAGCAGCCTTGAAGTGCAGCGCTATCAGGGGCCAGAGGGTCCTTGCGGCTGGTTGACTACAGAGCCTCTTCCAGCCCCTTCGGCCGGTGGTGGCAGCGTGGCCATCGGCCCGCAACCCTTGCCCTTCGATTGCCAAAATTAGCAGGGCTAAAGGCGGCGACGGGTCCCAGCTAGCTATTCGGTTCGCTCTTGCCCAGTCCTGCTGCTGCCCTCGCCGCTTCCTGCACCCCTCGCGCTAGCACTGAGCGAAGGCGGCCGTCCTCCAGGGACAGCAGGGCGGAGATGGTGCAGCCAGCAGGGGTCGTCACTTCGTCCTTGAGCGAAGCTGGATGCCTGCCGGTGTCGAGCACCATTTTTGCCGCGCCGAGGGCGGTCTGCGCTGCCATCTCTGTGGCGACCTTGCGCGGCAGCCCAGTCATTACTCCGCCTTCAGACAGCGCCTCGATGATGACGTAGAGAAATGCCGGTCCCGAACCAGACAGTCCGGTGACCGCGTCCATGTGCTCTTCATCCAGCCGGATTACCCGTCCCAGGGATTGAAAGATCTCGTCCGCCAGATCCAGGTCGCCTGGCTCCGCCGCGCTGCCCGGAGCGATGACGATCATGCCGGCGCCGACCAGGCAGGGAGTGTTGGGCATGGCCCGCACGATTCTGGGGCCAGGACCGGCCGCGGCTTCCAGCTCAGCGGTTGATAGTCCTGCGACAATGGAGATGAGCAGAGGAGAACTCTCAAAGCAGCGCTCAGCAGATAGGCCGCTGAGCAATTCAAGGGCGTCGCCTGGCTTGGTGCATAGCAGGATGATGTCGGCACCAGAGAGGGCTGCGGCATTGTCGGTGGAGACCTCGAAGGGGACCAGCTCCCGTACCTGTGCCAGCTCCCGTTCGTGCTTCACGGTTCCCTGGAGCTGCTTTGGCTCAAGGATGCCCGCTCGAATCATTCCGCTGCCCAGCGCACGGCCCATGGTGCCGGTGCCGAGGATGGCGACCTTGTGTTGCTTCAGCATTTCAACCTCCAGCTGGCCGAAGGCAGGGCTCTGCGTCGCTGCCAGCGGCCAACACCCTACTCATCCGATCCCGATCTGGACAGCCCCTCCCCCTGTATCGGCTCACTGTTCTCGCGCTCGGTTGGCGGCAACCCTCGGTCGACCAGTGCGTTGACTGAGGCGCCGGTCATCAGCGCCAGTGAGCCGATGTACATCCAGGCCATGACCACCGCGATGGAGCCCAGTGAGCCGAAGGTCAGGTTAAATTCGACGAAGCTGGCTGCAAAGGAGGTGAAGAACCAGGTCGCTACCAGCCAGCCGAGCACAGCGCTCACCGAGCCCGTTGACATAAAGCGCCACCTGGGTCGTTGGTCGGGCAAGAGATAGTAGAGCTGTTGGACCAGAAAGCTGGCCGTAACCAGCAGAATGGGCCATCGGACCGCCGAGATGAGCGCCCCAGAACTCAGCGGCAGCAGCCCATAGCTGACTACGAGGTCGACGATTTCGTCGCCCAGTGACAGCAACAGGATGGTCAGTGGTACGCCGGCCAGCGCCCCGAGGGTCAACAGCATGGAGCGCAATCGGCGCAGCAACTCGGAACGGAGCAGAGGCACCCGATAGGCGCGATTCAGAGCTCTGGATAGGGATACCAAAGCTCGGCTGGCCGACCACAGGGCTACTGCTGCGGAAGCTGTGAGCAGGCCAGTCCTTGGCCTGGCGACAAGATCTTCAATGTGTGCTGTGACCAGGTCGTAGACTTCGGCAGGCAAGAGAGGCCTGCTGAACTCAAACAGCTTCTCAAGGGGACTCTCCAGTGGCATCCAGGGCAGCAGGGCCATCAGGCAGAGCAGGGCAGGGAATGTGCTGAACAGCAGGTAGAAAGTCATCCCTGCAGCCAGCTCGGTGGTGGAGTCCTCGCGCATGGTGCGGGGCAGATCTCGAAATGCCAGCAGGCGCAGCCGGATGCGCTCGCGCCAGGTCTTTGGCAGTACTCCCAGCGGGCGCGTTACCCAAGGTAGCTCGGGGGTCCATCTCATCGTCGAGGCTCCGCAGCCTCTTGCCGCAAACTCTTAAGGAGCTTCTCAAGCTGACTCTTCTGGGCCCTAGCTCTCGGGTTCAATGAGCTGAGATCGAGGCCATTTAGGCAGGTTTCGAACAGGGCTATGCCCTGGGCTCGAGTCCAGCGGCTGGGGCGTTCCATTCGTTGGGATACGCGGCTGCATAGGGGTAGAGCGATCGCGTGGAGGCGGGCCGCAGCGAGCGAACGTACGATGTTGTGAAGGTTGTCCTGCTGGTGCTCCAGGCGGACTGAGGCCGCATCGCTCAGCAGCGCCTCTGGAAGCTTTAGTCGACGGATCTGCTGTTGGTCTGTGGCTGTTTCGGTGGGGTCCGGCAGAAAGGCAGCAGCAGCGCGGAGCGCTGCTCTTTCAAAGTGTCGGTGTGCTTCCTCGCCCTGGCTCCAAGAGCCAAGTAACCAGTACAGCTGCGCTAGATCGGCTTGTTGCTCTGCCGGCAATCGGTTCAGCTCGCCGCTCAGCTGCATCCGGTCGGCACTGGTCGTGGTGCGACTGGGGTGACGGGCGGCGACGCTTCCCTCCAGACGGGCGGCGAAGGCTGAGACCAGCAGCGCTGCTGCAGCCTCAGAGCCGCTCTCTCGCAGCGCTCTTGCGCCTCGCTCTACCAGGGTTGCCGCCTCGCCGGGGGTCGGGGCCAATTCGGCAGCCTCCGCGGCCAGATCAGGGACATCGCCGGGAGAACTTTGCTCGGCGAAGAGCAGGCTAAGTTTAAGAATCTGATAGCGCAGGTGTGGCTCTGTGGGTCTTCCTGCCAGCAGGATCTGGACTCGCTTCCATCCCTGCTGCCATTGTTCAGCTTCTGCCAGAGTGCGGAGCTCTGTGACGGTCTGTTCGAGTTGGTTTTGTTGCGGACTCTTGCGGAAGCCATCGGCGCCGACTTGGCCGGGCACCGGCTGCTGGGACTCGGGTCCGACTGGGGCTTGTCTCGGCTCCTCATGTTCAGCTCTCGCCCTGCGCTCAGCAGCAGTGTTGTCGCCGCTAGGTGGTGGGCTACGCTTCGCTCGGAGCTTGATGCGGCCACCGAAGGGGCCGGGAATGTTCACTACCGTCTCACCCTCAAGAGCGCCGCAGATGCCGGTATCGCTCCGGCAGGTTGTGCAGCTCACTGATAGCCACCTGCGCTCTGGTCGGTCGAGACCACCGAGGGGTAGGCGAAGGGTAAGGGCCTGGACTGCGGGACCTATGGGCTCATGCCAACTCAAGTCCAGACCCTGTTCATCGCGAAGCCGGAAGACCAGCTCGCTATCGGCCTGAAAGCTCTGCGCGGGGTGGCTCCGAATGGTTGCCTTGACCATTCCGGCCGCACGGCTCCAGCGAATCTCAGGCAGGTGCTGCGCTTCGGTCCCTTGTACCTGTGCGACTGTCGAGAAGCTCAGGACAGCGACGATCCAGGCAGCAGTAGAGTGGCGGCTCAGCATGGCCCGAGTATCGTATCTTTCCATGAGGCCACTCGGAACCCACACCTTGTTCTCAGCTGCTCTGTTGCTTTTGCGAACAGCTTGCTCGTTGCTAGTCGGGTTGTTCGCCTTTACAGCACTGAGCGGCTGCAGTGATCCGGGCGAGGTTTTGGCTGAGGTTCGGGAGCTTGCTGCTGCCGGCGACTATGAAGTGCAACGCGAAGTCTTAAGACGTGGGCTTGAGTCTCATCCTGAGGATGTCCCGCTGCTTCTCCAGGCCGTTGAGTTCTATTTGCGCGAGGCACCGGAGGGTCGTTACAGGCCGCGCCTGGCGCTTCATTACGCGATGCGCGCGGCCCGGGTTGCCGGTGCGCCTCGCCCGGAAGTATCTCGCTTGCTGTTTAAGGCCTACCGAGCAGCTGGCAGCTCAGACCAGGAGCTTGCTCTGCTGCGCGAGGGGCTGCAGGCGGTACATCATCCTGATGCAATGGCGCCCAGACAGCGTCAGCGTCTGGATCCTGAGCTGGTTGAGCTGACCCTGGCCAATCTTCGTGAGCAAAAGCGCCGACAAGATCGGACACCCGATACGTCACCTTGTGTTCCCCCCATGGTATGGATTCCACCGGGTCGCTACCCCTTTATTCACCAGCCTGCGACTTCGGCTGAAGTGGAGCAACACAACAGCACTGAAGTTAGTGTTCTGATCTCGGGAGTATGCATTGATCGCTTGATGCCGGGCTCTCTGGCATCGTTGCTTGTCGATCGCGCGGCGGTGGGCAAGAACTGTCAGGCGGCGGGAAAGCGAGCTTGCAGTGTGGCAGAGCAGCAGGTCGCCTGCGGGGCGATGCTCGGGGTCCTGGGTACTCACCCTGGATGTCTCTCGGAACGGGCACTGCGCTGTTGTCGAGATCCAGAGCCTGGTAGCTGACCCGGGGGGCTTGCGGCCTGCCCGACGCTTCAGTAGATTCCCGCGTCGCTGCTTGATGGCTTGACCCCTTTGCCTCCAGGAGGAACCCACATGTCCCGTTTTGCTGCTCTCGCTCTGCTCTGTATCGCTTCACTCCTGTGGGCCTGTCCGCCCTCGCCTTCGGCACCAGCGGATAATCTTTGTGCCGCTCCAGAAGACAACACCGAAGTCATCAGTCAGCAGGGTGGGCTCAGCGTCAGTCAGGCTGATTTCGATGCCGAGCTTTCCGCCATTCCGGAGCGAGCCAGGGCTCGCTATCAGCAGGATCGAGAGCGGGGCGAGTTGATCAATCGGATTCTCCTTAACAAGGCTCTCTTTAAGAAGGTCAAGGAGGAGGGCCTGCTAGACGATCCTGCAGTGCGAAATTCTGCTCGGCTGGCTGCCGAGAAGGCCTATGTCAATGCTCTCTTCAAGCAGCTTGAGGCCACTGCTGTCAGCGATGAGGCGGTGCAGGCTCACTATGAGGAGAACAAGGCTCGCTTTGCTCGACCCATGGCGCGGGCTCGCCACATCCTAGTCAAGGATGAGCAGCTCGCCACCGATCTGCTGAGCAAGATCAAGGCAGGCGATGACTTCGCTGCGCTGGCGGAGCAGCACTCGGAAGATCGAGGCAGCAAGCAGCGCGGTGGCGAGCTGCCCTGGTCGACTCGAGATCGTTGGGTCAAGGAGTTTGGGGACGCTGCATTTGGTCTCGAAGTGAATCAAGTTTCAGAGCTCGTGAAGACCAAGTACGGCTTTCACATTATTCAGCTGTTGGAGAAGCGGGACCGCCAGCCCATGGAGGAGGTCCGTCCAGGTATCGAGCGGCTGCTCTCTCGAAATGCGGTTCGGGATTATCGTGAAGCGGTTCGTGGGGAGCTCGGTCTGCCTGCCCCTGGGGCGGCTCGCGCCGGCAAGCTGCCGCCTAATCCGCACGGCGCCGGCAAGGCTCTCAAGCTTCCTGCCCCAAGTAAGAAATCAGCCGCCCAACCTGCTGCTGCTGGTGCTGCGGGCAACCAGACTAAGTCTGGCTCCGCAGCCGGTAAGTAGCTGTCGCCGGTCGGTTTGAGTTCATAGGAAAGGGCGCTTCACCACTCGGTGAAGCGCCCTTTCTACTGGATTTCTGGCAGTGGGTTTCAGGTCTGACTGACCTCGGCCCAGCCGTTGGAGATGACCACCGCACCATCCTGGTTGGAGGTCTCAACCCGGTAGCCCCGGTAGCCTCCTTCAGTGACGCCGGCGTCGTAGATTCGGGTGGTGAGCTTCCACTCGGGTAGCACTGGCTTGCTGAATCGCACCGATAGGCGGTGGAGTCGGGCCGCGTCCCCGTTCAGAATTTCGTCTACCACCGCCTTGCTGGCGAAGGCCATGGTGCAGAGACCATGAAGGATGACGGTCGGGTGTCCGGCGGCCTTGGCAACATTCTCGTCGGTATGGATCGGATTGTCGTCCAAGCTTACTTTGGCGTAAATGGCCGGCTGGTCCTTGCGAACCGTCATCTCTTGAGTGGCCGTAGGCTCACCCTCAAGATCACCGCTTAGGAGGCTGGGAACCTCGCCGAAGATGGTTCCGGCCTCAACGCCGGGCAGCATCTGGCCGCGCACGAATACGCTCATACGAGCTTCAACCCGTACTTCGCCCCCGACGATTCCAAGCATGCGCCAGGCAACCACGCAGCCCTTGCTCTTTTGAGCCACGGACTCAAGGATTCCACGCAGGTTGACGATCTCGTTGGCTTTGAGTGGTCCGTGCCAGGTCATGTCCTGCTCACCGTGGACCAGTCGCAGCATGTCCAGGTCCAGATCGGGATCCCCGACACACTTGAACATCAGCGGCATGAACAGCCGTACCGGGAAGACCGGCGGGGCGATCTGGTCAGCGCCAGCTCGGTAGATGCTGTTCTCGTCGTTGGTTGCTGCCGCGTACTCTTCCATGTGGGAGGAGTTGGTGATCACATAGTCAGCGTTGTAGCGTCGTCCGATGGCTTCACGCAGGTCGATGGCCTGTTTTTTCGGGGCGGCAGCAGTGCTACCTCCCTTGGCCTTTCGAGCTGCTGCTGCAGCCTCCTGGTCCATCTTGAATGTGGTGCTGAACTTCATCATGTCGGACATGTTGTCGGCGGTGATCTTGCCAGCCATGAAGGCCTTGGTACCGTCCACCGTGCCGTTCACCAGACCGATAATGGTGTCCGCGTCGGTCTTGAGAGTGCAGCTGGGAGTGCCGTTGAGCCCCTTCTCGACGATGCACTCGCCACCCGCAACGGTCATGGTGTGGTCGGTTCCGCCCTTGATAGCGAAGTGGAACACTGCTTTCCAGTCACCAGCTTTGTCGGCCTGAAATCCCATGGGCAGCAGCTCAAAGGCTTCTGCCACCGGGTCGCCTGCGTCGGCAGCTGGAGCCGCCGCCGCGATCGCAGCGCCGATCTTCTTGAAGTCGAAGGCCGGGCCCATCTTCATCATGTCCGGGAGGTTGTCGGCGGTGATCTTGCCAGCCATGAAGGCCTTGGTGGCATCCACTTCTCCGCTGAGCATGCCAACGATGGTGTCGCGGTCACTTTTGACCGTGCAGGTTGGCGTTCCCTGCAGGCCCTCTTGATGGCTGCAGGTGCCGGCCGTGACCACCAGAGTCTGGTCGGTGGCACCCTTCAGGACCCAGTGGATCGTGGCTTCCCAGCTGCCTGCGGCCTCGGCGTTGAAGCCGGTAGGAATGCAGGAGAACGCGGTGGTCACTGCGTCACCGTCGCCTGCAGCAGCAGGGGCTTCTTCCTCCAAGCGGGTGATGTCAGTGAAGCGCTCGGCGATTTCATCGACACTCCAGAAGTCGTCACCTTCCTTGGTAACGCCGGGAGTCTGGTGCATCTGGTACTCGAAGATCTGCTGACCGTGTACGCCAAAGGTTCGACCAGTACAGCCGGCGGCCTGCTCCGAGGCAAGAAATAGCGCGACCATGGATACCTGCTCCGGAACCATGTCGTCCGGGACCATGTCGATGTCCTCGGTCATGCGGGTCTTGGCGACCGGAGCGATGGCATTGACCGTTACCTTGGCCTTGCGGGCTTCCATGGCGAGGGTACGGGTAAATCCGGCGACTCCTGCCTTTGCGGTGGCGTAGTTGCTCTGGCCGTAGTTGCCCAGCAGTCCGGCCAGTGAGGTGGTGTTGATGATGCGACCGCCTTCACCCTGCTCGACCATCTTGGCCAATACCGGGCGGGTAACCGCGTACAGTTGTTTGGTGTGGACCTGCATCACCAGGTCCCACATGCTCTCTTCCATTTTGAGCAGGCTCTTGTCCCGGAGGATGCCAGCATTGTTCACCAGAATGTCGACCCGTCCGTAACTGTCCAGGGCGGTCTTGAGGATGCTCTCGCCCCCCTCCACAGTGGCGACGTTGTCATAGTTGGCGACCGCTTCCCCGCCTGCCTTGCGGATCTCCTCGGCGACCTGATCGGCCATGGTCGAGCCGGCTCCCGTTCCGTCTCTTGCACCACCCAGGTCATTAACGACCACCTTGGCGCCTTCGCGAGCGAAGCACAGAGCGTGGCTGCGGCCCAGACCGCCTCCGGCGCCGGTAACGATTACGACTTTGCCGTCGAACATTCCCATTCTTTGTCTCCAGTTGAGGATCGAGTCCGCCGCGCTTGCTGGCGCAGGAGCGGTGAGGACGAAAGATCTAAGTGATTTTGGGGTCTCCGTCAACGCGCTAAGGGAGGGCTTGGTCAGACTCCAGCCTTTGCCCGCCAGGTGGCATTCAGGATCTTGCGATGCGCTGAACAGCTCGGTTCGCTTGCGTTAAAGGTCGCCCCCGCGAGCGCGGAAAATATTGACACAGAACTCCAGCAGGGTTCCTGTGCCCACCTTGCTCTGGCCCGAGTGCCGAGCCCTGCCCACCACATCGACTTCAGCGTGGCGCAGGCCGCGCCGGGCCACACCGATCATCAGCTCCGCGTCGAGAAACCAGTCGCGACTGGTTGGTGCTAGCAGGTCCCAGGCTTCCCGCGTGAACAGCTTCGGGCAGCCATTGGTGTCGGGACTGGTGATGTGGAAGAGCCATAAGGTGAGGGTGTTGTAGCAGCGTGAGATCAGCGCCCTTCTCCAGCCATCGATTCGCTCCACTCTGCGTGCCTTCGCCAGCTCCACCTTCTCAGAGACCAGTCGTCGATAGACCCGAATTACGTCGCTACCAACGATCTGGCCGTCTCCCCACATGTACCCGATTACCTCGGCCTGCTCGCTTGCCTGTTGAAGACCTGCCAGGATTCCCCCTCCATAGCCTTGATTCTGGTCGAGATAGACTCCTTGGACTTCTGCAGCCTCGGCCTCCAGTTCACGCACCGCAGCCCTGGTGCCGTCGCGGCTGCCGTTATCAACGAGGATAAGTTGGAGCGGAACTGCTGCCTTGCGGAACACACTCAGGAGGTCCTTGACCACGGCGCGGACATTGCCCTCTTCGTCGTAGAGCGGGATCGCCAGCGCCAGCATTGGACTGTGCTGCTGGCCTCCACTGCTGGCCATTGGCCCCCTATCGGTGACTTTTCTGCTCACTTTGTTCGGTTCCGCTCCGCTTTTATTGCAGGGTCCGTTTCAGAATAGTTGGCCCTGAGCTGATTCCGCCACAATGCGGCGTACAGTCTCCCACTTGGTTCGTACCCAGGGTGGGAAGCTGCCGTGTTGGCGCCATTCTTCGCGCAGAAAGGTTTGAGTCCGCGGGTCGCTGGGATATCCCGAGCCAAGGTTTACTCCCCGAGCCTCCGCCAGCTCATGGAGTAGCTGGTCGCGGGTAGTCTTGGCGAAGATCGATGCTGCAGCGCAGCTTGGGTGGTTGTCGTCGGCTTTGTTTTCTGCGATGACCTCAATGTGCCCAAGTCCAGACAACTCGAGCCTCTGCCTAATTGCTTGTCGGTAGGCAGGTAAGCCTGCTGGCGGCACGGGGGCGTCGATCACCACCTGATCCGGCCTGAGCTCTTTGATCAGTGCCAGGGTGACGTCCCGGCCCAGTGAATTGATGGAGTGGTGATCAATCTGCCGTGCAGAGACAGAGCTGGTCTTCCAGCTCACCACCAGCTCTTCAAGCTGGGCCCGGAGTTCAATCCGTCGTTTGGCGCTTAAGCGCTTGCTGTCGCGAACCCCGAGCGTACGGAGATGGTCGACCTGTTGTTCGTCGATCAGGCAGGCACCAAGCACCATCGGGCCCAGCACACAGCCGCGACCAGCTTCATCGATACCTAAGCGCAGGCAGCTCACCGACTGAGCCTAGCAGCTGGCTTCCGATCGGGTGCAAAGGAGCCCTGCTTGGTGGCTTGGCAGCTGCTTAGGATGCCACAGGAGGCTTGTAGAACGGCGTCAACGCGGCGTTGACGCTGTGCTGTTGCCGATTCATACTCAGTCGGTCTGGTGCGGCTTCCGCCGGCCTGTCTGACTGATCAGGTCAACTTTCCGAGGATGGAACCACTATGGAGCGTCTCAACCGATTGCTGACCTCCTCCCTGGTGGCCTTGAGCTTGCTGTTGGTGGCAGGTTGCGAGGAGCAGCCGCAGCAGCCCGCTGCGCTTCATCAAGCAGAGCCGGTGGTGCGCTTAAGCCCCGGCGTCGGCGGCTTGGGCATGACCCTCTCGCTTGAACTGAGGGGTACCAATACGCAGTGGGTAGAAGGTCAGGTGGGTATTGACCTGGGGTCTGACATCTTGGTTGCTGGAGTCACCGTAGCCGGTCCCAACCATGCGACGGCTGATGTCCTGATCGAGCCGACCGCCGCCCTTGGCTATCGTGATGTGACCATCAGCTATACCGGCGGCAATGGTGAAGCTCTCGTAACTGTGCTTGAGGGGAGTGACGGCTTCCTGGTTGAGCCCGGTGGGATCGCCATCGAGCCGAATCGGGCCCGGCTGGGGGAGACCCTGCAGGTCAGCATCAGCGGCTTCAATACGATCCTGCAAGATGGCAGCACCTGGGCCGATTTTGGCGACGGAATCTTTGTCAATTGGTTTGTGGTGCACAACCCCACCAGCGCCACTGCCAGCATTTCCATTGATCAGCGCGCCGATCCCGGTGACCACGACGTGGTCGTCTTCAATGGGCCGACCGGCTACACCCTTATGGATGGCTTCTTTGTGGACCGCTCTTCGGTATGTATCGAGATCGATCCCCCCCATGGCAATCAAGGTGAGGTGCTGCCCTTCGTGGTGCAGGGCTGTGACACCCACTTCAGTTCTGCGGGCAACAAGGAAACTCTTATAGATCTGAGCTCCAGCATCTGCGTCAACGAGTACTGGCCCGACTGCCAGGATCAGGTAGAGCCTGGTGGAGTCGTGGATGTGCTGAGTGCGACTCAGGCGCAGGGCACTATGCGCATTTCCAATGGAGCTGCGCCGGGGCTCTACAATGTGCGCGCTTACACCGTGGAGCGCGAAGACTTCGATGAGAACGGCAGCCTTGACCCGGGAGAGTTCACCATCCTCGAGGAGGTCATCCTTCATGAGGGTTTTGAGGTCCGTGAAGTGCCCATCAATTGCATCGACAATCCTGGCGTCAGTTTTGGCTTCAGCGTCTCTCGCAACATCGACAACGACACCTGCGGGATCCAGGAGTCGGTGCGGGCCAGCGCGGTGTTCTTCACGCCTCTGGATCCGCCTTGCGGAAGCCCGCCTATGGATCCGGTATTCCCTTTCGACATCAACTACATTCGCAATCCGCCCGCGGGCAGTCCCGACTGCCCCTCGCCGCGTACCTGTGACGCAGGGCCTTATGTTCACCTGGTCAGCGAGCAGAACACCATCACGCTTGCCCGCAACATCAATAGCTTTACTGGTGAGATCGCGTATGCGCCCAGCGCCCCGCTGAGCCTGGATGACTACAAGTTTGGTTTTGTCGACTATGACCTGGTCATTGAGGGCTCCGACGATCCCACCCAGATACCTGCTTTTACCCAGCCGGATGCGCTATTTACGTTGCCTTCGGACTTTGAGTTGATCGATCCGCTGTTGTGTGAAAACTACACCCACAATCCTGACGTTGACCTTGAGGTTCAGTGGACTCCTGCGCAGACCTACGATGTCGCCGGGTTGAGCATGTCCTATACGACCACCGACGACACCGGCCAGCCCTGGATGATTATCACCATTCCCTGGGACGATGGCCTGCACCCCTGGGAGGCGAGCAACTTCGCGCCGCTCCCTGAAGGTGGCGGTTATTTCAGCATCGGTGCAGGAGTCGGCGAGCCTAAGTGGTTCTTTGACTTTGGTGATGGGGCTGTTGGGGTCGAGAATCAGGGTAGCTCCGGGCTCTCTTATCGCGGCTTTATGCAACTGCGTCGTCCGGATGAGGGCGCCGAGGGGAGCCCTTGACCTTGTGCTGGCACCGTCTGGTGGTCTCGCTCCTGCTGCTTTCGCTGCTCGCCATTTGCGGTTGCGACCCTGATGGCGGCTTGCGGCGGCTGCAGTTTGGCCGCACGGCGATCATTACGGGTGATTTTGACACTGTCGAGCAGCTCATTCAGGAGGTCTCGAACACCACCGCTGTGACCGCTGAGATTCAGCTTTTCGATGGCTATGTTGATGGTGCCCACTTTGATACTGAGGTCGGCTCTTCGACCACGCCTCCTGCCCAGCAGGTTGAGGACCTGCTGCGTGCGGAGACCACTTCAGGTCTAGATTTCTTCGATACAGCGTTTCTATCTTGCGGTATGCGGGGAGTCGCCGAGCGGGTCTACAACGGTGTGTCTGAGGACGATCATCTGGTGAACGATACGACGGTGGTCAGCAATGTCTTTGACGCTGTGGGCCACGGCCAGAAGCTGTACTTCTCCGATTGGACCTATGATCTGCTTGAGGCTGCCTGGCCCGACAAGATTGACTGGCTGGGTGCAGATGACCAGTTGGATGCGGCCCAGCGTGGACTCGCGGGTCCGGTCAACGCGAGGGTGGTCGACCAGGCCCTGGCCGATTTTATGGAAATCGGTCTGGGTCAGCAGATCGACGTGCGTTTCAACCAGGGCGGCTGGGCGGTCATTGAGAGTGTCGCCGATGAAGTTGAGGTGTTGGTTGAGGCGGATATCTCCTTTGACCATCCCGAGACGGGCGAGCCCACTACTCAGACCAGCCCGCTGGTGGTGGCCTTTGACTCGGGCGCTGGCAGGGTTGTCTTTACCTCTTTCCACAACGAGGCTCAGATCAGTGATGATGCGCGGGCTGTACTGCGCTTTCAGCTAGGTCAGCTGAGTCAATAGTTACGCGCATACGCAGTAGCAGGAACGATTACAGCTCATGAGGCCAAGCCGCTTCTCCTCCGCCCTGGTATTGCTCTCTTCGGCCTTTCTGGCAGTGGTCGGTGCGGGCCTGATGTTGGCCGCCTGCTCATCGGAGCCGCCCCTACGCAGGCGGACTCAGACCGACTCTTTTTATCAGGAGATCCGCCGCACGGTAGACATCCTGCTGGTGGTCGATAACTCCTGCTCGATGATCGACGAGCAACAGAAGCTGGCGGCGAACTTCGATAACTTCATCAGTCAGTTCCTCGATGCTGATGTGGACTATCAGATCGGGGTGGTGACGACGGATATGACCGACACCGAGCATCAGGGTCGGCTCGTGGGAGAAACCAAGATCATCACCTCTGCAATGGACGTGGAGATTGCCAGGCAGACCTTTGTCGATAACGTCAAGGTCTGCGCGATGGGCTCGGGGTTCGAGCGAGGGCTTGCTGCTGCAGAGGCGGCGCTGGCGCCGGCCATGCTTGAGGGAGACAATGCCGGCTTCCTTCGGGATGAGGCGGCCCTGAGCATCGTTTTCGTTTCTGATGAGGATGATCTGAGCGCCCGACCTGTAAATCAGTACTTACGCTTCTTTAAGGGGATCAAAGGTGACCGCGGCTACCGCGATGATGGTCTGGTGAACCTCTCTGCAGTGGTCGGAGATTTTCCTGACGGCTGTGAACAACCTTCTCCCGATCGCCCCAACTGTGCCGACGGTCTGGATGATGATGGCGACGGTCTGATTGACTGTGCTGATCCTGACTGTGCGTCATCGTGGTGGTGCAGTGTCGCGGCTGATCGGGAGCAGGACTGCAGCGACGGGGTCGATAACGATGGAGATGGACTCAGTGACTGCGCCGATGCGGACTGCGGCGCCCTCAACAGTTGCCGGGAGTCAGAGTGCGACAATGGGCTCGACGATGACGGTGATGGGGCCAGCGATTGTGTCGACATGGACTGCCTGCTGGATCGCCCGGAGTTCTGTGGCGAGCTGAGCTGTAGTGACGGGGAGCTTGCTCATGTCGGTAACACGTTCCCCAATCTGCTTGCCGACTGCGCTGACCCAGGCTGCTTCGCCCATCCGGATCATGAGCAGGCTTGCTTTGACTCGCGTACGAGTCTGGACTACCGCGAGCGCTGCGAGCTGGCCGTGGTCATGGATCCCCTGAGCGGTTCACTGGTGGAGAGTGACGGCCTGGACATTGATGACCCTACTGCTCTGGATGGCGAACTGGCCGGCTGTGCTGACCCCGATTGCGCCAGCTTCTATCTGTGTTCGCCGAGCCTGGCGGTCGAGGAGTTCGATCAGTGCGGTGATTGTCAGGATAACGATGGTGATGGCTATGAGGATTGCGAGGACCGCGATTGCCTCGATTCACCCTATTGCGACAACCCCTATCCAATCGACCCAGGAACCCGCTACATCGATGTTGCGGTGCGTAGTGGTGGGATCGTCACTTCTATCTGCGCTGAAGAGTTCTCCGGACTGGTTCGAGAGCTGGGGCTCAACATCTCGGGATTGCGCTCCATCTTCTATCTCTCGGCCTGGCCCGTGACCGATACCCTTGAGGTCTATCTCAACGAGGAGAGTCCGGAGTCGCTGCAGACAGAGGGGTGGTACTACGAAGCTGAGAACAATCGCATCCTGTTTGAAGAGGACATGGTGCCTCCTTCGGGGACCACCGTGATTGTGACCTATACCCGTGCCAGTCAGATTCCCAGTGCCGCCGGGTCGGATGAGCAACAGAGTGCCGGTGAGGAGGGCGCACAGTAATGCGTGCGGTCGCCCGTGTTGCAGCCCTGGCGCTGCTCGGTTTGTTGTTGCTGACCAGCTGTGAGGCTACCGAGTGTGAGACCTCCGCCAATTGCGAGAACGGTACCGTCTGTACCGAGTCGGGGCGTTGCGTTGAGGTGTCCTGCCACTCTTCGGTGGAGTGCCCGATTGAGACCTGGTGCAACAGTGATAGCGGCGCCTGTGAGCCCGGCTGCCTCAGCAGTCGCGACTGTCTGCCCACCAACATCTGTGACGAAGAGACGCGCCAGTGTGTTCTGCCGGGCTGCCGGAACACTGACCTCGACTGTGACCTCGGGCAGTTTTGCAACGCGCTGTCCGGGCAGTGCTACGACGCCGGTCGACCTGCGACCCAGGACACCTATTACTGCAAATCCTGTGAGAGTCGGGCGGACTGCAACGGTGGAGTGGATGGCCCTAACTGGTGCCTGCGGATGGGAGGCAGCAGTCAGACCTATTGTGGGGTCGATTGCTCAGCTGGACAGCAGTGCCCGCGTGGCTACTCTTGCGGGCGAGTCCGAACCGTCGGTGACGTCACTGTGGCTTATCAGTGTGTGGCGCCGTGTTGGGAGTACTAGGGGGCATGGTGGGGCGGAACTGGTGGCTGGGGATTGCAGCCTTTCTTATAGCTGCGACGGTCGGCTGTGCTCCTGCCGATGACGACGATGATTCGACACCGGAACCTGCTTGCGAGAACGACAGCGCCCCTGAGGTTTTGGTGCAGCCGGTGGAAGATGGCCAGCCTGTCGGCTTTGAGGTTCAGGTTGCCGCTCAGGTCTCGGATCCTGATGGCATTAGTACGGTAAGCCTCTACTATCGGACCGAAGGTGCGCAGGGCTTCGCCTTTACCTTCATGAGCAACGATGAGAGCGGCGCGGAGGATATTTATCTCGGCACCATCCCAGCCAGCGTGGTGCAGGATCCTGGCGTTGATTACTACGTTCGTGCCACTGATCGGGTGGTGCCCTGCACCGGCGAGACCCTGGCGCCTGAGGATGCGCCCGAGCTTCCTGCGCGCTTTGAGACTCGTCTTGATGTTGAGTTGCTGCCCTTCTACGCCGATTTTGAGTTCGATGACGGCCTCTGTATTGACGCCAACCTCGAGGACCAGGGCTGGGCGGTCGCCTTTGAGAGCTTCCCGCAGGGCATTCACAACTGGCGAACTGACGATCGAAACCCCCTTTCAGGGGCCTGCTCAGCCTCCCATTCAGAAGGGATCCCGGGGGGCTTCTGGGAGTGCCCCCCACCCGATGGTGAGGGCACCATCGTGCGCAAGAATTGGCTCATCAGCCCGCCTCTCGATTTCACCGCTAAACAGCAGATTGCGGTGCGCTGGTTTGAGCGCCACCTTGACTCTGGGATTTGCGCTGAGGCGCACCGGCTGTTTGTCTCGACCACTTTTCCCGACCCTGCCCTTGGCGAGTACACCCAAGTGGCTGAACTGGAACTCCCGCAGAGTGCCTGGCAGAGTTCCGCCTGGCACGATCTGAGCGAGTTCGCTGGCAACGAGAAGGTCTATGTTGCCCTCTACTATGAAGGAGGCTCGGCCGGACGCTGGCAGGTGGATGATTTCTATGTTGGCGAGCCGCTGGCTGATCTTGAACTCTCGGAGGTAAGCGCCTTGCCTCAGGGGACCGTGCCAGGCAGCACTGGTGTCGAGATCGATGTGACTTTGGTGAATACCTCTGAGAATTACAGCGCGCCGCCACTTAGCGCGATTCTGACGACTGCTGACTCCCAACTCAGCATTGTCAGCTCCGAGGCAAGCTACGGGGAGATGGCCCCCGGAGCTACTGCTCAGGGCAGTGCGCCCTTTGTATTTGATGTCTCCGCTACTCATCCGGACCACAGCTATCTGGACTTTGCCGTACAACTCAGCGACGGCGAGGGGCATCAGTGGGCGGTTCCGGTGCGTTTGCTGATGGGGCAGGAGAGCATTGCGCGGGTTAGCTACAGCGCCAGTGAAGAGCTGCACCTGGAGTTGGGGCACGGCCCTCCAGTTGCGCCGGACTTTTCAGTGGCCATTGAGAGCGCGGCGCCTGTGGATGGCAGTGCTCAGGCTCCCTGGGAGGTCAATGTGACCGATGAGGCTCAGCTGCTGCCACCGGGACCGGGGCCCAGACGTTGGTTTCTCAGGGCCCGCAATGAGGGGGCTGTCTCCGCCGAATTGATCAGCTTTGAGCTGTTGGTAGGGGGAGTCGCTGCCGCAGCTGAGGGCCTGCCAGTCTCCCTTGCTGCCGGTGCTGAAGCCCTGTTGCTCTTGCCTCCTCCACCCGTGCTTGAGGTAGCCGCGTTCAGCGTCAGCCCTGATCCGGTTGCGCCGGGTGGCAGCCACAGCCTTGACGCTCTGGAATTGCGTAATGACGGGGCTGCAACGGTGGGTCCGGTCTCTTGCGTGCTGGGTAGCTCTGATCCGGATGTCGTCTCCATTTCAACCACTCCGGTGAGCTTTGGCGGTACCGCTCTTGCTGGGGGGGCTAGCGCTGTAGCCGACTCCAGCTTCAGCCTTGAGATTGCTGCTTCGCATACCGATAACAGTCCCGTCGAGCTGGTTCTGCTGTGCAGTGATGGCGCAGACACTCTTCCCGTTTCCTTCGCTGTCGAGGTCCCCTATGCCCACCCTCGTCTTGAGGCGGTACGGTTGGATGATGACGCCGGGGGCGATGACGATGGGCTGGCTGAGCCTGGTGAGCTGGTCGAAGTCTTCCTCACTGCTCGGAATGAAGGCGCTTTCGATACCTCCGGGCCGCTCACCGCGCAGGTACAGGCTGCCTTGACCAGCGTCGCTCCGTTTACGCTTTCGGCTTCTGCCCCGCTTGAGTTTGGCACGGTGCCCCTTGAGGCAGGGGCCACAATGGAGTCGAGCAATTCCTTTCAGATCGCCGTTGATTCGTCTGCGCTGATGGGTGATGCGATGCTTTTCGATGTTGTTTGGACGGCTGGTACAGATACCTGGACGGAGCAATTGCTCATCGATGTAACGGGTCTGCCCTGGTTGCCCTGCCCAGCGCTTGAAGATCCGCAAGGTGATGTGGTCGGTGGTGGCGAGTTTGACATCCGCTCCTGCTCCTACCGGAGTGATGGGACGATGCTTGAGGTGCAGGTTGAATCCTGGGTTCCATATACTGCCGCGACCCTGTTCCTCGATGTGTTTTTCTATGAGGTACCAGGCTTGTTCTCGGTGGAGACCGTGGGTGGGGTGCCGGACTTTGAGGACGGCTGTGTCTTCGGCGACGACTTGGTGGAGTCTGTTCCCATTGCTGTGGATCTTAGTGACAGTCCGACTGCGACGGTGCGGGTGGCCCTTACCGACATGAATATCCTTGGCAATAACACGCAGGTGGCCTTTGGCGCCGGTTCTTGTCCGGGGGTGTATTTCTGTGACACATACCCGGCACAGGTGTTGAGCTTTGATCTTGAGCAGGGCAGCTACAATTGCGATGGCTCCGGTTTTATCCCGCTGAACTGGTGAGCTGCGCGGCGCGACGCGCATTGACTTCGCCTTAGGACATTCCTTCGATAAGATGGCAGATGTGCCCCCTTGCGCTGGGGGGCAGATTTGAAGCTGCAGCGCGGATGCGGAGTGCCCATATGTCGACCAGGGAGGTCGTTCCCTACAGCCCTTCCTCTGTTGAGGATGAGGTCACCAGGAAGGTAGGCGACATGGCTGCGAAGACAATGTTGACGGATGGCTACCACATGTCGCTATCCATTAGTTCTCAACTGTGGTCCGATCTGCTCGGCGAGGCGCTGCCGATCCAGGTTGGCAATGGCGATTTTGATCTCATCGAGCACAGTCGCCGCTTGCTGCACGCCGCAGAGGATCAGGTCAAGGGTCTGCTTGAAGGAGCTACTGGGGGGCTCGAAGAACCTGCATTGTTGCGCAACCCCCGGGTGCGCGGAGTTGCGAGCGGATTGCGGCGCATCGCGCGCCGGGGCCGGCGGGGTACCAGCCGTCGACTGCGCGAGACCGTTAAGGTGCAGGGGCGCTGGAGAGCCCGGGTGTCCCGTCAGGGCAGTCGCTTCAGCTATCACGATGGTGGGGTCACTCTGGATGCGCGTGCAGTACTTGAGCTTGAGGGTCGCGCGCTGTTGTTTGGCGAGCAGTTTGAGATTCCGTTCACCATCAGTCGGCACCTGGATGGGACTGCTTCAGTCAATGAGGTGGCCTACAATCGCAATGTGAAGCGTCTTGAGGGGCGTCTCGGCGATGTCTCATTGAGCCTGGGTGACTCCCTTCCGCTGCGCCTGCTCAAAGTATTGGGCGACCGGCTGCTCGAGCAGCAGGTGGCGCGGCTTAATCCATTGCCGCTTATCCCAGGCTCCAGCCTTGAGCAGATGGTCAGCCCTGGCCAGGGTCCGCTGCGCTTCTCGGCGGGTATTGATGACCTGCACCTGGGCATTAATGAAAATGACCTGACCCTCTCCATTCGCTTTGCCTTTAAGGGGGATGGCGTCGCGGCTTGAAGCATAGAGATCCGAGATGAAAGCAGGTGCACTGAGCGGCCATGTCCTCAGTCCCCTTGCTAATGGCGGCGTGTTTGCGGACAGCGACGGGCTG
Source organism: Deltaproteobacteria bacterium UBA6601 (assembly GCA_002433485.1). Classification (GTDB taxonomy): domain Bacteria; phylum Myxococcota_A; class UBA796; order UBA9615; family UBA9615; genus UBA6601. The sequence continues at coordinate 113,542 of DJIF01000083.1, forward strand.
CTGGTTTGGGACGATCGTGGGATGCTGGTCGAGCCCTTGGAGGGCCCTTCGGCACAGCGATTGGCGCCTGATTGGCTGTTAATTCCCGGGCTCATTGATGCTCATGTCCACCTTCCGCAGATGCGGGTTCGAGGCCGTTTTCAAGAGGCTTTGCTACCCTGGCTTCGACAGCACATATGGCCAGAAGAGGAGCGGTTCTCGGAGCGCGCCTATCGGGCTGCGGTCACTGCCGAGTTCCGGGCGGGTTTGTTGACCGCAGGAACCACCGCCGCCCTGGTCTACGGCGCACCTGGAGCCGACTCTGTCCATGCGGTTCTGCAGGACCTTGAGCCCGTCTGGGTTCGCGGCGGCGATGTACTGATGGATCGCAACGGTCCTGAGAGCTTGCTGCGGGACTCAGGTCAGGCTCTTGAGGACTGCCGCGAACACCTGGCGCGCTACGGGACGCGCTATGCAATCACACCGCGCTTCGCTCCCACCTGTGGTGATGAATTGCTCGCTGGCTGCGGTCGCTTGATGGATGAGTCCTCCGCAACCCTGCAGACGCACCTGGCGGAAAATGTCGATGAGCTGGAGTGGGTAGCCGAGCTGTTCCCTTCCGCTCGCTCCTATACTGATGTCTACCGCCACTTCGGCCTGTTAGGGCCTCGGTCTGTCTTCGGTCACTGTATCCATTTGGACGACCTAGACATCAAAGCTTTAGGCGAGACAGGCTCCTGGATTGCCCACTGCCCAAGCTCTAATGTCGCGCTAGGCAGTGGGCGGATGCCTTTGGAGCGCATTCTTGCGGGTGGACTTCGTTTTGCGCTGGCTACTGATGTTGGTGCTGGTCCGGATCTCTCGATGCTTGATGTGATGCGACTGTTCCTGGCGGTTCACCGTGGCCACGTCGAGCTAAGCCCGATGGACGCCTTGCGCGCTGCGACTCTGTTCGGTGCTCAGGCCCTCGGTCAAGGAGCCCAGCGCGGCGCACTTTGTCCCGGCCGCCGTGCTGACATGGTTGCGGTCCGCATTCCCGGTGGGCTGGGGCGGGGGGAGAGTCTGATCAGCGCGCTGGGGAGGGTTCTACAGGAGTTTTCTGGTCGCTACGAGGAGGCGGTCGCTGCGGTATGGATAGGGGGCCGCCAGTGGGTCGCTGAGGGTGCGATTTTGGCCTCGGTCCCAGCGGGCGCTGAATAGGAGTCCGCAGTTTCTTACCATCGTAACAGCCGACCCCCCGGAGAGGGTCGACTGCAACGATGAAGTGGTGGGCAGAGAGGGAATTGAACCCCCGACACGTGGATTTTCAATCCACTGCTCTACCGACTGAGCTATCTGCCCTCAGTTCTTCAGCAAGCACCTTGTGCATAGCTGTAGAGCGGCGCCGAGAATAGACAGGTGTCTCCACACGGTCAAGGGCCGTTGGGCTAGGTTGGCAGGGGCACTGGTCGCCTTTTTCCTTCTCCCCTATAGTGCGCGCCATGTTTCCCTTTAGGTCTGTTCCCGTGTCACGCCTGCCAAGCGAACCCCGGCTGGCGGTATTTGTCAGCCTGACCCTGATGGCTCTGTCCCTTGGGCTGGTTGGCTGCGATGAGAGCTGTGACCGCATGTGTGATGCTCAGGCTGATTTGATGGAGGCTTGTTTTCCTACCTGGGAGAGCTCATGGCAGGAGCAGAGCTACTCGTCGCGGGATGCGTTCGTTGAGCGCTGCTATGTGGTCTGGGGCGAGGCCGCTGAGGCCAGCGATGAGGCTGAGGCTCAGGCCGTGATCGCTGAGCGTTGCCGGGTTCAGCTGCAGATCGCCCTTGCTGATGAGGACTGCGAGTCCGTTCTACAGATTGATCCTTGAGGTCTCATCTCCTATATTGGCCCACCCGCTCGCGATAAATTAACGCAAGTAGCTGAAAATAAAGAGTTATTTAATGATTAATACCGCCAGAAAGTTCCTGCTGTCCGCTGCTCTGCTGCTTATCGTCGTGGCGTCCTCTGGATGTTCCGACGACTGTCAGGTCTATTGCGAAAATCAGAGCTCCTATATCGATTCCTGCTTGCCGGAGTTCGGCCAGAGTTGGGCAGATGTTGGGGCCGGAGAGTGGGAGGACGCTGACGGCTTTGCTGCGGCGTGCGACGAGAACATCGCTGCTTGGATGAGCGCGGACATCGAGGAGACCTGCGCTAGTGCCGAGGAAGGTAGTTCCGAAGAGAAGGACTGCGCCGACACGGTCCGTCAGGGGATCCTGCGCTCATGTGGCGAGCACCTGAATGACTTCCGGTTGTCTTGTACTGATTACTGGCAGGGGACCCTTGACTTCGTGCCCGGCTCCTTTGAACCGGAGCCCATTGGTGACGATGACGACAGCGCTGCGGGTGACGATGACGACAGCGCGGTGGGCGACGATGACGACAGCGCGGTGGGTGACGACGACGACAGCGCCGTGGGTGA
>DJIF01000121.1:0-11163 GCA_002433485.1 Deltaproteobacteria bacterium UBA6601
ACCCCGCAGTCGTAGCAGGGGTCATCAGAGCAATCCGGAACAAAGCCACCTTCGAGAGCGTCCTGCCAGTCCTCCCACAGCCACTTGCGTTCCATGCCAATGTCAATGTGATCCCAGGGAAAGACCTCGTCACCATCGCGATGGCGCTGATTGTAAAAGCGCGCATCCAGGCCGGTCTGCTCAAAGCCCTTTGCCCAGGCGGCTTCGTCCAGGTGCTCCTGCCAGCCATCCAGCCGGGCACCGGCACGATAAGCTGACTCAAGCAGATCAGCGCAGCGGCGGTCACCTCGAGAGAAGACCCCCTCCATCACTGAAGAGCGGCTCTCGTGATAGCGAAAGCCGAGACCAGCACGACGCAACTCAGTACGGAGAAAGTCCTGCCGCGCCCGGATCTCGTCCAGATCAATCTGCGGGGCCCACTGGAAAGGCGTATGAGACTTGGGCACAAAGCTGGACACGGAGACGGTGATCCCCGCCCCTCGCACCGACCTACGAGCCCGCGCCAGGCAGCGCGAGCCAAGATCGACGATGGCCGAAAGATCGTCGTACTGCTCTGTGGGCAGTCCCAGCATGAAATAGAACTTCAGGCTCCGCCAGCCACGACGAAAGACCTCATCGACCATATCAACCAGGACATCCTCATCGATAACCTTGTTGATCACTGAACGCAGGCGATCAGACCCGGCCTCCGGCGCTACGGTAAAGCTGGTCTTTCGCACCCGACCGACCTGCTCCATGATGCCCGGGCTAAGCGTCTCAAGCCGCATGGAAGGCAGGCTAATCGAAGACCTCCGTTGCTCATGCTCATCCATCAAAGAGGTCAGCAGCGGTTCAACACAGTTGTAGTCACCGGCCGATAAGGAGAGCAGCGAGTACTCCTCAATCCCGGTTTTCTTCAGCGCAGAGCGCACCAGTTTCTGCACCGTCTCCGGGCTGCGCTGTCGCTCTGGGCGATAGATGTAACCAGCCTGACAGAACCGACAGCCGCGCATACAGCCACGCTGAATCTCAACCCCGACCCGATCATGAACCACATCCATGAAAGGCACTGGAGTGCTTGTTGGATAGGGAGCAGCATCAAGATCACTGACAATAGCTTTGGCGACACGAGCGGGCAGACCCGGCGCTGGCTCGATGGCGGCAACCCGACCGTCGGCATGGTAGTGCGGTGTATAGAGACTGGGGACATAGACCCCGGGGACATCCGCCAGGCGACGCAACAACCACTGCCGCGACTTAGAAGTAGCGCGCCAATCAGCAACCACCTGAACCAGTTCCACAACGGTCTGCTCACCGTCCCCAAGACAAACCGCATCCAGAAACGGCGCGATGGGCTCGGAATTGAACGCGCAGGGACCGCCCGCAATCACCACCGGATGTTCTCGCCGACGTTGCGCGCTGCGAAACGGGATGCCGCCCAAGTCGAGGACCTGCAGAATGTTGCTGTAGGAGAGCTCGTATTGGAGAGTGAAACCCAGTACATCGAGATCGGCCAGCGCCACCCGATTCTCAAGGGTCGCCAGCCGAGCGTCCCGGCCCCGGAGCCCCGACTCCATGTCAGGGGCTACTGCGTAGACGCGCTCGGCAGCTACATCAGGAAGGTCATTTAGAATGCCGTACAGAATGCGCAGCCCGATGTGGCTCATCCCAATCTCGTACAGATCCGGATAACAGAGACCGACAACCGAGCGCACTTCGGTCAGGTTCTTACGAACCTGACCGACCTCACCGCCAAGGTATCGAGAAGGTTTCTGGACTGCGGACAGCAGCTCAGAATCCAGCAGCACGGACCCTGCAGAAGTGCTGCTCACTGAACCATCTGTAGAACATCTATTTCTCACGGGGATTCTCCGGGAGTCGTCGTGCCAATCACATTATGGCCCAGATACCGCTGCCCCCCGCGAGCTTGGCTGTATCGGACCGACAGATCTTCCGAGCGGCCGCGAAAGTAGTGCCTGTACCCCGGTCCGTCAAGCGATCTTGGGTCGCGAGCGCAGCACAAGCACAAGCAAACCAGCCAGAGCGATAAGGGCCGCTACGACACCCAGGCGGAGCGACCGAGAACGAAACACATACTCAACCCGGTGCTCCCCGGCAGGAAGCCACAGAGCCCGGCCGGCCAAATTGGCCGGATACATAGGAACCGAAACACCGTCCACCCAAGCACTCCAGCCCGGATACCAGGTGTCACTAAGAAACAGCCAACCAGAGTCATCGCTGCGAGTCTCCATCACAACCCGCTCCGCCTCGTAGCTGACAAAGCTCAGCTCAGCCTCAGCAACTGCGGCAGAGTCACCGCCAGTAACCGGACTAGGGAGACCAGGAACTTGCTCAATTACCAGCTCAGCACGCTCATCAAAGTCCGGCGCAGTCACCGCGAGCAGAGCTTCCATCTGCACCGCAGGCAAAAAGCCCTGGTTAAGACCTGCTCCACTGGCAAGACGAGCTCGGGGTACCAGCAGAGCCCGTGCCGGGGAGCCCGGTACCGGGTAGGCGGCAATGGACTCAAGGGCAGGACGACCTCGCGGATAAGACACCACCGAATGCATGCCCGCTGGGGGGCCCCGTTCGGAAGCCAGCACCAGCTCGATCCCAAGCAGTCGGGCCATGCCGAGGTGCACACCATCCACCCGCCCGCTCGACGCGCGGGTCATATACAGCGACTCAACTGCGGCGCGGGTTCTCTGCGGATAAAGCGGCAGGTAGAACTCAGCCTGAGCGACGTCAAAGAGCAGATTGTAGTTATCCCGCAGCAGTTGGCGGGCCGGCTCATAGCCCGCAACTGAGTGAGACCAGCCACCACTCCGCAGATAGCCCCGCAGAAAGACCCTCTGCTCAGGATCAAAGCTGAGCAGCCGTGGGGGCGGTTGCCCAGCTTCGGGTTGCACCGCGGCCACCGAGTCCGGGGGTTGAGTCCAGCGGGTGACCTCAGCGCTACCGTTGTGATCAGCAAGGTGAACATAGAGATCACCCACGGTCATCAGCAACAGGACCCCGCAAAGCACTGAGACAAACTTCTGGCGGCCACCAGCCACCCTTCGAGTCAGCTCATCAAGGCCCATTCCTGCCAGCAAGCCAATCGCCACAACTGCATACAGCTGAAAGCGAGGGTGGAAGCGAAACAAGCGGTAGCCAGGAACCAGTTCATGAAGAATGGCCCCCAACTGCAGGTGACGCCCGAGGGCCAGCGCGATGGACAGCACGGCCAAACCCATAAGAGGCCAGCGCTGAGGCCTGCCGCGGGCAAACAGCAAGGCAAACAAGGCCAGGACCAGCGGCGTCAGCCCCATGTAGGCAACTGCCTCCCATTGCAGGTTGGTCTCCCCCTCAACGCCGGTAAAGCCAGCAGCTGCGCCGCCCCCAGGCGACTGCTGAAACCGATCTGCACGGCCATAGCGGTGAGGTTCGAGCCAGGTCCGCAGGTAGGCTGGGTGAAGATCAAACTCACTGGCGTAGGCCAGGCTCAGACCGCCCTGACGCGGCCCCTGGCGGTGCAGCTCTAGACTGGGAAGTAACTGGGGAGCGCTCAGACCCACGGCAAGCGCAGCAGCAAGCAACATGGCAAGCACAAATCGACCTCTTGAGAGTCGCGGCCCTGCTTGCTGCTGCGGCTGCTTGCTTAGCGCCAGGTAGAGACCACAAACCACAGCAATAAGCCCATGGTTGTAGGCGATGTTCGGATGCCCGGCGAGCAGACACATGGCAGCCACCAGAACCAGGCCACAAAGGTCATAGCTGCTTCTGCGCCGCCAATAGCGACCCATAAACAGCAGCAGCCCTGGAAACCAGGCCGCCACTGCGCTGAGGTTGAGATGCCGAGCGTGATAGATAAAAAAAGCCGAGAAGCCAACACTGAGTCCCGCCAGCAGCGCTCCTGCTGGCGAGACATCCAACTCTCGGGCGAGCGCAGCGGTAAGGACCGTAGCCAACACCAGATGACCGAGGATGCTTAAATTGGTCGCAATGGGCAGCGGTGCAATCAAGAACAGCAACAGGTTTGGCGGATAGAGCATTCCCGCTTCACCCACCGCGTGCAGGGGCACACCCGTACCAAGCAGATGACACCACTGCGCCAGGCGTCCTTCACGGAGGGCCTCAGCATAGAAATGTTTGAGGGGATAATGCAGGTGCCAGAAGTCGGAGTACTGCATGTCGTTACTGAACAGCAACCGACGCCCCAGGGCGAAGTCCACGCCAAAGAACAGCAGAGTGACCAGACCAGCAATAACCGCCACCATCACCAGGACAGGCAGCGAAGAGCGCCCCGTCGCCCCTAACGCGCTCCCCTGCTCGTGGTCACCGCGAACCATAGGTGCACCTTTCCGCTTCAGCCTCGGCAACGCAAGGGTCCCAGGTCAAGAGAGCCGGTACCCGCCACTCGATCTGACCCGAATAGGCAGCTATGTTGCGCGGCCATGTGTAGCCGCGCCTTATGCCTTACCCTCGGGTTCCTACTGTTCGCCAGTCCCGGACTGGCCGAGCCGGGCGCCGGGGCGCCAGAACCGGAGGAACAACCCTCTATCTCAACCGAGCCCGAGCAGAGCCCGCCGCGAGATTTCTCCATTATCTATGAAGGCAACACCGGCGGCGTCTCTGGCGCCACCGCTGAGCTGTGGATGGACCCCACCATCGCCGCGGCTCTGCCCACGGCAGGCCAATGGAAGCGCCACTCCGTCGGTTTTGGCGCCTTTCTCTCTCAAAACAGCTGGCTGGTACAGGCCGATGGCAACGTACGAGCCTTTCTGGAACGCACCGAAGCAGGACTGCAGGGACCCGGCGCACAGGCACAGGAGCTGCCAACTCTGATTGGCGACGACTACGCGGTGGTCGCCTGGCCACCGGCTGCAGCAGAACAGCTCATCCCTCAGCTGGCGGAAGCGCTGGGGCATGACCCCCTTAGACCGCCACCGAAAGTGGAGACCCGCTTCGGCGCAGCGCTGGGAGCAACCACCGGAAAAAGCCCGGGGCTGACGCTACTGGTGCGGCCCAACGCCGACGATGAGGTCATTGTTAGTGCAGCAGAAGACTGGGAACTGCGATTGCGCAGCGTCTATAGAGGCCTCAGCGTCGATGGTGTACCGACCCAGCTCTTCGTCATCGCTCGCCTCCCGGGCGAAGGAAGTCGCCGTAGCCTGCTGGCCCAGACCTGGCAGGACAAGCACAGCCTCTACCTCAGTGCCGGCGAGGCGATCGAAGGCAGGTCTTTTCTGGCAGGCCGCGCAATATCCCTGCAGCGACCGGTAACCTGGGAGACTTGGCGCAACGATGGGCTCGACGCGCTCGCACCGGGAGCAGCGGAGCTACTCGTAGGTATTGATGAACTCCGGCAAGAAGCCGCGACACACGGCGTGGCCTTAGTCTCCGCCAACCTGCTGGACAGTAAGGGTGCGGCACTGTTTCAGCGCTGGAAGCAGGTGACCATCAAGGGGCAGCGGGTGGTGCTCATCGGCTGGTCTGACCCCTCACTCGTCCATCGCCTTCCCCCCGAGCTACGAGCTGAGATCCGGCTTGGCGGACCGCGGGCGCTGCTTGATGTGCTCGCCTCGCTACCCACCGAACCCGACACGAGGCCCAACCTGGTGGTGTTGTTCGGCGTCGGCGCGCGTTCACTGGCAGGCCATCTGCCTGGCGTGGACCTGGTTCTGGGTGACTTCACTGCAGACCTCCACCTGCCCCGCTGGGAAGAAGTCGGAGAAGCCGCGCTGCGCGCTCGCTCCCGGCAGGACCGGAGAGCCACATCGCCCGCACTGGTCACCCGCAGTGGACCCGAGTTTCTGGGCCGAGTCGACATCTCATTCGACCCCGACCAAGGGGTTCTCCGGCGCCTGGGCCACCTGCGTGCCCACATCGGTGAAGAGCTGCCCACTGACCCCAACCGGCGGGCCCGCATCGGCAGCATTCGCCAACAGATCTACGCCGGACTGGAGCAGGTCCTGCTGCCGGACCTCACTCAGATTCTGGCTGAGGATGAGGCTACTTCCCTGTCCCTAGACGAACGCCGCTTCGCTCAACTGGCAGGCAATCTACTCATCGACCGCAGCGGTTCAGACCTGGCGATCCTGCGCCCGCTACCGAGCAGCCCAGAGATCTCTGGCGCAGCTCAAGAGCTTTTCATCGAAGCTGCCCTGGCGGTCAACGACAAGATCGTCGTGCTTGAGTTGAGTGGGGCACAGTTGTGGCAGATCGCACAGAGCCTGGCCCTGATTCCAAGCGAGCAGACAGAACCCGCTCCTCAGGTTCAAGAAGCCGGCCCCTGGGCCTGGTCGGCAGGCCTCAAGGTTAACGGTCAGAAGCTCTGGGTTCGTGGGCGCTTGTTGGGCAAAGACGAGCGGGTCCGGGTAGCGACCACTGATTTTATCGCCAACGATTCCTCAATCTCTAAGCTATTGAAGAAGTCAAAGCGCTGGGAGCACTTTCAGGCCAGGGGTTGGCGGAGACAGGCCAGCAGCGCCGAGCAGGGCGAGGCCTGGCTACTTCGCGAACTGGTCGGCGGCGGCCTTAAGCAGCTGCGGCAATGGGACCCGAGCTTTGGCGAGCGCTATCAGAGACGTCTCCAACCGCTGCTCCGCGACCAGCGCCGCATCAGCCCACGATTGCTCCTTGAATTGGATGGCATCGCCCTGCAGATCGCAGGCTCAGTGCCCGCCGGTGATCGCAGCGGCTATGAGAGCAGCCGCGAGAGCCGGGTGCACCAACAGAGTTCGCTCAGCGCCAGCCTGCGCGGACGGATCGCAGGTACATGGGACGACCGACGGGGCTCAATCACGGCCTTTCTGTCTGCCGCGTTCGGCCGCTCGAAGCTGCCCGACGTCAGCGACCCTGTTGAGCTGGAAGACGACCTGCTGCTGGGTATCGAGGGCCGCCTCAAGGTCATTCAACTGCCAGAAGAGCTGCGCAACATTCGCTTGTCGGCATTTGCGCAGAGCGCCTTCGACAGTGAATTCGCACCAGCCCTAGACGAGTCGGGCAGCCCGCTGCCCCGACAGCAACTCTGGCGTACCACTGCTGGAGCGTCCCTCGGGAAGCACTTGTGGTTTAAAGAGGTCAAGTTCGGCTTCTTTCTGGAGTACGACTTCGCGGCAGAGGTGGGCCCTCTTTCACCGGGTTTCTCAACCCTGCTACGGGTTGAAAAGCGCTGGGGACCAGTCCGCTGGTCGGCGCTCGGCGATCTCAAGGGCTACCTACCCACCGAATCCGACACCGCGGAAGACCTGCTTTTCACCCTGCAAATCCGCAACGAAGTCTCGGTAATTCCGCTGGGTAAACTGCTGCCGGGCCTGTCCATCGGCGGCTACATCGACACCATGTTCTTTCGCGGCAAGACCGAAGCTACCAGTACTCCCGGAATGCACCTGCTTATCGGCGCAGCGCTCAGCTACGATCGGGACCTTCGTGCAGCCCTGCCGCTGCGCTAGAGCACCTTCTCTGGGGTCAGGACAACAAGAGCAGTTGCCGCGCCGATGCAGAATCCTCAACCGGGGGCTGATCGGCCTGACTGGAGGACTCCAACAGCTCAACAAACTGCTCTTCGGTAAGCACAGGGACCCCCAGCTTCCGGGCTTTGGCGAGCTTGCCGCCAGCTTTGGCTCCAGCCACCAGAAAGTCGGTCTTCGCGCTCACCGAACCAGCGCTCTTGCCGCCGCACGCCAGAATCCGCTGCTTGGCCTCCTCCCGTCCCATGGAATCCAAGGTTCCAGTGACCACCACATTCTTACCCGCCAGCGGATGACCACAGGCCGAGACCGGCGCGGTCTGATCCGGAAACTGCAAGCCGCCGGCCCGCAGTTGTTCGATAAGGCTGCGGTTGTCGGGCTCTGTAAACCATCCATGCACGGCTGCTGCGACCACCGGCCCCACTTCATCAATGCTCTCGAGTTCCTCGACGGTAGCGGTGGCAAGGCGCTGCCAGGTTAGAAAATGATCGAGTAGCTTACGGGCCACCGTCGCCCCCACAAAACGCAGCCCGAGACCAAAGAGAATGCGGTGGCAAGGCTGCTGACGGCTACGCTCAATGGCGGCAAAAAGATTATTGGCTGAGGTCTCCGCCATGCGCTCAAGGGCCAGGACTTCGTCCGCCCGACTCTCGAGACGATAGATGTCAGCGACGCTGGCTATGAGGTCTGCCGCCACCAACTGAGCGACGAGTTTCTCCCCGAGGCCTTCGATGTCGAGAGCTGTACGTGACGCAAAGTGAAGGATTCGAGTGCAGATCCGCGCCGGACAGTTGCGCTCGTTAGGGCAACGGATCGCCACCTCTCCCTCCACCTCGACCAGCACTGAATCGCACTCGGGGCAACAGCTCGGAAAACGGAACACCTGCTCGCTGCCGTCACGCTCCTCAGGCAGGCTCCGCACCACTTGCGGAATCACGTCGCCGGCCCGCTGCACCACAACACGATCGCCGACTCGGATGTCCTTACGCAGTAACTCGTCTCGATTATGAAGGGTGGCGTTAGATACCATTACGCCTCCCACGAAGACCGGATCAAGGCGGGCGACAGGCGTGATTGAGCCGGTCCTGCCCACCTGCACATCAATGGCCAAAAGACGCGTAACAGCCTGCTCGGCCGGGTACTTGAAGGCCACTGCCCAGCGCGGACTGCGCGACACAAAGCCGAGGCGCTCCTGGAGGGCGTAAGCATCTACTTTGATCACCGCACCATCTATGTCGTAGGGCAGTTTCGGACGCGCCTCTTCGATGCGATCAAGCTGTACAAAGACCTCCTCGATCCCCACGCAGCGACAACAGCCGGTGGCCACCTGGAAGCCCAGCTGTCGACAGCGCGCTAAAAAGCCATCGTGATCGGTGAGTTCAAGACTCCCGGTGAGTCCGACCGAATGGGCGAAGAAGCGCAAGGGTGCGACAGCTGCGATCCGGGAGTCCAGATTTCGCACCGTCCCCGAGGTCGCATTTCGCGCGTTCACATAGGCTTCCTGACCCGCAGACCGGCGCCGCTCATTGAGCTCAGTAAAACCATCGCGGGTCATCACAATCTCGCCGCGGATGGCGACCTTGCCGCCAACCACAGGCTCGCCATCGCTACTACGAAACCGCAAAGGCAGGTTACGGATGGTCCGAACATTGGCAGTGACATCCTCGCCGACCCGACCATCACCGCGAGTCACCGCTACAGCGAGAACCGAATCCTGATAGATGAGCTCCATGGCAATGCCGTCAAGCTTTGACTCCACCACATAGGTCATCGATTCGTCAGCGGACATGCCCAGAAACTTCTTGATCCGCTGATCGAAGTCGCGAATCTCATTCTGCTCGTAGGTGTTCTGGAGGCTCAGCATTGGGGTTGGATGCTCATAGCGTTCCAACCCGTCGAGGAGGCCACCACCCACCCGCTGACTTGGCGAGTCCAGACTGCGTAGCTCGGGAAAACGCTCCTCCAGGTCCTGCAGTTCCCGGAACATCCGGTCATAGTCATGGTCCGAGATGAACGGTGCAGCCAGCACGTAGTAACGGTGATTGTGTTCTTGAATGGCACTTGCCAGCTCCTGCCAGCGTCCCAACGCAAGCTCCTTGTCCGTGTCGTTTGCAGCCTTAGTTGTCATGACCACGAGAGACTAGCTGAGGAGCAGGTCCCTTGTGCAAGCAGCTTCAACCACAATTAAACTTGACAATCGGAGCGCCAATGCTCATCCTCGCTCTCGGCGACGACCAGTGTGTTCGAGCGCCACCCCTTCCCGTTGCAACCTGCACGACTCAGCGCCCGGATGGACCGGTCGCCTGAGACCCTCTCCTCCCCTGCAGTCCAGCACGTCTCCACTACGGCCAGAACAACGGCCAGAAAGACAACGGCACCACCTATGTCAGAATCGACCGAAGCAGCCTCTGGCGGGGACACCAACCCCGCAGCCGCCCCTGAAGCCAGTACCGGTAGCGGCGACTCCAGCCAGGGCAAGAAAGAGTCCAGCGAAGGCAAGAAGGCCCGCTCTCAGCGCTCCGAGAATGGAGCTTTCGAGGGCCAGCGAGGCGTGCACCACGAGAAGGGCGGCGACAAGAATTCACGGCGGCGCTCCAGGAGCCGTCGACGTGGACGAAGCCGACGTTCCGGCGGCGGTGGTAACTCGATCGGCAATGAAAACCGGGCGATCGTCCAGCGCGAGCCACGCGAGCCCTGGACTGGGGAGAGTCCCGCGGACCTCAATCTCAAGGAACTGAAGGAAGCCAAGGTCGCCGAACTTCAGGCCATCGCAACTTCCCTTGAACTTGAAGACTTCGGTGGGATGTCCAAGCAGGACCTCATCTTCAACCTGCTTCAGGAGCACGCCTACCGCAACGGCAAGATCTTTGGCAGTGGGGTTGTTGAGCGACTGCCCGACGGCTACGCCTTCCTACGTTCTCCGGTCTACAGCTACATGGCTGGGCCCGATGATGTGTACATTTCACCCTCTCAAGTGCGTCGCTTTGGCCTCAAGACCGGCGACTCGGTGGAAGGGGAAATCCGTGCCCCCCACGAGGGAGAGCGCTACTTCGCCCTGCTCGATCCCAACAAGATCAACTTTGAAGGGATTGAAGTCTCCAAGCGCCGCACCCGCTTCGAGAACCTCACCCCTCTGTACCCCGAAGAACGCATCAACCTCGAGTTTGAGTCCAAAGAGCTCAGCACTCGAATCATTGACCTGATGACGCCCATCGGCAAAGGACAGCGGGGACTCATCGTGGCCTCCCCCCGAACCGGCAAGACCATCATTCTGCAGGCCCTCGCCAAGGCCATCGCCGCCAATCATCCAGAGGTCTACCTCATCGTGCTGCTCATCGACGAGCGTCCCGAAGAGGTCACGGACATGGAACGAACGGTCAAGGGAGAGGTGGTTTCGTCAACCTTTGATGAGCCCGCATCGCGACACGTTCAGGTGGCGGAGATGGTGATCGAAAAGGCCCGGCGGCTGGTCGAACACAAGCACGATGTGGTGATCCTGCTGGACTCCATCACTCGCCTGGCACGCGCTTACAACACGGTAGTCCCCCCATCGGGCAAGATCCTGTCTGGCGGCGTGGACAGCAACGCCCTGCATCGCCCCAAGCGCTTCTTCGGCGCTGCTCGCAACATCGAAGAGGGCGGCAGCCTGACCATCATGGCGACGGCGCTGGTGGACACCGGCTCCCGCATGGACGAGGTCATCTTTGAAGAGTTCAAGGGCACCGGCAAC
>DJIF01000121.1:11481-11673 GCA_002433485.1 Deltaproteobacteria bacterium UBA6601
CAAGGGCACCGGCAACATGGAACTTCACCTCGATCGCAAACTGGTCGAGCGGCGTATCTACCCGGCCATCGACATCAACAAGTCAGGAACGCGCCGCGAAGACCTGCTCCTACCCAGCGATGCGCTCAACAAGCTGTGGCTGCTGCGCAAGGTGCTCTCACCCCTCAACACCATCGACTCGATGGAATTCCT
>DJIF01000121.1:11790-32902 GCA_002433485.1 Deltaproteobacteria bacterium UBA6601
CATCTTCGAAGAATTCAAGGGCACCGGTAACTCGGAAATCGTCCTCGACCGCAAGGTGGCGGACAAGCGCATCTTCCCCGCGCTCGACGTCGGCAAGTCCGGTACGCGCAAGGAAGAACTGCTGGTTGAGAAGGACAAGCTCTCCAAGATGTGGGTCCTTCGTCGTATCCTCATGCAGATGGGCACCATCGACTCGATGGAATTCCTGCTCGATAAGTTCCAGAAGACCGAGACCAACGAAGAATTTCTCGCGGCCATGAATTCATGACCGCGTTGCGATAAACCTGCTGGACCCAGGTTTACCCACGTGTTAGAAGGCGCCGCCCCACAAGGCGACCGACCTAAACAACAAGCCCTCACCGCTGCTGCCGCAGCGCACCGGGCCGGAGCTGAACATGAAGGCCGACATCCACCCCGCTTACGAAGAGATTCAGGTCAGCTGCGCCTGCGGTGCGACCTTCACCACACGCTCCACCCTGGGCCAGGAGCTGCGTGTTGACCTCTGCTCAGCGTGCCACCCCTTCTTCACCGGAACCCAGAAGATCGTCGACACTGCCGGACGCGTCGAGCGCTTCAACCAGAAGTTCAAGAACTTCGACCTGTCGAAGATGAACAAGCGCCGCTGAAGCCCCCCTCAACTGCTGGCCAACCGCTGGCCATTTCACCAGGAGAGCCCGTGTCAAAGTGCCTTGATGTAGGCGGCCAGGCCGTCATTGAGGGCGTCATGATGCGAGGTCCTGGATCCATGGTCATCGCGGTCCGCCGTGCTGACGGTTCGATTGTGGTCAAGGACAGCGAGTGGGTACCACTGACCCGGCGCTGGCGCTTCCTGAAATGGCCGGTGATCCGGGGCGCTGTGGTCATGATCGAAGCGTTGATGAACGGCATGCAGTCGCTGTCCTTCTCCGCAGAAGTGGCCATGAAGGACGAGGAAGAAGCCGCCGCGCGTGAAGCAGCAGGGCAAGATGGCGGAAGCCGCGCTGAGGCCGCTGCCGGCGAACCCAGTCCGAAGCAGACAACGCCGAGTTCCCAGGCAACCGAACTTCATCCCAGCCCGGCCGAAGAGATTCCCTCCGGAATCATGACCAAGGGCGCCATCGCGCTCAGTCTCAGTCTGTCCTTCGCCCTGGGCATCGGACTGTTCATCTATCTGCCGCACGCAGCCGCTTCGGTGCTTATGAACCTGAGCGCTGGACTACCGTTGGATGCTGCGGCCGACGTCAACTCGCCGCTGTTCCACACCATCGTCGGCATTGTGAAGATGACGGTCTTCATCACCTACATCCTGTTGATTCGTCGCATGCCGGACATCTACCGGGTCTTCCAGTACCACGGCGCAGAACACAAGAGCATCCACGCCTATGAGGCTCGGCAGGAACTGACCGTAGCCAACGCCCGCAGCTGGCCGACCTTTCACCCGCGCTGCGGAACCTCTTTTCTGGTCTTTGTGATCATCATCTCCATCGGCTTCTTCGCCGCGGCCTTCCCATTGCTCGGGCCGCTCATCTTCCCCGATGGTTTGGAAGGCTGGCGCCTCGGCTTACTGCAGGCGAGCGTAAAGATTCCGATGATGGTTCCTATTGCTGGCCTGAGCTACGAATTCATCAAGTGGGCCGGTCGTCAGAAGGAAAGTGTCCTACTACGCTTCCTGTCCATCCCAGGGCAGCTGGTCCAGAAGCTGACGACCATTGAGCCGGACGACGAGCAACTGGAAGTTGCGCTGGTATCGCTCAAGCGATCACTACAGCTTGAAGGCGAACTCAAGGAGCCCAGTTACGACAACTGCCACTTCCTGCCCGCTGCCTGAACGGATTCAATGAGTCTGTTCAACAAGCTCGACCAGGTGGAGAGCCGCTTCAAGGCCATCGGCGACCAGCTTTCTCATCCAGAGATTGCGGCCAATCAGCAACGCTTTCGCGAGCTGATGCAGGAATACAGTCACCTGCGTCCGATCTGTGAGACCTTCGCCGAATACCGGGACATCGAGCAACAGATCGGCGACGCCCGCGAGATGCTCTCTGAAGAGGACCCTGAGATGCGTTCTCTGGCTCAAGAAGAGCTGGCAGAGCTGGAACCAAAAGTCGAGCCGCTGCGCCACCGCCTCAAGATCCTGTTACTGCCCAAAGACCCCAACGAGGGTCGCAACGTAATCCTCGAGATCCGTGCCGGCGTTGGTGGCGACGAGGCTGGCCTGTTTGCCGCCGATCTGTTCCGCATGTACAGCCGCTACGGAGAGAGCAGAGGCTGGAAGTTCGAATTAATGAACCTGAGCCAAAATGAGGCTGGCGGCTACAAAGAGGTGATCACCTCCATCGCTGGCGCCGATGTCTATAAGCGCCTCAAGTATGAATCTGGCGTGCACCGAGTGCAGCGGGTCCCCGCGACCGAAGCCCAGGGCCGAATCCACACCTCGACCTGCACCGTAGCCCTGATGCCAGAGGCCGAAGAAGTTGATGTACATATCGAGGACAAGGACCTGCGCATCGACGTATTCCGCGCCTCGGGGCCTGGAGGACAATCGGTGAACACCACCGACTCAGCGGTCAGGCTCACCCACCTTCCCAGCGGACTGGTGGTGATCTGCCAGGACGAGAAGAGCCAACACAAGAACAAGGCCAAGGCCCTCAAGGTCCTCCGCACCCGCCTCTACGAGAAAGAACGCGCCGAGCAACAGGCTGAGCAGCGAGACCTGCGGCTGTCTCAAGTTGGAACCGGCGACCGCTCCGAGCGGATCCGCACCTACAACTTTCCCCAGGGTCGCCTCACCGACCATCGCATCGGCCTGACGCTGTACAACGTCGACCGCATCGTTGAAGGGGAGCTGGACGAAGTGCTCGACTCCTGCGCGACACACTTTGAGGCCGCAATGCTGCAAGCGGTCGAGCAACAGTAAGCCACTGAGCAACAGCGATGGCAGGGACGCTAAGCGTCGGCGAGATCCTTAAGAAGAGCTCGCAGTGGTTGGAGCAACGAGGCAGCAGCTCAGCCCGTCTGGACGCCGAACTGCTCCTAGCCGAAGTGCTTGAGCTGGAGAGAATCAAGCTCTACACCTCCTTCGAGAGACCTCTCAGCAGCGCTGAACAAGATTCCTACAGGGCCCTGGTCAAACGTCGCGGCGAAGGCGAACCGGTGGCCTATATCCTTGGCAGCCGAGAGTTCTACTCGCGGGACTTCACAGTGGACCGCCGGGTTCTGATTCCAAGGCCGGACACTGAAGTTCTGGTAGACACCACCCTGGAGCTACTGCCGGAGCTAGAACAAGACGCTGTGGTTCTCGACTACGGTACCGGCAGCGGCGCCATCGCGGTCACGCTGGCGGCCGAACGACCCGAACTGCGGCTGCTGGCCATCGACCTGAGCGCTGAGGCCCTCGATGTCGCCCGTTTGAACGCCGCCCGCCACGGGGTCAAGGAACGGCTGGGCTTTGTCCAGTCGGACGGCTTGAGCAGGGTCCCCGATCGCTTTGAGGGCAAGCTCTGCGCAATCGTGGCTAACCCTCCCTACCTCTCGGAGCAGGACCGCACCACAATGACCCGCGATGTACTGGAGTTCGAACCCCATAGCGCGCTGTTCCCCGGAGCCGACCCTCTGCTGCACTATCGCCGACTGGCCAAAGAGGGCCCTCGTTGGCTGCGTGCCGATGGCCTGCTGACCCTTGAGGTGGGGCATCTGCAGGCTGGACAGGTCTGCGAACTACTGGAGGCTACTGGCTGGGGCGCAATCCAGGTCCGCAGTGACCTGGCTCGCACAGACCGCGTGGTAAGCGCCCGGCGACCTTCCTGATCAAGGCACCTCCAGCCCAAACCCTGGACTGCGTCAAGGTCGCTCGACCGCGCGCGCCTTGGCGTACCGGGCCCCCGAGCCCTTAACAGCAGGCGCTGGGCCCAGAACCTCTGCAAGGAAGCGTCCGGTGTGCGAACCGGCCACAGC
Organism: Deltaproteobacteria bacterium UBA6601; assembly: GCA_002433485.1. Lineage (GTDB taxonomy): Bacteria > Myxococcota_A > UBA796 > UBA9615 > UBA9615 > UBA6601. The sequence continues at coordinate 15,721 of DJIF01000121.1, forward strand.
CGCCACCTGTTCAGGAGGACCAGCACAGACCACGGTGCCACCTCCGGAACCACCCTCCGGACCTAGATCAATGACCCAATCAGCGCTGCGAATGACGTCGAGATTGTGCTCAATAACAACGACGGTGTTCCCGGCATCCACCAGCCTGTTGAGAACGACAAGCAGCTTGGCGACATCGTCAAAGTGCAGACCAGTGGTCGGCTCATCGAGCAGATACAGGGTCTTACCCGTGCCACGGCGAGCAAGCTCACGGCTGAGCTTGATGCGCTGCGCTTCCCCGCCCGACAGAGTTGTTGAGGACTGGCCGAGCTGCAGATAGCCAAGACCAACATCAACCAGGGTCTGCAGGATGCGGGTGATCCGGCGATGGTTCGAGAAGTGCTCAAGCGCTTCCCGGCAGGACATCTCAAGGACCTCACTGATGTTCTTGCCCTTGTGCTTGACCCGCAAAGTCGCCTCATTGAAGCGCTTTCCCCGGCACAGCTCGCAGGGAACAAAGACATCGGCCAGGAAGTGCATCTCAATGCGAATCGAGCCGTCACCCTTGCAGGCCTCGCAGCGCCCGCCCTTGACGTTGAAGGAGAAGCGACCCTTGTTATAGCCTGCCGCCTTAGAAGCTTTCAGTTCAGCAAAGACTTCGCGGATGGGGTCGTAAACCTTGGTGTAGGTGGCAGGATTGGAGCGCGGGGTCCGCCCGATGGGGCTCTGATTGATGTCGATCACCTTGTCGAACAGTTCTAAACCACGAATTTCACGATGAAGGCCAACCGCCCGGCTGGCGGCATGAAAATGATTTGCCAGGGCCGGCGACAAGGTCGCGTTAAGCAGCGAAGACTTGCCTGCCCCTGAGACCCCGGTGAAGGCGACCAGGCAGCTGGCCGGGATCTGTACATCGATGTCCTGCAGATTGTTCTCGCGGCAACCCAGGACCTCAAGCCAGCCCGAGCCGGTCGGGCGACGCTGCAGCGGAGTCTCGATCCGTTTACGACCCGACAGGTAGGCACCGGTTACAGACTCAGGGTCTTCCTTGAGCTGCTCAGGAGGACCTGAAAAGACAATTGAGCCACCATGGCGACCGGCACCAGGCCCAAAGTCGATGACATGGTCGGATTCCTCGATCGTCTCCTGATCATGCTCGACCACAATGACCGAGTTACCGATATCCCTGAGGTGCCCGAGGGTAGCGAGCAGTCTCTGATTGTCACGCTGATGCAAGCCGATAGAGGGCTCATCAAGGATGTAGATCACACCGCTAAGCTCAGTCCCCACCTGGGCAGCCAGCCGAATCCGCTGACTCTCTCCGCCCGAGAGCGTCGGACCGAGTCGGTCCAGGCACAGATAGTCCAGGCCAACATTGAGCAGAAAACCGAGACGGTTGTTGATCTCCTTGACCAACTCCGCTGCTATGTGGGAGCGATTGCTATCGAGGTCAAGCTCCGCCAGAGCCTCACGAGCCTGGTAGATGGTCATCGCTACCAATTCCGGCAGCGTGTGCGACCCGACCCGCACCGACCGAGCCTCAGCCCGCAGGCGAGAGCCTCCGCAGCCCGGGCAGGGCAGCGTCCGCATGAAGCTCTCGTAGTAGCGGCGCATCTGAGCGCTCTCAGTCTGCTTGTGCTTACGTTCCAGGCTCGGAATGATGCCCTCAATCCTGGTCTTCCAACTCCCCTGCGAGCGACGTCCCTTCCAACGAATGGTGATCTCCCGGTCCGAGCCGTACAGAAGTGTGTCTCGGGGCTCCTCCGGAAGCTCCTGCCAGGGGACCTCCCGGTCTATATCCAAGGCCTTACAGGCGTCTCGGACAAAGCGATAGGTCCATCCTCGGCCGCGGCGCAGGGCCGAGGCCCATGGCACGATGGCTCCTTCGTTGAGGCTGAGACTCTGATCTGCAACCACCCGACCGGGATCCATGACCTTCTTCCAGCCCAGGCCGTTGCAATCCACACACATGCCAAGGGGAGTATTAAAAGAGAACAGCGGTGGATCCAGATCCGGAAAAGACAGCTGGCAATGGGGGCAAGCCAGCTTCTCCGAATAGAGCTGCTCACTACCGTCAACGACATCAACGACCAGCAAACCCTCCGACTCCCGCAGGCAGGTCTCTACCGAATCGGTGAGGCGCTCGCTGACCCCCTCGTTCATCACTAAGCGATCTACCACCAGCTCGATGTTGTGCTTACGATCTTTGTCCAGCGAGGGGACCTCTTCAAGGCGGTGGATCGAACCATCGACGCGGACCCTGGTGAAGCCTGCCTTGATCGAATCACGAAACAGCTCCTTGTACTCACCCTTGCGATTGATAATGAGCGGCGCTAGCAGCTGGAAGCGGGTCCCCTCGGGCAGCTCACTGATGCGCTCCACAATCTCGGCCGCACTCTGCCGCCCAACGACCCGATCACAGGCCGTGCAGTGCTGAACTCCTACCCGCGCAAACAGAACCCGCAGGTAATCGTAGATCTCGGTGATGGTACCCACGGTCGAGCGCGGATTCTTGCTGGCCGCCTTCTGCTCAATAGAAATGGTCGGAGCCAGCCCACGAATGGTCTCGTAGTGAGGTTTCTCCATCTGACCGAGAAACTGCCTCGCATAGGCCGAGAGCGACTCCACGTAGCGGCGCTGCCCTTCAGCAAACAGGGTGTCGAAGGCAAGGGAGGACTTACCAGAGCCAGACACACCGGTGAACACCACCAGCTTCTTCTTGGGAATACGAAGCTCGACGTTCTTGAGGTTGTGCTCACAGGCTCCCTGAACATAGATATGATCGAGCTCTGTGGGTCCATCAGGCCGCTTCGGACTCATCCCAGGTCCACCCCAGCCGGGCCCTCGACCACAGAACCAATCCGGGCACTAGCGAGACAGCCTTCATCGTCCAGGGCCTGCTTCAGAGCTGTGGCATGCGCCGGATCGACAAAGATCAACAGGCCGCCGGAGGTCTGCGGGTCCAAAGCCAGCGAGGAATAGAAAGGGTCCAGTCCCTCCGCGACCGTCAGGCAGTCGCCAAGATAGGCCCGATTACTACGCTCCCCGCGGGTCGAGCAGCCAGCCTTGAAGGCCTCCCGAGCACCAGCCAAAATCGGCAGCGAAGATGCCTCGATGTGCAAGCGACAAGAGGAAGCGCGAGCAACCTCAAAGCAGCTTCCCAGCAACCCAAAGCCTGTCACATCAGTGACCGCGTGAATCGGGCTTGCCAGCGCCTTACCGCCGAGCGCCAGGCCAGCCCTGGCACCAGCGTCGTTGAGACGACTCATAGAAGCCACCAGCCCCGCCTGAAACGAGCCATCGATAAGCTCTCGCTTACCCGCCGTCGAGATCAATCCGGTACCTAAGCCCTTGGTAAGAAAGATCGCATCACCGGGTAGCGCCCCAGAGTTGGTCCAGATCCGCTCAGGATGCACCGTGCCGGTCACAGACAATCCGTACTTAAGTTCTTTGTCTCGTACTGTATGCCCACCACCCAACATCGCCCCGGCCGATCGCACCAACTCTTCCCCGCCAGCCAGAATCTCACCGAGAACCTGGGCAGGCAGGTCCGACTCAGGGAAGCAAACGATGTTGAGCGCCAGCAACGGGCTGCCACCCATGGCGTAGACATCAGACAGCGAGTTAGCGGCAGCAATGCGCCCGAAGTCCCGGGGGTCATCCACAATAGGAGTGAAAAAGTCGAGGGTCTTTACCAACGCAAGCTCATCGGTAAGGCGAACCACTGCAGCGTCGTCGGCCCGATCAAAGCCGACCAGTAATCGAGGGTCATCGAGGGGGCCAAGGCCCGCCAGTGCGTGTCCCAGCGCAACTGCCGAGAGTTTGCTCGCTCAGCCGGCCGACTGGACCGTATGGGTCAGCCCCTTATGTTCCTTCCAACGCATCGCGGGAGTGTAACAGCCGACGACCTGCGAAACCGAAAAGCAAGCGGTCAAGAACCAAGAAGAAGCGGGCCGCCCCAACGCTTGGGAGCGACCCGCTTCGTTTCGTTAATGTCTGCGACCACGCTGGCTGCTCCGGCCACACTGCTCGACGACCTACGTCGGCGAGGCGCTTCCGGGCTCTCGGGGACCAGCTGAAAAGCGTGGCGCTAGGTGGCGATTGGGTTAAACCCGTCGCCTGGGTGACCCTACTACGGGCTCGCCACCTCCACCTTCACGGTCCAAAGTCTACTGTCGTGCAAGGGATCACCTCCTTCCGCGGCGTGGTCCAGGTTGTCGGGTCCCATCCCGACAGATCTGAGCTGGCCCGCCGGGAGACCAGTCAGAACAAAGCCTCCCCGATTCCGCTGGGGAGAAGGGAGTGGTGTGAACTCCCCGGTCGCCAACTACGACCACCTCGTAAGGACAGAATAGCGCCGCTAGATCTTATGGAAAAGGCGACTCTTAAAACTTTGTTGCAATCCGCAAGTAATAGAGCCGAAAACCTATCGAAGAAGCGGCCCGGGAGGACAGATCAATCTCCAGAGAGCTCGTCAAGATGCGCCCGGCAGACCCGCACGTATTGGCTCCAGCGCTCAGCAGGACGCACATCCTGGACCCGAAGACTACAGCGTACACTGCCGCCTTCAGCTGGCGAACAAGAGCCCACTCTTAGCTGTAATTGAAGGCCAATAGAGCGATTTCGACCGGGGGCAGGGTCCCGATAGGAAAGCTCTGCCCTGAACTCGGTCCCGACGCTAATGGGGGGGCCGTCAAGCAACACCATGAGGCTCTTGCTGATGGCCATCTCTACCGCGACTCGCCGTGGCTGGCCATCAATGTGTGCAACCATGCTCGGCAGATAGCTGCGAGACAGCGCGGTGCCGACGTCTCCTGGCAAGAGACCAACCAGCAAGCGGCCAAGGCCTACATGGTCAAAAGGTCGCGCCAGGCTCCCTGCAATCCCGCGATCACTCAACTCAGCGAGTTCCTCGGCACTGAGAGAACCAGCCTCATAGATCACAACAACAGGTAATGAATCGGCGACTGGCTGGGAACTGAGACTGGCCAGGAAGGCACCGATGCTCATGCCTTTGATGGGCAGACTGAGCAAGATCAGATGGGGACGCGGCTCTTCCAGACCAAACAACACATCATGGGGATGGGCATGACGTTCGACGGCGACCCCAATACCTTTGAGCAAAGCAGTCAGATGCTCTCCATCAGCATCAGCACCCGCCACCAACAAAAGCTTCGCTCTGTCCTGCCCCATGACGCCCCCTCAGGCCATGTCTTCCGCACCAGGCGACGCACCTACTCCGTCGCTATAGCTACCGCGCATTACGAAAAGCTCAGTCTAGATCTTAAGAGCCTGCCCTCAAGGCTCGCAAGGAAAGCTGCAAACTCAACGCAATCCAAGCAGGCTGCTGGCCAGATCTTGCCCTGTGTTGAGGCGAGAGCTATGGTTGCGCCGCTTTTACCTAAGCCCATCCCATTCATCGAGACAGGAACCCGTACATGAGCCAGGCCTACATCGTCGACGCAATCCGCACTCCCATCGGTCGCCGCAAGGGCGGCCTCGCCAGGATTCGCCCTGATGACCTCGCAGCAATCCCGCTCACTGCGCTGACCGAACGCAACTCGATCAAGGGAGCTGATGTCGAAGACGTCATCATGGGCTGCGTCACTCAAGTGGGTGAGCAGGGCCTCAACATCGGTCGCAATGCGGCCCTCATTGCCGGCTTCCCCAAAGAGGTCACCGGGACCTCAGTGAACCGACTCTGCGGCTCAAGTCAACAGGCCGTGAACTTTGGCGCTATGGCGGTCCAGTCCGGTGCCCACGACCTGGTCATCGGTGCTGGGATCGAATCCATGACGCGGGTCGAAATGGGCTCAGACATGTTCTATCGCGGCGAACTGAAGATGCCGTCGGAGAAACTGACCTGGCAATACACCTTCGTCCAGCAGGGCGTATCCGCTGAGCTGATTGCCCAGAAATACGGCATCACCCGGCCTATGCTCGACAGCTTTGCCCTTGAGAGCCATCGCCGGGCTGCTGCAGCCCAGGACGGAGGCAAGCTCAACGCTGAGATCATCCCTGTGGATACCATCGACGAAGACGGCTCGCCGACGACCATCAGTGCTGATGAGGGCGTCCGCCGTGACACAACCCTGGAGAAGCTGGCCAGCCTCAAGACCCCCTTCATGGAAGGCGGGGTGATCTCGGCAGCTGCCTCCTCCCAGATCAGTGATGGTGCCTCGGCCCTGTTGCTCGCCAACGACGACGCAGTCCAGCGCTATGGCCTGAAGCCTCGCGCACGGATCGTCTCTATGGCGACCGCAGGTGTTGACCCCACCATCATGTTGACCGGCCCCATGCCGGCGACGGCCAAGGCCCTCGACAAGGCTGGCATGTCCATCAGCGACATCGACATCTTCGAGGTCAATGAGGCATTCGCCAGCGTGGTCCTTGCCTGGTCTCAGGACATGGGCGTCAACATGGACAAGGTCAACATCTATGGCGGTGCATGCGCCCTGGGCCATCCGCTCGGTGCCAGCGGCGCCCGACTCCTGACCACCCTCCTCAATGCCCTTGAGCAAGAGGATAAGCGCTTCGGACTGAGCACCATGTGCATCGGCTTCGGTCAGGGCATCGCCACCGTCATCGAGCGCCTCGACAACTAGTAGGAAGCGCTCAAAGCGCGGGGCTGAAGCCGGACCCTGCCGCCTCAGCGGTAGAGCAGGATTCGTCTCAGTCGCGCTCAAATGCTACGCTGAGCCCCATCCCGCCGCTGATGCATAGGGTTGCCATGCCGCGCCGCACATCGCGGCGGGCCATGGCATGTAGCAAGGTCACCGCGATGCGCGCACCGGTCGCACCAATGGGGTGGCCCAGGGCAATGGCACCGCCATGAACGTTGAGTCGCTCGCGATCAAACTTGAGCTCTCGATCACAGGCAATCAACTGCGCAGCAAAGGCCTCATTAAGCTCCACCAGGTCAAAGGCAGAGAGCTCAAGACCAAGCTGATCCAGCAGTCCTCGGGTCGCGTTCACCGGCCCAATACCCATGAGTTCTGGAGCGACACCGGCGATGCTCCAGCCAGTTACTCGGGCCATAGGCCTCAGGCCCAGGCGCTCTACGGCAGCCTCTGAGGCAACCACCAACGCGGCGGAGCCATCGGTCACACCCGAAGAATTCCCGGCATGAACGCTGCCACCCTCCTTAAAGATGGCCGGCAGTCGGGCCAGCTTCTCGACCGTGGTTCCCGGCCGCAAATGCTCGTCCTGAGAGACCGTGACACTGCCCTTTCGACCAGCGACCTCAATGGGCACCAACTCTGCAGCAAAGGCCCCCTCATCCCAGGCCTGGGCAGCGCGCTGCTGGCTCCACACCGCATGGGCATCCTGCTCGTCCCGGTCGATACTGTAGAGATCGGCGAGGTTTTCCGCGGTCATCCCCATCAGTTGTCCGGAGATCGGACACTGGAAACCGTCCCGGTACATGCCATCAATGACCTCAGCATGACCCATGCGGTAGCCCCAGCGAGCCCGAGGCAACAGATAAGGGGTATTGGACATCGACTCCACGCCGCCGACCAGAACCACCTCAGCCTCATCAAGCCGAATCGTACGAGCGGCCTGCACGATGGCAAACAAGCTTGAGCCACATGCTTTGTTGACCGTGTAGGCCGGTGCTTCTTTAGGAATACCCGCTCCGATCGACACCTGCCGAGCGGTGTTGGTGCCGCCTCCCGCCTGGCGGCCGTGACCCCAGATGGTCTCATCAACGTCCTCAAGACGCGCACCAGACCTGTCGATAGCGGCTCTTGCCACCGGGATCGAGAGTTCGGCGGGCATCAACGATGCCAGGCCACCACCAAACTTACCGATGGGCGAACGGGATGCTCCACACACGTAGACGGCTTTGCTCATGACAGCAGCTCCTCGATGCTCAGGTTGGACTCCTCGCCCGACCTCATGTCCTTGATCCGCAGCTCACCCCGCTGCCACTCCTCTGGCGCTAGCAGAATCACCCGCTGAGCACCAATCCGGTCTGCCCGCTTAAAGGCCCACTTGACCTTCCGATCCTCAAGGATCAGCTCGACCCCTCGACCTGCTTGACGAAGACGCTGAGCAAGGTTGGCCGCATCGCCTCGCTGCTCTGCACCAAAGGGGAAGACCAGATCATCAATGCGACGGGAACAATCGGGCAGAAGTCCCTTGTCCTTGAGCAGCTCCAAAATGACCACATCGCCAAGTCCGAAGCCACAGGCCGGCACATCGGCACCGCCAAAGGTCGACAGCAGATGGTCATAGCGACCGCCGCCGCAGATCGCCCTGAGCGTGCCACCGCGATCGAAGGCCTCAAACACAACGCCGGTGTAGTAGGCGAGTCCACGCACCACGCTGGCGTCAAATTGGAGCCAGTCAAGATAGCCGTAGTCTGCTGCCAACTTAAACAGCTCCCGCAGTTCGACGACCGCCTCGTGGCCATCTCCAAGAATGGCGGCGAGCCCGTCAAGAGAGCGCAGTGAGAGGGTCTCAACAATGCGCTCAATGGCACCCTGATCAAGGCCGAGTTGGGCCATCTCCTGTTCGATCACCTCACGGGGCAGCTTATCGAGCTTATCCACCAACACGCAGACGGCGACAAACCGGTCTTCGGGCACCCCGATGGACTCGAGGACCCCCTGCAGAACCTTGCGCGACGAAACCTTGACCCCGACGTCAGCTGCGCCCAGGCCGAGCCGCCCCAGAAAGGTCGTAACCACAGCCAAAAGTTCTGCCTCAGCGCTGGGCCCAGCGAGGCCGAAAACGTCCATGTTCCATTGGTAATGCTCACGCTTGCGGCCCCTGGTCATACGCTCGTAACGCCAACACTGCGGAATGCTGAACCATCGCGCCGGAAGCGGCAGTGAGCGGCCCTTTTGCAGGATCATGCGAGCCAGCGACGGGGTCATCTCGGGCCGCAGGGCAAGAGCCCGTCCGCCCTTGTCCTCAAAGTGATAGATCTGCTCCGCGATCTCTTCCCCTGCCTTGCGGGTAAACAGCTGCAGGGACTCCAGCACAGGAGCGTCGTACTCCTCAAAGGCGAAGAGCCGTGCCGTCTCGCGAAAGTGCGAGAACAGCCAGCTGCGGAGCCGCATCTCATCGGGGAAGAAATCCCGCGTCCCGCGGGGTGGGCTCAGTTCCATGGCTTGATAAACCTTTCGGGCGCGCCATCGTATCGATCGCGACAAAGACCCGCAAACTCGAAGCTGATGGCTGAGTCGAGACTTGCGAGCGAACGCGGCCTGTGCTCCATTGATGGGCCGGGTAGCACATAGGGTGCCACCCACTCCTGGGCGGAGAATCACATGCTCGGAACGCTGCTGAAGCTGCCGCTCAAGGTGGTCCGACTCCAGCTCAAACTGGCGCTGCTGCCGGCTCGTATGGGAGCCCGTCTGGTGCGACATCTTGTCGCCGCCGACGGCGGCATCCCCAACTCACAAGAGCAGACCAGGCACCAGCGCAGTCCAATGGCAGCCCCGCCTGAAGATCCTGGACCGGCCTTCGCGCTGCCCCCCAATGAACTAAAGGAATTGCTCGAATCAGGCCACAAACTGCAGCTCATCGATGTGCGTCAAGCCCAGGAACTGGCGAACAGCGGGCTCATCGAAGGTTCTCTGCACATTCCTACTCAGGACCTCCCCCACCGACTCGATGACCTCAATCGCCAGGAACAGGTGATCCTGTATTGCCACCTGGGTAGCCGCAGTCTCGATGCAGCGATGTTTCTCAAGGAAAAAGGCTTTGCCGACGTTCGCAGCCTGGACGGAGGACTGGTCGGCTGGGAGAGCAGCGGCGGAGCGGTCGCCTCTCTATAGGACCGGCAAGCCAGCAGCGGTAACCGACTGAAACCAGCCACAAGTCCACTTCAACGGCCCTCGACGAGCCAGTTCAACAACCAGCTCCGAGCTGAGCATTAGGCCGCGCAGCGCGACAACGCTTGTTGTTCGTCAAGCCGGCATGTTGCGGTCGAGACTCGCCCCCATCAGGCCCCACGAGCGAGACCCAGGACAGCTCAATAGGACAAGGCTTCTCGACATGGTGTTGCTCCAATCCAGGGGGGCATCCTATGGACCGGAGGCAAGCCGTGATCGTTAACTTCAGAGCCCTGCGGAACCTGTGGAATCTGCCGGAACACTTAGCTCTGCCCGGCTGCTGGCCCGGTAGACACCAAAGGCCAACGAGCCAATGTGCTCGGCGTCATCACGAGCAAAAATCTCAATGCTGTTCTCTCCTTCATCGAGTTCGACTGAGACCGAGAAGTGATGCTCACCAGGGCCGGCAGAGCTGCGCTCGTAGTGAACCTTACGATTATTGACGAACACAAACAGATCCTTGACCGCAGTGTCATCAACCACCTTCCCAGAGAGTTGCAGACTGCCAGCTGTAACGACCATCCCCCCGGGATGCTCCTTGAGGTCAACGACCGGAGGTGAGTTGGGCAAGAACGGAACAATGGCGGTCGCCACGACCGGTCCACTGGAGGCCTGTATTTGAGTTCCTTCGACCCAGCCCGAGACCCCCCAGGGCAACGGCACGCGATACCAATCACCCAGACGTCCCGTTACCATCACCGGGCCGGTCAGGTTGGCAACCCTGGGCTGACGCTCCGAGCTGCCCCCCCGCAAGACTGCGGTCGACGCGGCAGGCTCCATCACCCGATTAAGGGCTTCGATACGGGAAGAAGGACCAAACAAAGGTAACTCGAGATCCGAGGAGACCACCTCATAGAACTCCTCATCGCCCACGACCAGCTGGAGTTCCAGACGATCCTGCTCGGCCGCTCCAGGCAGCGCTCGCAGGCTCAGTCGATGATGGCTCTGTTGGCCGGGCCTCAAGCGGAAGCTGTCGTTGCCACGAGTCAGAAACAGAGCTTCCCCAGACTTATTCTTCAAACGGATAAAGCCGAGTTCTTTATCCCCATCCTGAGCCTCTTCATTGCCAGCCGGCCGCTCTTCTTCCTGCGCCACTTTGGGTTGAGGACCTGCCCCCGCTTCCTGCTTCCAAAGGCCAGCAGTAGGCCCACTGCCGATGTTTCGCACCGTCACCAGAAGGTCCAGTTCTTCTCCAACCTGAGCCAGACCGTCGCCATTGCCCTGGCTGGTTCCTGAGCCATCATCCACCAGCTGCCAGGAGTAAGCGAAACGGGGCCTGTCGATCTCTTCGATGCGCAAGCGGCCGGTGAAGTCACCAGGCACCGGTCCATCCTCCGAGAAGAAATGCCAGGTAACCTCGTATGCCCTTGGATCAGCCCACAGCATCGGTCGTGCATCGACAGTAAAGGAGCGCGTCTGTCCGGGCTCAAGGCGGCCGAAGAAGAACTCTCTTCCCTGAAAGAAGCTGCCGCGAGTCACCGCACGCAAACGCTGCACAGTGCGTCGTCCATCATTGGTCACGTGGACCTCAACGCCGGTCTTTTCACCGGGCCGAAGCAGCCCATCTTCACGATTAACCTGTAGCCGCACCTTCAGGCTCGGGTCAGGCCCGGTCGACTTAGGTCGCCGCCCTCGCAGTCCCCAATCGATGCCTATTTCCTTAAAAGAGCGAACCAGGTTCTTCTCTCGCTCGGCAAAGTGCTTGCCGAGAATCTCGGGGGCCGCCTCGAGCATGATGGTCCGCCTGGCCGAGGCTCGTCGTGTCAGCAGCGACTTAGCTGCCTGAATGGCAGTATCAGTGAGGCTCTCCTCCGGGCCAGCATCAACGTTCATGCCAGCATTCTCTTCAAAGCACTCGCTGCAGGAATAAACACTGCGCAGCACACTGGCTCCGCTGTCCTGGTCCTCCTTGCCCCAGGCAAAGGACTGCTCAAGGTCTTCCTCGCGCAGCTCAAAGTCCTGCCAGTACAGGCGCGCCTCGCCATCCTTTGAGACCGTCGCCGGCCGCAGCTCAATATCAGGCTGTACCCCCTGACCCTGGATCGAGACCTCCCCTGGAGTGAGATACTTGGCAATGGTCATCTTCAGGGCTCCATCATGGAAGTCCCGATCGTAGAGATTCTGCACCGAGCCCTTACCGAAGGTGCGTGCGCCCATCACCAAAGCCCTGTCCTGCTTCTGCAGGGCACCGGCGACAATCTCGGAGGCTGAGGCTGAGCTGGCATCGACCAGGACCACCACGGGGAGCTCGTCCTCGGTACGGAAGCGGGTTGCGCTGGTAACATCAGGAGCGCTTCCACCGAGCCCAACGGTGGTGACCAGCGTGCCATTGGTGATGAACTTGTCAGCAACCTCGATTGCCTGTTGAAGATAGCCACCAGGATTCCCGCGGAGGTCCAGGATCAAACCGCCAAGCTTGCCCTTCCGATCCTCGATGGCAGCGCTGTCAAGTTCCTCGAGGGCGTCCTCAAGCAGGTCATAGGTGGTCTGACTGAAGTGCAGGATCTGCACCAGACCGATCCCGTCACCGGCGTAGGCCCACTCCACAGACGGGACCTCGATGCGAGCCCTGACGATCGTTACTTCCCGATCTGGACGGTCATCGGCAGAGCTCACTGTGATCGTCACCGGACTGCCGACCACACCGCGCAGCTTGCTCACTGCTTCCTGCAGGCCCATGTTAACGGTCGACTCATTGCCGATCTTGTCGATGCGATCACCAGCAGAGAGGCCGGCTCGCCAGGCAGGAGTGTCCTTCAACGGATACAGAATGGTGAGCCGGCGCTCCCGAATGCCAATGGTAATTCCCAGGCCCCCGAAGTGGCCCTTATTGGTAATGGACATCTCCTTGTAGCTGTCCGGATCGATGTAGACGCTGTGGGGGTCCAAGGTCGACAACATGCCGTTCATCAGCGCGTACTCAATGGGCGGGCGCTCCACATCGTCAGGGAGCTTCTGGTCCAGCAAAGCGGCTACCTTGTCCACCACCAGCACGACGTCGCTGAGACCATCGACCTTCGGCAGGCCAAACTCGTCACGGAACTCTCCAACAACCAGCCCAATCAACTGGGTTTCATCATCTATCTCATAGAGGAACTGCGGCACACTCCGAGCGACTCGATCCAGGGCCCCGCGCAGACACTCCTCGGGGTCAACTCGAGTGGGGTCTACATATTCGCTGTTGATTTTCTGTGCGACTCGGCGGAAGTAGCGCAAATCCGAGAGGCTGTAGTTTGCTCCTCGAGACGCCAGCGAGACCAGCGGTTCTCCGGCACCACCTGTACCCCGCTGAGCGGAGACAAGAACCACCGTTCCGACAACTAAAGAGGCGATCAACGCCAGCAGGTGTAGCTTGTTCACCGGAGGATCTTGGGGGCGCTGGAGGCTCTACGCAAGTGCATCGGCTCAGAACACCACGATAGATCCGTTGACAGCCCTGCCCAAGGGGGCATAAACATCGAGCGCAGCCTCGGCCCCAACTCGCTCGGACCCTCCATGATCTTGCGCACCCGCTGCCCGACCTGCGGCGCCACCTATCGGCTCCAAGAGCCCCTGCCTCCTGAAGGTAAGCGTTACCGCTGTACCTGCTCGACGGTGATCACCATTTCCTACCCCGAGGCTGTCCGGGAGCGGATACGCGCCCGACAGCTCGCAATGGAAACCGAGGACCCTTCGGCAACCCAGCCAGTGAGCACTGAGCCGGTCCCACCGGTACACCAGGAGGCTCTGCCGCTGCCCGAGCAGGAGGACGACGACACCCTTCGGCCTGACAACGCCGCTCCGCTGCCACCGCAGCCCACCAGCTCCGAGTCAGACCCGGCAGCCAGCGCAGACTCCGCCCGCGCGGACAGCGGCGCCAGCCCAAGTTCGCTGGAGACCGAGCCGGAAGCTGAGGACGACGCCGAACAGACCCTGCGCGAGCGAGCTGCCAGGAGCAGAGCTGCCGCCAACCTCTCGCGCCCTCCCAGCATCCCGCCGATGCGGCCCGCCCGCCCGCTGCCAAAGAGTCCCTTTGACGAAGACATCGACACCCTTCGACGCCGCCAGACAGCAGCCTTGGCTGCCAGCGATGGCATCGAAGCCGACGGGCCTACCATTACCGATGAGGTCGCACCACGACCGGCGCCGCCAGCGCGCCTAGCCAATGGACGCGATACCGAACAGCGGATCCACCGCCCTCTAACGGAACATCCAGCCGCTGCAGCCTGGAGCCCTCGGGATGAGCTCGCGGATGGTCAATCAACGGAGCTCGGTGCCGGACTCCCGCAGGAGCCAAGCAGTTCCTACAGCGACACCGCCGAAACCGAGCTGGGACTGCCAGCACACAAGCCACCCAAGCCACCCAAGCCATCTGGTCCGGCAGCAGCTCCGGCGCGGCCCAGGCGCTGGCTACGCATTGCGGCGACGCTGCTCGTCGTCATTGCTCTCTGCGGGGCGCTGAGTCTGGCAGGCGTGCTCGCCTGGTTCAGCCGCGATTTACCTTCCGTAGACAGCCTGGCCGAGTACCAGCCGCCGGTGGTCACCCAGGTACGGGACTCTCAAGATGCAGTCGTCGGCGAATTCTATGAGCAGCAGCGGTATGTGGTGCCCATGGAGCAGATCCCCGACACGGTCCGCAACGCCTTCGTCTCGGCGGAAGATGCCGCCTTCTGGGAGCACTCCGGGCTCGACTACATGGGAATCGTGCGGGCAATGATCAAGAACCTCCAGGAGCGGCGCATGGCTCAAGGGGCTTCCACCATCACCCAACAGGTCGCTCGCTCCTTCCTGCTGACCCGAGAGAAAAAGCTCGCCCGCAAGATCAAAGAGGCAATCCTGGCCTCACGCATCGAGCGCAACTTTACGAAGGAATACATCCTCTACCTGTATCTGAACCAGATCTACCTGGGCCACGGTGCCTACGGAGTACAGTCGGCCGCCAAGCTGTACTTCGGCAAGACGGTCTCTGAACTGAGCCTGCCCGAGGCGGCGATCCTCGCCGGACTGCCCCAGGCACCGGCCAACTACTCACCAAATCGAAACTTCCGTGCAGCAAAGGACCGCCAGAAATACGTGCTGGGCCAGATGGTCCGCAGGGGCTACATCGGGCAGGAAGAGGCAACCGCCGCTTATGAGCGCGAGCTGACCTTCGTCAAGAAGAGAAACATTAACCTCGACACAGCCCCCTTCTACGTCGAGCACGTGCGTCGCTACCTAGTCAAAACCTATGGTCACGAGACCACCTACAACGGCGGTCTACAGGTCAAGCTGCCACTAGATAGCAAGCTTCAGTTGGCGGCCAACGAAGCCATCTCAAAGGGCGTTCGAGTGGCAGACAAGCGGATCGGCTACCGGGGCGGTGTGCCCCTAGAGGGTGAAGCCGCGCTCAAGGAGGCCCTTCTCACCATCGACCGCAAGCGAACCCGCGAGCTGCGCCCCTACGACCCTGCCTACGAGCTGCCGGCTGGCGCCGTGCCTCTAAGCGACATTCCTGCCCTGAAGGCCGGTGAATACAGCACCGGGGTAGTCGCTAAGGTCAGTCGCCGCTGGGCCCTGGTAGACGTCGGCTCGCATCGCGGTCTGCTGCCACTGGAGGAGTTCAAGTGGTGTCACAACGTAAATCCCGAGCTCAACTTCAACTGGTTTGTCTGCAAGCGCCTCGATGACATGGTCAAGCAGGGTCAGCAGATCGAAGTCAGGGTGGTGAATGAGAGCGAGAACTGGAAGAAGACCCTGGGCCGCAACTTCAAGGGCCCGCTCGACTACCCACGCCTCGCTATGGAGCAGGACCCGGCGCCACAGGGCGCGTTACTGAGCATGCGGGTGTCCGATGGGGGCGTGCTGGCCATGGTTGGGGGTAGTTCCTTCGCCGGCTCCGAGTTTAACCGTGTAACCCAGGCCAAGCGGCAGGTGGGGTCGACCTTCAAGCCTCTGGTCTATGCCGCGGCACTGGACAATGAAGAGAAGCCGCACACGCCATCAACGATCCTGGTTGATGCGCCCATCGTTGAGCAACGCGTCGATAAGGAAGGTGAACTCTGGAAACCCGGCAACTCTGGCGGCAAGTACCTGGGCGATACCACCTTCCGCCGCGGCCTGATCCTGTCCCGCAACATCGTGACCCTGAAGATCCTGCAAGCCATTGGGGTCAAATACACCCTCGACTACATGAAGCGCTTCGGCTTCAAGACCAAGCTTGAGGAGAACCTCGCTATGGGCCTGGGCGCCTCGGGCCTGACCATGCGCGAGCTGCTGCGTGCCTATACGGTGTTCCCAACCCTGGGAGATCGCCGCGACCCCTACTTCATCTCAGAGGTACGAGACCGAGACGGAAAAATACTGGAGCAGACTGAAGCAGGTGCTCTGACCGAAGATGCAATGGAAGCGAGCACCGCCTATGTGATGGTAGAGCTCATGCACTCGGTTGTTAGCAGCGGCACCGCAACCAAGGCCCTGGAGTTGAAGAAAAAAGTGGCCGGCAAGACCGGCACCACCAACGACTACCGGGATGCCTGGTTCGTTGGATTCACCCCGGAAGTGCTGACCGCCGTCTGGGTCGGTCTGGACGACTTCCGGGGGATGGGCAAGGGTCAATACGGTGGTGAGCTGGCACTGCCCATCTGGGTGGACTATATGGCACCAGCCCTTGAGAAATATCCTCCTAGCAAATACGAGGAGCCAGAAGACATCATCAGAGTCCGGATCGATAGCAAGACAGGTCTGCTGGCCCAGGAGGGTGCTAACGGTGCGGTAGAGGTCGCGTTCAAGAAAGATACCGAGCCAACCCTTTTCGCCCCGGCAGAGGGCCAGGTCGATGCAGCTGACTTTCTCAGCGGAGAATTCTGATGCAAGCACGACCCTATAGGAGCTTGCTCCTGGGCACCCTTATAGGAGTCTGTGCCATGCTCAGTTCCTGCGATGATGAGGAGTTGGCGCCACCGCTGGCAGTCTGCACACCGATCCTCGACAGCCTGAGCCCAGCCTCCGGCCCGCTAGATGGCGGCACCGAAGTGGTGCTTGAGGGCCTGTTCATCAATACCGAGTTGGGGCTACGCGATGCTCGCGTGCAAGTTGCTGGAGCCGAAGCTGAAATTATCTCCACCCACACCGGAGAAGGCTGCCTACCCTGCCAACAATGCAGCGTCACCGCGCTCCGCTGCGCCGAGTGCGAACGAGTCTGCCGCGGCCTGACCGGCTTCAGCGACCCGGATACGGGTGAGTGGTTGCTCCCTGAACGCTGCGTCGAACAGCTGAGCTTCATCAGTCCCCCGGGACAGGATCCTGGGCCAGCTCCGTTGATCGTTACCACCTCACGAGGAACTGGTGTAGGTCTCGAATTCATCTATGAAAACCTGGGCGACGATGACGACTCAGCCGGC
>DJIF01000125.1 GCA_002433485.1 Deltaproteobacteria bacterium UBA6601
ACAGCGCCGATGACGACGACAGCGGCGATGACGACGACAGCACGCAGGGGGTTCCCGGCACCGATCTGGATGGCGATGGAGTGAGTATTGAAGCCGGAGACTGCGACGACAGCGATCCCAACTCCGGCTTACTGTGCGGAATTACCATCCCCTCTGGAAGCTTTCAGATGGGCTGTACTCCGGGCCAGTTCGACTGCTACATCGACGAGCAGCCGGTCCACCCGGTAACCCTGAGCCGCCGATTCTGGCTCGCCAGGACGGAAGTCACTCAGGGCGACTGGCAGGCGCTCATGGGGGGCAATCCGTCCCAGGGCCACAAATGCGGTCCTAGCTGCCCGGTGGACTCGGTCAACTGGTTCGAAGCAGCAGCTTTCGCCAATGCCCTGTCCACTGCCGAGGGCAAAGAACCCTGCTATGAATTGGTGGCCTGTGACGGACAACCGGGCCAGGGCATGAGCTGCCAGGATGTTCTGGTCAGCAGTGCCAGTGGCTCAAACTACGACTGCTCCGGTTATCGACTACCTACCGAAGCGGAGTGGGAGTACGCCGCCCGGGCCGGACAAGACCTGGCCTTCTCAGGTAGCGACACCGTTGATGAAGTTGGCTGGTGGGAAGAACCCAGCGAGCTGGTCGTTCAGCCGGTAGCGGGCCTACAGCCCAACGCCTGGGGCCTGTTCGATATGAGCGGTAACGTCTCCGAGTGGACCTTCGACTGGTACACCGCTGACTACTATGCAAACAGTCCAGAGACCGACCCGGAGGGGCCCTCATCAGGCCAAATCCGCAGCCAACGAGGCGGCAGCTGGGCTGATAACAGCGACGACCTGCGGGTCTCTGATCGAAACGAACACGGGCCGCCCACCCTGCGCTACTTCAACCTCGGCCTGCGGGTGGCACGGAGTCTGGATTGAGCTTTGAGGACACCGCACCAGGAGATCGGGGCAATGTAATCCCTTTCGATGGTGCAATGGACTGAAGTAAAGTCAGATTAAGGAAACATGTCGCCAGGAGCTATCTGGAGGCAACCGGAGAGAGCACCGCGCCGATGAGGACCCGTCTGCCCATTGCGACCCTCAACATCGCTCTGCTCAGCCTGTTGTGGGCCTGCAGTGCAGAGCCCGATGCCGAAGGTAACGAGCCGGGGGAGTGCTCCGATGGAGCCGACAACGACGTCGACAGCTTCTACGACTGCGACGACCCGGGCTGCTTTGCGGCGCCGGCCTGCGACAGCGACATCTACCCAACCGAGGCCGAGCTCTTTGACAGCATGCTCAGCGGCGACGAGCAGCTTGAGGCACTCTGCGCCCGCTTGGTGCGAACCGGTACCGAAAGCAAGGTTCGCGATGTTTTCTGTGATGGAACGCCGCCAACCATCGACAGCTCCGCAGCACTGCTGGCCGCCTTTGGACTGTCTTTTAACGGCCCGCTGGACCTCACTGCCCAGGCTGAACTGGACAACGGCAACCCCGGCTGGGCTGCTCTCGGCCACTCGGCGGCCCTGTCCCGGCGCAGCGTCAGCCCGCTCAACCCCCGTGTCATCGTGCACAGCCAGGTCCGCTCCCACCTGGAGCCAAGTCCGGGCTTTGTCGCGGTGGCCTTGTCACGGGGTGAAGACTTCGCTGAGATCATCACTCACGACCCGGTACGCAACGACATCGATTTCTTCCTGTTCAAGTTCAACATGAACTGCGCGGATCCGGCCAACTGCACCAACGAAGAACTCTACTCAGAACGCTTCGAGTCGGGCTGGTCCGACTACAGCATCTACGACAGCGACGACCTGGCCAACACCGCGCTTGACTGTCTGCAATGTCATGAACACGGTCTGCGCACCAGTTCTCTGAATCGCCGCTCACCGCTGATGTTCCAGCTCAACCGGGTGTGGATCCACTGGCTCTACAACGTCAACCACTTCCGCGGCTGGGCCGACACCCTGGATGACCGCGGGCCCCTTCACCGCATGCTTGAGCTCTACGTAGCTGCCCATGGGACCGAGGCCGAACCTCGCGGAGGGCTCTACGGTGGCATCCCCGGGGGCGCGCTCTACGCCTCCCGGCCGCGGTCACTGGAAGACCTCATCGAGGCCAATGGCTTCGGTAATGGCTTCGACCCGAGCAGCTACGAACCGACCGGATCAGCCATCGGCCTCATCGACCACCAGGCCCGCGGACTGTTCTTTAACCACCCCTGGGAAGAACTCTATGAGCTCAATCTCAACGGCCTGGTCATCGCCCCTCCCGGTCGGGGCGAAGTGCCCTTCAGCGAAGCGCGCCTTCAGGCTGCCATTGACGACTACAACGCCTACCGTAATGGCAGCAGCGAGCTCTTCCCTGACCCGACGGCCCTGTTCGAGCCCCAGGACCTGAGCGCAGTGGGCCTCGCGGTCCAGCCTGATCTGAGCCCTCCCGAAATCCTTATGAATGCCTGCAGCCAATGCCACCACGACGGCCTGGACCAGAATCTTAGCCGGGCCAACTTCAAGCTGGGCCCCATCGCCAGGGGGCGGCCCGGAAGTGGGCTTGGTGACCACCTTGCCCAGCTCGACGAAGAACAATTACTGATGATTCAGCAGCGACTCCGCCTGCCTGCTGATCACCTGGCCGCCATGCCCCCGGCGCGCTTCCGACAACTCAGCGCCGAGCAAATCGAGACCGTAGACCGCTGGGTTGCCGAACTCATCGAAGGCATCAACCAACCCGATGACCAGCTGCCACCCGAGCCGAACATTGCTGAGTTCGCCTTGGAGCCTGGCCTAGCACAAACCCCAGCCCATCTCAGCGACGAGATGGCCAACACCCTGATGCTGGTGCCGGCCTCGACGCTCGTAGTCATGCGGGCCCGCACCGGAACCGACCCACGAGGCTATGTGGAGTACTACTTCGAGGAGCTGTCCGGCAACAGCGGCGGCTCCAGCAGCGGCTGGCAGGCCAGCCCGCGCTACGTCGACACCCATCTGCGCGCCGGACAGAGCTACCGTTACCGGGTGAAGATGCGTGACCGGGCCGGTAACGAAGGGCAATTCTCCGAAGAACTGGAATTCGAGGTCCCCTTGCCTGATGGGGCTTGCGCAAACGGAGCCGGGGTCTACAACGACGATGCCGACTGTGACTCGGTGCCGGACAGCGAGGAGGGCTATCAGGACACCGACGGCGACGGCATCCGCGACTACCTTGACGACGACGACGATAACGACGGGCTGAGCACCTTCACCGAGCGCCAGCACGCCGAAGACTTCGGCGACGACATCGACAACGACGGCCAGCTAAACTGGCACGACATCGATTCGGACGGCGATGGGCTCCTCGATCTGGTGGAAGGTGAGCTCGACACGGACGGCGATGGTATCCCTGCTTACCTGGACCCGAGCAACTAAATTGATGACCAAACCCATAGCCCCCAGCCACCCCGCAATCCGAGCGCTTTCAGCCTTGCTACTTGGGCTGTTGTTGGTCGCAATTTTGCACAGTTGCACCCGAATCCGCGCCGAAGGGCATGCCCCCGGACAGTGCGAGGACCGTATCGACAACGACGGTGATGGACTGTTTGACTGCAACGATTCAAGCTGCGCAGGAGCGCCGGTCTGCCAGGGCGATGACGACGACAGCCAGGCCGATGACGACGACAGCCAGGCCGATGACGACGACAGCCAGGGCGATGACGACGACAGCC
>DJIF01000060.1 GCA_002433485.1 Deltaproteobacteria bacterium UBA6601
CGGAGACGACGACAGCCACGGAGACGATGATGACCTCAAAGGGGCTGTCTATACCGGGGATCTGAGTATGTACTCGGATGCGGAGTTACTGTGGTTCTGTGAGAGTTGGGACCAGCTGGCCGGTAATCTGCTCATTGTCGGGCCTGATGTCTCTAGTTTGGCTGCTCTCAGCTGCCTGACTCGGGTTGAAGGGCATCTTGAGGTGCAGGACACTGAGCTTTTGGACTTGGAGCTGCCTGCGTTGGAGCGGGTCGGTGGTCAGCTGTGGATTCATGACAACTACTACCTCGGTGGTATTGAGCTGCGCGCGCTGGAACGGGTCACAGGAGATCTTCGGGTAGCGACCCAACCGTGGCTCGATGAGCTGCGGCTTGACGCCCTGCGTGAGGTGGGTGGCAGTCTCCAGGTCAACTCGGTGGGCTCCCTGGCTCAGCTTGCAGTGCCTCAGTTGGAGCGGATAGGCGGCGGGTTCTGGCTCCGGGAACTGGCGCTCACTGAAGACTTTGACCTGGGCGCATTGGAAGAGGTCGGTGCCGAGTTTTGGGTGCGGGACAATCCGGTACTCAGTGGGTTTGCGTTGGCCACGCTTCGGGAGGTTGGTGGTGAACTCATGGTGAGTGCTAACCCGGCGCTGCAGGGACTTGAGCTGCAGGGCCTGCGTCGGGTTGGGGGACTGCGGATCACATCCAACCCAGTTCTTACTGGCTTGGCTCTGCCTCAGCTGGTCGAGATGCTGTCGCTGCCGGGCTCGCTGCGGATCTCCAGCTGCCCAGCTTTGTTGAATCTAACGCTGCCTTCGTTGCACTCCATCGGCGACTTCATCTTGATCGCCGCCAATGAGCAGCTCTCGCAGCTGCAATTTCAGGTGCTAGGCTTCGTTGGAGGAGACTTCTATATCCTCGACAATCCCGCCCTTCCCACTGCTCAGGCCGAGGGCTTGCGGGACGCCGTGGACGTCGCCAACATTGGTGGTCAGGTGGTGATCAGCGGCAACGCACCCTAGGCGGCCTAAGGGCAGGCTGCGTTGCTGCTCTGGGCGGAGCAGCTGCTGGTTACGAAGTTGCAGGTCACGATTGTCGACTTACCTGCATGCACCACAGCTTCTTGACTGAGACGCTGGCCCTGGCCACCGTCCATGTGCACCATGACCCGCCCACTGGGGAGCGCAAGGGGCTTGGAGCGGGGTGAGGCGAAGCGCCCGGAGTCCTTGCGACCGATAAAGACCTTGGCGCCGCCTGGCGAACTTCGAAAGCTGAGGCAGCCACGGCTAGGTAGCTGCTTTCTGGGCTTTACCTGCTCAGCGCGTGCGGCCACTGAGCTTAACTCTTTTACTTTGGGCGCTGAGCTGTCCTTGCCAGGCGCTGCGGTTGCCCCCACCGCAGCCCTTGGCAGCTTGCGGGCGGTCGCTGGAGCTGCAATTGGCGTCTTGGTGGGTTTGATAGTGTTCTTTGGAATCCTGTTTCTGGTCTTCACCTTGGGTGGCTTCGCGGACTGTATCGAGCCGCTCGGCTGCTTGACTTTGCTCGGCTCAGCTGCGCTTTCTGGTGCAGCTGCAGGTGGCTCTTGAGCCGGGTCGCTTGCGGCCTCCTCAGCCAGCTTCTGCTGGGCTTGTTGAGGCTCGGCTCCGGCCGCACTTGAAGTGCGCTGCTCTATCTCGCTTAAGCTTTCGCTGGACGGTGCTTGGGCAGGTGGCGTGTCAGTAGGCAAAGGCACCGCTGCGGTTCGCAATCCTGACCACAGCAGCAGGGCACCCAGCCCTGCTGCGGCAAGTATGGCGGCGATCGCCACTCGGGGCTTTAGACCCTTGCTTGATTTAACTTCAGCCCGCCACAGGGTCCCGCCCGAGGCTCCTTTAGCGTCGGCTTTCGCGGCTTCATGATGTCGTCCGCGAAGGTCGAGGGTGTCTTCGCTGCTGGGATCGGGGCGTTCCATGCGGCGGGTTGCCAGGGGCGGATCCTCTGGCTGCTGCTGTTCGCGGCGCTCAAGCTGTGAGCGGTCCAGCTTCACCAGCAGCGAGCCCTCCGAATCGAGGAGCCCGAGCCACTGGGGGTCAGCGGTCTTGCCCATGGCTGCTAGCTGACTTTGGCCTCCTTCGCTCTCAACTTTCAGGTCGCCGTATACCAGCGAAAGGAAGAAGCTGAGGCCGCCTGGAGCGGGAACCTTAGCTCGCAGCTGCTGCAGCTCCGAAAGCAGCTTCCAGGCGCTGGGAGTGCGTTTTTTTGGATCTCGTTGGAGCAGTCCCTGGAGGATTGATGCAAGTTGCGGCTGGTGGAGCCGGAGCCGCTGCAGCTCCTCCTCCGGTGAGCCGTGCATGGCTGAGCCGATGACCTCGGGAAGGCTGCCTCGGAACAGCGGTGTGCCAACAGCCATCTCCCAGAGGATTGCCCCAACCGCAAACAGGTCGGTGTGGGGGCCGAAGTCCCGTGAGCCGCCCCAGACTTCCGGTGCGATGTAGCCAGGCGTGCCGCGGAGCGTTCCCACTTCCGTGCTCTGGCTGGTGGTGCTTGCTTTTGCCAGTCCGAAGTCAGCGATCTTGACCCCGCTGCGCTTGCTGAGCATGAGGTTGCTGGGCTTTAGGTCGCGATGTACCAGGGCTAGTGGGTTGCCTTCGTGGTCCTCGGCAGTGTGGGCGTAGTCGAGCCCTTCGCTGACCTCAATGGCGATGTCTAAGATCACTGACAGCGGTAGACTTAGCTGCTGTTTGGAGAGCTTTCGGAGCAGCTCCATCAGGGTGGTGCCGCGCACGTATTCCATGGCGATGTAGGCGGTTCCATCGCAGATGCCCACTCCGTATACATCCACAAGGTGCGGGTGCTGGAGCATGCCGCACACTCGCGCTTCATCGAGTAGGGCCGCCAGGGTCTCCTGGTCAGCTTTATCGCGCTTGAGGAGCTTGAGGGCTACCTCCTTACGAAAACCATGGCTGCCATCTTCTACGGCCAGCCAGACTTCTGCAAAGGCTCCGGCACCGAGCCGCCGGATGAGGCGGTAACGGTCGATGCGTTGCTCCGCGGAGAACAGCGAGGTTGTGCCACTGCGCACGACGATCATCGACGATGCTCCCGCAGACTGGTCGCCTTGGTTGATGTCTAGGGTGTCGCTGTGGACCGGATCTCCACCGCCTACCTCCAACCAGTCATCTGTGGCGTCGGGCGGTCGCTCTGCAGTCAGACCTGGCCTTGAGGTCTCGGGCGATTGCCCCTCGTCCTCTGGACTCATTGTGTCTTCATTCTCCAGGGCTCCCAATCGCCCCCACTTTTTGTCTTAGGCAAGGGCGTTCTGTGTTGGTGGGCGATCAAGGCGATCAGAGCAGCTACTCCTGTTGAGCTGAGGATAACCGATGTGATGCCCAGGCCGCGCTCTGCAGCACGGGCCTTTTGGTACTGGCGATGGAGCCCTGGTAGCTCAATAGGTTGCACCGGTTGCTGTTTGTCGACAGCCGCGTTGCGCGCTGCCTGCGAGCGCTGCACCTCCAGGCCGGTTAAGCCGCCGAGGACTGCCGCCATGCCCGCGCTGCCTGCAGCAATAAAAGCAAGGCCTCTGCGTCGCTTCAGTTCGAGCTCAAGTGCTGCTTTGCGGGTCTTCCAGCGTTGGTAGCTGCGGCTGAGTGCATCGACCCCTTCGAGCTCACGCCAGTCGAAGCTAATGACATTGTCCTGCCCCGCTGCGATAGCGATGTCCCGGGCCCCATTGCCGAGCCTGCTGTGGCTGACAAAGAGCCCTCCACTGCCGCCGGGTAGAGAGTCAAATTGCTGGACCGCCGCCACCCGTACCCCGGTGTCCGGGTCGATGGTCCCTAACGCGCCGTTGGTGGTGAGCTCAACGCTGTGCGCATCTCCAGCTGCTCCTTCTACAAACAGTCGCAGGCTGGAGCCCGCTGGGAGTCCGTTAACTCGTAATCTGGCCGGTAGATGCGGGAGCGCATCGAAGAAGCTGAGTTGACCGACTGGGACCTCGACCTCGGTGTTGGTCTGACCAAATTCGCCGCTCACCCGGATCGGCACCAGGCCTGCTGTCACCGTGATCGGCTCAGCTGTATCAAGGACCTGGGTTTTTGCGAGGAGTACCGCTTCGGCTCGGGCCGAAGCGGGCAGATTCTCTGTGATCTGGAGCTTCGCCAGTCCGCGCCACGGTGGGCTGATCTCAAGCGGGGTCGTGGCGCCTGCGCTCAGGGGGGGGATCGGATACTCGCTGCTCTCGAAGCCCATGCCGAGGCAGAGCAGCTTCATCGCCTCGGCAGCGGGCAGGTCCTCGAAGCGTAGCCCGGCAGTGTTCCTGCGGCCTGGAATGCGCTCCTCCTTGCGTAAAACGTTGCATTTCAGTGCGCTTGCTGCTGCTCGCGCTCCAGGCTCTTGAGGCACGCGGATGCTGAGTTCGAGTACCGCGACGCTGCCCCGCAGAGAGCTGAGCAGGACCTCAATCGCGGGGTCAGCTCCGCTCAAGTCCATGACGCGCTTGTAGGCGGCGATGGCTGCGCGGCTATTGCCGAGACAACGCTCGGCCTCAGCCAGCATTCTCCAGCCTGAGCTATCGCTGCTGGTCGACTTTAGTCGCTGGCGGAGAACTCGGCGAACACGCTCGCAGTCCCCATTGCCGAGCATGGCGCTTAGTTCATCTGCGCTCGGTGCAGACACTGCCTGGGTGTCCTCTGCCGTCGCCACAACTGGCAGGGATAGGCTGGCGGCGCCCATCATAACCAGCATCAGGGTCATCTTTGCCAGGCCCTGGCTTGAGTGATGCACAGCTGGGCGGCGGCGCCGCACACCGAACAGCAGCAGCAGCAGCACAATGTGGCCCCCACCCAGCAGCCCAGCTCCCCCGTAGTTGGCCTGGCAATCGCAACTCACCGGCCAGCAGTCGGGGTCGTCGTGGTCTTGTTGTTCGAGCCCATCGCAGTCGCTGTCGATCTCGTCGTCACATAGCTCTTCGGCGTAGGGGTGGATGTTGGGGTTTTCATCATCGCAGTCTTCCGGTTGGCAGAAGCTGTCGCCGTCAGCGTCTAAACAGTCGTGTGGTCCGGGTGCTGGGGCGCTATCGTCATCGTCACCAGTGGCGCTGTCGTCATCGTCACCAGTGGCGCTGTCGTCATCGTCACCAGTGGCGCTGTCGTCATCGTCACCGGGTGGGATGCAGTCGCTGTCCTCGCTGTCGATCGCTGCATCGCAGTCATTGTCGATGCCGTCAGTGCAGTTCTCATCGGCGTCACTGTAGAGAGTCGGATCGAGCGGGGCACAGTCGCTGGTGTCGGGGTCACCGTCTCCATCATCGTCGCTGTCGAGGCAGTCCAGGGTTCCATCACTATCGCTGTCGATCTCATCGGCGGGGGTCACATCGTCGCAGTCGTTGTCCTCGCCGTCGCACTGTTCGCTGGCCCCCGGCAGCGTTTCCGGTGCCGTATCGTCGCAGTCTTCGCAGTTCAAGACCCCGTCACCGTCCGCGTCCTGTTCGATGACCCCCCCAAAATCGGCTATGCCGTTGCAGTCGTTGTCGTGGCCGTCACAGTGCTCGGTCGCGCCGGGGAAGAACTGTGGGTCGTTGTCGTCACAGTCGCCGGGGCCGCTGCCGGCGGGTCCCGCAGCCCCGCAGCTATCGTGTCCGTCGTCGTCCTCATCGCGGGGAAAGCAGGCCCAGGCGCGTACCGGCAGCGAACTGAAGGCCAGGGAGCCATTCCTGAAGCTGCTGCTGGTGTTTTGTGCCAGCTGTCGGGTGATGACCGCCCGGAGTCGAGCCTGATCGCTGAAAACCTGGTCGTTGTCGAGGTTCCAGCGCAGGCTGTGACTGGTACCGCTGGGGCTGCTGGCCAGGGCGCTGGTGTCAGCTTGGAGACCGGTGCTGGGGTCTTCGATGGTGGCCGCTTCAAAGTGACTGCCCCGGGTGCTGAATGAGAGGTCGACGCTGACCGGATCCGATTCCGCATCGAAGACCACCAGCTCAAATTCCAAAAGGGGACCTTCATGAAGCTCACTGCTCTGGGCCCCGGCCACCGCCGCTCTATCGATCGGCTTGATCTGCAGGTAGCTGCTGTTTTCGGCACGCAGCGCCGAGCCGCTGCGATGAGAACGGTGCAGGGCCGGTGGAGCTCCAGACAGCGCTTGCAGCACGTCTCGATCTCCGTCCCCGTCGAGGTCTGCGCTGACCAGGTCGGTACCGAGGTTGCCGGTGGCTGCGGCAGAAGTGAAGGCGGGCTGCTGTGATGGGCTGCCACTGCCGCCTCGGTACCAGCGCCAGCCTACCGCGTAGTTGGAGCTGACCAGGTCATCGAAGCCGTCGTCATCGAAGTCGACAAAGGCTGCTGCCTGCCCCGCCACTTCATCATCGGTACGCCATATCTCTACCAGGTTGCCGCCCTGGTTGTCGTAGATGATGTCCGGCTGCAGGGTGCCGGTGACCGAGCCGTCGTTGACCACCCCTAGATCGAGGTCACCATCACCGTTGTAGTCGCCCCAGGCGATGCCCTGAGAGTCGCGCAGCTCAGTGGATTGCCAGCTGGATTGGGTGATGAGTTGGCCGTTGCTGTTCTCGTAGATGCGGTTGTAGCCCAGGCTGTTAGCCGCCGCGAGATCCGGGTACAAGTCCGAGTTGAGGTAGCCCCAGCTGATGTCCGTCGTGTTGTCGGTGTCGTCGCTCTGCCAGCTGGCCTGCGTTTCCAGCACCCCGCCATGGTTGCGGTAGATCCTGTTGGGTTGGCCAAAGTTGCCGACCGCAAGGTCAAGGTCGCCGTCGAGGTCAAAGTCTGCGAAGGCCAGGGAGCGGCTGTCAGCGATGTCCGCTGATTGCCAGGAAGGGCTTCCATTCAGGGGCTGAGAGCCGGGGGTGATGGGGCCGCCCGGTGAGGATGTGCTGCCTGGATTCTCGTAGAGGAGGTTGGCGCCATGGGCAACGGCGACAGCCAGCTCAAGATCTCCGTCGCCGTCGATATCAGCGAAGGCCACATCCCTGGCATCGGTGCTGCCGATGCTCCAAGCCGGGCTGGCATCAAAGCCCAGACCATCGGAGAGGAACAGCAGGTCATTTTGCTGGCCGCTGGTGGCCAGCGCCAGATCCAGGTACCCGTCTCCGTTCACATCGCCCAGTGCCGCCGCCTCAGCGTCGTAGGCGCCTGGCGGCTGCCAGGCCAGGGTGGGGCCGATGTCTTCGTTGAGCAGGACCGTGTTGCCCTCGTCGTCATTGACGACCGCCAGGTCCAGGTCGCCGTCTCCATCGATGTCGCCCCAGCTGAAGTCTTCGGTGGGTTCTGAGCTGAGGCCGATGCTGGTCGAAGAGCTGCTTAAAGGTGTGCTGCCGCTGACCGGTTGGCCGGTCAGATTTTCATAGATGACGTTGCGGCCACCCCGAACGGCGACGCTGAGGTCGAGGTCACCGTCGCCGTCCCAGTCAACCCACTCCAAGGCTCGTGCTCTGCGGTTGCTGGTCGACCAGGAAGCACTTGAGCCGAGCCGAACTCCGACCGACTGGGGGGCATTCTCGTAGACCATGACCGGTTGATTATCGTTGCCAAGGGCGAGGTCGAGGTCCCCATCGCCGTTCCAGTCGCCCCAGGCGATGGCGCGGGTCTTGGTTGCGCTTGAGGTCCAGGCCGACACCAGCGTGCCGTTATCGTTGCGATAGACCCGCGAGGGCTGCTGGCTGTTTTTGTTGCCGATGGCCAGATCGGGGTCGCCGTCGTTGTCCCAGTCGCCCCAGGCCAGGGAGCTGCTGTCGTTGGAGCTGGTTGTTGACGCCCAGGCCGGCTGCAGATCGAGGCTGGCTCCGTTTACGCCATCGTTGCGGTACAAGCGGTCTGGATCGTCCTCATTGGCAATTGCCAGGTCCAGGTCACCGTCCCCATCAAAGTCTGCCCAGGCGAGCGCGCGGCTGTTCTCGGCGTAGGAGCCGCTCCATACTGGGCTCGAAGAGAATTGTGAGCAACTACCGAGGTTCTCGTAGACCAGATTGGCCGAGTTCTTGTTGCTGATGGCCAGGTCAGGGTCACCGTCGCCATCGAAGTCGCCCCAGGCGATGCCTGTGGCTTGAGTCTCCGGGGCGTCCCAGGCGGTGTTCATGTCACCATGGCCATCGTTCAGGTAGACCCGAACCCGTCGGCCGTTGTCTTCATCGCCAATGGCCAGGTCAAGATCGCCGTCGCCATCGCAGTCAGCTAGAGCTACCGACCTGGCCTTTTCGTTGTAGCTGTCGTCGAACCATGCGCTGCCGCTGAGCACACTGAACTGCAGCATGCTCAGTGGTTCCGATTCGGCGTCGGACAGGCCTCTGCAGCCGAGCGGGCCGCTTGAGAGCAGGAAGACGGCGATGAGCGCCTGCGGTAGGGCTCGGAACATGGCTGGTATTCTGACGCCTAAGAGTCCATTGCGCTACCGCTGTAAGTGCTACTTTCTGATGCAGCCTCGGACTTAGGGCGAGGATTGCTCAGATTGCTGCTTTGTAGATGGCTCAGATGGGGGCTCGGCCGAGTCGTCATCGTCACCGGCGAGAAGTGCTTCCAGGTTGAGATTGCCAAGGGGCAAGGCAGCATCTGGAGCGGGCGTCGCTGCCTCGGGTTGAGTGTCTTCCAGTAGCTCCTCTTCGAAGGAGATCGCAGTGCTTGTGCCGGGCTCATGGGCCCAGGTTGTCATGGACGGTACGTAGGCGATGAGCAAAACCCCCACCAGCAGGATTGCCAGGAAGGGCAGGGCCACTCGGTACATTTCGGTCACTGGCCGCTCGAATCGGTAGGCGCCCAGGAACAGGTTCATCCCTACTGGGGGGGTTAAGTAGCCCAGCTCCAGGTTGGCGAGGAACAAGATGCCGAGGTGCACTGGATCCATGCCAAAGACCGTGGCAATCGGCACGATGAGCGGAACCACCACGATGATCGCGCTGAAGATGTCCATCAGACAGCCCACCACCAGCAGGAACAGATTCAGCGCGAGAATGAAGCCAATCTTGGTGCCGATGTGAGCCTGGGCCCACTTGGTGGCGAGCATGGGGACTTCTGCATCAATGAGGTAGTTGGTCAGGCCCAGGGCGACCCCCAAGATGATGAGCACGCCACCCATCAAGGTGCCGCACTCTACAAACACTCGTGGGATGTCCTGCTTGAGCCGCAGGTCGCGGTGGACGACCACTTCGGTGAAGAAGGCGTAGGCTGCGGTCATGGCGGCTGCCTCGAAGATGGTAACGAAGCCACCGAAGATACCGACCAGAATCCCCACCGGGAGCAGCACTTCCCATTTTGCCCGCCACAGGCTCTGCAGCGCTTCACGGGGGATGAAAGCCTGGGTCGGTACCCGATTGCGGATGGCGTGACCGACCCCCATGGCCACCAGCAGCAGCACCAGCAGAATGCCGGGCACCGCTCCCGAGATGAACAGTTGATCGATGGGAACTTGAGCGACCACTCCGTAGAGGATCACCGGCAGACTCGGCGGGAACAGCAGACCAATGCTACCCGATGCGATGAGCAGCCCCATGGCAAAGCGCTTGCTGTAGCCGCTTTTGACCAGTGACGGTAACAGCAGGCCGCCCAGCGCAAGAATGGTCACGCCGGAGGCACCGGTGAAGGTGGTGAAGAATGCGCACACCAGCACCGCGGCAGCGCTGATTCCTCCCGGCATCCAGCCGCACCAGTGACGGAACAGCTCAACCAGGCGTCGCGAGGCGCCGCCTTCCGCCAGCAGGTAGCCAGCTAGAGTGAACAGCGGGATCGCTGGCAGGGTAGGTGATGCGACCAGCTGGAAGGTCTCAAGGGGGACCGCGGAGATCGGTGTGGGCAGCGGTTGAC
The DNA here is from genome assembly GCA_002433485.1 of Deltaproteobacteria bacterium UBA6601. Taxonomy (GTDB): domain Bacteria; phylum Myxococcota_A; class UBA796; order UBA9615; family UBA9615; genus UBA6601. Next base: position 9,761 of record DJIF01000060.1, read on the forward strand.
CGTAGAATAGCAGCATCGCCAGTCCACCCATTACCGTGTAGATGGGCGCACCAAGAGCCACAGCGACCAGCAGCATCAGGCTTCCGACCCAGACCACAGGGCTGCGGCTGCCTACCGGTATCAGGGCCAGGCCAGCGGCCATCGCGGACACGAGGATCGCGCTAAGACGACCTCTCCAGGAGCTGTTGCCGTACCAGGCCAGGTACAGCGCCATAGCGGCGAAGCCCACGGGCATGACCAGCTGCAATGTCCACACTGGAATCCCGCCAGGTAGCTCGCGGGCGCCACCGAGCTCGGCCCGGACAAAGTCAGCTGCTGCCCAGGCGAGCATGATCGTGACCGCGGTAGCCATGGCGCTGGTGAAGCTTGAAATCCGGCGCTGCAGGCGCGGGTCCAGGCGAAGCAGTTCGCCGGTGCTCAAGCTCAGATGCCGCCCGGTCCTGGCTGCGACCACTGCGCCCACAAAGGCCAGCACCAGATTGAGGTGTTGTACCCAGAGGTTAGGGCCAGCTGAACTCCAGTCAAACAGCCGGCGGAGCACTACCGAGAACACCGGCAGTACGGTCATCGCTGCCAGCACGAGCACGAGCAGGCCGGCCTCGAATCGGGCGAGGGCAGGGATGGGAGGGGCTGGTGCGGACGAGCCCTTCTCCGGTGGCGGCGCGCTCACGGTCGGGATCGGAACTCCTGTAGGTGGCCCTCGACCTGCTTGAAGATCTCATCCCCTACCAGCTTCTCGCGGATTGCCGGCCAGGCTCGGGAGGCTGCTTCTTGCCAGCCTCGCTTCGACTCCTGTGGCACCGGGTGCACGGTGAGTCCATACTTCTGCATGACCTTGATGGCCTTGCGGTCCTGGCGCCGTACTTCGCGGCGCGCTTCCAGGCCAGCTTCTCGGGCGGCTTGCATGAAGTCTTGGTGGAATTTCTCCGGGATGCTCTCCCATACATCCTTGCGGATGATGGTGGCGGCCAGCAGCGGAGCCCAGGGCAGGTCCATCATGTTGGGTGCCAGGGCGAACCATTGCTGGCTGAGCGCAGCCAGGGGGGTGGTGGGGAAGCCGGTGAGCAGTCCGCTCTGCAGGCTCGGCAGTACATCGGTAGCTGCTACGACTACCGGCTGCAAGCCGGTCGCCTTGTAGGCGTCGATGATCGAGGGGTCCCCCTCGAAGGCAAAGATCTTGAACTTTGCGGCGTCCTCAGGATGGATCATCTTGCCCTTGGTGAACAGGTGCATCCAACCCGCATCGCTCCAGTTGAGCACGATGAAGTCCTTGTCCTTGAGGCGCTGCTCAAAGGTGTCGCGCATGCGCTCCATGACGTAGTCGAGCTCTGCGTAGCTGTGGATGAACATGGGGCTCTGAGTGACCATCGCAGAGGTCTCGATGTCGGCCAGACCGACGCTGGTCACTGCACCAGCATGCAGCTGGCCGATGCGCATCTTGCGAACCACGGCGGTCTCGTTGCCGACCACCCCGCCGGGGTAGATCTTGATCTTGACTTCGCCACCGGAGATCTCGGCCCAGCGGTCGGCCATAGTACGTACCGCCCGGTACCAGATGGTGCCTTCCGGGGCGAGCGTGGCGAGTTTAACGGTAACCCCGGCCTGGGCTGCAGGTGGCAGCAGCAGGCTCAGGCAGAGGGCGAGGAAGGCGGCGAGGCGAAGGGGCAGGCTAGGCATCTTCACTCCCAGAACAGGTCGTCGAGGTGGCCCAGCAGGAAGCGTGCTCGGCGTTGGGCATAGTCATTGGCGAGGCGGGCGTCTTCATGTTCATCCAAGTCGATTGCGAGCGCCTTCTCAAGGAGCTCAACGAAGCGTGCTTTGTCCTGCGCGTTGAGAGCCACCGCGGTGGCGAGGGAGACATGGGGGCCGGCCTTGCCCCCGCCCTGTAACTCTAGGCAGCGTAGGTAGTGTTGCTCGGCGCGCTCCGTCCCTCCCGGTTCTGGCAGCCTGGGTTCCAGACTGATGAGCACCTCGTGGATGGCGCCATTGTCCCAATCGGGGTCCAGCTCATAGGCACGCTTGAGGGTCGCTGCGGCGATGGGCATGAGTCCGAACATCTCGGGGTCCTCAAGGTCGGTCGAGATCGCGGCCAGCCAGGCGGCCGCCAGCCAGAACAACAGCGGCACATCGTCGATGGTCGTGGTCTCCAGACTGGCAGCGGTCTCACTCAAGATGGTAGACCGAAAGCCAGGATGGGTCAGGTCAAGACCGTCCAGAGCATAGTTTGCCGCCCGTTCATAGAAGCCTTGAGCGCGAATCAGGCCACTGCGGTAGTTGTCGTAGTCATCGAACTTCAGCTGTTCGGCCGGCCACTCGACAAAGACCACTCCGTACTGAGTGAAGCCCGAGGCCAGGCTCAGCTTCATTCCCTGGTGCTCCGGGACTGCTGAGTTGATGCTCTCCATCAGCTTCAAGGCAAAGGGCAGGCTCTCACCAACAAACACCAGGTCGCGGTCCTGGGTGAAGCTGCCGCCCGTGCCTGAGCTGAGCTCGTCGGCCACCGAGGAGAGGGCCAGATGCTTGATGGAGCAGCCTCCCAGCAGCGCGCTGAGCAGCAGGATGGTGAACAAGGGGAAGAGCCTGGAAAGCATTGCAGATCGAGTTGAAGCGTGGCCGCACCTGGCCTTTGGGTCCATTGAGAGTGGAGCAGAGACTACTCCAAGGGCGCCCTAAGGCGCCAGCGTCTGGCCGCAGCGTGAGGTCTCAGGGGCCTAAGTAGGCAGAAAAGAAGTTGGCGATCTGCTGGTATTCGTTCTCGAAGGCATAGGGCACTTCAAGGACCGGTACACTTGAAGTTGAGAAGTCGTTGATGACCTCGGACCAGGGGTAAATGGCGGGATCGGTCTCGTCTTGCAGCGCCCCATCGACCCAGTTGAAGTAGCTGTTCAGATTGTCGCTGACATAGGCGTCGAAGATCTCGGGGGCGACGCGGATCGCGAGGTTGCCGACCCCGCTCCCTCCGGAGTGGCCGATGAGTCCCAATCGCTCAGCATCGATGTCCGGCCGGCAGCGCAGCATCTTGTGCACCAGCAGCAGCTCATAGATGCGCACGGCCATCATTGAGAAGCCGCCCATCAGGGCCCTGCGGGTGACCAGGTCCTCAGTAGTGTAGCCGTCGTAGGCGCGAGGACTGATGATGGCCAGCGCCAGTCCGCGGCTCGGGTAGTTGTAGCCATCTCGATGGTCGCGGAATCCAAATGCATTCTCAAAGTGGCCGGGGTGGCCGATGACTACCGGGTGAGGGCCTGGGCCATCGGGCAGCAACAGGATCACCTGCAGGGTGCCCACCCAGGGATCGTGCAGACCCAGGATGATCTGGCTGCCGGCATGGGATTGACCGTCTTCGGTCTGGAAGCTGCCTGCGGAGAGTCCAGCCGGTTGGACCACCAACTCCCGCTCATTGAGGCCATCGAGCAGGAAGCCGAGGTTGCTGCCGTCCACGATGACATCGCGCAAGGCCGCTTCGCTCATTGGATAGTCGTCTACTCCATCACCGTCCCAGTCACCTTCCCAGATGGGATAGAGCCCGACCTGATCGGTGGCGATGGCTTCCAGCTGGGCATTGAGCTCACCTGGGCTGATGGGGCGCCCGTATTGGGGCTCGGCCCGGGCAAAGAAGTCGAGGTAGTCCAGAGCATAGAAGATGGTGTCGAACTCGCCCGAGTTGGCTCCGCCAGCCAAGACCCATGGCCAAAGGGTTAAGGGCTCGTCCTCGCTGCGGACGTTGAGCTCGAATTCCCCCTCGCTAAAGGGCCCGCACAGGCTTGTTGGGGGTGGGTTGGTGGTGCTGTCGTCATCATCACCGCTGTCGTCATCGTCACCGCTGTCATCGTCGTCGCCGCTGTCATCGTCGTCGCCGCTGTCATCGTCGTTGCCGCTGTCATCGTCGTCGCCGCTGAGCTGACAACTGGGTGCGCCCCAGCAGCGTGGGTCGAGGCAGTCGATGGCGCCGTTGCTGTCGTTGTCGATGCCGTCCTCGCACTCCCCGACCTGGTTGCCTTCAGGGTCACTGTGGCAGGACCAGAGCAGGCTTAAGCCCAAGGCCAGCACGAGCAAAGTGGGATGGCCGGGATGGAGAGAACGGCTCATTGATTGTGCTCGATCAGGATCGTGCCGCCAATGCCACCGGCGGCGAGCAGCTGGTCGCGGAGGGCCTCAGCCTGGGCGGTGGGCAGCACTGGGTTGTGTGCCACCAGAAAGTCTCCGGTGACGCTATAGAGGGAGGGCATGCTGAGCTGGTCGAGCATGTCCAGGGTGCGGATTCGCAGGTTGCCGCCTACCGAGTACAGTGAGGCCAGGGTGAGCTGGGCTGCTTCGGCGTTGTGGCTGATCTCCAGACTGCCGCCGGTGCTGGTGAGCTGAGGCAGTGCCGCTTCACTGAGTTGAATGTTAAAGCCCAGGTTGAGCTCACCGCCGACGCTCTGCAGACCGCTTAGTCCGCTCAGGTCGATGATGGCTTGATTGTGGAACAACTGCAGGTCGGTTCCGACCTGATTGATGGCGCTCAGGTCCCAGTCGTAAAGCCGCGGGTTGAAGTACAGGCTCAGGTGCCCTGGAACCTGGTTAAGACCGTTGAGATGGAGCCTTATCAGGTCCAGGTTCTGGGCGATCTCAAGGTTGCCCTGGAGCAGAGTGAGGGCGGGCAGCACCAGGGACTGCAGAGAGGTTGAGGTGGCGATCAGATCCCCGCCTACCGAGGTCAGGCAGCTAAGGCTGCCCGTGTCTACGAGCTCGGTACCGCTGAAGATCAGGTCGCCATCTACTGTGCTTCGGCGGGTGCAGAACTCCAGCATCTGCACGCTGGTGCTGAAGGTTACGTCGCCCGTAAAGGGGTCTGTAGCCGGGCTGGCAGAGTCGTCGTCATCGCCGGC
>DJIF01000135.1 GCA_002433485.1 Deltaproteobacteria bacterium UBA6601
CGGTCACGGCGGTCACGGCGGTCACGGCGACCATCACCACGAAGAAAGCTTCTTCATGAAGTACATGTGGTCGACGGACCACAAGATGATCGCCATGCAGTACATGTTCACCGGCATGTTCATGGCCTTGATCGGCGGCTTCTTCGCCTACGCTTTCCGCATGCAGCTGGCCTTCCCAGGCAGCCATGTGCCGGGCTTCGGCACGGTAACCTCGGGGGAGTACAACTCGCTGGTCACCAACCACGGCACAATCATGATCTTCTGGGTCGCGATGCCGGTTCTGATCGCGGCCTTCGGCAACTATCTCATTCCGCTGATGATCGGCTGCGACGACATGGTCTTCCCGCGGATCAATCGGCTCTCGTATCAGGTGTTCCTGCTCAGTGCCATCGTCCTGATTGCCAGCTTCTTTGTTCCCGGCGGCGGTTTTGGCGGCGCATGGACCGCATATCCGCCGCTCTCCTCCAGTGCGGAATACAGCCTAACCCCACTTGGCTCGACCTTATGGGTGATCGCAGTGGCCCTGGAATTTGTCGCCTTCCTATTGGGCGGCATCAACTTCATCACCACCGCGATGAATTCAAGGGCGCCGGGCATGAAGGCATTCGATATGCCGATCGTGATCTGGATGATCGTGGTCGCATCGATCCTGTTCATGGCCTCTGTAGGCCCGCTCATCGCGGGCGCGGCGATGCTCGTCTTCGACCAGCAACTCGGCACCTTCTTCTTCGATCACGCTCGCGGCGGCGATCCCATCCTCTGGCAACACCTATTCTGGTTCTTCGGCCATCCTGAGGTCTATGTCGTATTGCTACCAGCACTTGGCATCGTGGCAGAAATCATCACGGTGTTCTCCCGTAAGAAGCTGTTCGGCTACAAGACGGTGCTCTACACCACCTTTGCGACCGGAATCCTAAGCTTCTTCGTCTGGGCCCACCACCAATTCATCGCCGGCATCGACCCCCGCATGGCGAACATCTTTACGGTCACCACACTGCTCATCTCAGTGCCTATCGCAGAGATGTTGTTTGTCTATATCGCCACCCTCTATCGAGGTTCAATCACCCTGAATACGCCGATGCTCTGGGCGCTGTCGTTCATTGCCGAATTCCTGATTGGCGGTGTCACCGGAATCTTCCTGGGCGCGAGCGGGGCGGACATCTACTTCCACGACACCTACTTCGTCCTCGCACACTTCCACTACACGTTCTTCCCTATCGCCATCATTGGTGTGTACGCGGGAGTTACCTACTGGTTCCCCAAGATGTTCGGGAAAATGATGAACGACACCCTCGGGAAGATTCACTTCTGGGGCACGATCATCCCCTTCAACTTCATCTTCATCCCGTTGTTCTTCCTCGGGGGACTTGGCCAACACCGGCGCATCTACAACTACCAGCACTTTCCAGAACTGGCCGGCGCCAACATGCAACAGCTTCGCGTCATAGCGACCGTCTCGCTGCTGGTCATGCTCGCCTTTCAAGTAGTGTTCTTCTACAACTTCATCATCAGCCTCCGAAACGGCAAGAAGGCCGGCCCCAACCCATGGCGTGCCTGCACCCTTGAGTGGACCACTCCTTCACCTCCCGGGCACGGCAACTGGGCTGAGCTTCCCAACTGCTATCGAGGACCCTACGAGTACAGCGTCCCGGGTCGTGAAGAAGACTTCTGGCCCCAGAATGAACCCGCCTGATCTTCTGGCCCTGGATACAGCATCATGACGAAACCCATTGCCACTACCCGTGAAGCGAGCGGAACCCCCACCGGCCGCCTGGCCGTCTGGTGGGTGATCGCCTCCGAAATCGTCATCTTCGGCGGTCTGCTCGCTGGCTACCTGATGCACCGGCTCGGCCACCCTGAATGGGTAGCCCATGCGGCCAATACCAACGTCTGGATCGGGGCCTTCAACACCTTCGTGCTTCTGACCTCATCATTGTCCGCGGTACTGGCCCACGCCGCTGCCGAAAAAGGCAATGGACCAAAAGCGGCAAACCTGCTGCTCGCCACCACCTTTGGTGGCCTGATTTTCGTCATCGTCAAGAGCTACGAGTGGACCTACGAAATCAGCCACGGAATGACCATCACGGCCAACGGCTTCTGGGCCTTCTACTACGTTGCTGCGGGCCTGCACGCGCTGCACGTGGTGGCAGGAATGGTCATCATGATCATCATCTCAGTCGCGGCAAGAAAAGGCCGAGAGCTACAGCGAGTCGAGCTCATCGGTATCTACTGGCACTTTGTAGATCTAGTCTGGATCTTCCTCTTCCCACTCCTCTATATCGCCAAGTAGCGACCAGGAGACGGCATGTCCGACGACCATCACGAAAAACACTACATCAAGATCTATAAGGTTCTGCTGGTGCTCCTCGCGGTCAGCATTGTGGGCCCTGAAGTTGCTAAGTTCACACCGCCTACCCTATCCAAGTACATCATCTTGGTTACGGCCTTTGGTATCGCCTTTGTAAAGGCCTACATGGTCGCCAAGAACTTCATGCATCTCAACATCGAGAAGCCAATAGTTCACTACTTCCTGGCCACATGCCTGTCCTTCGTAGTGCTGTTCTTTGCTGCAACCTCGCCAGACGTAATGAAGCAAGATGGCAGCAACTGGGTCAAGGATTACGACTTTCCCACCCTGCAGGCCTCATGCTGCCAACAAAACAACGCCGCTGATTGCAAGCTTGCTGGGCTTCAGATCGAAGACCAGGACGCATACAAGACCAAGATCCGCTGCGTCCAGTGCCTGGGAATTGAGGGCTATCCAGAGACCGCCAAAGAATGCAAAGCTCAGTTCAAAGCCGCGAAAACCGCAGCATTGAATATGACCAAGGCCCCGTCCGGCTACTGAGTTCCCGCCCTATCGACGACCGGAAATAGCGCGCACCATGACGGCTAAAGCCACCTCAGCAGGCGCAGCCAATCAAGCACCTTCAGGCCGCGCTCACCCGGAACGCAAGCCACCGCTGCTGCCCAATGGCGTGCTGGCCATGCTGATCTTTATCCTCACCGAGATCATGTTCTTCGCCGGACTGATCAGCGCCTTCATGATCGTCAAGGCCGGCACTCCGGGTGGGATCTGGCCGCCCCTTAACCAGCCACGACTCCCGGTCGAAGAGACAGCGGTCAATACGGTAGCGCTGCTGCTGAGCGGGGCCCTATTACTCTGGGCCCGCAGGCGTTTCGATGGGGCTCCGCAGCGGGCACGCACCCCCATGCTGCTGTCCATCCTGCTGGGCTTGGTCTTTGTCGGCTTCCAAGGGGTCGAATGGACCGCAATGCTCGGTCAGGGGCTGACCATGACATCAAGCACCCACGGTTCTTTCTTTTATCTGATTGTCGGCTGCCACGGGCTCCATGCGGTCGTCGCGCTGGCATTTCTGATCGGCCAGTACTTCCAGCTGCTTCGAGACAAGTTGGCAAGAAACAGCTTGAGGACAGCCGCTGTGTTCTGGTACTTCGTAGTGTTGCTATGGCCGGTCCTCTACCTTCAGGTCTACCTATGAGTTCGCCTTCGCCAGCCCGGCGGAGTTGCCTGCGGCCAAGCACCATCGTAACGCTCAGCACGCTGCTGCTGCTAATGGTATTGCCAAATCTGGCGGAGGCTTGCCCAGTCTGCAACTCGGTGCGCAACGAGAGCAGCCGGATCGCCTTTCTGGTCACCACAGCATTTCTTTCGCTGCTCCCCCTCGGCGTGATCGGGGGCTTTGTCTGGTGGCTGCGCAATGCAGCCCGCAAGGTGCAGTCCTGAGCAAGCTTCCCAAGCCGGAAGAAGGTCCAGCGCTTGTATTGCACTCCTTCAAGCAGACGTATCACGACACGACCGTTAGGTGAGGAGCCGAGCTGTTAGCCAGCGCAGGCAGGCAGGCAGCAAGCAAGAGCGGCCAAAGCTCGAAAAGGCTGAGCTTCTTTTGAGAATACCGCCAGTCAAGCAGAGCAGCTGCAACTCTCATTTATCGACGGTCCCCTTGTTTGGAGTGGCTGGTCGATCTAATTTCTCTGTCTGGGTAGTCGGAGGGTAATACATAGTGACCGGATTACTGGTTGGCATCGACGTTGGCTCCACCACGGTCAAAGCAGTGGTCGTCGACCCCACCAGCCGCGAAATCCTGTGGAAAGACTACCAACGCCACGAGACCCGCCAGCCGGAGATGGTGCTCGACTTCCTGATTCGCATCGGCGCCGCCTTCCCGGACACCGCCCGGGAAGAAATGACCATCTACCTGACGGGCTCAGGCTCTAAGCCTCTTTGTGAGCCCATCGGAGCGCGCTTTGTTCAAGAAGTAAACGCGGTTACCGTCGCAGTGGAACAACTCCATCCAGATGTGGGGTCGGTGGTCGAGCTGGGAGGGCAAGACGCCAAGATCATCATCTTCTCGGTCAACGAGGAGACCGGCGAAAGAACCGCTTTCACCTCGATGAATGACAAATGCGCCAGCGGTACTGGCGCCACCATCGACAAGTGCATGCTGAAAGTTGGAATGGCCCCAGAAGAGGTGCAGCGCATTATCTTTAATCCGGGCAAGCTCCATCATGTAGCGGCCAAGTGCGGCGTCTTCGCCGAGACGGACATCGTCAACCTGGTGAAGTCGGGCATCCCAGCCCCCGAGATCATGAACTCACTGGCGGACGCCATTGTCCACCAGAACCTGTCCGTTCTGACAAGAGGCAATACCCTGAAGTCCAAGGTCCTGCTGCTGGGCGGTCCCAACTGCTACCTGCCCTTCCTGCAAGAGTGCTGGCGGCTGCGCATTCCAGAGACCTGGGACGAGCGAGGCTACGACTGGGACCGCGACGCCGGCCCCGAGCAGCTGATCATCATTCCGGAAGACAGCCAATATTACGCAGCTTATGGCGGCGTCCTGTTCGGCGCTGAAGACGTATGCACTGGTGAGACGATCACCTACCGGGGGCTGGATCATCTAAAGGAATATATGAGCTCAGGTAGGGCTGAGCGACTGGCCGCAAGCGCCGGAAAACCGCTCATCTCAAGTAAGGAAGAGCTGGTTCAGTTCAAGAGCGACTACACCATTCCACGCTTCGATGAGCCGGCGCTTAAGAAAGGCAGCGTAGTGCGGGCCGTAGTCGGTCTTGATGGCGGCTCTACCAGCTCCAAGGCGGTCCTCATGGACGAGGATGGACAGATCCTGCGCAAGGCCTATCGACTCAGCCGAGGCAACCCGATCCAGGACACCAAAGAGATTCTCGCCGAACTCAAGGCGCGGGTCGAAGCAGAGGGCGCTGAGCTTGAAGTGATCGGCTTTGGTGCCACCGGCTACGCAGCAGCAGTACTTGAGGAGTCGGTCAAAGCTGACGTCAACATCGTCGAGACCATTGCCCACATGCAGAGCGCGCGCTCGGTCTTCCCCGATGTAGATGTAGTCTGTGACATCGGCGGACAGGACATCAAAGTCCTGTTCATGGAGCATGGTGACATCAAGGACTTCAAGCTGAGCAACCAGTGCTCGGCGGGCAACGGCATGCTTCTGCAGGCCATGGCCGACCAGTTCGGCGTACCCATTGTCGACTACGCTGATGTGGCCTTCGACGCCCCGCTCAGCCCACGCTTCAGCTACGGCTGCGCGGTCTTCCTCGACTCCGACCGGGTCAACTTCCAGAAAGAGGGCTACAGCAAAGAAGAACTGCTCGCCGGACTGGCCCTGGTACTGCCGAAGAACGTCTGGCAGTACGTGGTTGGGGTACCCCGAATGGCCGAATTCGGTACCCGCTTTGTGCTGCAGGGAGGAACCCAGAAGAATCTCGCAGCGGTAAAAGCCCAAGTTGACTACATCAAGCAGCGGGTGCCCGGTGCCGAGGTGCTGGTCCACCCCCACTGCGGTGAGGCAGGTGCCATCGGCGCCGCCAAGGAGACCCTGCGAGTGGTCAAGGAACGCGGACGCAGCACCTTCATCGGGCTCGAAGCCGCCATAGACCTTGAGTACACAACGGTCAACGATGAGAGTACGGTCTGCCACTTCTGTCCCAATGAGTGCAGCAGGACCTTCATCGACACCATCACCCCCGATGGCGCTACCTCTCGCTACATCAGTGGCTTCTCCTGCGAGAAGGGCACCGTTGAGAGTAAGGAAGCCCTTAAGGTTCTGCACAAGAAGAAACAGGCCATAAGATCTCGCTATCCCAACCTGGTGGAGTTCGAGAGCCAGCTTGGCTTCAAGCACAACTACGACCCGCTGCCCCTGCCACGAGCAGGGAGCCGCAAGCAAGACGTCGAGGTACGCCGGGGCCTCCTCGGTCGGGTAAAGCGGCGCCTCATCCAGCGCGGTGTAGAGCGCTCCAGCCCGGCCGACGCAGCCCACCGCAAGCAGCTGAAGATTGGCATGCCGCGGGTCCTGAACATGTACGGAACCGCCCCCCTATGGAGGACCTATTTCGAAGCCCTGGGAGTGCCGAAGAGCCACATCATCTGGAGCGACGAAAGCAGCGAAGAGATGTTCACCGAGGGTGGCAAATACGGCTCGGTAGACCCCTGCTACCCAAGTAAGGTGGTACAGGCGCACATCCACAACCTGCTGTTCCACAAGCATGAGGGCCGTCGAACCGGCCCCCTCGACTACATTTTCTTCCCCTGCCTGACCCATGTGCCCACCTGGGTCTCGCATGTAATGGACTCAGCAAGCTGCCCCATCGTCGCGGGAACACCAAAAGTGATCAAAGCGGCCTTCACCAAAGAGGTGGACTTCTTCGCTAGAGCTGGCGTTGAATACATCGACACCGCCTGCATTCTCACCGAGCCCCACCTGTTCAACGACCAGATGTGGCAGGACTGGGGGCAGCGACTGCGGGTCACCCGGGACGAGCACGACCACGCTATCGAGCAGGCCTGGGAGGCCTTGCGCCGCTGGGACGCCGAGGTTCAGAATCGTGGCCGCGCTGTGATTGAGGAACTGGAGGCAACCGGCAAGCTGGGCATTCTGGTCGTTGGCAGACCCTATCATCAGGACCCTGGCCTGCACCACGGCATCCCCGATGAATTGCAGGCCCAGGGCTATCCGATTCTTTCCATGCGCTCCATTCCCAAGGACGCCGAATGGCTGGCCAGGTTCATGAAGCAGGACCTGGATTCGGGCAGGATCGCTGATCCCTTCGATCTTCGTGACGTCTGGCCGGAAAACTATTCAAGCAACTCGGTGCAGAAGGTCTGGGCAGCGCGCTTCGCAGCCCGTCATCCCAACCTCGCGGTGCTCGACCTGAGCAGCTTCAAGTGCGGCCACGACGCGCCTACCTATGGCCTCGTCGACGAGATGATAAAGGCGGGGCGCACGCCCCGCTTGATCATGCACGACATTGATGCCAACAAGCCCTCAGGGTCCATCGTAATCCGCACCAAAACCTTTGCCTACAGCCTTGAGAGAGAGACTGCCCGCCTCCAACGCGGTCGTGATGACCTGGCTGACCTAAAGCGCCGACTGCAAAGTCACCTCAACAGCATGACCCGACCTGCTACCGGTCAACGCCCACCGCCGCCCCCCTCCCCTCATCCTCGCCTGGATGTCCTTCAGGATCGGAGTCAACGATGAAATTTGGACTACTAACTCAGGAGCTCGAAGGCTACGACCAGCTGAGCGACGAAGAGAAGGAAGAGCTGGAGGCCTACGCGCTCAAGGAAGCGGCCGCCCTGGGCATGGCTGAGTCGCTTACTCACTGGTTTGACGAAAACCCTCAGGGCTTCAGCAAGAGCGAGCGTGACCACATCACGATCTGGAACTCCGGTCTTAGTTGGAGCACCGACCTGTTCGTGTCAGCAGCGCTCCGCGGCATCGGCTACCACGTCAAGACCATGCCGGTACCGGATCAGGAGTCACTGCGCAGAGGCAAGGAATTCGGCAACCGGGGTCAGTGCAACCCGACCTACTTCACAGTCGGCAACCTGATCAAGCACCTGCAAAGTCTCGAGGCCAGCGGACTGAGCCGAGAAGAGATCATTAAAAATCACACCTTTCTCACCGCAGGCGCATGCGGTCCCTGCCGCTTTGGAACCTACGTGACCGAATATCGGAAGGCCCTTCGTGATGCGGGCTTCGAGGGCTTCCGCGTCGTACTGTTTCAGCAGCAGGGCGGTCTACGACAGGCAACTGGCGACGACCAGGGGCTTGAACTCAACCCGGCCTTCTTCCGCCAGCTGATCAAGGCCTTCCTTGCTGGCGACGTAGTCAACCTTATGGCCTACCGACTGCGACCTTACGAAACCACACCCGGCGCAACCAATGCAGCCCTTGAAGAAGTCCGTCAGTTGGTCATCGAGGCGCTGGAAAATTCGCGCTCGGTGCTGGTCGCCCTGGCTCGGGGCAGGCGCATCTTTGAGGCGGTGGAGGTCGACCGCCTCCAGCCCAAGCCGATGGTCTCCGTGATCGGTGAGTTCTGGGCCATGACCACAGAAGGGGACGGCAACTATCACCTACAGCGCTTCCTCGAGCAGGAAGGCGCTGAGGTCGCGATCCAGCCCCTGGTCAACTGGGTGCTGTTCATCATCTGGGAGCAGAGCCGAGACACCCGTCGACGCATGGAGCTTCGCCATGACGATCAGGCTCGCAAGGGTCTACAAGGCCGAGAGCCATGGAAAAAGCTCGCCATGCTGCAGGGTGCCAAGGTGGCCCTGATCGGCCTGTTCCGGCTGTTCGCCAACACGGTCGGACTGCGTGGCTACCACCTGCCCGACATGAACGAGATCGCACGGATCTCCCACGAGCACTACGACAATGAGCTGCGCGGCGGCGAAGGTCACATGGAGGTCGGCAAACTCATTGACTCGGTAGAAGACCATCGAGCTCACATGGTGATCTCGGTCAAGCCCTTTGGCTGTATGCCCAGTTCGGGAGTCTCTGACGGAGTGCAGTCCCTGATCGCTGCTAAGTATCCGCAAGCGATCTTCCTGGCCATCGAGACCAGCGGCGATGGCGAGGTCAACGTCCAAAGCCGCGTCCAGATGATGTTGTTCAAAGCACACCAGAGGGCACAGGCAGAGTTCGAGAGCGTACTTAACGACTGCGGACTTGACCGAGAACAGGCAGCCAAGAAGCTAAACCGAAGCTGGCGTGCAAGACGGACCATCCACTACCCGCCCCACAAGCTGGCAGGTACCGCGGCCAATCAAATCCTTGAGATCGCCTAATTCGCGGCAGGCCAGAGCATGATCACCTCACCTGAAGTCGAGCGCTATCTTAGCGAGGTCAATCCCCCAGCTGATCCCCTCATCCTGGAGATGGAGCGCAGCGGGCGAGAACGAGGATTCCCTATCATCGGGCCGCAGGTTGGCCAGCTCTGTGAGATCCTCGCCCGCTCCATCGGCGCGAAACGAATCTACGAAATGGGCTCTGGCTTTGGCTACTCAACCTGGTGGTTTTCCAGGGTCGTAGGGCCGGACGGTCAGGTCGTCCATAGCGATGGCAGCCAAGCTCTCAGTGACGAAGCACGTGACTGGCTCACAAGAGCGGAGCTCGCCAACCGAGTTCGCTTTGAAGTCGGCGACGCCCGGCAGCTCATCGCCGCGGAGCAGGGCCCCTTTGACCTGATCTTCTGTGACATCGACAAGGAAGGCTATCCGGAAGCTCTGGAGTTGGCCCGCCCGCGACTGCGGTCGGGAGGACTGTTGATCGTCGACAACACCATCTGGAGCGGCAGGGTCGCTCAGCCCAATCCGGACGCCACCACAGCAGCGATTCTGGAGTTCAACCGGCAGGCGGCGGCAGCGCCGGACCTGCTGACCACAATCCTGCCTCTGCGCGACGGGGTGAGCGTCAGCTACAAGCTCTAGCAGCTAAATACTCCCCCAGAGGCGGAACAGGCCCTTGGCTGGCTGCCCAACAGACTAGTCGGTGCTCTTGGGCGAAATCCGCAGCAGCTCATCCTCCTCAGAGTCAACCACATAGAGGTCACCGTTGGGGGCAAAAGCCATCCCCATCAACGCGTCCTTGTCTACGTCGAGCTCGAGGAAGTCCACCATCTCGCCCTGCAGGTTAAAGGCCAGAATGTTGCCATTGTCGTTGTCCGACACATAGAGCAGACCATTGTGGAGTTCCAGACCCGATGGGTGGTCCAGGTTGAAGTCATCGCCGTCGATAAGGGTGGAGAGCTCAGCACCTTCAACCTCGTAGTGCTCAGTACCAAACTCCATAACCGGCAGGGAGCCACCACGTACGCCGCTGTTGGTGTCCAGAACGGCGATGCGGGAATTGCCGGTGTCAGCGATGTAGAGCAAGCCGGTATCGTGATCAAGGACCATGTGCGAGGGCACATCGCGCTGCCGATCTACCTCGCCAGTGACATACCTGCCGATGATGCCATCACTGTGGTCATCCCAACCAACGCCATGGTCCTGGCCGAAGTCATAGCGAACAATGGAGCCATCGCTACCATCGAAGGCCCAATAGACAGCGTCCTGCTCCCAGGCAATACCCATGCAGAAGGGGCTCTCGTGAAGCATGTCCAGATGAGAGCCGAGATCAAAGCCAAGGCCCTCAACAGCCTCGGGGTTGCTCTGACCAAAGATCCGCCGATCCGAAGACCACAAGCTGGGCCCCATAAAGTCATTGCCGTCGGTCGCACCATTGTAGGTGTTATTGCTCTCATGGCAGGTGGCAAAGCGTCCCGAGGGTCCCCAGGCAATGGCACTAACCTCCTCCATGAAGTGCTCAGCGAAGGGATCAATGATGTGCTCAGAGTCCTGAGCATCGGTCCCAACGTTGTCGAAGATCACCATGCCGTCGTCACCACGGTTGACGACCCACAGCTCACCCTCCACATCGGGGTTAAAGGCCAGGTCCCGGGGAACATCCAGTTGGTCAGAGTTGGAGCTGACCACCGTCACTGTGACCCCAGCCTCACTGTGATCACCACAGCCAAGAACCGGCAAGCCATTCTCACACTCATCAACCGGCACAACGGGTTGACAGGCCACACTAAGCGCGGTCAGACCCGCAACAGCAAGGGTAAGCGGGAGGTGACAGGAAAGGACGCGCGCCAGCGACTGCATAGATACTCCAAAGAAAGATCGCCGAACTTGTAGCATCCCGGGCCGCTGTTTCAAAGCGCCAGATTGTGCCCTCAACCATTCCTGACCCCACTGTCAGCCAGCGCCAAGTCCTGCCATATGCTTGTCCCGCGGCGGGAGCCGAGTCCCTAATCCACAGGAAACCCAGGAGCTCGGTTTCGCTTCGTCAGCAAGGGTCAGTGATAATGTGAGCAGTGAAGGCTGGTTGCTCACTTTCGGCCGCCATGCTCCAGGCGCTCAAGAGCGAAATGGATCAAAGGCGGACCGCAGGGCCAAGGCCTATGGCGGGAGGACTGAGCAAAATGTCGACCTCAGTAGGCTGGAGTAGAGCTCTTACCGCAGCTCTGGTGGCGAGCTTCCTGCTGTTGGTAATGGGGGAACTTGGAGCCCGCTGGCTACACGACCAGGCCCAGCCGACCGAGGAGGATGCTCCCCCGGTAGGAGCGCTACGCGCAGACCCGGCGGCAGGCTACAGCTTCACCCCTGGCTATCAGGAGCCTGAAGCGGGCATCACCATCAATGCGCTCGGCTTTCGCGACCGGCCGCGCCAGGCTGGCCCCATGACCGGCCCTGGAATCCGGGTAGCGGTCCTGGGCGATGACAACACCGCAGGACTCGGGGTGGAAGACCATCAGCACTTCAGCTTCTTAATCGAAGAAGCGGCGGTTCGACTTAGGAGCAAAGACCCTCAACGGAGCAAGCTGGAGTTCTGGAACCTGGGGGTGCCGGGCTTCGGTATTGAGCAGAGCATGCTGCAGCTGCTGGCTCGATGGGACGAGATTCAAGCGGATTTCGTGGTACTCAACAGCTCGGTAAGCGATGACTGCTGGGATGACCTGGTTGGCCCCAGCAAACTGCTGGTGGTCGACGGCAACGCTCGCCAACGCAGCTGGGCACCGTGGCCGGCCAGCTCCCACAGCGCTGCGCGGGCCGAACTGAATCGACCGCTGCTGGCCCACGGCCTGCCCCTGGACGGCGCCCTGCAGCGACACTCCTATGCATACCGCCTGCTACTGAATCAGCTCAGTAAGTGGCGCGAGGACAACCACATCCACAAGGCCAAAGCTGCCCGCTGGCCCTACGCCATGGAGCCCTTCGACCGAGAGCTGTTTGGTGGCATAGCCTGGCTACATCTGGACCCAGAACCACCGCCGGTACGGGGCTGCTGGAAGCTCACCGAGAGCATCCTCCGAGAATTCCGGGACCGCCTCACCAACGGCCTCGGAGTCCCGCTTCTGCTGGCAAGCCTGCCATCGCGCATTCGGGTCGAGCAGGGAGACCTGCAGCTGGCCCTGAATGAAGGCTGGGAGCTCGGCCCGAGACCGGGTGGGGGAAGCCGCGATGGACAGCGCCAGCTCATCGCGGAACAGCCCGAGCGTCGGCTTAGCGCTTTGGCAAAAAAGCTCGAAATACCGATCCTTGAGCTACAGCCTGCGCTGACCCGCGTGAGCCATCTCGGACCACTCTATCCGCCCGATGAGGCGCGACTCGGTCCCCTGGGCCATCAGGTCCTGGCCACTGAAATCGCCGCCTTCCTGGAGACCAGGGCTGGACTGAAGACCGGCCTCACCGAGGAGCTTGCTAACCAGCTGTCCCGCCCTGGGGCGCCCCCAAGCGAAGGCCGCACTGACGTCATCCCACGACTCATCGAGCCCAAAGCCCTACTGCCCTTGCTGCCAACCGCGCCGCCCAACTGGAAAGTCCTAGCGCCTCCGCAGGCTTCCATAACCTCCTTCACCCACGGTCAGGGTACCAGGAGCTTTCAGATCGCCCAGGCGGAGGTCACCTTCCTCGACCCCGCCGGAATGAGCCACACAGTGCGCGCCCTGGACCACGGCGGCCAACCCGAAGTGGAGTACTGGCTGCGCGAAGAAGCAGGCCAAACCGTCTATGCCCAGGTCAATGAACCCCTCTCCATCCACGCCGCCCGACTGAGCCTATCGCTACGGTCACAGAGCACTGCCCTTATGGAGCGGCTGGAGACGGCCCTGTTGGCTCGCCTCGAGCAAAGCCTGAGAGCAAGCTCGGATGGAAGGCCACCCGTCAGCCCGATACTGCTTGCGGGCGGCACCGACACGGCTCAACTCGATGACACACGAGACCGATTCGCGCAGCGTGCCCAGCAGCTGCTGGCCGAACTGCCAGCGCCCCCAGCAGGCTGGGAACTGATAGAGAAAATGCCCATCGTAATGCCCCACGAGCTGTCGCCGGACAAGCCGCTACCGGCCGAGACCGAACAACTCATCAAGCAGCGACAATGGCCCGCACCAGCCAGTGATTTGGCCGTAAGTGCCCAGGCCAGAGCCTGGTATCGCGGCCCCTACGGTTGGTTCACCCTGACCCTCCAGGACTCGGGGCCCAGCGTGCCCCTGCTACGCGCTCAACTCCATGACCTGGCAATGGCCAGCGCCGCGAGCAAGAGCAGGGAAAATTCCGATCCGAGCCGCAAGACCCTCGAGATTAACGCTGAAGGTCCCCAGCCCTGGAGCGACCAGGAGCGAACCGGCTTCAGCACCTGCAATGTACAGAAGGGCAGCTGCGAGGTGGTCGTGCTGATCAACGAGCTCCACAACCAGAATCCAACTCTCACTGGCCACAGGGCCACGCTACGCGCTGCCCTGGACGCCCCGCGCCAGGGCTTCGCTGAATTGGCAGCGCAGCTCCCCAGAAGCCTGCCCCAGACCAGCCCCTGAGAACACCGTGTTCAACTCCAGTCAGCTGCATTTGACCGGCACAACCGCGAACCACCATGAGCAGCTCAGCGTTGACAGCAACCAAGGGCGGAGCTAGACCGAAATTGTGCACTCTCCCCCTTCTTTCCTGGAGGCTTGCTGGAGCGTAGTCATCGCCCTCGCACCGTGGCTGCTGCTAGGTGCGCTGGTCGCCGGACTTCTCCATGTTCTACTGCCCCCTGGCTTTGTTAATCGGCAACTGAGCGGCCGCTGCTCCGTGCTCAAGGCCGTGCTCCTTGGGCTTCCTCTGCCGCTGTGCTCCTGCGGTGTCATCCCTGCAGCACTGGGGCTGCGACGCGACGGCGCTGACCGAGGCGCTACTGTCGGCTTTTTAATCAGCACCCCGCAGACTGGTGTCGACTCCATCCTGGTCAGTGCCGCTTTTCTCGGCTGGCCCTTCGCTCTGTTCAAGGTCGCCGCCGCTGCCATCACCGGACTGCTGGGTGGTGGACTGACCCAACGTCAGGCACTCGGCGAGGTAGATGAGAGGCAGGACCCTGCTGCTCAGTACCAGACACCCCGCACTCTGCCGGGCATGGCTGAGCACAGCATGTCGATCCTGCGCAGCATCTGGCACTGGATTGTGCTCGGCGTGCTGATATCTGCAGCAATCAGCTGCTTCGTTCCGTCACAGAGTCTCTCCACCCTCGGCAGCCTGGGCTCGATGCTGGCGATGCTAATCATCGCAGTTCCGCTCTACGTCTGCGCCACTGGCTCCGTCCCCATCGCCGCCGCGCTGGTCGCCAGTGGCATGCCCACTGGCAGCGCACTGGTGTTCCTGATGGCAGGCCCAGCCACCAACCTCGCTACCATCGGCGCGGTACATAAGGCCCTCGGCGGCAGAACCCTGACTCTGTATCTGGGCACCATCATAAGCGGCTCGATGGCAGCTGGACTGCTGTTCGATTGGCTGCTCCCGGCAACCCTAACGCCGCTCGGCCAGCACCACCACACGGTCCACTGGTGGGAGTTGCTCTCAGCGCTGCTGATGTGTGGACTGCTGGCACGCTTCGCTGGTGAAGAGCTACAAAGTTGGCGACGGCGGAAGCTCAACAACGCCCAACCCGGCCAG
Source organism: Deltaproteobacteria bacterium UBA6601 (assembly GCA_002433485.1). Taxonomy (GTDB): domain Bacteria; phylum Myxococcota_A; class UBA796; order UBA9615; family UBA9615; genus UBA6601. Next base: position 14,810 of record DJIF01000135.1, read on the forward strand.
AGCCTACGCATCTCGGTGGAAGGTATGACCTGCAACGGCTGTAGGAACCGCCTGGAGCAGGCCCTTTTGAACACAGCTGGCGTATCGGACGTAGCAGTCGTCCTTGAGCCCGGTAGCGCACAGGTCTGGGGCAGCCTCGACGAAACCAGTCTGCGAAAGGCCATCGAGAGTGCCGGCTATCGGGCCCTGGAGATGTTGAGCGAGCCCTCCTGAGAGCTGCCCAATACAGCGTGACGAGCATCTTTCAGAACCCTATTGGGCCGCCCATGACAAGTCCTGGACTTGCGAAGCCCGGCAATGATTGCTTTGGTCTTGATAATGCGCAGCGGGCTTCCCAGCAAAGGACTACGCAAGGTGCCGGCCGGCCTTGGGCTGCTCAGCCTGCTGCTCAGCCTGGTCCTGGCCCACAGCGCGGCCATTGCCAGCCCTGCCGATCTGTTCGGACTCGGTGGAGCCTCCATGGGTCGCGGGCAGAGCGGCCTGGTATTAGACGCCGATCCATTTGCCGCCTGGCGCAATCCAGCGACGATGGGATTCGCAACGCGCTCAAGCTTTCTGATCGGAGGACATGGGGGCTGGTTCCAGCTCGACTGCTTTGGAGACCAGAGCCAAGACAGACCGCCCCTTTGCGACCGCAACATCCTCTTCGATGGCAATCAAGACGGCCTGGTAGAGACCAGTAACGGCGCAGACTACTGGAGTGAAGAAAGCTACGAAGCGCCGCGAGGAGTCCAGTTTGGCTACCTGGCGGCAGCCGGGCGCTACCTCAGAGTCGGCTTCGGCGTGCATCTGCCTGGAAGCCGCATTGTGCTGTTCGAACAGCACGACCCCTACCTGCCCTACTACATGCGCTGGAAGAGTCGCAGCCAGCGGTTAGGCATCTATCTATCTGCATCCGCCCGCCTGTCGCGTGGCCTCCATCTCGGAG
>DJIF01000080.1 GCA_002433485.1 Deltaproteobacteria bacterium UBA6601
CGGTGATGCCCACCTGCTGCCTGGTGAGCGCTGCGTATTGTTTCTTCGAGAGGTAGATGGAGGCTGGTTTCTAACCGCGATGAAGCAGTCTCGTTATGAGTTGATTGATGGTGCGCGCGCGACCTTTGTTAAGCGGGATCTTTCAGAAGGACTCTTTGTCCATACTAAGGAGGGCCTCAGGCCCTTCGCTGCCCCGCGGCAGCGACCCGTTCAATTGCTCCAGCAGCTGCGCGACAAGTTGCGTCGCGAACTCGGCCGGGGGACGCTCCGATGAGTTCGTTCAGGGGTATTAGAGCTGCTGTCTTTTGCTTGGCTGTGCTGTTGGGTGGATTTTCCGTTCCGGGTTCAGCTCAGGCCTGGACAACCTTGCACAACTGTAGTGGTGGGGTTCCTATTGCCTGGGCTCCGGGCAATCCGAACACCCGCTGGCAGCTGTCTTCCACCTACGTTTCCACGGATCTGTCCAATAATCAGGTGGACTCGGCGATCAACGCCGCCTTTGCTGAGTGGTCGGAGCCGGGCTGCAGTGAGTTCGATGCGATTCAGGGGCCCGACATTGCCGGCAACCCTCTGGATAACAACAACTCGGCTGAGATCATCGGTTTTGTAGAGAGCGGCTGGCCGGCCAGCCTGGGGGGCAGTTCGACCCTCGCTGTCACCATGCCGAGTTGGTATCAAGAGCCGCACTGCGAAAACATTGAGAATGCCGACATGGTGGTTAACGGTGTTCACCACAATTGGGTGATCGGCAATCCCAGCAACTGGAATCAGGCAGATCTACAGTCGGTCATCGCCCATGAGGCGGGTCATTGGGTGGGCTTTGATCACAATAACTATGCGGGATCGACGCTGGCGGCGTCGTACTCGGGGGGCATCGGTGAGCGAACTATTACCTGCGATGACACCGAGGGTGTCTGTGCCATCTATCCGGGCTCGGGCAATGCCTGTAGCGCGGATCGTTACTGTGATTGTGGGGTGGGCTGCAATGGTGGCTATTGCGGCGGAACCCCTACCGGTGACGATGATGATGACGATGCCACAGCCGGCGATGATGACGATGACACAACCAGCGGCGATGACGACGACGCCTCTGGCGGTGACATCAGCGGTCCCTGCACAGGAAGCGCCGATATCTTCTATGAGACCGAGCCCAACGACTGGGAAAATGATGAAGATGTTGACTGGTTTCAGTCGGCAGGCGGAGACACCAGTCTGGTGGGCTCGCTGACTTGCGGTAATGACGGAAGTCGCTATACGGAAGACAACGACTGGTTTGTAGTGGACTTCCCCTGCACGGATCGGGCGCGTTTCACGCTGGACTGGAAGACCAATTCGGATCTCGATTTCTATGTCTACGGCTCCTCTGGGGACGCTCTTCAGCAGAGCGTTAGCGCCGAGACCGAGGGCCCGGTCTTCGCTGAAGGTGATGCCAGTGGGCGGGTTTATGTGGTGGTGATGTGTTGGGAGGGCGAGAATGCCGCCTATGAATTTCTGGTCGACTGGGAGCCCTTTCAGGGAAGCGGCCCGGGCGGTGATGACGACGACACCGCTGGTTCCGACGACGACGACACCGTTGCAGCTGATGATGATGACGCCGGCGGCGACGACGATGATGCGGCCGGCGGCGACGACGATGATTCCCAGGTGCCCGAGCGGCGCGGCTGTAGTTGCTACAACACGCCCAGCTCGGAAGGGAGCTTCGCGACTGCATCGCTGGACGGACTGGACTTGAGTCTGGCTCTAGGTGGCTTGGGACTTATAGGTCTTCGCAGACGCCGTTTCTCGCCGCGCCCTTGAGCTTTCGTCAGGCGGTCTTTCCTGCGGAGCAGTGATTCCGCCGCTTGCATGGCCATTTGCGCCGTGCTAGATACGCGCGTCCTGTCGGTGAGAGCAGTTCTCTGCGGCGGGTAAAACGACGCACACACGTCCCGGCCCTTCCGGTCATTCGCCCCCTCAAGGGGTTTGTTGGGCCATGACTCTCCTCGGTATGAGGAGGGTGGGCCGTGTGGAGGCACAACCGGAGAAGAGATATGCCTACAGTTACGCTTAAAGACCTGCTTGATGCCGGCGTTCACTTTGGTCATCAGACCAAGCGCTGGAACCCGAAGATGAAGCCTTTCATCTTTGGTCAGAAAAACGGCATTCACATCATCAACCTGCAGAAGACCGCTATTCAGCTGGGGACTGCCTGCAACTTCGTGAGTGAAAGCATCGCTTCTGGGGAGAAGATCCTCTTTGTTGGCACTAAGCGACAGGCCTCTGACCTGGTGTCTGAGGCTGCTCGTCGTGCTGGTCAGTACTGGGTGACCCACCGTTGGTTAGGCGGCATGTTGACCAACTACAAGACCGTCAAGGCTTCAGTCGATCGGTTGAACAAGCTTGAGCGGGATCGGGAAGAGGGACGCTTTGACGTCCTGACCAAGAAGGAGCAGATCTCCAAGGAGCGGCAAATCGCCAAGCTCAAGGCCTCCCTGGGCGGTATTCAGGAGATGACTTCCCTGCCCGGTGTGCTTTTTATTATTGATCCGAACAAGGAGCATATTGCGGTTAAGGAGGCCAGTCGGCTGGGTATTCCGATTGTTGCTGTGGTGGACAGCAACTGCGACCCCGACAACATCACTCACGTGATTCCCGGTAACGACGATGCGCTGAAGGCGATTCGTCTGTTCGCCAATGCCATAGCTGATGCCTGTATTGAGGGTCGGGATATGGCTAAGGACTTTGCGCGTCGCGAATATCAGAATATGGGTGTGCAGACAGAGGCTGCTGAGGCCGATGCCAGTGCGCCTGAGGTTTTGGTCAAGGGTGCCAGCGAAGAAGAGGCTGCCGCTGATGAGGCTGCCGCTGATGAGGCTCC
>DJIF01000076.1:0-2276 GCA_002433485.1 Deltaproteobacteria bacterium UBA6601
TAGACCAGCTTCATAGCTCCCTCCAGCGCCAATCTCGAGGCCCTCACCTTCCAGCTGCTGTGCCAGGACGACGGCGGTTCGAACGCGAGCGACGAAGTCGACATTGAAATCCAACCGACCAATCAGCCACCCATCGTAACGGTGGGCCCCGACCAGACCGTCAGCAGCGGAGACCAGGTGACCCTGACCGGGAGCGCAAGCGATAGCGACGGCGCCATCACTGAGGTGATCTGGATGCAGGTCACCGGCCATAGCGTGGTCCTCTCGGACCCCACCAGCACCAGCCCGGTCTTTACCGTGACCAGCACCACTGCTGACAATCTCAGCTTCACCTTTACCGCCACTGATGACGACGGCACGAAAGCCGCGAGCACCGTTCATATCACCGTCGAAGGCCCCCTGCTCAGCTCTGACCCATGCTGTGAGGCCCTCTCGCCCCCCGCTCCTGGCAGTGCGCTCACATGCTTGGACCTCAACGCTTTTTCATGCATCGTTTTCGATGACCCCTTTTGCCAATTGACCGAGTGGGACCAAGCCTGCGCGGATCTCTACCGCCAAGGCTTTTTTGGCGGCCTGCTGGGTGGCTCCTGTCCGGCAGCGGAGACCTGCCTCTAATGCCGTCTTTGCTCGCATCATGGAACCGCGAGAGCTGCTCGGCCAAGGCGCTGCTGCTGCTGACATTAAGCCTTATTCTGGCAGCTCCTCAGCCGGCTCAAGCACAGAATAGTGGCTGCGTCGATAACGACTCCGACGGCGACCCCGATCTGGCCTGTGGCGGCGGTGATTGCGATGACACAGACCCGAACATCTCCCAGGACGCTGAAGAGATCTGTGATGGCCTAGACAACGACTGTAACCCGAGCACCGATGAAGATGCGGATACGGATGGTGATGGTGCGTCCCTTTGCGACGGGGACTGCGACGACAGCGAGCCGCTCCAAAGTCCGCTGCTGCTGGAAGTGTGCAACGGCCTGGACACGGATTGTAATGGTCTGATCGATGCAGATAGCAGCGGCCTTGTGGACGGTTGTCGCTGTGACGCTAATGAAGTGGAATTCAGTGCGACCTGCTACTACCTCGATGGCACCGGTGGCCTGTGCCAGTCGGGCGACACTCTCGCGCCACAATCAGTGCTTCACGACATCGCCACCCTGTTTGTCGGCCTCAGCTACAAGACCACCCTTTCGGACAATTGCTGCATCGTGCACTCTGAGCAGCTGCTTGAAGGCCAGGACTGGGGCCTCGATGGCGCCGACTGCAACAGCACCCAGCCCTTCGTCACCGGCCCGGTGTTGGGCGCCAACTTCTGCACCGATCAAGCGAACTTCAACTTCAATCAGCTGACCCTTTGTGAAGGCGCCGGCAACGGTAGTGACCTCGATGGCGACGGCGAAGGCAGCTTCACCGACTGCGATGACACAGACCCCTCCAACTACAACGGCAACATCGAAAGCTGTGATGGGCAGGACAACGACTGCAATGGTCTCGTCGACGCCGACTCGCTGGGCGAAAGCGATGACGACCAGGACGGAGTGCTCTCCTGCGAAGACTGCGACGACGACGATGCGACGGTCTTCCCCGGGGCGCCCGAGAGTTGTGATGCGCTGGACTCCAACTGCGACGGCGACCTGGTCGATGGTTTCCCGGACACCGACGCAGACCACGAACCAGACTGTATCGACCTGGACGACGATGGAGATGGAGATCCCGACCTGAGCGACTGCGGACCACTGGACCCGACGTTCTTCACCGGCGCGCCCGAGCTCTGTGATGGGCAGGACACTGACTGCGACGGCGCTGCCAACGCCGATGCCCTGGGAGAGGCCGATAGCGATGGTGACAACCACCTCTCCTGCGCGGAATGCAACGACACCGATGCCAACAGCTTCCCGGGCGCCATAGAGATCTGTGATGGCCTCGACAACGACTGCGACGGAGCGCTGGGCGAGACCGAGGACGACCTTGACCAAGACAGCTGGACACCCTGTGCCGGCGACTGCAACGACAGCAATCCGCTGGTCTCCCCCGATGGCCTGGAAAACGGGCTGCTGGCCTGCGGTGATGGCCTCGACAACGACTGCGACGGCGCCAGCGACCAGAATGATGGCGACTGTGCTCCCTGGTTGGGTGATGACGATGACTCAGCCGGTGATGACGACGATGACTCAGCCGGTGATGACGACGATGACTCAGCCGGTGATGACGACGACTCAGTGGGTGATGACGACGACTCAGTGGGTGATGACGACGATGACTCAGCGGGTAATGACGACGAC
>DJIF01000076.1:2670-42577 GCA_002433485.1 Deltaproteobacteria bacterium UBA6601
GGGTAATGACGACGACGACTCAGCCGGTGATGACGACGATGACTCAGCCGGTGATGACGACGATGACTCAGCCGGTGATGACGACGATGACTCAGTGGGTGATGACGACGACTCGTCCTCCGCTGCCGGCGGTGGCTGTAATTGCAGCATGAGCAGCGACCCGAATACCCCTTCAGCCTTACTGTTGCTGTTTCTTAGCGGGCTCTTGCGCCGGAATCGCGGGACGGCTAGATGTGCCTGAGCGCTACCCGGCGGCTCCCTGAGCAGATCCTGCTTAGCAGCCCCTGAGAGCCCAAACTCCATTCCCCAGACCCCTCACCTGTGAACGGTCATCTAAGCCTTGCTCCCTATAAGATCGGCACCGCTACTCGTTGCAATGCTGCTCTGCCTGCCCAGGCCGGGCAACGCTCAGAGTATTGAGTTCCAACCGCGCGAACATCCTCAACAAGAGTGGTCCTGGCTATCCACAGAGTCCTGGTCCATCAAGGGGCACCGAATTGTAAAGCTGGGTCCGCTTAAACTACGCGACCGTAGCTTCGATGACCGCTCCAGCCATAGCTGCGCCGCTCGAATCGCAGCCCTAAAGGGGACGGCTGTAGCGGACCTGAGAATCCAATGCGAACGGGCTGAATCCACCGAAGGTAACAAGACCCGGCAACTGCCGGTTACCGGCTTCGAAGTCCGCGGTCTCGGAGTGGGAGCTGAGCGTGAATTCAAAACGGCACAGGGCCGCCGTCTCAAGAAAGCCCAACGGGCCTTTTTTGCACGCCACTTTCGGGATCGCGACCCCCAAGAGCAGGACCCCATGGAATTCTTACTGCCGGAAGGCGCGGTGAGCCCAGGAGACTCCTGGTCTATGGACCTGGTAGAGATCCAGGATTGGTTCGGCCCGGATCGATTCACCATAAATCTGGACCTGTCTCACGCCCGGGTAAGCCTCGACGAAGTGCTGATTCGCCATGACGAGCCCTTCGCGCGGCTGGTGTTCTCGGTCCTCATCGTGCCGGCGACGATCCGCGACGGCGAGTTTAAAGAGGCCCGCATGGCCCTGGAAGGGACGGTACTGCTGCCTCTACGCGGCGATCTCCCCTACATGGAACTGGAGCTGGCAACCACCATGCGCTTCGTTGGCAAGGTCCGAGCTAAAGGGCTACGCGTGAGTCTCGACATCGACACCCAGTCCGAAGGCTCTTCCAGCAGGCTTCCGGTCCCCTAGCGCCGCGCAAGCAGCCTTGTACGCAACTTCTAAAGACTCCTTCCTGGCAACGAACCCAAGCGGCAAACCTGAGTCTTCGCCGCAGCCCGGCTGAACCACCGATCGGGGCTCGCACGCAGGCCTTTGCCGCGAACACTGCGCAATCCGGGTAACTCCAGTATCTTCTCGCCATGCTCACCCGAAAACTCCTGCTCAGCGCACTGACCTCGATCCTCTTGACCGGCTGCTACGAGATCCCTGGAACCTTTGGCACCGGCGCCAATGACGACGACCGTTCTGGCAGCGATGACGACGACTCGGCCGCTGCTGACCAGGACGCTGATGGCTGGCCCGAGGGCGAGGACTGCGATGACCTCAACCCGCAGATCAACCCGGCAGCGCAGGAGCTCTGCAATGAGCTGGATGATGACTGCGACGGCCTCATCGATGAAGAGGCCGCCGAAGATTGGTTCACCGATGAGGACGGCGATGGCTACGGCCTGGACTCCAGCCTGACAGAGAGCTGCGAGCCGCCTGGGGCAATGGTTGGCCAAGGTGGTGACTGCGACGACAACGACGACAGTATCTTTCCCGGCAGCCCTCAGCAGCTGGACGGCCTCGACAGCGACTGTGACGGCCTACGTGACTGGCTCGTCAGCATCTATGTGGCAACCGATGACGCGGGCGAACTTTGCATCGATGGCTGGGAAAACCTGCTGGGCGAGACCGGCGGCTGGAGTTCTGGAACCATGCACGAGATCTGGCTCAGCTCAGGAATCCACAACATCGGCATCAGGGGCTGGGACACCGGTTCAGTAATCACTGCCACCATTGCCCACCTCGAGATCTCGACCGGGCAGCAGTGGTTCTCTGACGACAGCTGGCGCTACGACCCCAACCCCACCGCCAGCGACAAGAGCAGAAGGGGGTGGTGCGAGCCACACTTTAACGACAGTAACTGGGATCTTGCCCTCGATCTGGGCCCCATCGGCTCATCGCCCTGGCAGCTCTCACAAGGTCACGCGCCGGCGATCTTCCCGGCCGACAGCCCTGCCCACTGGATCTGGGATCACATCCCAACGAACCTCCACACGCAGTATTTGCGTAAAGAGTTCACGCTGCCCTGAAACACTCCGGCGGCAGCTGGGAAGGGGCCGAAGAATTGGCGACAACAAAGACAAGCACCCCGAACAGAGCCCACTAAGAGCCTCTGACACTGAAGCTTTCAGGGCCCGCAAGATGTTGCGGGGGTGCTGAGATTCTGCGGAGGTTCAGATCTGCGATTGACCATAAATCTTCTCATCAGTAGATAAATCCCCGTGAAGGGCACCGTCCCTGCATCGCATCGCGCACTAAACGACCCTACTGGCCTTGCCGGAGTCGCGGATGGCGCACCATTCCTAAGGGGAAAACGATGACTAAGAAGATGATTAGCGCCTCAGTCAGATGCTTCACTCTCGGATTGTTCATGGGCCTGATGGCTTGCGACCAATTTGCTGCATCCAGCGACCTGGAGACCGGCGACGAGCAGCTCAATACGCTGGACCACGAGCCCTACTTCGAGGCTCCGGTGGTGGTCATGCTTGAAGACGAGCCCTGCTTTGAGACCATGGAATTCCTCAGCGACGACCGCAGTGTTATCCGCTTTTCCTTCAGCTGTGGCACCGACAACATCGACCTCGAAGTAGGCGATGTAATCGCCGGCGTGATCTCCGGCGGCTACCTCGGTCGGGTACAGAGCATCGAAACAGAAGGTAACAACCTCATCGTTACTACCGAGTACATCCCCCTGGCTGAAGTGGTCGAGGAAGGTGAGTTCAACGTTGACCTGCAAGCAGACAACGGGGCCCGCTCCCTCATCGATCTTTCCGGCAAGACCCTATACCGAGAGAGCCTGGGCGGAATGCACGTGGAGTCCGGCTTCCGCGCCGGCTACCTGCGGGTTCGCCCTGAGACTCAGCTCGGTGCCTCCATGCAGTGGGGCAAGCTGAGCCGCTTTGACGCAGTGGTCGGAATGAGCGTAGACGCAAATTTTGAATACTACGTAGCCGCCTCGGGCGCCCATCGCGTCGACGAAGAGTTCCCCCTCACTGACTTCGAATTCCCCTTCTACGCCGACGTCTCTGGAATCCCGGTCGTAGGCACCATCAAGTACGAGATGTTCGTCCGCTTCGTATCGGAGACCACCGGCTACCTGGACATGACCGTTGGCTCCTACCAGGGCCACTGGGACTGGGGCATGGGCGGCCGCTTTCGGCCCCAGCCTGGCTGGCAGGAAGTATGGGACACCAACAGCAACTCCACAGTGTCTGGCATCGGCATCGTGGGCGACAGCGGCTGGAAGGGTCGCATCGAGTTCTCACTGCGACCCACCCTCAGCTTCTACGGCATGGTGAGCGTAGGCGGAGTCGGCTCTGGGTATCTGCGCGGGCGCTCTGACCCCAATTGCGATGGCCTAGAGTGGTCCTTCAACGACGGCATCCGCGCCGAGCTCACCCTGTCGGTGCGCTGGCTTGACCGCTTCGTCTCGGACATGCCGTTGCGCATTCCCATGGGCAACTCCCAGTGGTATCTGGCCGAGGGCAACATCCCCTGGCCGGGAGACCTACCCAACGAGCTGGTACCGGCCTGCGGGGGCACCCTTCCCTGGCAGGGGACCCCAATCGAACCCATCACCATCGGCTGCGATGAAATCGTCAGTGGCGACACTGCAGACACAGAGCAGAACACCGAAGTCCTCGATGGCTATTCGTGCACCGTCGGCAGCTACCACGCACCTGAAGTGGTCTACGCCTTCACCGCAACCGAAAGCCGCGAGCACCGCTTCCGCCTCATCGATGCATCGCCAACCGACATCAACCACGACCTGTTTGCCCTGGAAGGCGATCCCACCGGCAACCTGATTGCCCTGCGCAACAGCTGCATTGGAACCGGCATGAACTCGCTGGTCTTTGACGCCGTAGCAGGCCGAACCTACCTCCTGGTAGTGGACGGCTATGCCAACGACTCGGGCCCCTTCACTGCCCGCCTTGAGTGCCAGTAACCCGTCTTGCCATCAGCTGGCCCCCTGCTCTACCGCTAAAGGCCTGCAGGGGCCAGCGAGGCTAAGTGTGGGCGCGGCGCAAGAGCCGCGACCACCGGCTCAGAGACAACTCTCTGGCCAAGCCCTGAATGGTTCCCACTGCAGCGAAAGAATGTTGCACTGATCGCAGATGTTGCAGCGATACTGAGATTATGCAACGCCGCGATTAGATCCTTGACCAATAATTATACAGTCAGTAGATAAATCCCATGCACTACCTTCTCTCTCTCTTTCTCCTGCTCCTGGTCGGCTGTGTGCCGCCCCCTGAAGCCCCCGCCGAGGTCAACGACCTGGTCAGCTGGCTGTACAGCCACCACCGCGACGAAGATCCCGCGGCGATGGCGGCCGGCATTGACCGCCTGGACGAATGGCTCGAAGGCCATCTTGAAGAGGTGCTTGAGGAAGACTGGCAGGTCACCCCACTCAGCGAGGAGACCGTGGACGCCGTCGATGCAGTCAATCGCACCACTGAAGACATGGTGGCCCTGGCAGTATTCACCGAGTCGAACCACAACCTTGATGACGCCGCCTACGCCATGATTGGCGCCGAGATCGATGCGGTCTTCCCTGACGGCTACAGCGAATACCTTCGTGAGTGGGGAAGCGACCCGGACTGCTTCCTGAGTAAGGAATGCGAGCGGGCCGAGGCTTACGAAAACTACACAGCGAGCTTCCCCTTCAATCTGTACACCACCAGCGAACTGCAAAACGAGTACATGTGGGTTCAAGGAAGCAGACGCCGAGCCATGGTTCAGCGCAACTGGCTCCTGACCCCTCCGGAGACCAACAGTCCCCTGCTTGAGGTGGATGAGATGTTCCACCTCAACCTGTTCATCGAATCGGACCGAGGCTTCGTTCGCCTCCAGAGTGCCTGGATGATCGTCACCCAGGATGCAGTCAATGCAACCACCGCCATTCGAATGGTGGGCGACAATTACCGCGACGGCAGCGAAACCCTCGATGAGTGGCTCGACGGACAGCAGCGGTGAGCTGGCTCCTGCTGAGTTTCGGTACAGCGCTGGCAATCATCGCCGGTGTTCTGCTTACCCTGCATTTGCGCTTCCCGGAGCTGCGCTGGGACTGGAGTTCGATCGATACCGGTGACGTAGAGTTTCCCGCCAACTTTGTATGGGGAACTGCAACGGCAGCCCACCAGGTTGAGGGCGACATGCCCGCCAACAACTGGACCTGGTGGGAAGACCAGACCGATAAACATGGTCGCCCCCGAATTCATGGCGGGGCCCGATCTGGCAAGGCTGTAGAGCACTTCTCTCGCTACGCCGAAGACATCCAGCGCATGCGCGATGAACTCGGTGTCGACAGTTATCGGTTCAGCGTCGCATGGTCCCGGATTGAGCCTGAAGAAGGACGCTTCGACCAGCACGCTCTCGATCACTACAGCCAGGTGATCGACACCCTGCTCGAAGCCGGTATCACCCCCATGGTGACCCTCCACCACTTCACTCACCCGCTGTGGTTCGAACAGAAAGGCAGCTTCGAGCACCAGGAAAACCTCAAGCACTTTGTGCGCTTCTCCAAGGAGGTCTTCTCCCAGTACTCAGACCGAGTGCCCCGCTGGTGCACCCACAACGAGCCCGGGCCCTTCGCAGTCATGGGCTGGGGCCTTGGAGCCTTCCCCCCCGGCGTGCGTTCTCCCTCGCGGATGGTGCCAGTGCTCGCCAACCTGATGCGCAGCCATGACCAGGTAACCCGCAGCTTGAAAGCCATGCCCAACGGCAACTCGGTCGAGATCGGGCTGGTAAAGAACATCTTTCAGTTCGACCCCTGGCGGCGCTGGAACCCACTGCACTGGGGACTGGCCAGGGTGCTCGAAGAAGTCTACAACGACTCGATCCTCGGCTATCTGAAGACCGGCGAATTCCGGGTCCGGGTGCCTGGCCTCCGCTACGCAGAGACCATCAGCAGCGGGCCGGCCCCAGGCGACTTTGTCGGGCTCAACTACTACAGCCACCTGATGGTGACCCCCTTTACCTCAACAGAGCCCCCCTTTGAGACCTTCGCCAGGCCCGGCGACATCAAGGTGGACATGCCCTACTGCATCTATCCCGAGGGCTTCTACCGAGCTCTCAAGCAGATCGGCGAGGTCGGCAAGCCCATCTACATCACCGAGAATGGCCTTCCTGACGACCGCGACGACCGCAGAGCACACTGGATCCAGACCTACGCCTACGCAATGAGCAGAGCCATGGCCGAGGGCGTCGATGTGCGCGGCTATCATTACTGGTCGCTGCTCGACAACTTCGAGTGGGCCGAAGGCTGGGACCCTCGCTTTGGCTTGTTCGGGGTGGACTATGAGACCCAGGAACGCAGCCTTCGCAAGGGGGCTCGAGCCTTCGTAGATCTGGTAAGCAAGACCCGAGACAAACGCTATGAAACTCAAACGACCCTTACGTAGCGTCTCCTGGTACGGAAAAGCCGACAAAGACGGCTTTATCCATCGCTCATGGATGAAGTCGCAGGGCCTGCCCGACGACGTCTTCGACGGTCGCCCGATCGTGGGGATCTGCAACACCTGGTCCCAGCTCACTCCCTGCAACGCTCATCTTCGAACCCTGGCTGAGCACGTCGCGCGCGGCATCTGGGAGCAGGGCGCCCTGCCGGTGGAGTTTCCTGCGATGTCCCTGGGCGAGACCCAGATGCGACCCACCGCCATGCTATGGCGCAACCTACTGGCCATGGAGGTAGAGGAGTCCATCCGCGGCAACCCCCTGGATGGCGTGGTCCTGTTGGGCGGCTGCGACAAGACCACCCCAGGCCAGGTAATGGGTGCCTGCAGCGTCGGACTGCCGTTTATCGTAGTTAGCAGCGGCCCAATGCTCAGTGGGCGCTATCAAGGGCGACCATTGGGCTCAGGCACCGATGTCTGGAAGCTCAGTGAACAACTGCGTGCAGGGGAGATCTCCGCAGCGGAGTTCAACGCCGCTGAGCGCTGCATGTCCCGCAGCGCCGGAACCTGCATGACCATGGGCACAGCATCGACCATTGCCTGCGTGATGGAAGCGATGGGACTGGCCCTGCCCGGCAACGGCACCCTTCCTGCGGTGGGCGGACCGCGCGCCGAACTGGCTCACAGAAGCGGCCGCCGTATCGTCGAGCTGGTGCGCAACGACATTCGCCCGGAGAAGCTGCTCACCCCGGCTGCCTTCCGCAACGGGATCCGCGCGGTAGCTGGCCTGGGCGGCTCCACCAATGCAGTGGTGCATCTGCTTGCCATCGCCGGACGCATCGGCGTGGACCTGTCCCTGGAGGACTGGAGCCAGGTCGGAAGCGGAATCCCAACCATCGTCGACCTGATGCCTTCGGGGCGCTTCCTCATGGAAGACTTCGATGCCGCCGGCGGCATGCCAGCCGTGATCAAGGTCCTTAAAGAACACTTCGAGCTCGATGCCTGCACTGTGGATGGCCGCACTCTGGGTGAGATCGCGACCGCCGCGCAGCGCTTTTCAGTGCAATCAGCTGGCGACCTCACCAGCGGTGGCGCGCAGGTCATCCGTGATGCTGATGAAGCCCTGTGCGACAACGGCGGACTCAAGGTACTGCGCGGCAATCTCGCCCCGGACGGCGCCATCCTCAAGCCGTCGGCGGCCAGCGCCGAGCTGCTCCAACATACGGGTCCAGCAGTGGTGTTCTCGAGCATTGAAGACTTCCGCGCGCGCATCGACGACCCCAACCTGGATGTGGGCCCCGACAGCGTACTGGTGCTGCAAGGTTGCGGGCCCAGGGGCTACCCGGGGATGGCAGAAGTCGGCAACATGGGACTACCAAAACGGCTTTTAGAGGCTGGCATTCGCGACATGGTCCGCATCAGTGACGCTCGCATGAGCGGCACCGCCTTTGGCACCGTAGTGCTACATGTGGCGCCGGAAGCTGCGGTAGGAGGGCCGCTGGCGCTGGTCCGCGAAGGTGATCTGATCACCCTCGATGCTGAAGCTGGCCGCCTTGAGCTCCACGTAGACGCAGCAGAACTGGCAGAACGCAAGGCCCACTGGACCCCACCGGCTGCTCCACCGGCGCGAGGCTGGGCGCGTCTCTACGTTGATCACGTTCAGCAGGCCGACCGCGGCTGCGATCTGGACTTCCTGGTGGGCAAATCCGGCGCCGAGGTCCCCAGGGAGTCCCACTAAGCTATGCAGTTCTCTTCATTAAAACAGCGAGTGGTCTTGATCACGGGCGGTGGTGCAGGCATCGGCGAGGGCCTGGTCGAAGCCTTCGTCAAACAGGGAGCACGAGTCGCCTTCTTCGACCGTGCTCTGGAGCCCTCCCAGCGACTCGTTGAGCGACTGCAGGGAAAACCACTTTTTGTACCCGTAGACCTGACCGACATCGAAGCCATTCGCATCGGCGTCGAAACCGTCGAAAAACAGCTCGGGTCCATCGATGTACTGGTGAACAACGCCGGCTGGGATGAGCGCTGCTCCGTTGAAGACATGACGGAAGAGTTCTGGGACCTCGCTCAAGGCATCAACCTCAAGGCCTATTTCTTTATGATTCAGGCGGTCCTCGGCGGGATGAAAGACTCAGGTCAAGGCAGCATCATCAACCTGGGTTCCACCTCGTGGCACCTGGCCATCGGCGGCATGCCCGCCTACACCTCTGCCAAGGCCGGCATCGAAGGACTCACCCGAGGACTAGCCCGCGATCTCGGCAGCTACGGCATCCGCGTCAATGCGGTCCTGCCTGGCTGGGTCATGACCCGCCGCCAGCTGGAGCGCTGGGTCACCCCCGAAGCCCTGGCTGATACCCTCGAGCGACAGTGCGTAAACCTTGAACTGAGGCCTTGCCACATCGCTCCTACCGTGCTCTTTCTTGCCAGCGATGCGGCCAGCGCCGTGACTGCACAGTCGTGGTGCGTGGATGGAGGTGTTACATGAGCCCGACCCCTACGACTGAAGAAAGGTCCGAACCACAAGGGGCTCCGTCCGAGCTGCCAGACACAACAGTTCTGCTCGGCGTCGACTGGGGCAGCACTGCAGTGCGGGCCTCGCTGCTCGATGAGCAAGGCAACGTGGTCGCGTCCGACCGCCTCAATGCCGGTGTCCGCTCTGCTCGTGGCCAGGCTTGTGAACAGGTATTTGCCCTGGTGACCTCCGGTTGGATGGACCAGCTCAAAGGACTCCCCGCACTCCTGACCGGGATGGTGGGAAGCGCTCAGGGATGGCGCGAGACTCCCTACGTCCAGTGCCCCGCCAACCTCGACACCATCGCTGCCAATCTGGTCCAAGCCCCCAGAGAACACACCTGGATCGTCCCCGGCGTGGTCGGTCGCTCCATCTCCGGAGCACCGGACGTCATGCGCGGAGAAGAGACCCAGTTGCTCGGCCTGGAGGGCGATGGCACGGTGCTGCTACCCGGTACTCATACCAAGTGGGTGCAACTGGAAGACGGCGGAGTTACTCGCTTCACCACTCACCTCACCGGCGAGACCTTTGACCTGCTGCGCGATCCAGGCCTGATCGGCGCGGTCATGACCCGCACCGAGTTGGACGAAGCTGCATTCCAAAGAGGCCTCGCCGATCTTGAGCGACCGGGAGGCTTGCTCCACCACATCTTTACAGTGCGCAGCCGCACCCTCCAGGGCGACCTTCACTCTGATGCCGCCTGGTCTTACGCGTCGGGCCTGCTCATCGGCTCGGAGGTCGCGGCAATGACCAGTGCACTGGAGCTATCTGCCCCGGTTCGCATCGTCGGCTCGCCCGCCATCTCAAGGAAGTACAGCCTGGCGCTGAAGTCCCATGGCATCGACTCCCAGTGCATCTCCGGTCAACAGGCAGCCGGCCGGGGCCTGCTCAGGATTGCGCGGGCAGCAGGCCTGATTGGCTCCCAGTAAGATGAGCAAGAGGTCCCTGCAAGCTGCACTGGGCGAGCTCCCCCTCATCGCCATCTTGAGAGGCCTGCCGCCTAAAGAGGCCGCTGAGGTCGCAACCACCCTGGTCGATGTGGGTTTCCGAGTCGTCGAGGTACCCCTCAACTCACCGCGGCCCTTCGAGAGCATCGCTGCCATGGTTGAGGCCGTCGGCGATCGCGCGGTGGTCGGAGCTGGCACTGTTTTGTCTGCAGACGACGCCCACAGGGTAGCAGCCGCCGGCGCCACCCTGGTGATCGCACCGAACACCGACCTCACCGTAGCCAGGGCCTGCGCCGAGTCTGAACTGGACTGGGTACCGGGAGTCTTTACGCCCAGCGAAGCCTTCAGCGCGGTGCAGGGTGGTGCCAGAGCGCTCAAGCTGTTCCCGGCCGGCGCCGCGTCACCAGCCTTCCTCACCGCCCTCCAGGCGGTCCTGCCTGGGGCAGTGCCGATCCTGGCCGTAGGCGGTATCGCAGCCGATGACCTGAGCAGCTGGTGGCAGGCGGGGGCCCGCGGCTTCGGCATCGGCGGGGCCCTGTACCGTCCGGGCCGCACCGTCGAAGAGCTTCGCCAGCGCGCACAAAGCCTGCTCGCCGCTGCTCGCGAGCTGGAGTCAGGCCAGCATGCCCCCTGAAGCACGCATCGTACTGGACGCCGGTAACCTCCTTGGCGAGGGACCTATCTGGGACCATCAGTCCCAGTCCCTGTTCTGGGTGGACATTCACGGCCGTGCCATCGAGTGCTACCAACCGGAGGGCTCAGTCCACCGCCGCTGGCAACTGCCGGTTCGCCCCAGCGCCCTGGCCCGCTGCGCGGATGGCGCTAGCCTGCTGGTCGCCGCCGAGCACGGCCTGGGCTTCTTCACGCCAAGCACTGGCCAGTGGAGCCCCTGGCTCCAACTGGAAGCACCCGACCAGCTCCCGATGAACCGCACGAACGACGGGCGCTGTGACCCGCAAGGAAGATTCTGGATCGGCACCATGCACGATGAGGTCGCCGAGCGCTCGGGCAGCCTGTATCGAGTAGAGGCCAGCGGAGCCGTTGCCGTGCAGCTCCAGGGACTGGGCATCCCCAATACCCTGGCCTGGAGCAAGGACAGCTTCTACTTCGGCGATTCCCTCGACCAGATGGTGCGACGCTACCCGCTCGGCCAGGACCTAAACACTGAGTCCAGCCAGCCCTTGTTCGCGCTTCCCGCGGGCGATGCCTGCCCCGACGGCTCAGCCATCGACGCCCAGGGCAGACTCTGGACCTGCATCTGGGATGGCGCCCGGATCGACTGTCATGGCCCTGACGGTAGCCTGCTGCAGAGCATCAAACTGCCGGTACAGCGGCCCACCTCATGTACCTTCGGCGGGCCGGACCTGGACTGCCTGTTCATCACCTCATCAGGACGCGACCTGCCCGGCCCCAACGGCGCCCTGCTGGCCCTCGATGGCCTGGCCACCGGCCTGCCCGAGCCGACCTTCGGCTGAGCAAACGCCCCCAGTCAGCGCCGCGCCTGAGCTTCCTCGGCACGCTCCTTGACCCAGCGGGTGCCGTCCTTAAGGGACTTGCGAGTCAGTAGCTTGACCAGCCAGTTGGGTACCCCCCGGGCCTTCATTTGGGTGGAGTAATCCAGGCGGGTTCGCGGTGGATTGGAGCTCAACTGCTCCACCCTCCAATAGCCAATCATGTCCTGCACATCACTCTTCCTTGAGTAATCCAGGGTCCAGGCCATCCAGCCCTCGTCGCGCTTCACGGTGTTGATGGTGTAGATGCCCTTCTTGATCCCAAGCACCGACATCTGCATGTCCACATAGAGCTTCTCATCCTGACGCTGATAGACCGTGCAGGAAGTGACGTTATTGACCCAGTCGGGGTAGCGATCGTAGGAGAGGATGGTGTCCCAGACCAGTTCGGCTGAAGCCTCGACGATGTTGACCGCCACGCCCCAGCCATCCTCCTCACCCCGCACATAGCGCTGCACGGTGCGGCCCTGGTCGACCCGGTCCTGCTCCACGGCACTCAGTTCAAGGGCTTCAGGATGCTCTGCGATGGGATCGAGCAGGCCCTGGTTGGGGTGCGGCACCGTGGGGTCGCCGGCCGATGCTGCAGTAGCGAAAAAAAGGGTCAAGAGAGCGAGGTACTTCATGGCTGTAATTTATCTACCCATGAGTAAATAAAGTCAAGACCTTCTCTCCAGGAGCACCTAACTAAATCATGACCCGGCGGGCGCCAGAGCCGGGCCTGGCAAACCACCACCAGATCAGCGCAATCGATTGGCAAACTGCCAGCAGGCAGTAATGCTTGATTTCTACCGCTTGTAAGATTAAAAATCAGAGCCCTGAGTGTGGCTCCGTCTCACGCTCTGACCCTGTGCCATCCTGCTTCTACATTCTCAAGACGCACTGAAGACCCGCTATGACAGACCACCACAGCCAGCAACCGCTTGCCTCATATCTGGCCCTTGGCGGGGCACTGTTGCTCACCGCATGCCAGATCGGCACCGAGGCGGCCCCCATACCAGACGAAGAACCTGGCTGCACCGATGCCGCCCTATATGAGCGCCCTACGGATCCAGCCCAGGTTGGCCCCTGGGATGTTGGTGTTCGGACTGTCTCCATCGGCAGGCTCAGTGCCGATGTGCTCTATCCGGCAACCATCGGCAGTGCCGCCGGCCTGCCTGCCGTCGAAGTAGACATCCGCTATGCCCTGCCCTTGAGCCAACAACATCTGGTGACCGATGAGGCCCGCCCAGATCAGCGCTGCAAGGGCTGCGCTCGGGACCTGCCTTTGGACCAGGACCATGGCCCCTACCCGCTGGTGGTCTTCGTCCACGGCACTGCTTCCTGGCGAATGCAATCGCTGAGCCTGATGGAGCACTGGGCCAGTCGCGGCTACGTGGTGATCGCAGCGGACCATCCAGGCTTGTTTCTCCAGGACCTGTTGAGCAGCCTGTGCGGCGAGGGGAGCGGCCCCTCCCAAGACCTGGGAGAAGACATCAATGACCTGCTGGCGGCCTTCTCCCAGGACGACCCGGCTCTCAGCTTCGTGTCCCCCTGGGTTGACCTGGAGCGCATCGCTGTGCTCGGCCACAGCGCCGGCGCCAGCGCCGCAGCTGGGGCGGCCAGCCACCCGGGTGTCCGAGTCATTGGCTCGCTGGCGGGCAATCGCTCTGTCACAGCTGATGATGGCCTGCAAGCTTCCCTGTTTATGGGTGGAATGGCGGACTCAGTGGTGCGCTTTGACCGGACCGAAGAGGCCTACCTAAGCTCCGCCGGGCCCCGGCACCTGATGGGCATCGCTGATGCCGGACACCTGATCTTTTCGGACATCTGCCAGATCACCAACGCCGCGGACCAGAACCTCATCGAGATCGCTACCGAAGCGGGGGTGTGTGGCACTGAGTTTGCCTCCTTTCTGTTCGACTGCTCAGCCAGTGTACTGCCCGCAGAACAGGGTCAGGCGCTGGTACGCGCAGCCACGACCTGGGTGCTGGAGAAAGAGCTGCACTGCAAAGATCAGGTCCAGGACTTTGGCGACTTCGGCATCCCCGCACAATGGATTGAGGTGCTGGCAACCAGCCCCTGAGCTCAGCGCCACAGCTCGGCGGCACCAGCTCTGTAAGCCGGGCTGCAGACATGCTACATCGGGACTCCCATGCTGCTCATCTGTGCCGCCAGCAGCGGCGACAACCTGAAACTCGCGGCCAAGCTGAAGGCGATGGCCATCGACCAGGGGCTGGACTGCGAGCTCATCGACCTCAGCGACACCGGCCTACCCCTGTACAGCCGCAACACCGATTCCGGTGAGGCACCGCAGGGTTTTGCCGAGCTCCATGCCCTCTTCCAGAGAGCCCGGGGCTACATCTTCTGTGCGCCCGAATACAACGGCTCTATGCCACCTGCAATGACCAACGCCATCGCCTGGCTTTCGGTTGCTTCGCAGGATTTCAGGGCCCTCTTCAATGGCAGACCCGTGGCAATAGCGACCCACAGCGGCGGTAGCGGAGCCAAGCTGATGGTCGCCATGCGCCTGCAGCTGGGGCACCTGGGGGCCAACGTCCTGGGCCGAGAGCTCTTCACCAACAAGAATCGCCCGCTCAGCATCAAGGCTGCCGAATCTGTCCTTGAGCAGCTGGCAGCGCAGATGTTGAGCCACCCCTACCCCTGAAGCCTTATCTGCCGGCCGCAAGCAGCTGGCAACCCTCGCACCGGAGAAGTCCCATGTTGAGCCGCACCCTGCTCCTGAGCACCTTTTTCGCCACCCTTTCAGCCTGCCAACCACCGCCGCAGGCACCCACCGAACTGGGAGAACTGAGCCTCTACCTGTTTGCGAATTTCGACGACCCAAACCCGCTGGTCATGCAGGCCGGGGTGGTCAACATGCTTGCATTCCTCGAAGAGTTCGAGGCCAGCGCAGACCTGGGAATGGACTCTTCGCCGGCAGACCGAGCCTGGCAGCTGCCGGTCCTTGAGGCCCAGCATTGGGGTGGCGCTGAGCACTGGAGCGGACACCAGCCCCTCGACCAGCTGCCAGTAGCGGTCGCCGCGCGCAGCGCGTTCTCGGGGCTGCAGCACGCAGAGCTGGTGGGCCTGGCGGATCAGACCCCCATCGAGTCGGCCAGCTCAGCGCGCTACGACCGCAGCTTTCTCAGCGCGTTCGGCCCCTGGATCAATGGCGAGGAAGCTGCCCTGCGCACCAGCAATTCCATTGACCGCGACAACCTGCTGCTCACCCTCACTTACACCTCCCTGAAGGACTACCGCTGGGTGGATCTACCCGAGGGCGGTGGTCAAGCGGCGGTTGCCAGATCCTGGATCACCCAGCAATACATCAACGAGCCGGGTGCCGGCACCGACGGAGAGGACTCCCTGGACTTCTTCTCGAACATGGAGATCACCATCCCCAGCGGCTCGGGAACCCTGCGCTACAACGCGCTATGGGGCGCGGTAAAGCTGGTGCCAGCGATCGATGACACCATCTTAATCAACACCGTGCGCAACGGACTGCAAGAAGGCTACGAAAACACCGAGAGCTACCTCGAGGCTTCCTGACCTCTGGAGACCAGACACGGGTCGATATTCACCGGCCAGAACGCCAACCGACGGTCCAAATGACTGTTTCGCGGTGCCCATTTGCTGCCTGGCTGAGCCGGGATCCGATCTATGCTGCGGATCTCTGCACCGGGAGTTCTCTATGCGCCGCCTATCCACCCTCATCGTCTTCCTTACACTGGCCCTGAGCGCCTGCCTTGGAGAGGATGACGGCAACCCCAACGGGGCCGCTCTGGCGGGCCCGGTCCCCGGGCCCATCGCCCCGGTAATCACCATCACCCCGGCCACCCCGCGCACCGGCGATGACCTCAGCGTCACCATCTTCCAACAGGCCTACGACCCCGACGGCGACGAGGTCAGCGTCAGCTGGGTGTGGGCTCGCGACGGGGCCCTGGTGGAAGAGGCCAATTCACCGAGCCTCTCCAGCACACTGACCAGCGCCGGCCAACAATGGACGGTACTCGCCATTCCTTCCGATGGAACCCTGAGCGGCGCAGCCGCCAGCGCCTCGGTCACCATCGCCAACACTGCCCCTGAAGGCAGCGCCACCCTCAGTGCCGAGAGCGCCACCAGCGATCAAGAGGTATCGGTGAGCGCCAGCGGCAGCGATGTGGACGGCGACCTGGTGGACTTTGACTACCGCTGGCAGGTCAACGACCTGCCCATCCAAGACCTGGGCTCGGTTCTTCCGGCTCAGCGCACTCACAAGGGCGAGCGCTGGACCGTTCAGATCAGCCCCCACGATGGACTGGACGCTGGCACGGCCACCGAACTGAGCGTAGACATCATCAACAGTCGGCCCAGCATCAGCGCTGCAAAGATCCAACCCGAGCTGGCCCTGACGGCCACCGAGCTGCACTGTCAGGGCTTGGACTGGAGCGATGTCGATGACGACCCTGAGGCCTATGAGGTCCGCTGGCTGGTCAACGGCGTGGCAGCCGGCAGCGATCTAATCCTTAGCAGCGAGCACTTCGCCCGAGGCGACAGCGTGATCTGCGAGCTCACCCCCCACGATGGGGAAGAGCCCGGGACGATGCTCAGTTCCAGCCCAGCGGTGATCGCCAATACCCTGCCAGTGATCGAATCTTTGAGCCTGACCAGCAGCACTCCGGTACGGGCCGACAACCTGAGCGCCAACGTCACCGCCAGTGACGCCGACGACGACCCGGTCAGCTTTGAGTTCATCTGGTCGGTAAACGGCACAGCCATCGCCACCAGCGAGACCTTGCCGCTGACTGCCCTGCAGCCCGGCGATCAGGTTCAGCTGCAACTAATCCCACGGGACGGCGAGGGTGCCGGCGCCGCGGTGCTCAGCGAGATCGCGGTGGTACAGAACCAGATCCCAACCGTAGACCACTTTGAGCTCACGCCACCCAATCCCTACACCAGCGACGACATCGAGATCAGCTACGCAGTATCGGACGCCGACGGCGACACTGTCAGCTCCTCGGTCCAGTGGAGCATTAACGGCGTGGTGGTCTCCAATCAGGGAGCCAGCCTCAGCCACAGCCTGATGGGCGCTGGCGACCTGGTCACCGCCCACCTGGTGCCCAACGACGGCTACGACAGCGGCGCGGCAGCCATCGAGTCAGTGACCATCCTCAATACGATACCCAGCCTCAGCTCGGCTAGCATCGTGCCCGTCGAGCCCAGCGTCGAAGACACCCTGAGCTGCGTGCCGGGCGGCTGGACCGACCCGGACCATGGGGTCGAGGCCTACGTCTACAGTTGGACGGTCAACGGCGGCTCAGTGATCGGAACCGCGACTGGCGAGCTGGCCCTGGCCGGCTTCAGCGCCGGCGATGAGGTGCAATGCACCGTCGCACCCAACGACAGCATCAATCTCGGCGCCAGCGTTACCAGCGCCAGCGTGACCATCCGCAACGCGCCCCCCACCCTCAGCAACTTCACCCTCGACAACCTCGCTCCCTACCGGGCAGATGTCATCACTCTGAGCTACAGCAGCAGCGACGCCGACGGCGACGCCTTCACCGAACAGCTGGACTGGCAGCTCAACGGCAGCAGCGTGAGCAACAGCGGCTTGAGCTTTGCTCTGGCCGGCACCCTGCCAGGCGACCAGATCCAGGCAGTGCTCACCCTCAGCGATGCTCACCAGAGCGTCAGCTACGCCTCCGACATCGCGGTGGTACAGAACTTCTTGCCGGTTATCGACTCAGCCAGCCTCTCGGAACTCAACCCCATCACCGATACGGTGCTGGATCTGGTGTTCCAGAGCAGCGACGATGACGGCGATCCGGTCACCGCCAGCTGCCAGTGGATGGTGAACGGCAACACCCTGTCCTGGACGGGGTTCAGCCTTGACGGGTCTCAGTACTTCGCGGCCGGCGACCTCATCGAGGTGATCCTCAATCTGTCTGACGGGGTCGGCGGCAACGCCTCGCAGCTGCTGTCGGCCACCGTGCAGAACAGCCCTCCCAGCGTCAGCACCGCAGAGGTCAGCCCCAACCCGGCCATGGCCTCCGACGATCTGCATTGCGAGGGGGTCGGCTGGAACGATCTGGACGATGACATCGAGAACTACCAGGTGCAGTGGTTGGTCGGCGGGCAACTCGTCTCGACCGCGCAGAGCATCACCAGTCCCCTCATCAGCCAAGGGCAGAGCGTCGAGTGCACCCTGGTGCCAGACGACGGACTGGCGACCGGCGACCAGGTGCAGTCGGCCGCGGTAGTCATCACCAACAGCCTGCCCGAGGTCGGCTCATTGGCGCTATCTGCGGTCGAACCCAACCCGGGCGACATCCTTACCTCGACGGTGTCAGGAGTGGTCGACGTAGACGGCGATCCGGTCAGCCTCACCTACTCCTGGACAGTCAACGGCCTGCCAGTGTCCAGCGATGTACAGCTCGACACCACCGGCCTGCAGGGCGGCGACGACATCGCGCTGACCGTGGTGCCCAACGACGGCAACGCCAACGGCATCCCAGCGGTAGCCACCGCGCAGATGTTCAATGCTCGGCCCACGGTGGATACCCTGGTGCTGCTGCCCGCCGCCCCCACCACCAACAGCGTCATCCATGCCAGCGCCACCGCCTCGGATCCCGACTCCTCTGCGCTGACCCTCAGCTACGAGTGGCTGGTTGATGGCGTGCTGCTCAACGAGACAGGCTCCAGCCTCAGCGGCAGCAGCTTCTTCGACAAGGGGGATGTGATCGAAGCGCGTGTCACCGCCAACGATGGCCACAATAACGGCAACCCGGTGAGCGAGTTTGTCACGGTGCTCAACTCCCCGCCCACGGCGCCCTCGGTGTCCATCACGCCGGCTCAGCCACGCGGCGGCGAGGACGAGCTCGTCTGCACTCTGCAGAGCCTGGCCGAAGACGCCGACGGCGACTCCATTGGCTACAGCTTCGCCTGGACGGTAGACAGCGCGTCGTACAGCAGTGCCGGTGCCACCACCTACCCCGGCGACACGGTGCCGGGCTCAGCGACGACCCAGGGCGAGCAGTGGCAATGCACCGTCAGCACCTTTGATGGCGAAGAAGCCGGCGACAGCGATTCGGATACAGCGCTGACCACCGGCTGCGCGCCCGAGCTGCAGCAGCTCGCCTACTTCAAGATGGACAGCGGCAATTACTGCTCGAACGGCAACTATCACTACAGGCCGTGGGACTGGAACGACGATGGTTTGACCGATCTTCTGGTCCATGACGGAACCAGTGGGCTGAGAACATACGTCCTTCAGAACACCGGCGGCGGCGTAGCTCTAGGCTGGTCTTCTTCCGATACCTATGGGGCTAATTTCGGCAGCAGCAGCCAGAACCTGGACTATCTGATTGAGGACTGGGACCAGGACGGCCAGGAGGAATTACTCATTGGAGGCGACGCTCTTAATGCTCACGCCTGGAACAACGGGCTGTTCGTGAAGACTGCCGATCTGCGGGCGAGTGCCCCGATCAATTCGCGTTATACAATGTCTCTCGCCAGTATCGACTGGGATGGCGTCGAGCCCAGAGAAGTTATTCGCGGCTCGTACCATGACGGACTGAATCTTTACTCGTATGACGGTAGTTCGCTGAGCCATAAGTTCACTAGCTACACGGGTAGTACCTACGGAATCGGTGCCCTCAGCGTTGGTGATTTTGATAACGATGGACAAGAAGAAGTCCTCGTCGGCGATCAGCGGAGCTGGACTCCGAGGCTTCGTCTTATGGAGGTTGGCTCGTCCAGCTTCAATACCGTCTGGACCAACAGCGATGGCATCTCCAGGGTCAAAGACCTACAGAGCGGCGATGTGAATGACGACGGCTGGCTCGACTTTCTGGCGGTGGGCGACTTCGGGGCCTGGCTATATCTCAATGATCAAGCAGGTAGCTTCGTGCTGTCGTGGATATCGCCTGAGTCCACCATGATGGGCAGCGCAGCCCTGGGCGACGTCAACGGCGACGGGTTGCTGGACATCGTCATCCCCTCGGATATCCAGCGCTTCAACATCTACCTCAACCAGGGCAGCTCGTTTCTGCCCCTGGCTCACAACAACGCCGGCCAGGGCAGGGCGGTGGCGGTGATGGACTTTGACAATGATGGGCAAGACGATGTGGTCTTCACCCAGTATGAGTACAGCGGAGTCACCTCTACCGGCCGCAACACCTGCCACACCTATGTGGCCTCGCTCAGCTGCGTGGAATAAGGAGCGCTGCCATGAGCATAGCCATCTACCGAATCCTGCTCGTCGCCAGCCTGTGCTGCAGCCTGCTGCTCAGCGCCTGCAGCCTGCAGCAGGCCGAGATCTGTGATGACGGCCTCGACAACGACGCCGACAGCTACAGCGACTGCGCCGATCAAGACTGTTGGGACGAGTCCCACTGTGCGACCGACGGCGATGACGACGACAGCGGCGGCGATGACGACGACAGCGGCGGCGATGACGACGACAGCGCGGGTGATGATGACGACACAAGCGGCGACGACGACAGCGCGGGTGATGACGATGACGCAAGCGGCGACGACGACAGCGAGCCCTGCGTGGACGCCGACGGCGACAACTGGTGCGCAGAGGACGACTGCGACGACAGCGAGTCGCAGACCAACCCGGTCGCCGTCGAGCTATGCGACCAGGCCGACAACAACTGCAACGGCCTCATCGACGAGAACGCCGCGAACCAGACCACCTGGTACCTGGACGCCGACAACGACGGCTACGGCGCGGCGCACCTGAGCATTGATGCCTGCACGGCTCCGGCCGGCTACGTCCAGAACAGTCTGGACTGTAACGACCTGGAAGCCCGCAGCTATCCGGGGGCCGAGGAAACCTGTGATGAGATCGACAACAACTGCGATGGCAGCATCGACGAAGGCGCAGCGGCACCGCCGACCTGGCACGCCGACTTCGACGGCGACGGTCACGGCAGCCTGACGGTCAGCGAGCAGGCCTGCAGCACCCCATCAGGCTACCTGGCAGCGAGCCTGGCCGATGACTGTGACGATCTGGACGCCACCTCCTTCCCCGGAGCCAACGAGGTCTGCGATGGTGCCGACAACGACTGCGACAGCAGCGTCGATGAGGGCGTCACCCTGAGCTTCTACCTGGACTTTGACGGCGACGGTTACGGCGATCCCGGCAGCCCGCAGCAGGCCTGCTTTCAGCCGCTGGGCTACAGCGCCAACGATGGCGACTGCGACGATGGCGCACCCTCTGCCCACCCCGGTGGCGTGGAGATCTGCGACGGCATCGACAACAACTGCAATGGCAGCGCCGACGACGACGCGCTCGATGCCGCTACCTGGTATCCCGATGTCGACGGCGACGGCTTCGGCGCAGCGGCGGGGGCGACCGTTACCTGCACCCAACCCAGCGGCTCGGTGAGCAACGGCGACGACTGCGACGACAGCCCTGGCACCGGTCCGGCCAACTTCCCCGGCAACACCGAGCTGTGCGACGGCCAGGACAACGACTGCAACGGCGCAGCCGACATGCTCGGCGCGGACAGCGAAAGCGACGATGATGGCGACAACCAGAGCGAGTGCGAAGGCGACTGCAACGACGCCCCCGGCAGCGGAGCCGCCATCTTCAGCGGCGCGGCCGAGCTGTGCGACGGGATCGACTCCAACTGCGATGGCTCACTGGTGGACGGCTTCGCTGACTACGATGGCGACCTGGATCCGGACTGTAACGACCCCGACGATGACAACGACGGCGACCCCGACGGCAGCGACTGCGCCGACACCGACGAGACCCTCTTTACCGGTGCGCCCGAGTCCTGCGACGCCATCGACAGCGACTGCGATGGCAGCCTCAACGACCCCGGGCAGGACGAGTGCGCTGCCAACGCCAGCTGCAGCGCCGACGGCAGCGGCTTCAGCTGCACTTGCAACACCGGCTTCAGTGGCACCGGACTATCCTGCTCCTGCGATGGCGGCCTGACCGACTGCAACGGTAGCTGCGTCGATCTCAACTCCGATGTAAACAACTGCGGGGTCTGCGGCAACCCATGCAGCTCAGGGTCCATCTGCAGCAACGGCTCATGCATCTCCGTGCCCACCTGCCTTGCTAGCGGCAACGCCAGGGCGATGGGTTGCAGTCCCGCCTGCAGCAAACCCAACTTCTGCTACATCGGTGTGACCAGCTTCAACACCTGCGTGACCGAATGCGACAAGTTCCCAGGTGGCCGGCTGCCCATCGAAGATGGTGGCGGTGGCCTCACCGGCTCGGACTGCCACGGCTCAGCGATCAACGCCGGCGCCTACGGCCGGGTCGAGATCTGGGCCTACACCCAGGCCCACAGCGACTCCAGCCTGCAGAGCCAGCTCAACGACGAGAACTATCTGGTCGATCATGGTGATTGCAACTGGGACACCCACGGCGGCAACGCTGGCAACAGCAACCGTGACTGCCTGTGTATTCACGACTGAGCAGCGCCCTGAGCGCTGCCCTGGCCCAGGCTCAGCTAACCTTGAAGCCCTCCGCTGCGGGAGCTGCCGGCTGTTCTGCGCCGAACAGCAGACGAAGGTCTTCGACGATCATATAGAGGGCTGGCACCAACAGCAGAATAATGACCGTCGCAAACAGCACTCCAAAGCCCAGCGAAACCGCCATCGGGATGAGGAACCGAGCCTGCACCGATTGCTCAAAGATCATCGGTAGCAGGCCGAAGAACGTGGTCAGGGAGGTCAACAAGATGGGGCGAAAGCGCCGCGCTCCTCCCCGGGTAATGGCCTCATAGGCGTTGGCACCGGCACGCCGGTAGCGATTGGTGGTGTCAACCAGGACCAAGGAATCGTTCACCACCACGCCGGCCAGAGCGATGATCCCAAGCGCGCTGACAAAGCTGATCTCGTAGCCCATCACCAGGTGCCCCAGCACCGCTCCCACAAAGCCAAATGGAATCGCGCTCATGATGATGACCGGCTGAATGTAGCTCTTGAGCGGAATCGCGAGCAGAGAGAAGATCACAAACAAGGCCAGCAGAAAGTTGGGCCCAAGGGACGCAAACACTTCACTCTGCTCCCGTTGTTCGCCAACCAACTCCACGCTCAGGTTGGGGTATTCCTCGCGCAACCTGGGAATCAGATCCTTGTTCACCGAGGCCAGTACGTCGGTTGGCGACTTCACTCCAGGGGCCAGCGAGCTGCTTACCGTAACCACCCGGCGACCGTCCTCACGATCGATGGTCGTTGGCGCCCGATTGCGGGTGAACTCAGCCACCTGGCGAAGCGGAACAAAGCCGCCGGCTGGAGTTCGAATCTCCAGCGCCTCAAGATCGTATTCGCTGATCCGCTGCTCCCTCGGCAGCCGAACCATCACCCGCACTTCATTGCGGCCACGCTGCTCGCGCAACGCTTCAGCACCGAAGAAAGCTGTGCGGAGCTGGCTCGCCACCATCTGCGAGGTAATGCCCAGGGCTCGGGCCTGATCCTCCTTGAGCCGGAAGTCCATCTGCCGCTTACCGCCCACAAAACCATTCTCAACGTTGGTCAGATCGGAATAGGCGTTAAGAGCAGTAGCCACCTCAGCGCTCGCTTCACTCAAGAGCGCGCTGGAGCGATGGGATAGCTGCAACGCGACCGCCGAGCCAGCGGAGGGCCCGATAGCAGAAGTGAAGACCACCGACTTGGCACCGATAAACTCGGGGGTGTCGGCCTGCCAGACCTCCTTAAAAGCGGCAGAAGTAAAGCTACGCGCCTCACCGGGAACCAGGTTGATCTCCAGGCTGACGATGTGGCTGCCGGCCTGCCCACCCCCAGGCACCGGACCTCGCTGCGGCGGCAGCGAGCCCACCCGCAGAAACATCCCGCGCAGATACTCATCGCCACCGAACTGCTCCATGGTCCGCTCGGCGGAAGCCTGTAGTTCCTTACCTGCCTGCTCTGCGCTTCGTACATTGGTGCCGTAGGGAAACTGGACCGTCGCGCTCAACACATCGCCTTCCAAGGCGGGGAAAAAGCTGAGCGGCACCATCCCCCCTCCGACCAGACCGAAGGTCATAAACAGCATGGCCATGGCGATGGCCAGGGCCGAGTAGCGCCAGCGCACGCAAAGCGCCACCGCCGGAGCGTAGTAATTCTTGATGAAGGTCTCCAGGGATCCGGAGACTCGCATCTGTAGTGCCGAGATGGGCCTCAGCCAGCGCGGCTCCTGACCCATGTGGGCGAGGTGGGCTGGGAGGATGAAGAACGACTCCAACAAGCTGAAGATCAACACCCCGATCACCATCAAGGGAATAATCCTGAAGATCTTGCCGAACAGGCCCGGAATCACCAGCAAGGGGCTGAAAGCGGCGATGGTGGTGAGAATGGCGAAGGACACCGGGGTCACCATCTCGCGGGCGCCTTCAATGGCGGCGTCGAGCTTCTTGTGGCCCTGCAGCATCTTGGCGTAGCCCGCCTCACCAATGATGATGGCATCGTCAACGACCATGCCGAGCACAATGATCAAGGCGAACAGGCTGACCATGTTCACGGTCATGTCGAAGCCGGGCATCAACAGGAAGACCCCCAGGAAAGAGATCGGAATGCCCAAAGCAACCCAGAAGGCCAGCCTCAGATTGAGGAACATGGCCAGCACCAGCAGCACCAGGATCAGCCCGAGTCGGGCGTTGCGGACCAGCAGATCAATGCGGCCACGCAGCATCTCTGAGTCGTCACTCCACATGTCGAGGCTGACGTTGGCTGGAATCTCGGTGCGCAGTTGCTCGGCATAAGCGCGCACCGCATCGGCCACACTCTGGGGGCTCTCGTTACCGACCCGATAGGCGGTGATGCGCACCGCCCGCTTACCGTTAAAGAAGCTCGACTCATCGGACTCGGCATAGCCATCGGTGATGGTAGCTATGTCGGCCAGGCGCACCGCGCTACCGGAAGCGGTTGAGCGCAGAATGATCGCGCCCAACTCGCTGCCGGTCTGCCGGCGATCAGATACCCGCACCAAGATCTCACCAGAGTCAGTCTTCAGCCCACCACCCGGGAGCTCAAGGGAGGCCAGGCGAATCTGGGTTGCCACATCATTCAGAGTCAGGCCGAACTCCTCGAGCTGCTCACGACGAATCTCAATGGCGATCTCCTGGGCTGGAACCCCCTCAATCTCGACCTGAGTAATGCCCTTGCTGTTGAGCATCTCGACCCTCGCCCGCTCGGCGATCTCCTGCAGAGTCTGCAGCCGCTGGTCACCAGATATCACCATCGATATGACCCGCTGCTTACGCCCGGCGATCGCGACTTGTGGGTCTTCTGCCTGCTCGGGGAAGGAACGAATCCGGTCCACCTGAGACTTCACATCTGCCAGCACCCGATCCGGGTCGGCGTCTATGAGCAGCTCAGCGCGCACCGCACCGCCGCCCTCCGCAGCACCAGATGTAACGCGCTTCACGCCATCAACCCCGCGCACGGCCTCCTCAATGGCAAGGACAATGCCCTGCTCGACCTCTGCCGGACTGGCACCGGGATAGGCAACCGTGGTCCGAATCAGATCAAGGTCGAAGGCTGGGAACACCTCCTGCTTGATGCGCGACGCGCCCAGCCCGCCACCAATTAAGATGACAATCATCAACAGGTTGGCGGCAACGCTGTTCTTCGCCATCCAGGCAATGGGACCTCTCATCAGCTCAGCCCTCTTCCGCGCGTGCCGCTACCGGAGCGCCCTCTATGGGCAGCGACATGGGGGTGGTGATGACCCGCGCGCCTGACTCCAAGCCTTCGATCACAAAGGCGGTCTCTGCATCCTGCCAAGCAACGGTTACTTCATTACGCTGCAAGGTGTCATCGCTGGCTGCTGTCCACAGCACGCCCCCATCGACCAGGGCCTTGCGCGGAACAGCAATGGCTCCCTCCACCGGCAGCCCCTCAATGCTCACCTTGACAAAGGCCTGCGGCAGCAAGGGCAGGCCCTCGCCGGCAAGGGGGTCTTCGATGCTCAGGTACAACTCGGCCGTGCGGGTCTGCGGATCAAGCTGTCCTGCCAGCTTGGATACCGTAGCCTGCCGTTCAATGTGCTGACCACCGCCCAGCTCCTGACGAATGACCGCCGCAGAGCCAAACTCGCTGTTGACCCCAGGGATGGCCACATGAACCAACTGCTCGACGGGGATGGAGACGCGTACCCGGAACCGATCGGTACCGACCAGAGTAACCACTGGCGCCCCCGGAGAGAGCAACTGACCCAGCTCGGCGCTCTCCTGAAGGACCAGCGCGTTAAAGGGCGCACGCAAAGCGGTGCGGCCCAGGTTCAACCGCGCCCGCTGGTGAGCCGAGCGTGCTGCTTCCAGGGCCTGCTCTGAGGTGGCCAGATGGGGACCACGTAGAGCCAATGGCGCATCGGCCTCATCGCGGCCATCGCCCAACAGTGCCCAATCCCGAGCAGCGATGGCGCCGCGCTGTTTCTCCAACTCCAGCTCCAGCTCCGCCTGACGCAAGCGAGCAGCCTCCTGCGCCGCAGCGGCTTCATAGTCCCTGGGATCAACCTTAAGGAGTGTCTCCCCCTTAGAGAAACGGCCGCCAGGATCGAGCTGCTCAGCAACGTAGACCACCTCACCGCTCATCAGCGCCGACAAGCTCACCTGACGAGCACCTTCAACGGTTCCAGTAGCCTCGATCCGA
Organism: Deltaproteobacteria bacterium UBA6601; assembly: GCA_002433485.1. Lineage (GTDB taxonomy): Bacteria > Myxococcota_A > UBA796 > UBA9615 > UBA9615 > UBA6601. Next base: position 28,902 of record DJIF01000076.1, read on the forward strand.
GCTTGCGGAGAGCCTGCGACGGCGGCCACGAATTCAACCGTAGCGACCTTGGCATCAGGAGTCTTCTTCTCGGTCGGCTGCTTCTGCGAGAGCAGCAGGCGGGCACCTCCCAGACCGATGACGAGGATCACAAGCGGAAGAATGAACTTGACGAACTTAGGAGGGGTCATCGGAGCGTTCCAGAGCTATTGAGGCGGCCTGTCCAAGGTGCACCCAGGGCGGTATGGAGGTCGATTCGAGCGCCCAGCAGATCGCGCTGAGCCTGAAGATGGTTCAGCTCCGCGACCTGCCACGAAGCCAGCGCGGTCAGCACCGCAATGTTGCTCACAAGTCCCGAAGCGTAGCGCTGCGAGCTCTCCTGATAGGCGACTCGCGCCGCTCGAAGCTGATCCTCAAGGGCCTGCAAGCGCCGCCCCTCAGTCTCTTCACGGACCAGGGCTGTCTCTACTTCAGCCCGGGCCTTGAGCGCAGCCGCTGACAGGGAACGAGCCGCTGCATTGCGCGACGCCACCGCCTGCTTGAGACCACCAATTCGCTGCAAGCCACCAAAGATGGGGATCGAGACCGCAGCCCCCAGCCCCCAGGTGTCGCGGGTCTCCCACTCCTTGAACCAACGCAACTGATAACCAACATTGCCACTCAGCCGAAAGCTGGGAGCAAAGCTGAGGGCCGAGCTGGCCAGACGCTGGCGCGCAGACTGCAAGCGCTTGGAAGCAGCGGCCAGATCAGGGCGTTCATTCACCAGATCCACAGGCCTCCCCAGACCTGGCTGCGGCGGCAAGTCAGGCAATCCTGCAACCATTGGCAGCTCCGGTGCACTGGGGTCCTGGCCCAGCAGTGTGGCCAACTGCAGCTCTCTCAAGCGGAGCAGCTGTTGGGACTGCGGCAACAAGGCACGCGTAGCGGCCAGCTGCTGTTCTTGCTGCAACACATCGAGGGCCCCAGCCTCGGAACTGAGGAAGCGAGCCCTGGTCAGCCCGAGCAGGGAGATGTTGGTCTCAATCTGGCCCTCAATCAGGGCCACTCTGCTGCGCGCCGCGCGCACATCAAGCCAGCTGGCGACCACCTGCTGGACAATGGTGCTGGCAACAGCATCACGATCATCCCGTGCAGCCGCCGCATCCAGCTGGGCAGCTCGCAGCGCAGTGGCTGAGCGGCCGAGATCGATGTTCAGGCCAAGATTGAGCAGCGCCGAGCCATTCCAGGTCAACTCCGGATCCTCTTCGTCATCACCAGCGGCTGGAGGCTGCTGACCGGGAATGCTTGAGGCGAGATCGGAGAAGCCATTGAGCAGCTCCATGAGCTGAGGCGAGACCATAAACACGGCGTTGGCGCTGGGTACTGCATTCAAGCCCACATCAAAGCTAGCGGTAGGTAGCAGCGGTGCGGCAGACTGCAGGGTCACTCCCGCGGCAGCGTGAAAGCGAGCTTGCGCGGCGGCGACATCGTGATTAGCCCGCAGTGCTTCCCGAACCAGACTATTCAGGGCCTCATCGTCGAGCGATTCCCACCACTCATCGCTGCGGTCACTGCGAACGACGGTCCCGAGCGAGTAGCGGTCACCCTCATCAGGCAGGACCGGTTGAAAAGGGCCGCCTGCCCAGGCCAGGGCTGGCAGCAGGCTCATTACGAGTGCCAGGACTACAGAGGGAAAGCTCACTGGGCCTCCAGAGGAGCGATGCCGTGCCAAAGCACATCGACGACGGCATCGGAGAAAGCAAAGAGATCGTCTTCGCTCATCCCCTTGTCTACGACATGGGAGATGAAGGAGTTGATGTGAAAGGCGCCGAGGAACAGGCTAGCTACGGCAAGGGGGTCAGATGGCCGCACCAGACCTGCCGCCATGGCGCGGGCGAAATAGGCGCTAAGCAAGCGCCGCGCCAGCACCGGCGGCGGCTCATCAAAGCGGTCCAGGATCTGATGGAAGTCGACCCCAGCTGCCTTGAGTACCATCACACATGGCACCATGCCGCGGAAGAACACCACCACGCTGCGGGCGATGGAACGGATTTGCTGATCCAGGGGCCGCTCAAGGTCCGGACCAGCCGCAACTTCAGCCACAAAGCCCGGCACCACCGCCGGGATCAATGCCGCCTTCATCAGCTCCTGCTTGGTGCCAAAGCGCTTAAAGAGGGCTGCCTGGGAAAGATTCAAGCGGTGCGCTATAGCCTGGGTCGAGGCGCTCGGGCCCTGCTCCAGGAACACGGATCTCGCCGCTTCCAGGATGGACTCGTCACTTACGCTGCGGGGCCGTCCCACACTATGCTCCGATGGTTAGTGACTGATCAAACACTTACTAACTGAAGCCGAGCCTGGGACGCAAGCCTCCGCGGCATTCTCTCACCAAGCATTCCCCAGCACCTAAACGAGAGGTCTCAAACCAACCCCCTGAAAGCACTGCAAATAAGCACTCGCCCAGCGGACCTGCAACTGCGTGAGGAGACCGAGCCTCAACCATCAAGCTTGCTGGCCGACAAGCATTCCCAGAGCGTCTGAAGGCACGGTAGAGTTCGTACTTCTGCCACTCTTATCTGGGGCAGGAAAAGGTACAGAATGGAGTCCATCGTGCGCCGATCGCTACTCTCTTACACCGTCATAGGAGCCCTGTTTCTGGCGCTACCTGGCTCCTCGTCAGCACAGGTCCTGTTCGCCAAGACAACCATCGCCGAGCTGGGCAGCTTTCAAGGGGCCACAGCCATCGAAGTCGCCGATATTGATGGCGATGGCGACACCGATGTCGTTGGCGCAGCCCAGGTTGATGACCAGATCGCCTGGTGGTCCAACGCCAACGGAGATGGCACGAGCTGGACCCGCCAGACCATTGCCAGCGGCTTTGACGGCGCCTATGACGTCGCCATCGGCGATCTGGATGGAGATGGCGATCTAGATGTGGTCGGCGTGGCCAACGCTTCGGACCTGGTGTCCTGGTGGGAGCAGGACACCAGCGCCTCCAGCCCGAGCTGGACGCATCACTCCATCGCGACCGGCTTCACTGGCGCCATCGCCGTGGAGCTCGCCGACATGGACGGCGACAACGACCTCGACGTGGTAGCAGCGGCCAATGACCCGGTCACCAACAGCAGCATGGATGACATCACCTGGTGGGCCAACGATGGTTCAGGGGGCGGCTGGAACCCGACCATCGTGGATTCTGCGCTGACCGATGCCCATGACCTGGCACTGGCCGACTTTGATGGCGACGGTGCGGTGGATGTCCTGGCGATCTCCAAGCGCTCCAATGGCAAGGTGCGCTACAGCCGCAACAGCAACGGCGACGGCAGCAGCTTCGCCAACAACACCCTCACCAGCAGCACCGGCATAACGGACCTCTCATCCATCGCTATTGCTGACATCGATGCCGATGGCGACCTGGATCTCGCCTTCACGGTCGCCAGCGGCTACGGCTACATTCGCCTGACTACCAGCACCGCGGGCACCACGACTGGGCTGACTTCGACCTTTGACCAGAATGTTGAAGGAGCCGCTGCAATACGACTGGCAGACATTGACGGCGATGGACTCATCGACATTTTGGCCAGCGCCTTTGAGGGCGACCGCTTGACCTGGTGGAGCCAGGCCAGCGGCTCCCAGTCTCCCACCTGGGTGGAGCACACTGTCGACCAGGACCTGGACGGTTCGCTGGCTACCGCCGTCGCCGATCTGAATGGCGACGGCACCATGGAATTGCTGGCCGCATCTACTCTCGCCGGCAGCATCCAGTGGTGGCAGAACGCTGGTAATTACGGAGCCCAGTGGACCCTACAGACCCTGCCCCAACAAGGCTCCATCTACTCAGTGGGAGCGGCAGACCTGGATGATGACGGCGACCTCGACTACTTCGCTGCAGGCAGTTCGCATAGTGCGAGGGTTGCCTGGTATTCCAACGACAGCGGCAGCGCCACTGGCTGGACCCGTACCATCTTGAACAACTCCAACAATGTCTCCTTCACGCACCTCATCAGCGGTGACATCGACGGCAACGGCAGCATCGATCTAATCTCGTCCTACAGCGCGAGCGGCTCAAGCAGAAAGATCTTCCTCTGGCTGAACTCGGGTGGCGGCGCCTTTTCCGCCATGTCCTTCACCGGCAACCGGGCCCAGGAAGCCACCCTTGCGGACATGGACGGCGACAACGACCTCGACTACGTACTGGTCAGCTTGGCCAGTGACACCGTTGAATGGATTGAAAACGACGGCGCTGCAGTCCTCGGCGGAGCCAGCGGCGGCGACTTCGGCACAACCCATGTGATCTCGTCCAGCCGCAACAACCCCGACACTGTCGACGCTGGAGACATCGACGGCGACGGCCACCCCGACGTCGCGGCCGGCTTTCGCGATGACAATGCCATCTACTGGTGGAAGAGCGCAGCCGGCGGGACCAGTTGGACCGAAGTGCTGGTGGGTGCCATGGATGCCCCGGAGTGCCTGCGCATGGCGGACGTAGACGGCGATGGGGATCTGGACCTGCTGAGCGCCTCCGATGGCGATGACGGGATCAGCTGGTGGGACAACGTCCAAGGAGACGGCTCGGTATGGGCAGAGCACAGAATCTCAGGGCTGGTGCAACAGCACAAAGAGTTGCTTGCCCACGACATGGACGAAGACGGTGACCTCGATGTGATCTCCACCAGCCAGGACACTGACGATGTGATCTGGTGGTCTAACGATCAGGGCGACGGCCTGAGCTGGAGCGAGCACGTCATTGATTCTCACTTCGGCAACGCCCAGGCCATCGCAGTTGCCGACCTCGACGGAGACGGGGACAGCGACATCCTTGGGGGTGGTTCAGGGGTGCACGGGCTGGGCTGGTGGGACTTGCAGAGCTCTGCCTTCTCCTCCTGGTCAAAGGGCTTCATCTCGGGCAGCTTCTCGGGCGATGCAGGCATCCAACTGGCCGACATGGACGGAGACACAGACCTCGATCTGCTGACCACCGCGCAAGGTTCAGACACGGTGTCATGGTGGTCCAACAATGGTGGGCTTGGAGCACAATGGAGTCAGATCCTGGTCGCCACCGGCTTTGATGGCTCAAGCTCTGCAGCAGCAGCTGATCTGGACGGCGACGGAGATCTCGATGTGGTTGGCGCCGCTGAGTCCGCTGATGACCTGATGTGGTGGTCCAACGACAGCGGTACCGGCACTGCCTGGAGCCGCGCAGTCATTGACGGCGACTTCGGTGCACCGCGCCGGGTCCGAACCGGAGATCTCGACGGCGACGGCGACCTGGACGTCGTCGCGGCGGGCTACACCGACGACGAGATCTCCTGGTGGGAGAACAACACCTCCTTCGGCCAGCCCTGGATCAAGCGGGGCATCGCTACCGGCTTCGGCGGAGCCACCGACCTGCAGCTCGTCGACATGGACACGGACGGTGACCTCGATGTGGTTGGGGCAGCTGAAGACGACAACGACGTTGCATGGTGGGCAAACGATGGCACTGGTGCGAGCTGGACCCTGAACCTGATCGACAACAACTTTGGCGGAGTAGCCGGGATCCACTGCGCCGATATGGATGGTGACGGCGACATGGACGTCGTGGGGGCTGCCGAGACCGACGACGACGTGGTCTGGTGGTCCAACAGCGATGGGCTGGGAACAACCTGGACCGAGCACATCGTGGACTTCAACTTCAACGGCGCCCGCTCGATTGCTGCAGCCGACTTCGATGGCGACGGCGACCTGGACATCGCTGCCACCGCCTATGTCTTCGACGATGTGACCTGGTGGGAGAACGCCGATGGCACAGGGACCTTGTGGGTCGAACTCAACATCGAGGACTCCATGAACGGCGCCTACGCCATCCTGTCCGGCGATGTAGACGGCGACGGGGACCCCGATGTGGTCGCCTCATCATCCCTTCCGACCGAGATCAGCTGGTGGGAAAACGTCTCCGCAGATCTCGACGGTGACGGCTATGGCGGCGGTAACGACTGCGATGATAACGATGCTTCAATCTACCTGGGAGCCATGGAGATCAGCGACGATGGCGTCGATCAGGACTGCAACGGCTTTGACCTGATCACCTGCTACGTCGATACGGACGGCGACGGCCACGGTAACCAGGCAGGGGCCATAACTATGGTGGGCGACTCGGCTACCTGCATTGACGGCGGTGCCGCACCCAACGCCGACGACTGCGATGAGAATGACCCGGCCACCTACACCGGAGCCCCCGAGATCGACGGCGACGGAATCGACCAGGACTGCAACGGCTTCATCGACCTGATCACCTGCTACATCGACGCTGATGGAGACGGGTATGGCAACGACACAGCCAACACCACCGAGGTCGGCGACGCGGCAAGCTGTAGCGAAGGAAACGCCGCTGACTACGCGGACGACTGTGATGACAGCAACCCTGCGGTGAATCCGGGGGCCGCTGAGTCGGGAATTACCGCCTGCTCCGATGGTCTGGACAACAACTGCGACGGCGCACTGGACGCGGTGGATGTGGACTGTGGTGGCAACGGGCCCGGCGACGACGACGATGCCAGCGCCGATGATGACGACGACGACACCTCCAGCGGTGACGACGACGACACCTCCGGCGGTGACGACGACGACACCTCGAGCAGTGACGACGACGACAGCGCCGATGATGACGACGACGACACGGTCATCGGTGATGACGACGATGCAGGCCCCGGGCAGGTCGAAGGTCAGTTCCCTGGCGAATGCGAAGACGGCGCCGACAACGACGCCGACGGGAACTACGACTGCGACGACACGGACTGCACCGGAGCTCCCGTCTGCCAGGCTGCCGAAGAGGGCTGCAACTGTGCTGCTGGTGGAGCCAGCGAGGGGCCCCCAGCTGGGCTTTTGCTGCTGTTGCTCGCCCTCACCATCAAGCGAAGACGCCACAAGCAGTAGCCAGGTGCAGTTCCACTGCGAGGCAGAACTGTGACCGGCAACCCCTACGCCCAGGCCCTGGACGGCCTGCAGTTAGACGACCCGGTAGTGGCCTTCTTCGATTTCTGCCGAGAACGTGAGCAGGTGCGCATGCGTCGTGACTCCGGCGCAGCTCCACCCTGGTCCGCAGATCCGATCCTACAAAACGGTCGCTTTCTCAATGTATTCCGCGAGGACGACCGGGGTAGCAAGGCCATCGCCCGCTTCACAGCAGACCTGGGGCCCAAGCTCTCAGACCTGGTACAGGCGCTATTCTTTGCGCGCTGGTGCAATAAGCAGACAAGCCTCGATTCATTATCGCCAGAGCTGCTGCTGCAGCCCTCGGAATTGCGCCAGGCTCTTGAAAGCCTGCCAGATCCGCCCTGGTGCAACGTCACCGCCTACCCGGTAGAGCCGGTTCGTTGGCGGGGCCTGCTGTACTCCCGCCTGGACACCGCAACAACGCTGTTTGCAGAACTCAAAGAGCAGATCAGCGAAGCCATCGTCAGTGGCGAGGGCGACGTCATTCGGGCGACCTCGGCGGTCAACTCCATGCTCGGCATGGACAATGACTTTCCCATCTTTATGGCCATCATTGATCTGGCCGACCGCCGTCCTGACATCGTCGACCCAGCCAGCCCGGTGCCCACCGGCATCGGTGCTGTGGCCTACCTGGACCGGCTTCAGCAGCACCTGGGCCTGGACAACCATCAGCAGACTGCTGAGCAGATGATCAAGCTCCAGCCCCACTACTGGCCCGCTGCCAAGCGCGGCTTCCAGCCCATCGACATCGAATATCTGTCCTGCGAGTGCCGCAAATACTACAGCTATGTGAACGGCACCAAGCAGTTCAGCGGTAAGAACCGCTTCCACCCGAATGCTGGGGCTCGACTACTGTTCGACATCACAGCCAGCAGCCCAGCGCAGACTCAGAGCCAGATCCAGGTCATCGCCGGGGGACCCTGCTCGGGAAAGACCAGCCTGCTGCAGGCGCTGGCCGCAGCGGGCCATCGGGTCGAACCGGAGACTGCCGAATGCGCGCTGCAGCAAGGACTGGCCTCCGGGCGCTCAGCCCACGAGCAACGGCTCGACCCGGTCCAGTGGCAACGGCATATCATGACCCTTGACCACCAACTCTTTGACCAGCTCCCCAGCGATGAGCTGCTCTTTACCGACACCTCGTTCATCGAAACCCTGGTCTTTGGTCGGCGAGCAGGCCTGGAGATCGGCCCAAACCTCGACCAGTGGCTGCGCTGCAAACGCTATAAACGGGTGTTCTTTCTGGAACCACTGGACCACTACCAACAGAGCTCAGTACGGCTGGAATCCCGCCATCTGGCACAACAGATCAGCACCGAGATCAAGTCCACCTACGCCCAATACGGCTACGATGTAATCGCTGTTCCGGCCGGCTCAATTGCCGATCGGTTGGACTTTGTCACGCAATTCATCAGCACCGAGAGCTGAGCTGGGAGTCTCAAAATGTCGGCGCGCCGGTTCCTTCATTGCCTGCTGGTCTGCGGTTCCCTGGGCCTCTTCGCCTGCAAGATAGCCAGCGAGCCGGCGCCAAGCCCCGGCACACTGATCGCCGAGGATGCCCTACTGGTCGACGTCCGCAGCGACGCTGAATTCGCCGCTGGCTCCCTGCCTGGCGCCATCCACATCCCCCACGACGAGGCCGCCACCCGGCTCCAGGAGTTCGGTGACCAAAAGAGAACCGTCGTGCTGTTCTGCGCGGCCGGGGGCCGCGCCGGCCGAGTAAAGGACCTGCTCGAATCAAAGGGCTGGACCCGCGTTCACAATGGCGGCGGTATCAACGACCTGCGCTGAAACGGGATACAGCAAGCAAGCTTGACGGACCGAGTCCAGCAGCTATCTATCTGCCGTGTCACCCTTCATCACCATCGCGCTGGCCGCCATCATCGCGCTGACCATCATCGCAGCGCTGGCCCGCAGCGCTGCCTTTGCAGGCTTCGTTGGCGTCCTGCTGGGCATGAACCTGCTGATCACCGCAGCGCTGGAGCCAAGGTTCGTCGCCTTAGCCCCCCTGGCCTGGTACCTGCAAGCAGCGAGCACCCTGCACTTTGCCGCGCTGCTCAGACCGCGGCTGCGTGGAACCTTGTACCGCACCCTGCTTTCCCTGCCGGCACACGTCTGGATGGCAGGTACCTTCCTGGCCTTTCCCTGGGCCATTGTCAGCGCAATGGGTCTTGAGCCCCACGGCTGGTGGCTGCCGTTTCTCATCGCCCTGGCCTGCCTGCCCCAATCCCTGCGCGCCCGCCGTGAGCTGGTGCAGATCCGCCTGGACGGAAGCGCCCAGGGTGACCCGGTACAGCGCTCAGCTGCTCTCAAGCGCTATCCACTGCTGGCCGCACCAGCGGTCCCGCAGGGTGCAACAGCTCTGCACATCGTTCAGATCACCGATCCGCACCTTGGCCCCTTCATGTCGGAGGCACGGCTGCGGGGGATCTGTCAGCGAGCGGTGGAACTGGATCCGGAGTTGGTGCTCCTGACCGGAGACTTCTACACCATGGAGGGATCCGGAACCCAACAATCGCTACGCCGGGCCATGGAACCCTTGAAAGAACTGCCTGGGCGGGTGTTCGCCTGCCGGGGCAACCACGACCTGGAGGTCCCCGAACTGGTCGCGGCAGAGCTGCAGGCCATCGGTGCCAGGCTGCTCATCGACGAAGCGGAGCGCGTCAGCACCTCCATCGGCGTGGTCGAGATTGTCGGTATCGACCACATCTGGCGAGGGCGCCGCGAGCGCTTCGCTGCGGTGTTCGCCCCGCTCTCCCGCGGCGGGGCAGCGCTTCGCCTGGTGCTGCTGCACGACCCGACCGGCTTCGCCAAGCTGCCCACTGACTGCGCCGATCTGGTGCTCAGCGGACACACCCACGGCGGCCACCTGGGCCTGGTCAGCCTTGGCCTCAGCTGGACCAGCATCGGCGGCCTGATGGGGATCCCTGACCATGGCCTCTGGAGCAAGGGCACTGCCCGTCTGTACGTCCATCGAGCCAACGGCCACTACGGCTTCCCGCTGCGCATCGGTGTACCGGCCGAAGAGAGCCTGCTGCGTCTGGAGCTTGACCGCTAGTCCACTCCAGCGGTTGCCATCAGGCCCGACGCGCAGCTCACATACCTGGCCCCTGCTGCCGAATGCAGATGCCCCGCTCTTCGTGACAGGTCAAGGCCACCGGCCCATCCAAATCACAGTCAGCATCGGACTCACAGGTGGGAACGCAGGCTCGCTCTCCGGAGGGTCGCTCATGACAGGTGCAGCCCAACGCGCCAACCGGACATGCATCAGCACAGTCGGCCTCTTCTTCGCAGGTCTGCGGACCTCCACCCCCACCTGGCCCATCACCACCTCCAGGAGGCTCATCGCCACCGCCACCAGCACCTGTTGCTGGGATGGTAGGAGTGCCTCGATAGCAGGAGATGATGTAGGGGAAGTTATTGGTTACGTGATAGCGATAGCTGCCGTCCGGTCCGAAGCGACCGTTGCATTCATCGAGGTACTCAGGGGTGGAGCGCTCGTTGAACTGGTAAGCGTCCCAGGCATAGGTCGTAGGATCACCGATCATGTCCCAGCTGCTCCGGAACTCAACAACATCCTGGCAGTCCAAATCCAGACAACCCTGGGGGCCATAGATGGGAAATCCATCAAAGGCATAGCCAAGCACCGGCGAAACCTGGCCGGCAAAGTCTGGCGCCGACAGACACTCCACCAGCAAGGCATGGAAGTGATAGTCACCTCGGGCTGCGGTATGCCCCAGGCAGTCATCGCCGAGACCGTTGTAGATAGGGTCCCCATAAGGATCCGGGAAGGCCCCTTCATTGGGTCCGTAAAAGGGCAGGCCGTTGACCGCTACCCCAGCATCACCGAGCAGCGGAAGCTCAGTGATTTCAGCCGCCACCTCAGGGTAGCGGGGGAAGTCCCAGTTCCAGTCCTGGGGTGCCAGCTGGTTGGGGGTGGTCTGCACAAAGGGAAAGTGCGGAATGCCATTGCTCTCGACATGTACACGATCGCCTTCACAGCTCACTTCCAGCCAGGGGTCCTCCCACAGCGAGCCGGCTCCCTCAAACTGACTGAGATCAAGAAAGTGCTGTGAAGGGCAGGAGGCTGCAGCATCGTCATCATCAGCCGCATCGTCATCATCATCGTCGGCTGCTGATCCCGCGCCGCCATCGCCACCGCTGTCGTCATCCTCCAGGAAGCTGCCCTGGGGTGTGCCACACCCCATCAGCATCACGACCAACAAACTCAGCAACATAAAGCACCAGCGACAGCACAACCGGTAAATTGACGACATCGATTCGCTCCGTACGATGCAGACACCCCCAGCGGTGCGCCCATAGAACATAGACCAGCGCCACAATCGATTGCGCCGAAATCAGCGCAGGCAAGCCGATCTCGGCTACAGACCCAACGAAACGGCCTGGAGAGGCTGCTGCGACAAGGAGTCCGGCAGGAAACTGCTCGAAGATCTGCTTTCAGTCGATGACCTGCGCAACCGCAGCTGATCGGGATCATAAGGAGCGGTTTCAGCACTACCAACTTAGAGCGCCTACCAGCAGAACCACGACCAGCGCCTCTGGAGCGGACCCCAGCGACTCCCGGACCACACAATACGGTCGCTGGCGAATCGCAGTGCTACTCTGCAGCTGGCACCGCTTACGGAGGATCTTTCATGCGCGTACCGAACTTCAGCCTGCTGCTCGCCCTGGCCGCACTGCTCTTTGCTCCCACCGCAGCCCTCGGCCAGGACAACGATGGCGACAGCTTCAGTCCCGCCCAGGGTGACTGCGACGATAACAATCCAGCCAATGCACCCAACGCCACCGAAGTCTGCGACGGCAGCGACAACGACTGTGACGGACTCAGCGATGAGGTAGGCGCCAGCCCCGCCCTGTGCGGTACCCAGGCAGCCACCGAGCAGCCCTTTGAGAACACCATCGACGGCAACCTCATCCTCCACACCGAGCGTTTTGTCGAGAGCGTCGACCTCACCGGCATCGACATCTACCAGAGCGTTCAGGCCAACCTCACCACCCCTGGCGGTCCGATGACCAACGTACAGTCGCTGTTTGTGCGCAACTGGATGGGCACATCGTCCTACCAGGTAATCGCCGACGCGCTGTTCACCTTCCCTGCCGGCGTTACCCCAGTTGGCTGGATCATCGACAGGAGTGGTGGCGGCCCCGTCAATCGATCTCTTGACGCCATCTTCTCAACGGTCCCCGGTGGCCTTGGCATCTCTGCCACCAACAACACCCAGTTCGAGAGTTCTGCCCAGGACTACGCCTGGGTCAACGGCCAGCAGGCACTCATTCACACCTACATCGCCAGCGCCGCCGATGAGGCTCGACTGCTGATCACCTACGATCCGGCAACAGTCGGTGCCCTGGAGTTCACCGTTGAGATGGGAACCGGAGCCATCCAGGACCTCACCCTCTGCAGTCAGGACCTGCCAGGACTGACCACCTTCACCGTGCCCCTGACCACAGCCGACGGGCAACTGGTAGATGATGACGGCGACGGCCTCACCGAGTGCTACGGCGACTGCGACGACACCAGCGCCCTCACCTACCAGGGCGCACCCGAGCTATGCGACCAGATGGACAACGACTGCGATGGCGCGCTACCCGCCGCCGAGGTCGACGGCGACGGCGACGGCCTCACCGACTGCGAAGGAGACTGTGACGACAGTCAAAGCAGCGTCAACCCCGCGGCCCCCGAACTCTGCGACGCCCAGGACAACGACTGCGACGGCAGCCTCGGCAGCGACGAACTGGACGACGATGGCGACGGTTTCTCAGAGTGTGATGGCGACTGCAATGATCTGCTCACAGCGGTCGCTCCCGGGGCAGCTGAGCTCTGCAACGGAATCGACGACGACTGCGACCTGCTCACAGACGCCGCCGACCCCGACTCCGACGCTGACGGTGACGGCCACTCCGCCTGCGCCACCGACTGCGATGACAGCAGCGCCGCCGTCCTGCCCGGTGGCATTGAAGTCTGCAACGGCGTGGATGACGACTGCGATGGCCTGCTGGACGGCGTCGACCCCGACACCGACGGAGATGGCGACGGCATTTCAAGCTGCAGCGGAGACTGCAACGACGCTAATAACACCGTCGGCCCTGGACTACCCGAACTTTGCGACGCCCTCGACAACAACTGCGATGGCAGCGTCGACGAAGGCTTCGACGGCGATGGCGACCTCATCTCCACCTGCAACGGTGACTGCAACGACGCCAACGCCGCGGTCTACCCTGGCGCTACCGAGGTCTGCGACGGCTTTGACAACAACTGTGACAGCACCATCGACGAGGGCTTCGACAGCGACTCGGACGGCCTCCCCGATTGCTTTGACCTGGAGGTCTGCGACGGACTTGATAACGACGGTGACGGCGCGGTCGACGAAGGCTTCGATAACGATGGGCTGGGTGGCGCAGACTGCCTTGATGACGACGGTGACGGCTACTCCGAGTTGCAGGGAGACTGCAACGATGCCGACTCGAGCGTGTTGCCGGGCGCTACCGAGTTGTGCGACGGGATCGACAACGACTGCAATGTGCTGACCGGCTCAGAACCCGACTACGACAACGATGGGATCAGCGGTTGTGATGGCGACTGCGCGGAGTTTGACGCAAGCATCTACCCCGGGGCAGCGGAGCTCTGCGACAACATCGACAACGACTGCAGCGGCCTGATCGACGACGACCCTGCCTGCTTTTTTGGTGACGATGATGACTCTGCCGGCGACGACGACGACTCCGCC
>DJIF01000078.1 GCA_002433485.1 Deltaproteobacteria bacterium UBA6601
GCCGCTGAACGCGCTTGTCTGGCCGACGGAGGTTCAGACGAGGAGTGCCGGGAGGCAGCGGCTGTCGCTTATGAAGAGTGCCTCGAGGATTGATGCCGTTGCAGCCCTTCAGGAGGGCGTTGTCCTCGCAGTAATTTGACTGGAATTCGCTGAGCCGGGTTGACCCAGCCTGGGTCCGGCACTCTATGTTTTTGCTGTGGACCCCATTACTCAGTCGGCCCTAGGAGCTGCGCTCCCTCAATCTCTGGCGCGTCCCGAAGGACTGCGCCGGGCAGGTCTAGTCGGTGCTTTAGGAGGTTTCCTTCCCGATGCCGATGTGCTGATTCGTTCGCCGTCGGATCCGCTGCTCTTTCTCGACTATCACCGGCAGTTCACGCACAGTTTTGCGTTCATCCCGCTGGGGGGAGCGATCACTGCGGCTCTCTGTGTTCTGTTGTTGCGCGGTCGAGCCCGGTTCCGGGAACTGTGGCTTCCTGCCACTTTGGGGTGGGCTACGCACGGGCTGTTAGATGCCTGTACCAGTTACGGCACCTATCTCTACTGGCCTTTTGATCTGGAGCGGGTCGCCTGGCATGTGATCTCCATTGTCGATCCACTCTTTACCCTCGGGTTGCTGGCCGGGGTCGTGTTGGCTACTCGCATGCGATCACGGTGGCCGGCTCGGTTCAGTCTCTTGTTTGTCTGTTGCTATCTGGCCTTTTGCAGTTTGCAGGTGACTCGAGCGCAGCGGGTTCAGGACCGGCTGCTGACGGAGCGTGGCCACCAAGCACTGCGGGGCGAGGTAAAGCCGGCCATTGGCAACAACATTGTGTTTCGCTCGATTTATGAGAGCGGCGGTCGCTACTATTCCGATGCGATTCGGGTGTCCTGGTTCGGCGCCACCCGGGTCTATCCGGGCGATAGTCAGCCCATTTTTTCGGTGCAGGATTTCAATAGTAAACATCGGCTCAGTGCGCTCCATCGCAACGACATTGAGCGATTTCGCTATTTCTCCGCCGACTTTGTGATTGAGGACCCCCGCTACGAAGGTGTGCTCTCTGACTTCCGATACGCAGCTTTGCCCAACGCGGTGGCACCTCTATGGGGGATCGATGTGCTCGGTACTCCAGCCCATCAGCACCTCACCTTTCGCCACTTTCGCGACATCAAGCCCACTGACCGTAAGCAGTTTGCCGCCATGCTCAAAGGGCAGCCCTTGCCCTGAGATGCTGTTTGCTGCGAGCCGGCCGGTTGGGTGGTCTCTGTTGGGGAGGTCGCTGTACCTGCGGAGCTGGCCGAGCTAGCTGGACCGGTTAGGATTCCGAGCAGCTGAAGGGGGGCTTTGGCCGGTCCTTGGCCACGGAGGCTTGTGCTCGCAGAGCAGTTGCGGTGCCTAGTCGGTGGCCAGGTGCGCGTCGACCTCTTCCCACAGCTTCAAATGTAGCTCAAGAGGATAGCTAAAGTCGGGTGGATCCCCCTCGCCCCATGCATTGCCGAGCAGGCTGATGGAGGCGTCGATGTCGGGACGGTAGCCGCTCCAGCCGACGTAGCCGTTGAGTGCACCGTCATGGCCGTGCTGGGGGCCGGTTTCACTGAACTCCACGACTACGGCGCCCAGGGCCGCCCAGGTGCCACCACCCAGCTGGAGCAGCCCTTCAGTCTCGAGCTCATTGAGCTCCGTGCTGAGGAAGTTTCCGCCGAAGCGGATTTGGGTCCAGCGCGCCAGGTCCTCGGCACCGGACACCATACCGCCGGCGGCCCCTGCACCCGATGGTTGCATGATCAGGGGGAAGGGCTCGTCACCCAGCCAGCTGGGCACGATGTCACCCCAGCCGTCAGCGGTTGCGGGCATGAGACTCTGGCTCAGTTCGTTTGGCTGCAGAATCTGCTCCTGCAGGGCCTCGCGCCAGGGCTGCCCGGTCGCGGCGCTGACGATCAGGGAAAGCATGATGAAGTGGGAGTTGGAATAGGCCCATGCTGCGCCAGGCTCGTTGAGCAGCGGCAGGCCATCAATGATGGCCAGCAGCTCCTCGTCGGTCCAGGACGCGGTGTAGTTGTTTTGAAAGGGAGCGCGGATCATGTAGCCGGGGACCCCGGCGGTGTGCTGTAGCAGCTGCTGTACCGTGATCTCTGCGCCGCGTGGGTGACCGCCGGGAAGCCAGCGCTCGAAACTGTCATCCAGGCTCAACAGTCCTTCATCGACCAGCTTCAGCACCAGACCCCCGACGAAGGACTTGGTGATGGACGCGATATTGAACCGGTCCTCTGCTGCCATGGCGCGGCCTTCAGGATGATCCGCTGGATGGGTTGTCCCTGCCGCCCCGCTCCAGCGGCTGCCGTCACTGAATTGGATTGCGGCAGTGAGCCCTGGAGCAGGAGCCTGCGTCAAGATCTCTGCGAGGCTGCCGTCTAAGGCGCGTGCGAGCCCTGGGTCGACCTCGATCGGGTCTGGTTCTGGTTCAGCGGTACTCGGAAGGGTGCAGGCGCTCAGCAGCAGGAATGCCGCTGCGAGGACTAGCTTTAGGTGTCTGTTTTGAAGCATGGATCACAGCATATAGGATGCTGCGGGCATTATGATTGGGCCCGGTGCTGAACCGGGATCTGATTCTTTTTCAGCGGGCTTGAGGACCTTTGCAGGTCCTTGCTGAGATCTTGCTGCCCGCTGTGCGGGTCGCCGCGGTCAGTGGGATTCGAGGTAGGCGATGAGGGCGCGTCGATCCGCGGCGCTCAAGTCGCAGCCAAACTCGTGGCCATGGCTGCCAAATGGGCTCGGGCCCCCCGGTGGTCGCGGCTCCAGGCAGAACAGCTGCTCGAGACTGTCCAGACTGCCGTTATGAAGAAATCGTTCAAAGGAATACAGGCCAAGCAGTCGCGGTGACTTGACGCCGTGGGTGATGTCAAAGTCAGGCTGCGGAATGTCAGCGGGAGGCAGTCCGTCCCCTTCAGCATCCATCCATAGCGTGATCGCCGAGTCGGTGCCGACCTCTTCGCTGTCGTAGATCCGTAGTCCAGCTCCGCCAACGCCACTGTGGCAGCTGAGGCAGCCAGCGTCTTCAAATACATGGCAGCCAGCCTCCACCTCCGCAGCCGAGCTCGGTGATAGGTTGGGCGGCGTCCTCAGGGAGTCCACATAGGCTGCTAGCGGTTCCAGCCGGTCGTCGGTCCACAGATGGCCATTGCCAAAGCCGAGGTCAACAAAGGCACGTAGGAAGTCGGGGACATCGTAAGTACCGCCGGACCAGCCGAGGAAGGCCCCATCTGCGCCACTTGCTTCGATGAGTTCGGCGTTGGGAATGCCCCACAGGGGCTGGATCTTGTGAACCGTGTGGACCCCGTCATCGATGGGTGTCGGAGCGAGCATAAAGTCCTGGGTACCAGGGCGCCACGAAGCGTAGGCGTTCTCTACTTCGGGTCCGATTTCCGGTGCTTCGGCGCCCAGCATCCCCATGCCCACCCAGGCGAAGCCCAGCTGCACGAACAGGTCATTGTCGAAGACATCGACCATGGGCTGAATTGCCGCGACCGCGAGCGGGTCGTGCTCTTTGTTGTCGAAGGGGTTCACCAGCTGCGGAAACAAAAACAGGCTGAGCACCTGACGACCATAGTCGTATTGATGGTTTGGATAGCCGACTGCGTAGCGGCCGTCGGGCATCTGGCCAAAGTGGCAGCTGGCGCAGGTGTAGGACAGCGAGTCTGGTTCGGGGCTGTCGGTTGGCGATAGTCCCAGCGGGTAGCCCTCAGGGGAATATGGGTTGGGAATCATCCCCATTTTCGAGAAGCCGGTGCCGATCTGGTCGGGGAAGTTGTCCACCATGTAGCGGATCAGCGAGCCTGGCAGACCAAAGGTGTCAAAGGTCTCAAAGAAGAACATCGACTTGCCACAGCGGAGCTTGGCGGCCCGGTCAGTGGGGTCTGCCTCGTAGTCGTCACAGGCTGAATCCAGTTGCCCATACTCGAGGATCTCTTCCAAGCTGGTCGAGCTATTGACCAGCCCCATAGAGGTGTCGGGTAGCGGTGCAAAGGGGTGTTTGGCCGGCTGTTGGGAAGCGCCGTTGTCGGCGCAGGCCAGGGCAAAGCTGCTGGGACTATCGCTCTCGGTAGAGTCAGATGTGCCTTGGTCGCAGTTACTGTTGCCAGTGCAGTCGACTAGGTCTTCGCCCTGAGTCGGGAGCGTGCCGTCGCCCTCCTGGTGGGAGTTCTCGTCGGCCGAGCCTGTCGGGGCGGGAGGGAGGGTTGCCCCGGTGCAGGCGCTTAGCGCGGTTGAGACGCCGACCAAGAGGACAACGGCAAGATGCTCTCGATTCATGTATTGAGTTAATAATACACCGCTCGGTCGATTGTCAAAGAAGATCTGTGATCATCTTAAAAAATGTTGGCTTCGGTAGATTTTTGCTGATCAACAAGTAGCAGTTTCTCGACCAGGACTTTGACTAAGCACCCAGCTGGTAGATAACTTGCGGCGGATGTCTTCCTTCATTGGTCTAGGTGATGCCTATCTCAACCCGTAAACCTGGTAAGCGGCGTGCGGGAAGGCCGCGCAATCCGGTCTCTCGCGAGGTTTTGATCTCAGCGGCAGTGACTGCTTTTGCCGATCGCGGCTATGCGGCCTCTAGCTTGGATCGGATTGCGGCGGAGACCGGCATTCGCAAGTCCTCACTCTTGCACCGGTTCGGCAGTAAAGAGGTCCTATACCTGGAAGCACTCACCCACGTGCTCGGCAATCTTGGCGAACTCGTCCAGTCAGCGGCCAGCGGTACTGAAGACTTTGTTGGGCGCCTGGATCGCTTGAGTCGACTGATTACCGACTATCTCGGTGATGAGCCGCGCGCGGCGCGGCTGTTGTTCAGGGAAGCAATGGACCGAGGGCCGTTCTTTTCCGGTCCCGGAGGGCCGTTGTTCTTACATGTGCTGCGGACCGCAGTGTCTTTTATTGAGGAGGGGGTTGAAGCCGGCGCCTTCAGCAGCTCCGATCCTAAGGACACGGTGATGAGTATTGTCGGCCTCCATCTGAGCTACTTCGCCATTCATGAGCTCAGCGAGCAGGTTCTCGGCGCACCTGTGTTTGAGGTGCAGGCGAGGGATCGGCGGCGTGTTGAGGTGGTCGCTCAGGTCAGGCGTATTTGCGGCGTCTCTTAGTCCGTATCCACAAGCTACGAAAAATCGTTTGCTTCCTTGCATATCGACCATGCGGTCGATATATGTCCGTCGTCCGTTGCCCCTCCCTTCCTCTCTCAAGGTAAAGACATAATGCTTCGAGCACGGTCCTCTCTCTCTTCTCTCCCCTTCTTTGCGGCGGTGACCCTGGTCGCCCTTATGTTGCTGGTCTCGGCAGGTTGTGGCTTTTCAGCCGGTACCAATACGACAGCTGATGCGGCGGATCGCAGCGGTGAGCCCGCTGATGATGGTGACAGCGAGCAGCTGGATGATGGCTCTGACAGCACTGGCGCGGGGTCCGACGATGGCACTGGCGCGGGCACCGACGATGGCACTGGCGCGGGCACCGACAATGGCACTGGCGCGGGCACCGACGATGGCACTGGCGCGGGCACCGACGATGGCACTGGCGCGGGCACCGACGACGCCAGTGGCTCTGATGATGGTGGCGCGGACGGCACCGATGAGGATACCGATGACGACGGTAACGCTGCCGATGACGACGCCAGTTCAGATGGTGATGACACCGTGCAGCCGCCTGCACCACCAGCCGACCCTGCTGGTCCTGGTTCCCTCAGCTTCACCGTATTGAACGAGTCTGCTGCGGGTCTCGACACCACCATTTATCTTCCCGATGGCTCCGGTCCTTATCCGGTGGTTGTCTTGAGCCATGGCTTTCAGCTGTCGCCGGTTGACTATGTCAGCTACGGGGAGCACCTGGCTTCCTGGGGTTATGTGGCGCTGTTGCCGCGCTTTCCGGGGAACTTTCTATCTTCACCGACGCACACTGAGCTGAAGGAATCTCTGGCGGCCTTGCTGGATTGGCTCGATGAGGGGCCGGCCGTGCTTGGCGGCGTTGCTGATCCGACCGCACTGGCTCTGGCAGGTCATTCGATGGGTGGCAAGGTCTCCTTGCTGCTGGCCACCGAGGACAGCCGCCCCGACGCGGTTTTCGCGATCGATCCCGTTGATTCGGGCCCTCCGGGTGGCGGCAATCCTGCTGACTATCCTTCGGTGGCTCCCGAGTTGATGTCTGACATCACTGTGCCGGTGGTGCTGGTTGGTGAGACGGTGAACTCGGTCTCTGGTGGTCTTGGACCCGCCTGCGCCCCTGACGGTGAGAACTTTCAGGCTTATTACAGCGCCGCCACTGGCCCGACCATGGAAGTCGATGTGCTCGGCGCGAGCCACATGTCCTTTCTGGATAACCCTTTCTGCCTGGCCTGCTTGTTCTGCCCCTCGGGCAGCGATGACCCTATGGTTACCAAGTCCGTCACTCGGGAGTTCCTTACGGCCTTTATTGAGTCGGAGCTTCGCGGTGAGTCCTGGCCTGAGGCCTGGCTTAGCGGTACCGAGTTGAGCGCTCTTGAGGCGAATGGCCTCATCGTCGCCCAGTCGAAGAATGGCTTCTAGTGGCTCCGGCTTAGCGGAGTTTCCCAACCGGGGTCTGGCGGTTCAGCCAGACCCCGGTTTTGGTTCTGATGTGCGCTGCGCGGGCTAATTCCATAAGCGGCTATGCTGGTACCGTTGCGTTGGCGTGGGCGACCCAGGTTACGGGGATTTCTCTATCAGCCGCGGCGCAGCATGGCTGGCTCCTCATTTGGGGCAGCAGGGAGGTTGACATGAAGGCTCTGGGGCATCTGCTACTGATTCTTGTGAACCTGGTCATGCTGCCCGCCTGCGAGGTGGTTGAACCCTGCCCTGAGGGGCAGGGCAGGAGCAATGCCGGGCTCTGCCTGCCCTTCGCCGCTGCTGCTGATGACGCCAGCGCTGACGATGATGATGACGCCAGCGCAGACGATGATGATGACTCCAGCGCAGACGATGATGACGATGATGACAGCGCAGGCCCACGACCCGACGGCGTCGATGCCGATGGCGACGGCTTTGTGGATGGTGCCGATGGCGGCAGCGACTGCGACGACAGCGATCCGGCCATCAGCCCGGCCGCCATTGAGCGCTGCGATGGTCTCGATAATGACTGCAATGGGTCGGTAGACGATGAGGCAATTGATGCCGCTTTATGGCACCTGGACTCCGACTCTGATGGTTATGGTGGTCAGCTTCTCAGCGAGGAGGCCTGCCAGGCTCCGGACAGCTACGTGGGCAACGCGGATGACTGCAACGACCTGGACGGCGCGGTTTATCCCGGTGCTACTGAGCTGTGCAATGGCGCAGATGATGACTGCGATGGGGAACTGGACGAGGACGCTCCGGCCGCCAGTACCTGGTACCTGGACAATGATGGCGATGGGGTCGGTGGCCTGTGGTTGACCCAGGACGCCTGCGACATGCCAGCCGGCTACGGTCCGGATCCCAGTGACTGTGACGACAGCAACGGCGCCATCTACCCGGGGGCTCCCGAGCTATGCGACGGCGCCGACAATGACTGTGATGGCAGCCTCGGTGGCGATGAGCTGGATGACGACGGCGATGGCCTCAGCGAGTGCGAGCTGGACTGCGACGACGCCAACCCGCTGCGTTTTGCCGGCAGCGGGGAGCTGTGCGATGGCATCGACAACGACTGCGATCCGGCCACCGCCGCCCTGGGCGGCGAAGTCGATGCCGATGGTGATCTGGTGCTCAGTTGCCTGGACTGCGACGACGACCCGGCGAGCGGCCTGTTGGTCTTTCCCGGCGCGACCGAGGTCTGCAACTCGGTGGATGATGACTGCGACGGCAGTATCGATGTGGG
>DJIF01000007.1 GCA_002433485.1 Deltaproteobacteria bacterium UBA6601
AGATGCTGTAGGTCTCACCAGCACTCAGCTCAAGCGGGGTGGTCAAGGGCACAGGGGTCGGCGTACCGGTGGCCTGACCAGCGGGAACAACAACACTGACCTGCTCGTGGAAGGTCCAGTCCCCCTGGGTGGTATTGGAGCCGGCCGCAGTGCCCAGCTTCCAATAGACATCCACCGTACCGCTCCCCGACGAGGTCAGATGACCATCAAAACCGGTAATGGAGATGGTCTCCAACACATCCAGATCAAAGATGTTGCCCGACGAGCCACTACCAGATGCAAAGGTAGTAGTCAGAGCGTTGGGCACCGCCGAGCCTCCGGTCAGCAGCTGACCATCGCAGTCGTTGTCCAGCCCATCACAGATCTCGGTAGCCCCCGGATAAACCGTGGGGTCAGCGCTGTCACAGTCGTAACAGTCGGGCGACGTATCGCCATCTGCATCGATGGTCTCGATGGCCGGAACACTACCGTCGCAGTCATTGTCGACCCCATCGCAGACTTCAGTATTACCGGTATAGCGCTGGTTATCATTGTCATCGCAATCACTGCAGCTCAGGTCCCCGTCGCCATCCCCATCAACCTCACCAGCAGCATCGAAGTCGGGCCCGTTGGAACAGTCATTGTCGATTCCATCGCACAGCTCCGTAGCCCCTGGATAGATCAATCCATCGTTATCATCGCAGTCACCACCTGAAAGAGATGGATCCAAGCCCACATAAGGAGCGCAGGTAACAAAGCCGTCCTGATCCGCGTCCTCTTCCGCACTGCCAATCAAATAGTGGACGGTGCCGTTCCAGACCCGCGGCGTAAAGGTACAGCTAAAGCTAGCGCCGCAGCCATATCCCTCGTAGATGATCAGGTTGCTGTCCTGGGCAGCAACCGTGCTCAGCGAAGTCCCGGTGGTATAACGAATGCCCAGGCTGCTGTAGAAGTAGATGCTGTAGGTCTCACCAGCGCTCAGCTCAAGCGGGATGGTCAAGGGCACAGGGGTCGGGGTACCGCTGGCTTGACCAGCGGGAACAACAACACTGACCTGCTCGTGGAAGGTCCAGTCCCCTTGCGTGGTATTGGAGCCGGCCGCAGTACCCAGCTTCCAATAGACATCCACCGTGCCGCTCCCCGACGAGGTCAGATGACCATCAAAACTGGTAATGGAGAGGTCTTGCAGGACCTCCACTTCAAAGATGTTGCCCGAGGAGCCATTTCCAGCGGCAAAGGTCGTGGTCAGCGAGTTGACTGTTCCTGAATTTCCACCCGACAGAAGCTGGCCATCGCAGTCATTGTCCAGGCCGTCACAGAGTTCAGCAGCACCCGGATAGATCGTTGCATTCGCATTGTCACAATCAAAGCAGTCAGGGGAGCTGTCGCCATCCGCATCAATGGACTCAATGGCCGGCAAGTTGCCGTCACAGTCATTGTCGGCGCCATCACAGACCTCAGGATTACCCGGGAAACTCTGCGGGTCATTGTCGTCACAGTCGCCACCGTCCAGGGCTGTATTGGCTCCAACGTATGGGCTACAGGTAACGAAACCGTCGGCATCGGCATCGGCCTCACCGGCCGCATCAAAATCAGGGCCGTTCAAGCAATCGTTGTCGAGGCCGTCACAGAGCTCGGTGCCACCGGTGAGGACCGTGGTGTCGCTGTCATCACAGTCGCCGTCACTGCCATCACCGGCCTGCCCACAGATGCTCTGACCGTCGCCATCGGCGTCGACATTCTCGTCGGTGCTGGCGTCGCAGTCGTTATCAATGCCACCATCACAGACCTCAGCGGCGTCCGGATTGATGGCGTCATCCCCATCATCGCAGTCATCACCTCCACAGACCACAGCCCCATGACCGTCAAGATCCAGGTCTTCGCAGGTAGAGAACCGCAGACCAGTTCCCTCTAAAGTGGTAGCGGTATTACAGGAGTACTGAAGGGGATCAGCATTGGTGGTTGAGATGTCCTGAATGCCAATGGTAGCGCTAAGCCCCTGATCCCAGGTTGCATTGTTAAAATCGAGATCCACATAGTGCATCTCGATGGTTCCGCTGGGATAGAGGTGGAGCTGGAAGGTCGACCCAGACATGCTGCTACCGCCATAGTGGGCCACTCCCTCCCAGGAGACGATATAGCGGTCCGCTCCCCCGGTGATGTCATGCCAGGCATAGATGCTGCCACCAACTCCAGGATTCAGATCGTCCCAGAACACCAGCAGTTCAGGAGAAGTTGTCGAATTGGCTGGCAAACAAACGTTGACATAAGTCAGCTGAGTCTGGCTCGGGTCAAAGCCAACTGCACCATTGGTGCTAACGATCATCGTTGAATAGCTGGCGCCGTAATAGGGAAAATCCGCAGCCCCGTCGCCATCGTCATCCCAACTCGCCGGCAAGGTCACCGTAGCTTCCCCATCGTCAGTCGACGAAAAGGTAAGAGGCGAGCTACTGGAAGGACGGGTCACGAAATCAACCGCCACAGGATCCCAGCTGTAACCAAAGTTATTAGGTCCTCCCTGAGCAGCAGCCACCTGCGGCAACAAGGCGAGGGCGGTTCCCACCAACCAGGCTAGAAAGAGCGAACATCGAGTCATAGCAGCAACCTTTGAACGACGATGGGGGCTCGACTCGAATCCCGGGCAGGCAACGAGGCGACGCTGGCAACACTCCACAGTCTCGCCCAACTTGGTGGCCTCGTCCACGACAGACCGGCTTGAGACGATGATTTACAGCAGCAAGCTTAACGGCTCAGTATTGGCACCCACCGAGCAGCTGGTCTACGGTCAGATAGATGGAACGGGATCAACCCACCACTGCAACCCGGCCTCGCCGGCTGGTGTTTGCCTTGATGCTCGCAGTTGGAGGCATGCAGCTGCTTAGCGCTTGCCCCGGCATCAATGGGCCAGCCGACGATGACGACAGCGCAGATGATCACGGCGGCCCAGATGATGACGACTCCGCTGGCGATGACGATGACTCCGCTGGTGATGATGATGACTCCGCTGGCGATGATGACGACTCCGCTGGCGATGACGATGACAGCATTCCCTTTAGCGATGCCCAACTGCGCGGAGCTGAGTTGTGGCTCGAGTACTGCGGGATGTGTCACGGCGATCAGGGGCAGGGCTATGCCGCAGATCAGGCCAATGCCCTGAGCAACGCCAGCTTCCTGGCGGCGGCCAGCGATGAGTTCCTGCACAGCTCCATCCGGCACGGCCGACCGGGTACCCCGATGTCCGCCTGGGCCTTTGACTACGGCGGCCCCCTCAGCGACGCCGACATCACCGACATCATCGCCTGGCTGCGCCGCTTTGGCGCCTTCCAGCTCAGTGGTCTGGATGACATCGTGGTCAGCGGTGATGCGCAGACCGCCGAACCCCAGTACCAGCAACTTTGCGCCAACTGCCACGGCCCTGACGGTCAGGGCGGAAGCGTCTCCAGCGTCGCCAATCCATGGTTCCTTGAGGCGGCCAGCGACGGCTTCCTGCTGCACGCGATCAACAAGGGTCGGCCCGGCACCACCATGCCCGCCTGGGAGGCTGTCCTCAGCGAGCAGGAGCGCTACAATCTGGTAGCCCTGCTGCGAAGCTGGGCTACCCCGGTCGAAGACAGCAAGGTACCACCATTCCAGCCTGATCTCAGCGACCACCTGATCGGTGCCGGCGGCCCAGCAGCGGACTTCTCGGACCAACTACGCGACGGACGCTTCGTGAGCATGTCGGAAGTGCATGACGCGCTGCTGGCCGGCCAGGAATTCATCATCCTCGACGCCCGACCCGGCTCTGACTACCTGACCGAGCACATCAGCGGTGCCATCAGCGCACCGTTCTACCGGATGGAAGAGGCCATCGCGGTACTGCCGCATGATCGCTGGATCGTGACCTACTGTGGCTGCCCTCACACTCTCTCCGGAGATGCTGTCGACAGCCTTCTGGCGGCAGGCTTCAGCCAGGCGGCGGTCCTCGACGAGGGCTACTACGGCTGGCTCAGCGCCGGCTACCCGATCAGCTCAGGGAGCGAGCGCTACTGAGCTTTCTCCTTCCCTGTCGGGCCTGCATCGGCTATTGAGCCCCATGGCCAACCCCCTTCCCATGAGCCTGGACGAGTGCGATGGAGTCCCTCGGGACATCATCCTGGTCACAGGTGACGCCTATGTAGACCACCCTGCATGGGGAGTCGCGGCCATTGGTCGTTGGCTGGAGGACCACGGCTTCAGCGTTGGCATCATCGCTCAGCCGGACTGGGAAGATCCGCGCGCTTTCCAGGTGCTTGGTCGGCCGCGGCTGTTCTTCGGCGTGACCGCCGGCAACATGGATTCCATGGTCAACCACTACACCTCTGCGCGACGCCCGCGACGCAACGACGCCTACAGCCCTGCCGGCCAAGCGGGCCTGCGCCCCGATCGGGCCACGATCCCCTACACCGCCCGTCTCAGAGGTCTGTACAAGGGCACCCCGGTGATCATTGGGGGCATCGAAGCCTCGCTGCGACGCTTCGCTCACTTCGACTTCTGGCAGGACCGCATGCGCTCCTCCATTCTGCTGGACTCCAAGGCAGACCTGCTCGCATACGGAATGGCTGAGCACAGCATTGTTGAGGTGGCTCGCCGGCTAAAGGCGGGTAAGAGCATTGAAGACTGCCGCGACATCCCAGGGCTGTGCTACGCGCTGGGCGCCAAAGACCAGCTACCCACAAACCTGATCCGAGTCGAGCTGCCCAGCTTCGATGAATGTCGCTCCGAGCCGCTGCAGTTCAACCGCGCCACCGCGCTGGTTTATCGGGAGTCCAACCCCCACTGCGGCAAGGTCCTCACCCAACGGCACGGTGCCAGGGTACTGGTCCAGAACCCAGCCTCAGTGCCCCTGACCACCGAGCAACTGGACCGGCTCCATGAGCTGCCCTTTACTCAGGCCCCCCACCCTTCGTACCGGGCCCCAATCCCAGCCCTGGCGAGCATGAACGGCTCCATAGCGGTCAACCGGGGTTGTTCTGGTGGCTGTTCGTTCTGCGCATTGACCATCCACCAGGGCAAGGACGTCACCAGCCGCTCCGAGGACAGCGTCCTGCGCGAGATCAAGGGGATGAGCAAGCGCAAGGGCTGGAAGGGCATCATCAGCGACCTCGGTGGCCCCACAGCAAACATGTTCCACATGCGCTGCACCAGTCCCGAAGCTGAGAAGGTCTGCCGCCGCGTCAGCTGCCTGCACCCGGTGCGCTGTAAGCACTACGGGACCGACCATGGCCCCTACATGCGGTTGCTGCGCAAGGCGCGCAAGATACCCGGAGTGCGCCGGGTCTACGTCAACTCGGGCATTCGCTACGATCTGGCTGATCTGGACGCCCGCTTCGTCGAAGAGCTGGTCGAGCACCACGTTCCCGGCCAGCTGAGCGTAGCGCCAGAGCACGTTTCAGACGATGTGCTCCGGCAGATGCGGAAGCCCGGCATCCAGTACTTTGAAAACTTCATGGAACGCTTCAAGCAGGCCAACGAGAAGCTCGGCAAGAAGCAGTTTGTGGTGCCCTACTTCCAGTGCGCCCACCCCGGCGTGGGCCCCCGCCAGTGCATCGAGCTGGCCCGCTACATGAAGCGCACCGGTCTACGACCTCGCCAGGTCCAGATGTTCCTGCCCACCCCAGCGACCCTGGCCACCGCCGCCTATCTGAGCGGTGAGGACCCACTCACCCACGAGAAGATCTATGTGGCGCGTGGCGACAAGGAACGCTCGCGGCAGCACGCCCTGCTGTTCTTCTGGAAGCAGGAGCAATGGCCGCACGTGCGAGAGGCCCTGAATGCCTGGGGATACAGCGACCTCATCGGCCACCATCAGGACGCCCTGGTGCCACCTGGACCCTCATACGGCAAGTGGGCACGAAAGCGCAGCGCTAAAGGCCGCCCACAAGGCCGAGCCGCGAGGTGAGATCAGGGCTGGCTCGGCGACCGGGAACAGCTTCATTACGCCTGCTCCTGGGGCCCTGCGCGGCGGCGCTCTGTCTACTCACCATTGTGCTGCTTCGCCCCTATGACGGAGCCCAGTTCCACTCGGCACGCAGCGGGGTGGAGTGGAGCCACCATGCTCTGCGCCTTGAGCTAGCTGAGGACCTGCTCGACATTGAGCTGGACGAGCTCAGCTCATGGTTCCTCAGTGCAGACCGCGACTACCCGCCCCTGGTACCTGCAACCACCGCGCTGCTCGGCTTCGTTGTCGGCCACGACGAAGCGAGCATTCACCGGTCCGGCCTGATCTGGCTGCTGTTATTAGCCCTGGCCTGCGCCCTACTGTTTCATGGGCTGTGGCGAGAACCCCGCCTGAGCGTGGCCGCCGGCCTCTGCGCCTTGCTGCTGCCAGCGCACCACGCGGCGGCGCTATGTTTTTACTTTGACCTGCCCATGGCGGCCCTACTGTGGAGTGGGCTGGCAGCGCTGGCCATGGGACAAGAACGACGACCGCTGCTCGCAGGGCTGAGCGCAGGTACGTTTTTCGTCCTCGCCGCGCTCAGCAAATGGAGCGTCCTCGCCTTCATCGCACCGCTGGTGCTGGGAGTCGCCCTGGTCCGACCCGAAGCAGCGGCTATGAACCCGCGCCGCGCTCTACGCAACCGCCTGCTCGCCAGCAGCCTAGCGCTGCTCAGCTGCAGCGCAGGTCTGCTGTCCTTCTGGCGCTCAAGTTCAGGCTCATGGACCCGTACCCTATCCACCAGCTTCGGCGGCCCCCTCGATCCCTCGACCAGCTTCACGCCCACCTCCTGGAGCGCTGGCATTGAGACCGCCCTTAAGGCCTTGACTAAGGCCTTGGGGCCCAGCCAACACCTGCAGCTTGAGTCCCTGTACTGGTACCTGTTGCACTTCACCTGGTCGTACCTGTCCCCTGCTCTGCTGCTGCTGGGACTGCTGTTGAGCTTGCACTGGTTGCGCCGTGGGGCGCTGGGATGGCAGCTCGGCCTCATCGCCACCGCCACCCACGCAATCGTGCTGCTGGGCATCTTCAGCAGCCTTGATGAGCGCTTCCTGCTCAGCCTGGGACCGGCGCTCATGATCCCAGCCCTGCTGGGCTGGTGGGAGCTACCAACGCGGCTGCAGACAGCGGTCAGCCTGCTGTTTATCTGCACCGCGCTGTGGATTGCGGCCGACTACCATCACGGGCTCAGCGCGCCCCCAGCTGAGACAGCCAGCCCCGAGCAGGAGAGCGACAACACCTTTGTTCGCTTCTGGCAGGAGATCGACGCTGAGCGCAGCGGCTTCGGCCTGCAGTCAGCTACCGACCGGCAGTGGGGCTGGATGCGCGCCGATGCCCGCAGGGTCGCCTACTTTGAGGCCCGAGAGCTGGCCTGGGAGACGCTCAGCGACTGCGGGGCAGAAGTGATATTGGCCCAGGAGGAGCTGACCCTGGATGGCTACGGCGACGGCCAGTGGTGGAGCTACCGGCGGCGTCTGGCCGCCTTGAACAATAACGCCGGCCCCACCACCATTCTCGGTTTCGGGGGCAGTGGGCCCGGGCATCAGGCGGTGCGTTTGACCGGTGCCGCTGTCAGCGAACAGCTCGCCATCAAGGGCGACCGTCTGGTCGCCATCACCCGCTATGAGGATGGCCTGCGCTGGGCTGACTTACCCCTGCCCGTGCAACTCCTTGACCACCCTGACTTCGAACTTCGGGCCCTAATTGACCGAAGCAGCCTGGTAGGACCAGGACCGACCCTGATGGATGGCCCCAAAGAATTGGCCATCTGGACTACTCCTGGCTCGCAACTCTGTGGGAAGCTGCCTCTCCAGGAGCCACCACTTCGCCTGCCTTTCCCACAGCGCGACCGCTCTGCAGGTCGGTGACCCACCTCTGGGGCACCCTGGAGTCGAACTCAGGACCGTTCCGCCCGACTCCTGCACTGCACACAGAACGGCGCCTCTGGACGCACACTCAAGCGCTTAAAGCCGATGGGTTCTGCACACAGTCGGCACTCCCCATATTCATCCCGCCCAAAAGCAGCCAGGGCCGCTTTCACCTGCCCCAGCCGGAGCTGTACCCGCGCGCGCTGGGCCTGCACCATCTTCTGCTGCTGTAGGGCGTCCATTCGAGACAGACGGCCAATGGGCTGATCAAGATCTACAGCCTGACCGGCGGCAGCACTGCGCTCAAGGTCATCCTGGAGCGCAACCAGCAGGCCTTCGAGGGCTACTTGTAGCTGCTGACTCTGCTCCTCGCTGAGCTCTTCCATCGCTCCCCTCTCTTCCCTTAACCGACCCAATGTTGACGGGCGCAGCCCAGCAGTCAATGCTGCCGTCCCCTTCCCTGCTGGAGCCACCATGCCCTTGAAGCACTCCTCACTCTGCCTGCTCTCCTTGACCCTCAGCCTCAGCCTGTTGGGATGCCCCTCCCAGCGAGTACCACCAGCCGACGCGAGCAAACTCAGCCCCCTCGCAGAACGCCAGAACACCGGCTACGAGCTCCACGGGCAGCGGGTCGAGGACCCTTATCTGTGGCTGGAAGACGCAACCAGTGAAGCGGTGCAGGAATGGACCCAGGCCCGTAACGAGGACTTCCGACGCTATACGGATAGCCTGACTCAGCGCGAGAGGCTCTACCAGCGTTTTCAGCAACTCTGGCGCTACGACGACGAGGGCACTCCAGAACCTTGCCTGCTATCCGAGCGGATCATTTATCGCACGAAGCGCGCCGATCAAGACAAGTGGGTGGTGCACATGAGGGAGAGCAGCGAGGGTGATTCGCGAGTCATTCTCGACCCCAACAGCTGGGAAGAAACCGAGAGCCTAGCCAGCTTTACGCCCTCACCAGACTGCCGCTACGCCGCTTTTGGCAAGGCCCGTGCCGGGGACGAGAACCCGGTCATCTCAGTCCTTGACCTCGACACCCTAGAGGTGCTGCCAGACAGCCTGCAGGGCTGGCGACAGGGAGCCGTCGACTGGCTACACGACAACTCTGGCTTCTACTACAGCTCCAAGCCCCTCGCTGGAGAGGTCCCCGAGGGCGAGCATCACTATTGGCACCGCGGTTGGTTCCATCGCCTGGGCACCGCCGCTGAGCAAGACCTGCTGGTCGCCCATGATGATGAGGTCAAAGAGACCTGGAATAGCGTATCGGTAAGCGAAGACGGACGCTGGCTGATAATCCAGCGGTCACTGTTCAATAAGACCGAGCTGTGGCTGCAACAAGTCGGCTCCGATGAGCGGCGGGCGCTGGTGACCGGGATGGAAGACCAGTACTCAGCCACGGTTCTCAATGACAAAGTCTATATCTCGACCGACTGGCAGGCGCCCAACTACCGGGTCTTGCGCACCGACACAGCACAGCTGGGGCGAGAGTACTGGACCGAATTCATTGCTGAACGGGAAGACCGGCTGGCATCCTTTCAGGGCATAGGCGGACGCTTCTACGCCAGGTACCTGCACAAAGCAGCAACCCGCATCGAGATCCTCAATGAAGCCGGGCAGAGCCAGGGTTCGGTCCCGCTGCCAACCATCGGTACGGCCTCCACCTGGGGCTACTGGAGCCAGCCTGAAGTCTGGCTGGCTTTTTCTTCCTTTACCCACCCCCGGGCTATCTATCGCTTTGCAGCAGAGACTGGCGAGCTGCAGCTGTACAAGGCATCCCCCATCGACATCGACCCCAGCGATCTGGTGGTCTCTCAGCACAGTTACCCGAGCGCCGACGGAACCGAAGTCAGCATTTTTGTCATGCACCACAAAGACGCCCCACGGGACGGCTCGGTACCTTTCCTGCTCACCGGCTATGGCGGCTTCAATGTGTCGATCACGCCACGGTTCTCCACGGTAAAAGCGGTCTGGGTACAAAATGGTGGCGGCATCGCCATTCCCAACCTGCGCGGTGGCGGTGAGTACGGTCGCGCCTGGCACGAAGCGGGGATGCGCGAACACAAACAGAACGTGTTCGACGATTTCATCGCCGCAGCGGAGTGGCTGGAACGCGAAGGCTGGACCCACCGCGACCGCCTGGCCATCGCCGGGGGCAGCAACGGTGGACTGCTGGTAAGCGCCGCTGTGACCCAACGTCCCGAGCTGTTCGCCGCCGTTCTCTGCCAGGTGCCACTGGCCGACATGATCCGCTTTCACAAGCTCGGTCTGGCCAACATCTGGACCGAAGAGTACGGCAGCGCCGACGACCCTGAGATGTTCCCCCACATCCGCGCCTATTCGCCGTACCACAACACCGCACCAGCTGATTACCCAGCCATTCTCGTGACCGGCAGCGAGAATGACGCCCGCACCGACCCGGCCCATGCCCGCAAGTTCGCCGCGGCGGTTCGAGCAGCGGACCAGGACCTGGGCAAAGAACAACCGATTCTGCTCCATGTCCAGGGGGATTCAGGGCACCGAGGAGCGGTTACCATCGACCAGAACGCCGACCATTACAGCCGCAACTACGCCTTCTTGATGGAACAGATCGGGCTCCAGGCTCAGCAACCCGCGCTGAGCGCCAGTGAGGCTGCCGGACAGCAGGGTGAAATTACGACCAGCGACTAAAGCGGCGCGCCTTGTTGGCCCTTCCCAGGCTCAGCTCCACACGGGTTAAACAAGCCTGCGAAATTGACCAGCAACAGCTTTGTCAAGAAAACGTCTGCATTTTGTAATTGAAATGTTCACTATCGCGAGTAGATTGTGGCCAACCAACCGCCACATCCAGATTCACAATCGTTTTCGTCCGAGGCTCGTGCGGGCCCTTGAGGTCTCGCAGAGTTCAGCAACCGCGAGGTCGCCATGTCTCAGCTCCACTCTCCACCACGAACTATCCTCATCGTCGGTCTGGCCGTGCTCTACGCAGCGGCGCTGGGAGCCTGCAGCGAGACCTCACTTAACCGACTACAGGCCGACTTCGCCATCGCCTGGCCAGGAGAGTACGGCTTCGTAGAAGGCGATCTGAGCAGCTCTCGATTCGCCTTCGGCGCGGTGTCCACGGGTACTTTCAAGGACATCGAGGTGCAAATCTCCAATCCCGGCAATGCTTCCCTGGAGATTTGCTCCATCTATCTGGCCAAGGCCAGCTTCGACGAAAACGGCGAACTCGCTAATGAGACCCGAGTGGAAGTCGATCCAGAGCTTGGATTGCTGTCCGGCCAGGACGGCCCGGCTCCCGGCGCAGGAACTCTGGCGCCCGGCTCGGCCCTGGACTTCCTGCTGCACTATTCCCCGCTGTTCGGCAGCCCCATTGAAGACGATATGTACCTGGTAGTTAAGCACGACCTGAACTGGAACTGTGAAGCAGAAGAGGCCAGCGGAGACCCCCTGTTCATCGCCATCGTGGGTGCCGGCGAGGGGGACCCAGTCCCCGACATCTACGCCAATCCCCAGGTGCTCGACTTTGGGGAGGTAGAGGTTGGCCGCCAGTCTGACCCCTTCGAGGTGACCGTTGGCAACGCCGGTCCGGGCCTGCTCAACATCGCAGAAGTACAGCTACTTGGTGCCACCCCTGAGCAGTTCAGCCTGACTCCCGGGAGCGTCGCCAACAGCGACTTCGAGAGCGGTGAAGCCGGCTACTTCACAGTTCGCTTCAGCCCTCAGCACCAGGGCACCTGGGGTGCAGAGATTCACATCCAGAGCAACGACCCCGATGAGCAGCCTAAGGTCATTCCTCTGATCGGCACCGCCAATCCCGGAGAGTTGGGCAAAGGGCCCCAGGCAGTCTGTGCAGCCGACAAGATCACCACTACCCTGGTCAGCGAAAACTTCGACGGCAGCGGCTCCTACGATGCAGACGGCCTGCCGCTCACCTTCAACTGGACTCTGACTCCGGCCAACGGCTCGGCGGCGAGCCTCGACAATCCGTCTTCACCAACCCCATCACTGTTCATCGATCTGGCCGGCACCTACCGAGGTGATCTGACCGTGACCAATAGCAGCGGGCAGAGTGACAGCTGCACACAGAACATCGAAGCCGTACCCAACGAGAACTTCCGCATTGAGCTGTTCTGGGCCAATCCCGATGACATGGACCTGCACCTGGTCCGTCCCCAGGGCCAGTGGACCGACAACGGCCCTGCCATCTATCCGGGCACAGGCAGCGCCGACGATTGCCACTTCGCCAACACCAACCCCGATTGGGGAGCGAGCGGAGGCAACGATAATCCGGCTCTGGACCTCGACGACATCAATGGCCTGGGACCTGAGAACATCAACATCGTCGACCCGGCACTGTCCCCTTATGACGGCTGGTATCAGGTCTTTGTGCACGACTACCCGAACACTCAGACCTACACTCCGGCCAACGACGTCACCGTACAGATCTACCTCAATGGCACCCTGGTCAACTCCTACAACTTCCAGATGTCAGGAGAAGACACCAACTACTTCGTCGCCAAGATCCACTGGCCCAGCGGCCAGATCGTTGACTGCAACGGCCTTGCGGGCTGTCCCTGAGCCCGGCGAGGAGCCACGACGCGCGCGGGTAAGCTAAGGGCCGAGGCCTAAAGCCCCAGTGGCGGAATGATCGGTGGTGGGTTGATGAGCTGACAGGAGAAGTCAGCCTGATCAAAAGCCCCATCGCAGTCATTGTCCAGGCCATCAGAACAGTTGCCAGAAAAGAGCGACTCAATCACGCCTGGGCTGGCCAGAGCCGTGTCGTCGTTGCAGTCTCCCCCGGCCAGGTTGGGATCAGGACCAACGTAGGAATCACAGGCCAGAAAGCCGTCCTGGTCAGAATCATCTTCAGTGCTGCCAAGCAGGTAATGAATGGTGCCGTTCCA
>DJIF01000143.1 GCA_002433485.1 Deltaproteobacteria bacterium UBA6601
ATGCGCCTCAAGGGCAGCTTTGGCTGCTGAGACCACCCCGTAGCTTGGACTGACTTCATGGGAGCCGGTAGAGGTCATGGCAAAGATTCGGCCACCCCGCTCCATCATCCCACGTTGAATAACACCCTGCGTCCAGTAGACCAGGGAGTTGGCCATCACATCCTGGGTCATCGCCATCTGCTTCGGATTCACGACCGGACCGTCTTCCCCCTCATAGGGCACAAAACGCAACAGCGAGCCGAAGGCCAGCGAATGGAATAAGACAGCCAGGGTGCCACCATCAGCCGTAAGCTGGGCCTCCAGCTGATCCAGCACATGCTCCCGCTTAGCCGCGTCGGCTGCGTTGACGTTGAAGAAGTGACACTGCACCCCACGGGAGCGTACATCAGCGACCACCTGTTCGGCATCGGGAAGGGTAGCTCGACGGTCAAGATGCACCCCAAAGACATGGATACCGTCGTCGGCCAGCGCGGTCGCCGTAGCCGCGCCAAAGCCGCTGCTCGAACCAAGGATCAAGGCCCACCTGGGCCGGTCATTGTCGCTCATTGCAGTTCCCTCTCCACAGAGCTCAAAGCGCCATCAGAGGCGCGCTCTTGTAGGCGACAGGATGGCGCCCCCGGTTAGTCTACAGGACCTTCAAGGAGTGGAAAGATCGAGACGGCCCTGGCCCTGAGAGGTCAAGGTCCAGGTGCCTGCAGCAGGCCCTTCTAAGCGCAACTCAACCGCCTCATCGCGAGGCAAGCGGAGACAAAGATCACGCCCGGGCGTCACGGTCACCGGCAAGCCTCCCAGCAATAGGCCTCCAGAGACTCCTGCCGGCTGGGCGACCAATCGATGGTCACCAGGCCGAAGCGCTGGAAAACCCAAACACAGCTCCTCGCTGGGCGGCAACTTCTCGACCCGCAGTTCAGCGCCCAGCAAAGGCCGCACCACGGCGATCTGCCAGCGCGGTCCATACAGAGCGACGGATGCCGGCGGCCCGCAGGGGCAACGCCACATGCCCTGCACCCGCCGACAGGCTCCGGCCCGCTTACCATCAGCGATACAGACGACGCCCTCAACCTCCGACTCCAGGGAATCTGCCAGTTCAACCCAACTGTGCCGAATATCACCGAGCACCACGACCGCCTCCATCAAACCTGGACTGATGTCTTCAACCTGATCGCTGCGCGCCGGACGCCAGGCCCGCGGGGGCAGATTGGCACTGCGGATCTCACCAACCACCTGGGAACGGCTCACCCCCTCGATGAACAGTCCCCCATAGGGGATCGATTGCCCCTGCTCATCGCCCGGTCGATGAAAGCGCGGGTCTTCGGGTGCCGGACCATCCCCACCATGAACAAACAGGCGAACGGTCAACTCTGGGATAAGCAACACATCAATCGGCGCCATTCCCTGCTCAATAAGGAGGGATTCGGGGGGATTGCGCCACATCCATCCCGAGGCAAACAGGGACAGTCGGGCACCACAATCCAAGGCCGCCGAAACCTGACCCTGCGCATCGCTGCGGTGATCCTGCTGCTGGCGAGAGCGCCAGCTGCGCTCATCGACCTGATGCATTGCTCTGAGTTCGACAGCAAGGCCAACCAGGGGCCCCTCGGTGTTCCGCAAACGAAGTTCTACCGGGCAGCTCTGCTTGTCCCTGAGCGAGGTTTCAACAGGAGCTAAAGGAGACCGTTTTGCCCCGAACTGGGCAGCATCCGCTGCCACAGAGTCCTCTCCATTACAGGCAGGTAGCAGCAGCAGAAGGCACAGGACGGGAAGCCAAGCGCGCTGAGTACAGCGAAGCATCCTCACCGTTCTAGCAGGCATCGGAGCGATCCGGCGCCAGGAACCCGGACGCAAGCCAGTCCGAGCGGCGGGTTCTTGACC
The DNA here is from genome assembly GCA_002433485.1 of Deltaproteobacteria bacterium UBA6601. Lineage (GTDB taxonomy): Bacteria > Myxococcota_A > UBA796 > UBA9615 > UBA9615 > UBA6601. The sequence goes on from DJIF01000143.1 coordinate 1,873, forward strand.
GCAGCAAGGCAGATTCGCTACCTTCGCGCCTCTTCCCTCTGCTGGATCATTCATGGCCGACCTGTTCAAGCGCTGCCGCGACTACACCGCAAGCAACGACGCCAAAGCGATGGGCTTCTACCCCTACTTCCTGACCATCTCCGATTCGGAGGGGACAGAAGTCATCATCGACGGCAAACCACGACTGATGCTGGGCTCCAACAACTATCTGGGGCTCACCACCCATCCCAAGGTCCGGGAAGCAGCAGCGGCAGCGATCCATCAGTTTGGGACCTCTTGTTCAGGTTCCCGCTTCCTCAATGGCACCCTGGTACTCCACGAGATGCTCGAAGAACGTCTGGCCGGCTTCTTGAGAAAAGAAGCCGCGGCGGTTCTAACCACCGGATACCAGACCAACCTCGCCATGCTTGGCGCGCTGATGCAGCGCGACGACGTTGCGGTGATGGATATCAGCAACCACGCCTCAATCTATGAGGGCGTGATGATCAGTCGCTGCCGGATCAGGCGCTACGAGCACCTGAACGTGACTGGCTGCGAAGAAATCCTGGCTGGGATCAAGCCAGAAAAGAGCACTGCCATCATCACCGACGGGGTGTTCTCCATGGAAGGAGATCTGGCCCCACTTCCCGAGCTCGCAGAACTCAAGCGCCGCTTTGGCACCCGACTCATTGTCGATGATGCCCATGGCCTTGGGACCATGGGAGCGACCGGCCGCGGCACCGCGGAACACTTCGGCGTGGAAGACGATGTCGACATCGTCAGCGGGACCTTTTCCAAGTCCTTCGCCTCACTGGGAGGGGTTGTGGCCGGGCCCGCCGCGGTCATCGACTACATCAAGCATCACGGGCGATCACTGATTTATTCAGCCTCTATGACGCCTCCAGCAGTAGCCGCCGCATTGGCCTCGCTGGACCTGATGGAGAACGACCCGGAGCCCCGCGAGAGACTCCATGCAAATGTGCGGCGCATGCGTGAGGGTCTGGTCCAACTGGGCTTCAAGGTGGGAACCGCCGAGACTCCCGTGCTGCCCGTCTACGTAGGCGAAGAAATGAGAATGCTGGCCTTCTGGAAGACCCTCCTAGAGCACGGCGTCTATACCAACGCTGTCCTTCCTCCTGCGGTCGCTCCCGACGACACCCTGATTCGCACCTCGTTCATGGCCAGCCATAGCAACGAACAGATCGATCGGGCGCTAGACGCCTTCGCCACCGTTGGCAAGATGGCCAATCTGATCTGAACGGGGTCTTGAGCACAACCACAGCGCCCGGACCTAGCGGGGCAGAGGGGGCCAGGCCCCTGACACAAGGAAGCAGCGATGGCAGAGATTGAGCTGATCCAGGTCCCCCTCGACGACCGTCGGCTGGTCGACCGCTTCATAAGAGTTCAGTGGTGGGTCCACCGTGAGCACGAACCGAACGATTACTGGGTTCCACCGCTGCTCATGGATCGACGCGACTACCTGAATGAGAGCAAGAACCCCTTCTTCGAACACGCTACCTGTGCATTCTGGATCGCCCGCGATCAGGGCCGAGATGTCGGCCGAATCGCAGCCGTTCACGATGTCGACTGGGAAAAACATCATGGCGACAAGGTGGGTTACTTCGGGATGTTCGACGCGGCCAACGATCCGCAAGTGGCTGAGGCACTCATAGGGGCAGCTCGGAGCTGGCTTCAGGAGCGGGGGCTCAGCCAGATGATCGGTCCCATGGACCTGAGCACCAACTACATGGCAGGGCTCCTCATTGAAGGCTTCGACAGCCCCCCTGGCATGCAGATGCCCTACAATCCAGCCTACTATGAGCAGCTCATCGAAGGCTGCGGGCTCAGCAAGGTGAAGGACCTTTGGCAGTGGTACCTGAGCACCGACACACCCATTCCAGACAAGGTCAGCCGGGTCGCCGACAAGATCCGCAAGCGCAGCCGAATCACGGTCCGCCCGATGGACCTTGGACGCTGGGACCAAGAGGTGGGCCGGGTCATCGAGATCTACAACGATGCATGGGACCAGAACTGGGGCTTTGTGCCCGTAGGCGAACGGGAATTCCGCCACATTGCCGCCGATCTCAAAATGGTGCTCCGGCCGGAGCTGGCGCTGATGGCTGAGGTCGATGGTGAGCCGGTTGCATTCTCCATTGCTGTCATGAACATCAATCCGCTGCTCAAAAAGCTCGACGGCAAGCTCTTCCCCTTTGGCCTGTTGCGCCTGCTCTGGGACCTCAAGGTACGCCCCAAGGTGCGGGACTGCCGCCTCATCGTCCTGGGCATCAAGTCCGGCTTCCGACGCCGCGGCATTGACTCCATTCTGTTTGTCGATACCCACCGCGCAGTCAGTGAGCTGGGTTGGGATGGGGGCGAGTTGGGCTGGACCCTCGAAGACAACGACATGGTAAATCGCGCGATCGAATCCATGCAGGGCGAGAAGATCAAGAACTACCGGGTCTACGGAGTCGACCTCTAATGTCCAAAACGGCCCTGGTAACCGGCGCCAACGGCTTCATCGGGAGCCACCTCGTTGATTACCTGCTGGACAGAGGCGATAGGGTCCTGGCGATGGTCCGGAAGACCTCGGACCTCAGCAATCTCGAGGGTCGCGAGGTCGAATATCGCTACGCTGGACTGCGCGATGAGGAAGCCCTCGTCACCGCCATGGAAGGGGTGGACATCGTCTACCATGTGGCGGGACTGACCGCGGCCTTCAATCCGACCACTCTTGAGGAGGTCAACAGCGCTGGCACCCGCCGGGTGCTGGAGGCCGCACGTCAAGCACAGCCCGGCCCCGGTCGAGTGGTCTATGTATCGTCGCTTGAAGCGGCAGGTGAGAGCCATCCCAATCAGGCGCGCGCAGAGCACCACCTGCCGGCCCCATTCACCAACTACGGAAGAAGCAAGTTCGGCGGCGAGCTGGCCGCATGGAGGGCCAGCCGCGACGAGCAGGGCCCCGAGGTCGTAATCGTCCGACCGCCGCTGGTCTATGGCCCGCGAGATCAAGATGTCCTGCAGATGATCCAGAGCGCAAACTGGCGCCTGATCGCCACCCCTATGGGCCGCAATGGCTGGATCTCCGCAATCCACTGCCACGATCTGGTACGCGGCATTGTTCTGGCCGGCGAGCGGGGGCGGCCACTGCCCCCAGGCGAAGACCTGAACCACATTCTGGCCGGCGTTGGACCGCGCTGCGATGGCGAGTCCACTGCAGTACCCGAGCTCGGCGAAGGTATCTACTTCTTCGATGACGGAGGTCGCCATACCATCGCCAGCTTCGGCCATGAGGCAGCCCGAATCCTTGGCAAGCAAGCATTTACCCTACCGATGCCGCGGCTCCTGATCTGGCTAGCCGCAATCTCCGCCGAGCTGGTCGGACGCCTGAAGGGCAAAGCACCGGCCCTCAACCGGGACAAGGTGGTAGCGAGCTTCGCGACCGGCTGGTGGTGCGACTCCGGCAAGGCCCGCAAGGAGTTGGGCTACAGCCCGGACATGTCCCTGAACCAAGGCCTCCAACAGACCATCCGTTGGCTGCGAGATAAGAGCGTGCTGTGAGCAAAACTCGCCGTATCACCCGCCTGCTGCTCGGCGCAGTGTTGGTGGCGATCGGCCTTGGCTTTGCGGTACCCTTGCTGCTGGATCTCGCCTCGGAGCACTTTGCCAATCAGGTCGAACAACGCCTGGGCTCAGCCCTCGGTGGAAACTGCAAGATCAGCTCAGCACAGCTGCTCTCCCGCCACGACATCGCCCTTCAGGAACTCGCCTGCGTACTCGATGAAGGTCCGGTACTGGGGGTTGCCGCCCGCACCTTCAGTGCCCGTTTTGAAGATCCGCTGACTCGCGGCAAGCTGTCCGCCGTACGAGCACTGGCCATCGACGGCCTTGAACTTCGACTGCGGGAGCTGCCCCAGCTGCCCCAGCGCACCGCAGAAGCAACCCCTGAGAGCGCTGGACCAGAACCCTCAGAGCGATCGGATTCCGGTCCCGGCGAACAGGCTGAGACCGTCCTGCTCCGCCTGCTTGAGCTGAGTGACGCCATCGGCACCGGTCGCGGCACGACCCGCCTTATAATGCTCCGCAAGCGCCTGGCACAGGACAGCACCATACGGGTCGACCGGGCCCAGTTGAGCGACCCAGGCGGCCGGGTCCTGCTGAGCAACCTCCATGGCCAGCTATCCCGCAAAGGAGAACAGCTTGGCCTGGCCGTGGCCCTGGACCTGGCAGAGGGAGGCATCGCCAGCCTGGACGGAACCCTCACCCGAAGAGGACTGGAAGGCGCCCGCTTACGGCTCGAACAGGTACCGGTCGCAGACACACTGAACCCATTACTCGGCGAGCGACTCTCAGTTCGCAAAGCCCTACTTTCGGCATCTCTCCAGCACCTGGCGCAGCAAGGCAGCCATGACTGGAAGCTGGAAGCCGGGCTCTCTCAGTTGACCGCTGGAGAGGGCTTTCTAGGGCCTACTTTCGTTGAGTTCCCAAGGATTCGCTTGCAGGGTCAGTTGAGCGCTGCTGCAGACCAATTTCGATTCACCGCCGGCAGCTGGGAGGTGGCGGCCCTTGGCGGCAAGATCAACGGCAACATCGGTCCCCTGGGGCAGGACGACCCGGCCAGGTTCAAGATCGAAGTGGACATCACCCAGCTGCCTCTGGGCAAGTTACTGGGCAGTCTACCGGACGCCCTGATTCCGAGCAGCTGGTCCGAAGAAATCGTCGGTACCCTGGACCTCAAAGCACGGGTCGAAGGACCACTCCACCAACGCTCGGCCTGGGCCCTCGACTGGAGCGGCGACTTCTCACGCATGGTGCTGGCCTCAGGCGAACTCGCCAGCCTCGTGGAGCGCCTTCAGGGGCCTTTTGAGCATCGCTTCGTGCTGCCGAAAAATGACCAGGGGCGACAGCGAGAGATACCCCGCCTCATTGGTGGCACAGCCCCGCACTTCACACCTATCAAGCGGATCTCAAGACACCTGATCAATGCGGTCGTATCGACCGAAGATGCTGGTTTCTTTGGTCACGCGGGCTTTGAGCCCCATGAGCTGAAAGAAGCCATGCTGGAGAACCTGCGAGAGGGAGCAGGCCGCGGCGGATCCACCATCACTCAACAGCTGGCCAAGAACCTGTTCCTGAGCGGTGAGCGCAGCCTCGCCCGCAAGCTCAAAGAGGCCATCATCGCCTGGCGACTAGAGACCGACCTGCCCAAAGAGCGAATCCTTGAGATTTACTTGAACATCGCTGAATGGGGACCGGGCATCTACGGCATCACCGACGCGGCCGACCACTACTTCGGCCGATCACCCCGGGTTCTCAGGCCGGAGGAAGCGGCCTTCCTGGCCTCACTGCTCCCGTCGCCACGGCGCTACCACGGCTATTACCACCAGCGCGGCGTCACTCGAAACCGTCAATCACTGGTGCAGGACATCCTTCACTCCATGTACCGCATGGGCAGACTGGAGAAGCGCGCGCTGATCATGGCCCTGGACGAACCCATTGAGATGACAGCCTGCTCCTTCTAAGCGGACCAGGAGCATTCCGCTGCCCCGCGGTACGGACCAACACCGCCCCCGGCCGGATCAATGCTAAGAAGGAGCCCATGGTGCACCGGGAACAGCCCCTCCTCGATCCCCACCACTGGGAACAGCGCTATCGCGATGGCGCGATCCCCTGGGATAGCTCACGACCAGACGTTCATCTACAGCGTATCCTTCAAGAACACCAGATCCCCCCATGCCGTGGTCTGGATGTGGGCTGCGGAACCGGAACCAACACGGTCTACCTGCAAGGGCTCGGCTTTCAGATGACGGGACTCGACATCTCGCCTACCGCCATCGGCAGGGCCAAAGAACGGGCCATAGAGCAGAATGCCGACTGCCAGTTTCTAAACGCAGACCTGCTAACTCAAGTGTTGCCGCTGGAGCCGTTCAGCTTTGTGTTCGATCGCGGCTGCTTTCACATCTTTGAGGACCCTGACCTGCGCGCTCGATTCGCTGCCAGGGTCGCCGCCTTGCTCCGGCCCGGGAGCCTCTGGTGCAGTCTGGCCGGCTCCACAGACGGACCTGAGCGCGAGGAAGGGCCGCCAAGGCGTAGTGCCACGCAGCTCTGCGGGGCGATTGAGCCACACTTCGAGATCCTTGAGCTGCGTGCGACCATCTTCAGCGCAGAGACCCACCCGGACGCCTCGGCCTGGGTTCTCGTCGCGCGCAGGCGTGACCTGCTGTACGAGGCATAAGGAGGCAGCTTGGCCTTTCAGCTGGTAGGCAGACAGATCGCCCACTATGAGGTGCTCGCACCTCTTGGGGCAGGCGCAATGTCCGAGGTCTACCGATGCCGCGATACCCGGCTCGATCGGCAAGTTGCCCTCAAGGTGATTCACGAAAGCATCGCCAGCCGCGAACAACTGGTACAGCGCTTTGAGCAGGAGGCCCGGGCTGCGGCACGGCTCGAACATCCCAACGTAGCCAGAGTTCACTACGCTGGAACCGAAGCCGGCAAGGCCTTCTACGCCATGGAATTAGTTGACGGTTGGTCCCTCGCCGAGATCATCCAGCGCCGCGTCAGCTTCACCTGGGCCCAGTTTCTGGCACTGTTTGCCCAGGCCTGCGCCGGGCTGCAAGCTGCCAGCCATGCAGGGATCTGTCATGGCGACGTCAAGCCGGCAAATCTGCTGGTCGCCCGAGATGGCACCCTCAAGCTGCTCGATTTCGGTCTGGCGCGCTTTATGGATGACCACAGTCCCGGGCAGGCTGGAACCGTCATGGGCACCCCTTATTACATGGCACCGGAGTTGGCCCGAGGCCGCCGTGGCGACCATCGCGCTGACCTCTACAGCCTGGGTGCGTCGTTCTTTCACCTGCTCTGTGGGCGGCCCCCGTTCGAAGCAGAGACTCCTCGCGAGTTGCTCGACCAGCATACCCATCAGGCACCACCCTATCTGCGAGATCTGGGAGGGCGGCCACCCCAAGCCCTGGCCTCACTACTCGCTCAGCTGCTCGCTAAGGCCCCGTGGGACCGGCCACCAAGCGGGCGCGAGGTCCACAGTCGCTTGCTACAGATCCACGCAGAGATGCCTGCTGCCCGCAGCAACAGTGAACTCCAATGGTGCAGCAGAGATCAGATCAACAGCGAGTCTGAGGCCGAAGCCTGCGGCCTCTGCGGCCAAAACTATCCGCAGCGCGAACGGCACGAGAGCTTCCATGTGGACGTAGTCGGCTGGACCCGAAACGACGGAGAAAGAGCGGTCGCTAGCTTTATCAGCGATGCCCTGGGCATGGAAACCGTCGAGGTCGAGCCCTTGCTCCGTCCGCTGCCCTACAGAGCGGCCTTTCGGCTGCCGCGAGAGCGGGCCCGCAAGATGCACCGCAAGCTCCACGAGCTGGGTGCAGACGTCACCCTCACCGGCGCAGAACAGACCCAGCCCAAAGCAGCGGAAGCTAAGCAAGACCTACCCAAGCAGCTACCATTTACTGCCCGCTGGCCTAGAGAGCCAGCTGTAGAGCCACACTTCAGCAACCGAGTCCGCCGCCCCGCTGCCGATGAAGCACGCGCAACCACTGGGCAACGGACACAGCTGGTCGTGCTGCTGACCCTTGCCTTCCTGGCGCTGGCCTTGTTCTCCGCCAACCAGCACCTAGAGCTCATCGATCTGAGAAGCGAAAATCTCCATTGGCAAGAGCACGCCTCGCTCTGGTCAGAGCCCGCCCCCCCCAGCCAGGTGATCGACAACAGGGCAGTCGCCGTTGCGCAAGCAGAACAGAACCGGTCCCACACTTCACAGCGGAGCACCGAGCAAGCCTCCCTGCTCCTCATTCTGGAAGACTCAGTGGGCCTCAGTCCCCGGTCGGTGACACAACTGGGCGAGGAAATCGACAAGGCTGTAGTCGAGCTGGCAGGAAAGGTTCACCTTGAGAAGGGAACAGCTGTGCGAACCGTCCCAATGGCGGGAGATCGCTCAACCCTGCGTGAAGAGTGGAGAATGGCAGCCTATGCACCGGTGGTGGAGCTGCCTGTAGCCGCCGACCTGGAACTCACCACCACCGAACGCAACACTCTTTTGCGCTACCAGCTAAGTCGCGCCGCAATCCATCAGCACGGTGGAGCTGAGGTTCCACCCTGGCTGCACGAAGGGCTCGCGCTGCTGCTGGCCTTTGGCCCGCCGAATCCGAACCAGGCAAACTCGAGCGAGTTGAGCGGATACAGCCCGACCGAACTCAACCTAACCGCGCCCCTCTCGCCTGGAGAGTCCCTGGCCCTACGGTCGTTCATCGATCATCTTCTGACCGCACACGGCTGGGTCGGTGTCCGGGCTCTCCTGCAGGCAGCCCAGGAAGGCGGCGAACAAGACCCTATCCTGGTACGTAGCCTCGGCGAGAACCGCGCCAGCTTGACCGATAGCTGGAGTTCCAGCATGTCCGGCAAGGAGCAACGATGAAAATCCTCTACGGCTACCAGAGCATCCAGACAGCCCTGGACCGCCCGGTAATGACCATGGGCACCTTTGATGGTCTACACCTGGGTCACAGAACCCTGATTGAGTGCGTGGTGACCCGAGCCCGAAAGACTGGACGTAAGGCGCTGGTCTACTCATTTTATCCACCGCCGTGGCGAGTCCTCGGCCGCGGCAAGCATCCGTACTTAATCCTAACCTTCAAAGACAAAGTCGAACTGCTGAGCAAGATGGGGGTCGACTATCTGGTCACCGAAGAGTTCAGCCCAGATCTACAGCGGATCTCACACCAGCAATTCGCTCACGATGCGCTGCTCACACGCTTCGCACCCAGCGAACTGCACATCGGCTACGACTTCCACTTCGGTCGTGACCGGCTCGGCGACTGGGGATTCCTACATCAATTCTTCACCCCTCTCGGCATTGAAGTGCGGGCCCACGGCGCAGTGCGCGACGGTGAGGAGATCATCGGCTGCAGCACCATTCGAGAGAAGGTTCGTGAAGGGCGAGTCAATGCAGCGGCGCGCATGCTCGGACGGTTTCACTTCATGCGCGGTGTGGTGGTACGGGGACGAGGACGGGGCCGAACCATTGGCTTTCCAACCGCCAACATTGAGGCCAGCACGGAGCTCAGTCCCCCGCCTGGCGTCTATGCCTGTCGCATCGAACTAATGCGCAATGGATCCATCTATGACGCCATCGCCAACCTGGGTTTTCGGCCAACCTTCGCTGAACAAAGCTTTGCTATCGAAGCACACCTATTCGACTTCAGCGGGGACCTGTATGGGGAGAAAGTCCGTATTCACTTTGTGAAGCGAGTCCGCGATGAGCGCAACTTCGATCAAGTAGAGGAGCTTGTCGCGCAGATTCACCAGGACCTCAAACAGGTCCAGGGCATGCTGCCCTTCTCGGCCCCGCCCCAGCCCAGCCTCCGCTGGGATCCGAAACCACAACTGGAAGAAAGCTCCATCACAGCAAAGAGCTGAACACAGTGCGCCCGGTCCCGGCACCAACCGCCGCCCGCACCGACCCGACTGAGCCAGGTCAACGCTCCCTCGCACGACCTCAGCAAGCGCGCTAAGGTCCTGGATAGGTTGACCATGGACGACAGCATCGACAGCAGCGCTAAGATCATCACCGGCGGCTTCGCGGCCGCCGGCCGCTATGCAGTCATAGGCCACCCGGTCCATCAGTCCCGGTCTCCAGAACTGCACAGTCAATGGTTCACCGCACGCGGCCTGAGCGGTCGCTACGAGGCGGTCGACATCGATCCCGCCGAGCTGATCGTGCGCGCCCCATCACTGCCCTATGAATTTGCCGGGGTGAACGTCACTGCACCCCACAAGGTCAGCATCATGGGCTACGTGGATCGGGTCGATGAGAGCGCGCGCGCCGCCGGTGCTGCAAACCTGCTCTATAGAAGTCAGGACCGGGCCTGGACCGCAGGCAATACCGACGGAGAGGGGATGCTACGAGCCTTGGAAGAGGCCACCGGGGAAACCACCTTGGGCAAAGACATCGTAATCGTCGGCGCCGGCGGCGCAGCGCGGGCTATTGGCGCGGCACTGAGTCGCGTCGGCGCCTCATCCCTATTCTTTATCAATCGCAGTCTGGAGCGAGCGGAAGAGGTCAATCAATCAGTCCAGGGAAGCGGCGTACTGGCCCTCCACCCCGAGAGCCTGAACGAGCTGCCGGTCTCCACCGACCTGCTGATCAACACCCTGCCGCCAGTAGCCGACCCTCAGCTCCAAGTCCTCAACCTTGAAGCCCTGGCTGACCACGCTGTGGTCACTGACCTCAACTACTACGTGGAAGAACCGCTCATTCTCCGTCGGGCTGAAGCAATGGGGCTGATGACAGTGCATGGCCGTGGGATGTTTCTCTGGCAGGCAGCCTTGAGCTTCCGTGCCTGGACAGGTCAGGACCCTGACCTGGATCTGGGTCGAAAGCTACTGGGGTTTCCCGGCTGGTAGCCACCCAGGTCCACAGCTCAGGTCACTGGCAGCAGAGGCGATCAGCTACAGCGCACCAGACAGTACTTCTTCTTGCCCGCACGGAGCAGCAGGGTCTGATCCTCACGAAGGTCACCGAGACCCACCACGGCGAAAGGATCACGGCGAGCCTCGCCATTCACATAGGCCCCACCCTGGGCGGCCAGATTCTTGGCCTGCTTGCCCGAACCTGCCAGCCCCGACTCAACAAAGAGCTTGAAGAGCGGAAGTCCACTCTCAAGCTGAGCGCGAGGAATCTCAGCCTGAGGAATATCCGCTGCCACCGGGACTCGGCCCACGGGCACCACCTGCTCCCAACGAAACAGACGCTCCAGGTCAAACAGCAACATCGAAGTGGCCAGAGCTGAGTCCGCAGCGTCCTCGCCATGGCACAGGGCAGTGGCATGCCAGGCGAGGATGGCCTTGGCCCGATAGACATCGAGATCTTCCAGGCCATCGAGCGCGGCGATCTCGGCAAGCGACAGGAACGTAAACATCCGCAGAAAGCGAGTCACATCGCGATCGTCACAGTTCATCCAGTACTGGAAGTAGTCAAAGGTCGAGGTCTGCTCGGCATCCAACCAGACGGCACCCTTCTCGGTCTTGCCCATCTTGGTGCCGGCAGCGGTGGTGAGCAACGGGGCGGTAAGTACCCAGGCTCGGGCCCCGGTAGTCTTGCGAATCAACTCGGTTCCAGCCACGCAGTTGCCCCACTGGTCGGACCCACCAACCTGGAGTTCACAGTCCCACTCGCGGTGCAAATGGAGAAAGTCGTAGGCCTGGACCAACCGATAGTTGAACTCCACAAAGCTAAGATGCTGCTGGTCCCGCAGCCGCCGCGCATAGGTCTCCGCCGTCAGCATCTCATTGACCGAAAAATGGCAGGCAACATCACGCAAGAAGCTGATGTAGTTGAGCTCTCCCAGCCAGCTGGCGTTATCGATTAGTTCACCGGCATGACCCGCTTCGCTACCCAGCTCACGCAGCTCAAGGAAACGCCCAAACTGAGGACGCTGAGACTCCAGGTTGCTGCGGATCTGCTCGGGGGTGAGCACCTTGCGGGTGCTCTGCTTGCCCGATGGGTCACCAATCAAGGAGGTCCCGCCCCCAAGAATCACCAGCGGCCGGTGACCGGCCCGCTGCAGAAAGGCCTGCAACATAATGGCGACCAGATTCCCAGCAGTCAGCGAGCGGTTGGTGGGATCGAAGCCGCAGTAAAAGGTGATAGGCCCCTGGTCCATGCGGGCACGCAGCCCGTCCTCGTCGGTGACGTCCTTGATAAAGCCGCGGATTCGAAGTTCTTCGAGGATGTGCATGGTGGCAGGGAGGATAGCGCGCTGCGCAACAAAGGGTGGAGAGACCCGGCCGCTACTCAGGCCGGCCCCAGGGTGACCACCGCCACCAGGACAAATAGAACAATGCAGGCTTGCAGCGGACGATCCTTGAGCAGGGTGCTCTCCGGCTCACCGCCCGCCTGCCCACAAGCTACCAGATATAGGTAGCGAAACATGCCGTACATCACAAACGGCAGGGTCAACATCAAGCTACGGTCGTGGGGACCAGTAAAGGTGTAGAGGGCATAAGAGATCAAGGTGCAGGCGGTAACAATGCTGATCAACTGCTCGAGCAACTGCGGGGTGTACTCATCGAGAATCTTGCGGTGCTCTCCGGCAGCTCGATCCAACAAGCGGAGTTCGGCGAGGCGCTTGCTCATGCCAAGGAACAGCGCGCCAAAGGCAGTACAGATCAGGAACCAAGGAGAGCTCTCTACCGGAATGGCAGCGGCGCCAGCTACCGCGCGCAGCAGAAAGCCAGTAGATATGAACATGACATCCAGCAGCACCACGTGCTTGAAATAGAAGCTGTAGCTGAGGGTAACGAACAGATAGCCGAGAGCAGTGCTCGCAAAACTCCACTGCTCCCAGAAACTCGCTGCGGGGTCAGCGGGGGCATGAATGCTGCTGAGATAGAGACTGCCCCCAATCCCAACAACAATGAGCAGACCGGCGAGCAGCCGTGCGACAGACTCGGGCAGGTCTCCTGACGCGATAGGCCGAAGCTTCTTCTTCGGATGCTTGCGGTCGTTCTCTACGTCCCTGAGGTCATTGACCAGATACCCGGCCGAGCTGAGCATGCAGAACAGCGCAATCCCAGCTCCCACCGAGACCACCGCATCGAGATCGGTGTAGCGCTGGGAGAACACCAGCGCCGGTAACAGCAAGCCATTCTTGGTCCACTGTTTGGGCCGCAGTGCCCGCAGCATTGCTGGGCCGAGACTCACAATCCCTCTCCACCGTCGCTGGATTGGACCTGCTGACGCTCCTGGACCTTAAGCACTGCCTGGATATCCTCGACCAGCACCCTGACCTCCTCTGCAGTAGCGCTGTCCTTCACCACCGCGGCGAAGGCTCGCTGCGCGGCCTCAAAACGACCCTGCCTGCGGTCTATATCACCCACAAGGTAAAGATAGTAGCTGCGGTCAGCTGCGCTGCCCTGCCCGGCCTGGACACCGCGCTCGAACTGCTCCCTAGCCCGCTGCAGCAAGCGCTGCTCTAGAGCCACTCGACGGCGGAATTCTGCCCGCTTCTCCACAGCATTCAGGCCTGCGTCAGGAACGGTCGAGAGCAACTTCAAGAAGCTCTCTCGCTCATAGAAGAACCCACCGCGATGGCTGATCCGAGCCAGGTCAAAAAGGGCGCGGGTTCTGGGAGCTGGGTCCACCTGCTGCTGCGCGAGCCTGCTGACTTCGCCCATCTTGCGCCAGGTATCTCCTGCGCCCTGCAGCCCAGGTAGAAACCCCACAATGGTGTCTCTCACTGTCCAGGCACCCTGCAGGTACAGCTCGCCAATGTCATAGGCGGATGCGCCCAGAGACCCGGCTATTGCAGCGGCGATCTCATAGCCTCCTGAAGCTGGCATCGCCAGAATCTGCTGTAGGCTGCCGAACTCTGCAATGACCAACCGAACCCGCTTCTTCTCCGCCTCTGTGAGCACCGCTGGGAATCTGCCAATGGGCGCTGAGAAGCCAGTCGTCGGCGAAGTGGCGATGGCAAAGCTGCGGGGCTGAGGGCCACGGGCATAAGAGCAGCCGTCCGAATCGTAGCCGCCGAGCCCGTTGGTCGAGAGCACAGTTCTAGCCTCAAACGGAGATTGATCAAGCGGATCGATGAGGCGACGCAGTTCGGGACCAAACTGCTCGGCAGGGTCCTTATATTGGGCCTGCCCCGTGCTGGGCAGCATAAACACCGCGACAAAGAGCAGCGCAACAAGAGCTTGAGAGGCCAGAGTCAGGCCCTGATCAGAAGCGGAGTTCGACGTTGCCATAGACCGAGTCATTCTCCTGAAAGTAACCGGCAAGTCCTCCCTGGTAGGTGAGCAGGGCGCCAAAGTCAGACCCCTGCTCTAGGGCTTGCCCCAAGAACAGCTGGGCACCAAATACCACGGCGAGCCGGTCGTCGACATCCACCCGCACCCGTGGGTGCAAATAGAGATCGCGCTGCAGCAACAGCCAGTTGCCGCCAAAGCTCAACTGCAGGCGGTCCTGAAAAAGGCGCGCCACCAGTAAGGCTGCAATCTTGAGATCATGCTGCCGCTGAAACAACAACTCAGGAGCCGGATCGGCGAACAGGGCGCGATGCGCAAATTCAACATCCAGGCCGAACACCGTCCCATAGGAGTAGCGCAGCGCAAGGGCGTAGTGCAGGGATGGCAGCACCAGCGGCTCAAGCCCCCGACTGTAGTGAACGCTCTTGGAGGTCCAGGCCAGCTCCCCTGTAAAGACAAAGCCGCCCGCTGAGAGGGACACATCAGCGCCAGCCATCAGCGCCCGGTGATACGTCGCGGTGGCGAGTTCCTGCCCGGGGTCGAGCAACTCGTTCATCTCGATGAGGGTCATAGAACGCCCCTCAGCAAGTGGGCGCCGCAGGCTCGGCGCCAACTCGATAGACGGCAGGTCCAACAGGAAGGTGAGGACGTAGAAGTCTGCCTCAACACTGCCGCCGCTCAGACCCAGGCGCAGTCCAACATCACCATTGACCGGCATTTCTTCAGGAAAGGAGGGTGCCAGGTACGTCTGCAGACCGTCCCGGGAGTAGGGGTCGAGACCCAGCAGGGTGGCGCTGACCTTCTCGCCGAGCCGCTGGACAGTGTTATCGAGAAGCACATCTCCGCTCTCCGGGATCATGGACTGCAACTGACTGAGCAGGGCGGGCAGCATGCCAGGCCGAAGCAGAGAGAAGTCGCGACCAAAGAAGCTGATGCGGGCCGGCTGGAAGAATGGGAGGTAGACCAGCTCTAGGGCAAGGGGATGCAGGTCGAGCTTAAGCCGCGCCGCTGTGACCGGAATGCGCGGGTCATCGAGCCCGGCGCCGGTAAACAGCCGCTGACTGTCGAGAGGAGAAAGAACCGAGAGAGGTGAGAGCAGCGGATTGCGTCCCCAGCGCATGACCATCCGGCCAACTCGTAGGGAGAGGCGCTGCTTTCTGAAGGCCAGGTAGCTGTCCCGCAGATCAAGCCAGGCGTCCGCTTCAAGGTCATCACCGGAACGAACCTGATAGCGGAAGGCCGTGCTCAGCTGGAAGCGAGCTCCCGGCGCAAAGCGATACTTGACCCTAAAGTCCAGCCCACTGCGCCATAAGAAGCGGTCTTCATGGTCTCCATCCATGCGCAGGTCTGGCGCGATGGAGGTAAACAGCAGGCCTCCATAGCTGAGCCCCTTGGGCTTTGGGTAAGGGCGTAAAAGTGGAGCTGGTGGTTTCCCATCGGCGGCCTTTCCAGCGGCCAAAGCCTGCGACATGGGGAGCTCATGAGCCGCTGCCTCTGCACCCTCAGAGCCACCTATGAGGAGGCCCAGGCACGCAGCAAAGAAGACCCGAGAGAAACGCACCGCGAGTAAGCTCGCTCAGCCCTCGCTCTGCAGGGACTCAGGGGTAAACAGGTAGTCCGGGAGCTGATCGGCGGGCAGGTTGATCTGAACCTCTTCAATCCTGACCTCGGTTCGCGTACCACGCTTGAGATTCTCCATGCGGGTCCGCATCGGCACCAGCACCCCGTCGCGATCTTTGATCTCGAGGATCTGCATGCGCTTGACCTTGTTGCCCTTGCGGTCAAAGAACTCGACCTGGCGCGGCATCAGATTGCCCTTGTCGATGTAGGTAAGGATCCGCGTATACGCCGACTTAAGCTCAGCCTTGGGCAGGCTCTCCACCACATGAACAGTCAAGCTGGCACCCTCTACGGTCAGCGTCGCGTCGGGCAACAGGCTGTGCGCCCCGTCCTCGACCTGTCCAACGCTGAGGTCCTCGAAGCTGAAGTCCGAACCCATAAAAGAGCCGCGACGCGACGAACCGGAGATCTGGTTGAGCATGCCGGAAGCCGGCATATAGAGCCACTGGCGATCCTCGCCGCCCGGATTCTGGATGCTCAAGAACTGAACCCCATTTACATCTTCGGGCTCAATGAACTCCACATGCGACTTGGCGACCCCGCCCTCCTCCTTGATCTTGGAGGCGATCTTGCGGACCCGCGAGCGCCCCATCTTGTCGAAGATCTCCATCACCAGTACCTGCTTAGAGTTACTGACGGTCCGGAGCTCCGCGCTCTTGCGAATGATATCTTCGGCGCTCAGCTCGGCCGCCTGAGCGAATCCAGGCAAACCAGTCCAGGCCAGGGCCACGAGAGCTGCGAAGAGGGGCAAAGAAAAACGAGACGGGACGGAATACACTTCAAGCTCCGATCTACAGGGGGCCCTGCTCTGCGGCTCCTTCATACGTCGTGCGAGGCCCACTTGTCGAGGGTCATCCACACGACTGCAGACGACTGGAAGGACCGGGACAGCGGCACAGACAGGTCGCAAACCAACCCGGAACCTCAAGATTCGTCACCGGTGGCGGCTTCACCTGCACCGGGCGCTGCTTGTCGGAAGGCTGCAGCTACCGCGGCATCCAGCACCTCACGGACCGAAACACCCTGCTCCTGAGCCAGGCTGGCACAGGTCTCAAATTCTGGCTGGGAGGTCAACACCCGGCCGGCCAGCAGTCCGTCTTTAACCTGCACCGGACCATAGCGCGTCTGCACCTCGCGCCAACGCCGCTCCAGCACCGCCCGCCGCTCCCGTCGCAGCCGCAAACCAAAAGTAGTGGTCTCCTTGAACAGCAGTTCACTCAGCTGGCCCACTAGCGCCGCATCGCAGGGCGCCAGCACCACAACCTCAGTGGCCGGTCGCCCCTTCTTGCCATATACCGGCCGCAGGTTGACATCGAGCGCACCAGCGGCGAAGAGGTCGTCCACCAGGGGCCCATAAAGTCGAGGGTCAAGGTCGTCCAGGGTAGTGGTGAGGACCTCAACCACCTCCGACTCCACCGCCCCGCGGTGACCGAAGAGCAGGCGCAATGCATTGGGTACAGCCCCGCGATCGCGGCTCCCAAGACCATAAGCGACCCGCTCAAGCCGCATCTGAGGGGCGGCGCCGAAGCGCGTGGTCAGCCCCCGAACCAGGGCCGCACCGGTCGGCGTCACCAGCTCACCAGAGGCCTCCTCCCCGGGGTCGTACTGAATAGGACAACCACGCACCAACAGCGCGGTGGCTGGCACCGGCACAGGAAGGCGACCATGCTGACAATCCACAAAGCCCGAGCCCAAAGTCAGGGGCCCACAGCTGATGGACGAGACGCCAAGCAGATGAAGCCCCAAGACCGTTCCGACGATATCGACAATGGCATCCGTAGCGCCGACCTCATGGAAGTGGACCGCTTCGATGTCGGTGCCATGCACCTCGGCCTCGGCCGCAGCCAACAACTCGAAGATAGCGAGAGACTTTGTGGCAACTGCGGTTGGCAGCGCGGTGGCTCGCTCGATGATGGTACGGATGTCAGCCAGGTGGCGAGCGCGCTGATCGTGACCTGGCTCCAGAATCACCCGGACTCTGGTGCCACCAACGCGATGATCCCGTTGCGGACCCTGCTCTAGCCGCCAGTGGGGCAGAGCCAAAGCATTCAGGGCTTCTACAAGCTGCTCAAGAGGCAAGCCCCCATCCACAAGGGCGCCCAGGAACATGTCACCTGAGACCCCGGAGAAGGGATCAATGTGAAGGTGCTGCCCCGCGCTCACCTGAACCCGTCGCCACGATTGATCAGAGTCGCTGCATAGGCGGCGCCAAAGCCGTTATCGATGTTGACCACGGTAACGCCAGCGGAACAGCTGTTGAGCATCCCAAGCAGCGCAGCGAGGCCATCAAAGGAGGCCCCATAGCCTATGGAAGTAGGGACTCCAATCACCGGACAGGCAACCAACCCGCCAACAACGCTCGTGAGAGCACCCTCCATTCCAGCCACCACAATTACGACCCGAGCTTCAGCCAGCCGATCCCGCTGGGCGAGGATCCGATGGAGACCAGCAACGCCCACATCCACGACCAACTCAACCCGGTTGCCAAAAGCCTCCGCGCAGACACGGGCCTCCTCCGCTACCGGGATGTCCGAAGTACCAGCACTTACGATAAGCACATCACCACAGGGATCAGCAGCCATACGACCGGGAACCTCAATGGTCAAACAGCGCGCCTGCTCATGATGGCAGGCATCGGGGAAGGCCTTGAGCAGGCGGGGCGCCGACTCTGGCGCGAGCCGAGTCACCAGGACCCGCTGCCCCCGATCCAGGAGCGCTCCAGCAATGCCCTCGATCTGCTCCGCAGTCTTACCTGCACCAAAGATGACCTCAGGAAGCCCCAACCGCACCGCACGATGTACATCAACCTGGGCATAACCACGGTCCTCAATAGGTGGTCGCTCCAGCTCACGCAACGCATCTGCGGTGCTGGTCTCTCCAGCTCGCACAGCTTCCAACAACTGAATCAGTACATTACGTTCCACGGCGCCAAAACTTAGCACGGCCGCGTGCAGGCTCGGGAACCGGGCCGGCTGCTATCATCGCCGGCCATGCTCAGTACGCCCTCGTCAAGCCCGTCAGGTTCCTGCAGGCAAGCGCCCCTGAGGCGTGGACTGCACCTCACGGGGTTAGCTCTGCTGATCTTACTGCTGGGCTGGCCGGGCAGCAGCCTGGCACAAAGCCCAGAGCCCCCAGAGAAGGGTACTGAGGGACTCAGCCCCCTGATCAGCAAGGCCCTCCAGATCATCGATACGCTCTACCTTCACCCAGCAGCGGTCGACCCAAAGCGAATGCTGCGAGCCGCGGTGCAAGGCACGGAACACATGGACCCGGCGATCCTGGTCACCGAGCAGGGCGTCGACAAGCTGTTGCTCCAGGCCTCAGGGCAGCGCTGGATTCTGAACACCGACGTCGTCGATCTGCGCGAGATGGAGCTGCGACTGGATCAGGCCCTCGACTTCCTGAGTACGGCGAGGCTCAGCGAAGAGGTCGATCGGGACCAACTGGAACAGGCCGCTCTAAGGGGCCTGCTACGAACCATAGACCGCCACTCAAGACTGTTCGCTGGAAACTCGCTTGATGAGTTCAACACCCGCTTCAAGGGAACCCTAGTAGGGATCGGCTCCACCATCGGCAAGCGCGGCGGCAAGATGCGGATCATTCGTCCCTTCCCCGATGCGCCGGCCGGAAGGGCCGGCCTCAAGCCCAGCGATCACATCACCCACGTCGATGGCGTCTCCACCGCTGGCCTGACGGTCGAGGAAACAGTCGATCGGATCCGCGGCCCCAAGGGCATGCCTGTGGTCCTCACCATCGTCCGCGGCGAAGAGCCCGGGCCAAGAATCTTCGTGCTGGTACGCGAGAAGGTGCTGGTGCCCAGCATTGAGTCAGAGCTGCTGGCCGGAGATGTGGGCCTGATTCGCATCGAGCGCTTCAGCCAGAAGACCAGCGCCGAATTCGAACGGCACCTGACCGAACTTCAACAGGGTCGCCGCCTGGCTGGTGTGGTCCTGGACCTGCGCGGCAACACCGGCGGCTCCATGCGCCACGCCTCTCGGATCGTCAACTTCTTTGTCGAGCAGGGAACCATCATCCGCACCGAAGGACACGACGGCCAGCCTGTCTCTCGCCTGACCCCCCGGATCGACGCCCAGACCGAGCGCTTGCGCTACAGCGGACCGGTGGTCACGCTGATCGACCGACGCACCGCTTCGGGCGCAGAGATTGTGGCCGGTGCCTTAAAGATGATGGGGCGCTCGCTCACACTCGGTGCCCAGAGCTACGGCAAGGGCACCGTGCAGAAGATCTATCCGCTGCGAAAGAGCGGCGAAAAGGTGTCCATGAAGCTGACTGTAGCCCGCTACCTGTTGCCCGAAGAGACCTTTGTTAATGGGGTCGGAGTTACCCCAGACATTGCGCTGGGGACGTTGTGGCTCGACCCAGATCAGGTGGTGCTTCCTGATGACTTCCGCGAACCAGCCGAGTTGCGGGGAGAGGGTAGCGGCCGAGGCGGTCTTGACGGTCGCCGCAACCCAGGAGCGGGACGAGAGCAGGCAACCTCGGGGATCAACTCGGCCCCGGTCATGAACCTCCTTAGCGCCCGGGTGCTTGAGGGCTGGGCGCCCGGCGAAGCCACTACCGAGAGCCCCGAGTCCAAGCCTCGACAAGTCACTTCTCAGGCAGAAACAAACAGCGCACCAGGCGTGAGCGACCTGCCCGGCGACGCCGGTGAAGACCGCTTCAACGACATGGATCTGCGCCTCGCCCACGAGGTGATCCTGACGGCCCAGGGCAACGCTACACGCGAGCAACTAATCGCCCTGGCCCGACCGCAAGTCCGGCACTGGCAGCAGGTTCAAGGAGGGCGACTGACCACACTCGCAAAGTCCCGGAGCATCCCGCTGGACGCTGGCAAGAATCCCGGCTGGATGCGTCGGAGTCCCGGAACAGAACAGCAGGTGCGCAAGCGCTTACTCGCCCCCCCCCCACAACTTGATGCTGAGTTGCTGCTTCCGGAACAGCTGGAGGCCGGCGAAGAGACCCGCGTCATTGTGCGGGTTCGCAACACTGGCTCAGTGCCGGTACAGGGGCTGCGCGCCCGGCTGCATAGCAGCAGCAGGGTTCTTGACGACATCGACTTTCTGCTGGGCGACCTTGAGCCCGGCCAAAAGCGGGAGAGCGGCGTACCCATCTCGGTCTACCGCGGAGCGCCGAGCAGGCTCGACCCATGGCGGCTTTATCTCATCGACGCTCAAGGCCCCCTGGGCGGGCCCTATCAGGGCACGGCGCGAACCCTCGGTGAAGCGCGTCCTCAGCTTGCTCTGAAGGTGCTCAGCCAGACCACCACTGAGCCGGGCGGCGGCACCCGCATCGACTGCAACGTACAAGTCCGCAATCAAGGGCAAGGCCGCAGCGGCGAACTAAGGGTCCAGTTCGGTAGGCCGGAAGACGAAGGAGTGGAACTGCTCGAACAGTTCCAGAGCATTGAAGGGCTCAACCCCGCGCAACAAGGAGAGGTACAGCTGTCGCTGCGGGTGCGTGACCCGGAGGCGCTGCCGCAACTGCATCTAAGGCTGCGAGCCCGAGATCGCAGCACCGGTGTGAGCAGCACCCTTGAGTTGGAACTTCCCAGTTCAGGCGCGGGTGCCGACACCGGCTGGCGCGAACCGGCCCGAATCACGATGGGCTTCCCCTACGACCGCGCCGGCGATCCACCTGCTAGAGCTGCTGGACCCTTCACTATTCATGGCGAAGTGGAGTCAGGCGCCGGACTGGATTGGGCTGAACTGCGCTTGGGTCGCGACAAACTATGGACGGCCAGCGCAGCAACCAGCCCGGAACGGCACCAGAGCCACCGCTGGGAGCTACGCAGCCCAGCCACTCCCGAACTTGGACCCAACCGCATCACGGTTAGGGCGCACAGCCTCAGTGGGATCACCTCAACCCGAGAGTTCTGGGTCCTGGGTGAAGTCGCCAAGCCCTAACGGGCAACAAGGGTACCGAGCAAAGTGCTCTAGATGGGATCGTCTTCGTCCGACTCCATGACCGTCAGGCGGCGCCCGGTCTGAACCGAGTTCATCACATCGTTCATGGTGACGCGCTTGAGAGGGAAGGTGGTCTTACGGATCCGCGCACCCTTGAGGGTCACACCCTCCAGATTGCAGAAGTCCAGATCGGCGTCTTCGAGGTTGGCACCGCTCAGGTCAGCGTACTTGAGATCTGCATGCCAGAGACTGGCACCGGTGAGGTCCGTACCGCTGAGGTTGGCTCGCACCAGTAGCGCCTCGCCGAGCTTAGCGTTACGCAAGCTACGGCCAGCCAGATCGATGCCGCTGAGATCCGTGCCGCGCAGATCAGCGCCGTCAAGGTTTTCACCTCGCTGAACCATGTCAATCACCTCGTCCTTGGTAAGAGCCCTGGGAGATACCATCACAACCTCTAAGTTCATCCTGGCTGCTATCAGCACACCGCCCAATCCGCCAGGAGATCGGAACGAAGCCACGTAGGGCACATCGGCCCCCAAAGGGGCACTTAGTCGGCTTTATAGGGAGCCTGTTCAGGGGTGTCAACAAAAATGGTACAGGCGGAAGAATAGCGTTAAAATCGCTAGTTAAGAGGCTCCCTCAAGAACGCTCAGGGCAACAGATCCCGCTCCGCGAGATGTTGAAACAACAGCTCACCCATCTCACGATATCCACGCGCGTTGACATGGTCCTCAGGGGTACGCATCCCCTGCCACTCCTCTTCACTGAAGATGTGCTCGAAGTGCCCATAGAGATCAAGAAGAGGCAAGCGACGAGTCGGGGCGTACTCGACCATCAGATCCCGCAAGTGGAGATGATGACCGCCCGGAAAGGGATAGGTAAGGGCCACAAAATCAGCACCCTGTGCTCGCGAGAGGCGATGCATTGCGTCGAGATGGGTGACAACGAGGGGAGCTTCAGAGCGAGCGCTGGGAGTCGCGGTCTGCTCTTCGTTACCCGGCTCATAACGACCCAGAAGCCAACTCAGAGCCTCCTCGGGTGCATCGAGCCGCTCCAGACGCTCACGCATCCAGATACCCAGCTCCTCCACCGACACGCAAGGCTCAATCCAGGGAACTATGGAGCGGGGATCCGCACCCAGCTCCACCGCCCTCCAGGCGGACTTGCGAGTCTGCTCGCAGTGGCCTTCTGTGGACCGAGAGCGAGCCATCACCAAGGCTGCTTCAGGATGCTCGGGGCAGCGCTCGCCAAGCTCGATGAGTCGGTCCGCACGAGCTGAACCCGCAATCCGCAACCCGGCAGCCTGGGCGCGACAGGACAGCGCCTGGTCGCCTGCGGCCAGGGCCTGCTCCGCGGCCCGCGAGAAGGCCTCGACAGCAGCGTCAACCTGACCCTCCATTTCAAGGATTCGCGCCTGCTGCAGACTGCGACGGGCCTGGTTCAGAGCATCATCCAGCTGTGCTTCTTCGGGCCACTGCAACGCCAAACGCGCTTCTCTGCTGCGCTCTTGATCCAGGTACCAACGAGCCCAGCGGTGACCAGCAACCCGCCCTGAAGGAGCATGCCGCAAAGCCACCTCGGTCGCCGGCGCACGCACCGGTCGAGGCACCAGAGAGAGCATCTCAAGGGCTTCCAGGTAGCCCGGCGCAACCCGCAGCACATCCAGCAGTTGCCGCTGACCAGCCTGGTAGCGACGAGCATCGATAAGTACCCAGCCCAGGCACAACGCGCGAACCCAGGGGTCCCCCTCTCCAAGGGCAGCCCGAACCGCGGCAGCAAAGCTGGCCAGGAAATGACCCTGCTGCCGCCATGCGAAAGCCTGAGCGGCAGCAATGACAACCGGGTCACCAGCACCCCAACGCAAGGCGCGCTCTGCTGTGGCCAGAGCCTCGTCGCTGCGCTCAGCATGGGCCAACAGCAGAGCCTGCCAATCAAGGGGCACGCGCTCAGGATCAAAGCTGAAGTCTCTGGTCTGGAAGGCAGCCCAGCCCGAATAAGCAGGCGCGCTAAGGGAAGACGGCAAGGTCCCCGCTCGCTCGCCGAGGACCAAGGCCGGACGATCGATAACAACTCCCCGACTAATGACCTGCTCGGCAAGACTCCAGCCCAGCCCCCGGGCCAGGCATTCGCCGGCATCCATCTCCAGTTGGGTCGGGCTATAGCCCTGCTCAAGGCCCAGCTGACCAGCTGCAATGGCCTGAGCGCAGGTGCCGCGCTCCCGATACCAACGGACCAAAGCAAAAACATTGGCAGCAGAGACCACCAGTGACTCCACCGGCTGGCCCAGCCACTCCTCAAGCTCGGCGGCATCCTCGCTGAGACCAAGCAGGCCAGCCCGAGCCCGATCCCGATCAAGCTCATTCGCGTCCGCCCGAGAGAGCACAGAGCGGAAACCAGCGATGGCGTCGGCAGTCCTGGCCTCAGCAGCAGCAGCTCGAGCCCGAGTGACCTCAAGTAGCGGCGACTCCTCCCCCTCCTTCTCGCCGAGACTGGCGACAGCACGGTCCACCTTTCCGCTTGAGGCCAGGTGCCAGTCAAAGTACTCGGGCCGTGACACCAGGCCTCTGGGCCCCTTGAAGAGCGCCGCATCGGTGTCTTCATGACGCGCCACGCTGGGCAGTCGAGCCAGCCCCATGAGCACCTCCAGGTTGCCAGGGCTGGCGTCCTGGACCCCAAGCAGCCAGGATTGCGCCGCCTGCCAGGCCTCAAGCTCCATCAACACCAGCCCGCGCGCCCGCTCCCGGATCCATGGCAGGCCATCGGCCTGCGCCGCACGAACCCGATGCTGCATGGCAAGGAGCGGCTGCTCACGGCGGCTGGCAAGCACCGCACGCGCTTCCCAGGCAGTGGCGGGGTCTCCACCCAGGCGCAGTGCCGAGGCGACCTTATGCTCAGCCTCCTCAAACCGGTCCAAGTGAGCGAGAAAGAGCGCCTCCCAAGAATCCTTGAGCCCTTGCTGGCGAGTGTCCAGGCCAGAAGGCAGCGGCGTATCCTCGAGCACCCGCAGTCCATCTTCCCAGCGACGCTGCACAAACAAGTCCCACCACGGCAACTTGACCACCTGGCTCGGTCGGCGCGCGGGCGGCTCCGGCAGACCGGGACTACCAAAAGGATCGGCGGAGAAGCTACCGGCGGGCCCATCACCGGTCGCGCGTTGCTGGGGGCGAGCAAAGACCGTCACCCAGATGAGCCTTGCCAGTCTCACCAGGCGCGAGCGCGACAGCAGGGTGAGGCCAGGCACCATGCGGGCGTCATCGCCCATGAGCTTGGCCGCTTCTGCCACGCCAATGTCATGGAGCATGTTGTTGGCTCCGGTCAGGGCCACAACCAGCTGCGGACGGACCCGCTCAATCACCTCGTTAAGAGCCAGGAGGGATTGGGCCGAGTTGGAAGCGGAGACCCCAAGATTATAGACCTGCACGCCGATCCTGGTGCGCTCGGTAAAGCGCGCAGCAAAGACCTCTATGAAGGCTTCTTCAGGGAGGCTCTCAGCACCATAGACCCAGCTATCACCAACCGCGACCACACGGTAGGCATCCTCAACAGGTTCGACCAGAGCACCATCGCTGGGGAACTCGCCGTGTTCTTCAGCTCGCAGAGCGAGAACCTGCAGCAGCAACTCCAGGCCGACCAGAAAGGCGCACAGGGTCATCAAGCTAAAGGCCAACAGCCGCGCTTTGGACAGCGCACGAGCCGGCGCCGGCGACAGCGACGGGGTCGAGGACTCGATGGCGGGGCTGGGTGGGTCGGGCTCAGTCATGACTACCGCTCCCAATTATCACGGAATCATTGCCGCAGCGGGCCCGCAACAGCAAAGTGCCCTGTTTTGAACACAAGATGCTCGATCTGACAGCATCTTTCGCGCTCCGCGCCCGCTCCCGAGCCTGTCCCGGCCTTGCCTCCTGCAGCCGATCTACTTGAGATCACAGGAGATTGAAAAAACCTTAGCGCCGAGCTGCTTTGCTGGCACGCCCCTTGCTCAAGGAAGCCAGCATCTCAGCACGGCAGTGGTTTGTCGTCATGAGGAGATCATGAAGAAGATCGAAGCCATCCTGAAGCCCTTCAAGCTCGACGAGGTCCGAGAGCGGCTCTCTGATCTTGGCATCCGAGGCCTGACGGTCACCGAAGTCAAGGGCTTTGGCCGCCAGAAGGGCCACACCGAGCTCTATCAGGGGGCTGAGTACGTCGTCGACTTCCTGCCCAAGGTCAAGATTGAAGTGGTGGTGGAGAACGAGCGGGTCGAAGAGGTCATCACGGCCATCGTTACGGGCGCCCGCACCGACCGCATTGGCGACGGCAAGATCTTTGTCCTGCCCGTAGAAACAGCAGTTCGCATTCGAACCGAAGAACGCGGTCCGGAAGCCCTATAGAAAGCCCTTATAACCCCCAACCCAACCCTGGTCTCATACACCCCACGGAGAACCCATGTTCGCTGAGTACATCTGGATTGATGGAACTACCCCAACCCGCACCCTACGTTCGAAGACCAAGGTCTTTGCTGAAGCGCCCGAGCGCGACGCCAACGGCATGCCTCTGCTCCCTGATTGGAGCTTTGATGGCAGCTCCACCGAGCAGGCAGTCGGCGACTCTTCAGACTGCCTGCTGCGCCCGATGCACGTGATCCCCGACCCGGTCCGAGGCGGCGACCACGTGTTGGCCATGTGCGAGGTCTTCGACGCGGACGGCAGCACTCCCCACGCCAGCAATACCCGCGCGATCCTGCGCCAGTTCCTCGAGACACACCCCGGCTACGAGGACGCCTGGTTCGGGATGGAGCAGGAATACGTGCTGTTCGACGGCTCCCGCCCGCTGGGCTTCGGCAACGACCGCCGCTTCCCGCCCGCTCAGGGCCCTTACTACTGTGGAGTCGGCGCCGATGAAGTCTATGGCCGCGAGCTGGTCGAGGACCACATGAAGGCCTGCTTTGAAGCGGGCATCCGCATCAGTGGCATCAACGCTGAGGTGATGCCGGGGCAGTGGGAGTTCCAGGTCGGCCCCTGTACGGCCCTGCAGGTGGGAGACCACCTCTGGATGGCGCGCTGGCTGCTGTATCGCCTCGGCGAAGACTACGGCATCAACGCCACCCTCGACCCCAAGCCGGTACCTGGAGACTGGAACGGCAGCGGCATGCACACCAACTTCTCTACCGGCGGGATGCGCGCTCCGGGCGGCATGAAGCTGATCGAGGAGTGGTGCGAGAAAGCCGGCGCCCAGGAACGCATCGAGTCCCACCTGGCAGCCTACGGAGACGGTATCGAGATGCGCCTGACCGGCAAGCACGAGACCTGCTCCTACAAGGACTTCAAGTACGGCGTCAGCGACCGCACGGCATCCATTCGGATCCCACTGGGTACCGCCCAGGATGGCTTCGGCTACCTTGAAGACCGCCGGCCTAACGCCAACGCCTGCCCCTACAGCGTGGCGGTGGAGATGCTCAAGACCGATGCAAGCTAATTGCAGCTGAGCTCAATCAGGCTAGCTTTGAAGGCCCCATCCGCAGCGATGGGGCCTTCCTGGTTCTGGCGCTGGCGGCTGCCACTAAAGGACCTCCGGGCAGGACCAACGCAGACGGCCATCAGGTCCTGCTGCTAGTCTTGCAGTTCTAGGAGTCGTAACCGTGAAAAACCAGCCCATCTTGCTTGTGATCCTGCTGCTGACCCTGGCGAGTTGCTATCCGGACCCACCGCTACCGCAAGACGACGATGACAGCGCGGTAGGCGACGATGACGACAGCGCGGTGGGCGACGATGACGACAGCGCGGTGGGCGACGACGA
>DJIF01000091.1 GCA_002433485.1 Deltaproteobacteria bacterium UBA6601
GCCTTCTTCGCGGCGGCCTCTTCTGGCTCTGCTCCGGCCAGTTCGACGAGTTCCTCTTCCGCCTCTCCCAGGTCCAGTTCAACTTCGGAGTCGTCGAGTATGATCTCTTCTTCGATCTCTACATTTGCGACCCCAGCCAACTCCGCCGCATAGCTGTCGATGTTGAAGCCAACATCGACGGTACGGACCTCTTCGATCTGACGGAGCAGAGCCTCTCTTGTCCCCTCTACTTGAGCATCGATCTCAGCCTGAGCTTCGGCCAATTCGCTCTTGCCTTCGAGCACCTGACCTAGCCGGTCGCTGAGACCCCGCTCCAACATTTCCAGGGAATCAGTTAGGTGCCGTTTTACGTACTCGAGAAGGCGATGCTCTTGGGTAGCAAGCTGGACTTCAACCTGCCGTTCTACCTCGTCCCGAATGGATGAGCCTGGGGCGACGCCTAGCTGGGCAAGCGCCTCTTGGACCCCGATTTCTACTCGGTGGTTAACCGCTGCTTCGACTTCATCGCGACTCAACGCGTCACCAGCAACAGCTGCTGGCGTCTCTCCCAGAACTGCTGTGGGGGGCACTGCCTGAACCGGCTGTTCAATGATGGCGGTGCTCTGGTAGTTGAGGCTCTGGAAATTGGTTGCCTGAGCTCGCAGCGATGCTCGTTGCTGCACAGTCAGGAAGGGAGCCGCCGCATCGCTGATCTCAGAGACGGCGATTCCGCACCAAGCCAGGATATCAGCACAGGCCGCGAGGGCCTGATCCGACTCGCTGCTCTGGACAGAGGAGTCACCGCCGTCTTGAGCTACGGACCCAGGGCCAGCGGCTGGACCGGGCCTTTGTTGCTCTCGTCGCTTCCTCCAGAGCATTCGCAGCTACTCCTTGGTGCTCGCAAGCCCCTTCATCTCTTGATCGAGACCAGCGATCTTCGCCATGTACTCTTCCCGGACCTTTCGCATTCGCTCAACGCCCTCTTCGAGAACTGCTACCCGGCTTGAGAGACGCTTATTCTCGGCATCGTGCTTCTCGAGATCGCTCTCTAGGGTCTTGATGCGGTCGCGGGCTTGATCGTTGGACTTGACCTTGTCCGAGATCTCCCAGTCAAGCCGCTGCAACTCCTTTTCCTTGTCGTACTTCTCCTGCTGCCGCTTGTCTCGCTCTTCGGTGCTGACCTTGAGTCGCTCGTTAAGGGTACCCAACTCCTTCTCAAGGGACTTCACCTCATCTTCGTATCCGGCGTATTGGGAGGTATGTCGCTGAATCTCGAGTTCGATCTGTGCGATCTTGTGAGTCGTTCGTTGCGTTTCATTGAGGGTCTTAGTGAGAAACTCCATCTTCTCGGCGAGGATTCTCGCGAGTTCGTCGTTAATCTCACCAAGTCGGGTGTCTTTGTTGGCTACTTCGGCTTTGGCCATCTCCAGCCCCTCTGTCCGTGGTCTTAATTTTTTGCCCGCTGTTGGGGCTTAGATTTCCCCACTGACGTCAACCTTGAGCGAACCAGGCAGTTAACATCGTGTGCGAGGACGCTAACAGAGCGTAAGAAGCTCCGTCAATGCGACGTCACCGGGGTATTGAACTGCATTTTGGGCAGGAAATGAGGGCTACTCTCCAAGTACAAGGGATTGTCGGCTTCAGGCTTTTTTCCTGGCGTTTTTTGATCCAGGTCACGGCCTTCATCTCGGTGCTCTGCTGCCAGACTCTTTTTTTTCCTCAGAAAGCCGCAGCTTCAGAAGCCTCAGAACCGCTCCAAGCCCCGGTTGTCCAGGATCCCGAGTCGCTCATTCTCAGTGCTCGCCAGAACCTGCTCGAACACAGGTACATAGATGCGTTGACGGTTCTGGAGCAGGTTGAAGAATACTTGGCCGATCGTGACGATGTGCGACTGCTGCTGGCGCTGCGAGTGAGTCGCGGCGAAGCCTTCTCTCGGTTGGGTCGAAATCGCGACGGATTGGCTCAGTTCGCCGCCGCCATTGCCCTTGCTGATGCTCGCGGCTCGCAAGTTGGTATTACAGATCTCGGTCTCAGAATTCGACTGGAACTGGCTCAGCTTCTGGCTGAGCTGGGTTCTTTGACAGACGCTCGCTCCATGGCCTGGGATGCTTTCCAAGTGGCGATCCGAAGCGCTTCGTTAGACGCTGTAGGCTCCACTTTGCAGAGTCTGTTTTCTTTTTGCGCTCAGCAGGAGCGCTCGGCAGGACTCTTCCAGTTGTTTGTGGATGTTGACCGTGAGTTGCTGGCTCTGGACAGCTATCGCCTCTCGGCGCGTCCTCCTCCTGAGCCCATCATCGACGCTCTAGAGCAGAGCGCGCGGGGGCTGGCGAGTCGGCGCGAATTTGTTGCGGCCAGCCGCCTGTTTCAGGTGATCTTGAGTCTTGATCTGAGCCGCGGCGCCGATTGGCGTCTGGTGAGCGATCTTAGTGATCTGGCCTGGGTTAGCCTTCAGCAGCGGGATCTGCTGAGCGCTCATTGGGCTCTGCGATGGGTCGAAAGACTGGCGAAGGAGGAGCGCAGTGCAGAGCTGTGGGCCAACTGGTCGACCCTGCAAGAGCTGGCCGGCGATCCAGCAGCTGCACTTCTAAGCGTCGATGCTGCGGTCAGTAATGCCCGTGTAAAGGGGGATGAAGCCCGGGTGCTCGCGTTGGAGAGTCGCCGGTCTTTGTTGCTCGAGAAATTGGGTGACTTGCCCGGCGCCCTTGAACTCTCTCAACAGCTGGCTGAGCGGTATCGGTCCATTGCTGACCTGAACTCGGCATGGTCAGAGGAGCTGCGGGCTGCCGAGTTGTTGTTTGCTGTGGGCCGGGCTGAGGAAGCAGCGGTCTTGTTGGCTGCTCTCTTGAGCGCCCTGAAGTCTGATGTGACTCCCGCTGCAGATGTGCAGGTGCGCATGCATCTGCTCAGCGCGAGGTTGGCTGAGCGCCAAGGTGAGGCCGAGACAGCTCGGATTGCGCTTCGTTCTGCTGGCTCACTGTTGTTTGATCTGGGTCGACTTGATGAGCTGGCAGCATTGGTGAGCTCCTTTGGTGATCTTGAGCTGCGCGCAGGTCGGCTTGAAGCCGCGCTTCCCGCTTTTGAGAACGCAGCTCGATTTGAGCAACAACTGGGGCTGGAGTTGGAGGGCTGGCAGGCCCTGGCGGGCAAGGCAAGGCATGCCCACGCAGTGGGTGATCGACAGCAAGCGCGTCAACTTCTTGCCCTGGCTCTAGCTCGGGCTGAATGGCAGGAAGCGCAGCTGCCCCTGCAGTCATTTGCGCCGGCTGAGTTGCGGCTTGGGGGCTTTCTTACTAGCCCAGATACTGACTCTCTCTATGAGTGGCTGGCCGAACTGGCCCTGGATGCAGGGGAGCTTGAGGCTCTCACTGAAGTCCTGCTGCGCAGGCTTAGTTGGCGTTCACCGGCCTTGGACGGAGCCGTCGCGGGAGCCTCGAAGCTTGCTGAGGATGTTCCTCAGCAAGCGAGTCGTTTACAGGGTTTACAGGTTCTTTTGGATGGCGAGAGAGAGCTCATCCGAAGGCTGCGTGATCGCCTTCGAGACGAGGCGGTGATGCCGAGCTCCGATCCTCCTGAGCTGGCTCGACAGCGGTTGGTCGGACGATTGGCGGCGGCTATGGATCGCGAGGACCGTTTGCTGGACGACATGCAGGCTTTGCTTCCCAGCCTTTCGGCTCAGAGCACGACAGGCTTGGGTCTGGCCGACTTGCAGGGATCGCTTGCCCAAGGACAGTTGCTGCTGTTCAGTCAGATGCTAAACGGCACGGTCGTGATGGTGGCGGTGTCGAACACCGACTACCAGGTTCATTCGGTTACTGATGCGACTGAGATTGAAGGAGAGCTGCGCAGCCTGTGGTCGGAGTTTGGGGGGGCTTCTCTGGGGCCGAGGCAGCGCGCACGACTTGAGCGATGGTTAGTAGCGCTTTCGGAGCGATTTATCGCCCCACTTGCGCCGCTTCTCCAAGCCTCCGATACGGTTTTTTGGTTCCCCAGTGATGAGCTGCGAGCTTTGCCCCTGGCAGCTCTGCCGCTGGATGGGCAGGCCCTTAGTGAGAGGGCTGGGCTCATCGGTCTTGGAGATCTGC
Source organism: Deltaproteobacteria bacterium UBA6601 (assembly GCA_002433485.1). Lineage (GTDB taxonomy): Bacteria > Myxococcota_A > UBA796 > UBA9615 > UBA9615 > UBA6601. The sequence continues at coordinate 4,062 of DJIF01000091.1, forward strand.
GGTCCTTGTTGACTAAGCGGTCCTCGCTTCAAGCTACTTATTCAGAGTTGCTGGTTCTGCCGGATCCAAGTGGTTTAGAGGATCCCGGAACCGCGGCTTTGGAGCTGCTCAAGCGGCAACTGGAGGTCTTGAGAACCGGGCGGTCGACCCTGGTGGAGATGGGTATCGGTATCGCTGCGGCTGCCAGCACATTGCCGGTAGTGCCGGTCCACCAGGATCGGGTGTATCGCCGTCGATTGCTGGAAAACTTTCCCGAGGTCTTGCTCTGTCACTTTCGGCCGTTGCGCAAGAAGGAGCCGCTGTTTGAGCTTTTGTCCGCTCGGTTGGCACGAGGCCAAGCACTGGATGAGGCGTTCAGGGAAGTTCAGCGCCGAGTGCGGCGTCGACGGGCTGAAGGGCTGAGCTCAGCAGCCTTCATGCTGTGGCTTAAATAAACTTCAGGGCTGGATCTTTGCTCAGATCTCACGTCGTTCTTCAAGGGCACGTAATAGGGTCGAAGAGTCGGTGTATTCAAGCTCAGCGCCGACACTTACACCCCTGGCGATTCGTGAGACTTTGAGCCCGAGTGGTTTGAGCAGGCGGGACAGATAGAGCGCGGTTGCATCGCCGGAGACAGTCGCGTTGGTGGCTAGAATAACCTCTTCGACGTCGTTTTCGATTCGCGCCAGTAGCTCCGAGATGCGTAGCTCTTCGGGGCCGATTCCATCCAGGGGAGAAAGCGCGCCTTCCAGTACATGGTAGCGACCGCGAAATTCACCGGTTCGCTCCAGGGCTCTCAGATCTTGGGTGCGTTCCACCACGCAGATCAAGCTGCTGTCCCGTCGGGGGTCCAAGCAGAGCTTGCAGGGGTCGCTGGCGCTGATGTCGCAGCACAGCGAGCAGCGCCCGACCTGTTCGTCAACCAGCACCAGTGCTTCGGCCAGGTCGCTGGCGATGCTGCCGTCCCGCACGATGTGGTAGGCGAGTCTGGTGGCTGAGCGACTGCCAATTCCGGGCAGCCTGCTCAGGTGATGAACAAGGCGGGTCAGAGGATCACTGGGGGCGTCGGCCATGGGCTGCAATTTCGCTTCAGGACTTGTCGCCGAACATTCCTGCCAGGCTGCTCAGATCCAGGCCTCCCGTGATGGAGCCCAGCTCCGATTCGACCATCTCCTGGGCGCGTCGCAGTGAGTCGTTGACAGCTGCCACCACCAGGTCTTCCAGCATCTCGACGTCGCGCCGGTCTACTGCGACCGGGTCAATGCGGATCGCCTTGATCCGGCCTGAGCCATTGGCTGTTGCGGTGACGATTCCGCCCCCAGCGCTGCCCTCAACGGTTTTCTCGCTGATTCTGGCTTGCATCTCACTCATGCGTCCCTGCACGGTCCGGGCTTGATCCATCACCTGGCCCAGTAGATCGCCGAGCTCTGGCTTGTCAGTTGACATGGGGAATCTCCTTGAGTGGGACAACCTTAACGTTGTCGATGATCGCACCGGGAAAGGTTTCCATGCTGGCGGTGATGACGGGGTGCTGGCGGGCTTCGGCTTCGCGCGCTTCGCGGTGATCGGCGCGAATGCGGCTCAGCTCTTCGGCGAGGCTGCGCGCGCGGGTGCCGGTCTGGTCAAGGACGAAGACAAAGTTCAGGTCTTCACCGAAGTGTGCTTTAGCCTCGCGACGGAAGGACTCGTCGGTGGCCAGGCGCTCTGCCTGCTGGAGCGTTGGTTCAGAATCAAAACCGAGTCGGATGCTCTGCCCTTCGCAGGAGATGAGTCCGCTGGTTGCGAGCAGCGCTGCCAGTGGCGCGAGTCTCTCGTCGCCTCTGAGCTCATGAACAAAGCGTCGCCATGCTCTGCCATCACAGGGCTGAAGCGCTTCCTCAGCCTGCTTTACTGGGGCTGAGGCTCGTAGCTGAGGCGGTAGGGTGGCACTCTCTTGTTCATTGTTGCTAGCTGGGTCTGTAGCTTCGCTTGGTTCGGGTTTTGCTTCTGGCGGGGTGAGCTTTGCAGAGCCCTGTTGGCGCCGAATTGGACCTGGATCGGAGGGGGGCTGGCTGGGTTCTGTTCGAGTCGCGCTTCCTCGCCGGTAGCTGAAGAGGCTATCCAGCACATCGTCAGCTGCTGGGACGGCCGGAGCCGGAGCCGGAGTGGTAACTCTGGCAAGGTCAGCTTGTGATGGCGGCGTTGATGGCTCGGTTGTCGGTGCCGGCGACTCGCTGGCTTGGGGCCAAGCTGTTCCCTCGTGAGCGCTGGCTGGGGCCACCGGTTCTGCGAGTCTGGTGAGTTCTTGAGAGTTTGGCTCAGCATCATTCTGGGCTGCTGACGCAGCCTCTGCAGCTGGGCTTGTGGTTTGAGCACGGTTGTTCTGTTCGTCCGGGGCGCTGCGATAGCCAGAGGAGCTGCTGCTGTGGCTTGCTGGGCGGGGTTGTGATCCCCGCGCAGAGCCGCCACCACCGCCACCTGCTGCGCCGGACCTGCGCAGACGTCGCTCCAGAGCTTCGAGTCGGGCGAGCAATGCCGCGACTGGCACCAGGGGGCGTACAGAAGCCATTTTGACGGTCGCCATTTCAAGCAGCAGCATCGGCTGTTCAGAGCGAGCAATGGAGTCAACAGTTGCCGCCAGGATGTCGAACTGCTGGCTCAACAGCGCCGGGTCCCGGTCTTTGGCCAGCGCCTCAAGGCGGCGGATTTCATCGTCGGGTAGATCGAGCAGTTCAGCTGCTTTGGAGACCTGAACCACCAGCGCTACGTTGCGTACAGCCTCCAGTAGTTGTCCAGCAAAGGTCCGTACGTCGTAGCCGTAATCCGCGACTCTTGCCAGGGCAGTGAGGGCTCCTGCGGGGTCTTCCGACAGGGTGCTATCAAGGATTCCATAGAGAATGGAGCGATCAATGAAGCCGAGGATCTCGGCAACTTCCTGCTCGGTTACAGATTCGCCTGAGAAAGACAGTACTTGATCGAGAAGGGACTGGGCGTCTCGCATGGAGCCGCCTCCCTCGCGGGCAATCACCTTTAGTGATGCCTCTGGGACCGCGACACCTTCTTGTTCTGCGACAAACTTCAGGCGCTCAAAAACGGTGCGAACCGGAATCATCTTGAAGTCGAAGCGCTGACATCGAGAGATGACCGTATCGAGCAGCTGTTGAGGATCGGTGGTAGCGAGGATGAAGATCACGTGGGGAGGCGGCTCTTCGAGGGTCTTCAGCAGTGCGTTGAAGCCCTGCTTGGTGACCATGTGCACCTCGTCAATGATGTAGACCTTGTAGCGCCCCCGCTGAGGGGTGTACTGGGCCTTTTCCACCAGGTCACGGATGTTGTCGACGCTATTGTGGGAGGCTGCATCGATCTCGACCAGATCCGGGTAGCTTCCGGCCAACATCTCGGTGCATGCGGAGCATTCGTTACATGGGTTTTCTGCGGGACCCTGTTCGCAGTTCAGCGCCCGAGCGAGGATCCGTGCTGCAGAGGTCTTGCCAACGCCGCGTGCTCCGGTGAGCAAAAAGGCGTGGTGGACTTTGCCCAGTCGAATGGCGTTCTGCAGGGTTCGGGTGACATGAGTCTGCCCGGAGATCTCTTCAAAGCGGCGGGGGCGCCACTTTCTAGCGATGGCCTGATGTGTCATGGGCTGGAGATACTAGTGGATCTGTCGTCCGGATCCATCGGGAAATCGAAACCTAATGGGCTGGGTGTGGACAGGAGAGACAGCCGGACGGACCAGACACCCCGGAATCACGGCTACCGTTGCTCCCTTCCGGGCCTGGCGGAGTTCACCGTTACCGGCCATCTGGGGCCCGGCTGTCACTCCTGTCCACACAAAGTGGGCGGATGAGGAAATGGCGGAGAGCCAGGGATTCGAACCCCGGGTGGGTTGCCCCACACTTGATTTCGAGTCAAGCG
>DJIF01000133.1:0-9486 GCA_002433485.1 Deltaproteobacteria bacterium UBA6601
CGTCGTCATCGGCGCTGTCGTCGTGCCCGCACGCAGGGGGTAACAGCAGGCTGGCAAGGAGCAGCACCGTCAGGCCCGGTCGGCTCATCCTGCTGCAGTCCAGCGCTTTGAAGCAGTGCCTGTGCACCGAGATCACGGCGGTCGTCCTCCGCCGGCGTTGAAGGCGAACCAGTCGTCGCAGCTGTCGTCGGCTTCGTCGATCAGCCCATCCTGGTCATTGTCGAGGTCGTCCGTGCATTCCTCGCAGGTTGGCGGGGTGCCAAAACCGCAGCACACACTGTTGCCCTCTTCAAGAAGGTGGCCGGTGGGGGTCCAGCCGCTGGGGTCTTCGCCGCAGCCCAGGGGTGGCGGACCCATGACCTGCAGGCAGCTGTTGCAGGTAGGTGCCTGGCTTATGAGGTCGGGCTCGCAGCAGCAGGGCATGTCAAAGCAAGGGCCGCTCTGCCCTCCTCCAGAGTCATCGTCGTCGCCGAGGTGAGCGCAGGCCGGATCGGCCAGGCAGGCGTTGAGGTCTTGACAGTCGGTCAGTCCGTTACCGTCGTTGTCGCAGCCGTCGTCGCAGACCATCTCCAGGACTTTGCTGGTGTCACAAGGCGGGCTGCTGTCGTCGTCGTCTCCAGCGGAGGAGCTGTCATCGTCATTCGCAGCATCGTCATCGCCGTTGCTGTCGTCGTCATCGCCGTTGCTGTCGTCGTCATCGCCGTTGCTGTCGTCGTCATCACCGCTGCTGTCGTCGTCATCGCCGCTGTTCGAGCAGGTCGGCGCTCCATTGCAGTCTGAGTCGAGACAGTCGATCTGACCATCGCCGTCGTTGTCGAGGCCGTCGCTACACTGGCCGGGCGCGCGCCCTTCTCGGCCGGCCTCGGTCCCGCAAGAAAGGACGAGCAGGAACAGGAGCAGCGTTGGCCAGGTGGTGCGGTTCATGGCAGTACTCCAGTTCAAAATAGCCGCCTTTGCTCAAGCTGCGGCGGGCAGTCGGGGCCCCGGACTGTGAATCTCAGCTCAGCTCTGCTGCGTACTCAGGCGAGGGCCTGGTCCTGCTCGGTTCGTCTGCCAAGCAGGGCGCTACGGCTGGGCTTGAGCACCTGCTGCCAGACTTCGACCCTCAACTTTCTCGCCTCTTCGCGGGGCATACAGCCGTAATCAGCCATCCAGGCATCATCGGTGGGCAGCTCATCGTGTTCTACGGCGGTGCCCGGAGCTGCGCTTAAGATCTGCTCGGCCAGGGGTTTGAGGTCGGGGCGTTGCTGCAGGATCCAGCGTGCAGTTCGCCAGGCCAGCGCCGCATGGCGAGTCTCGTCTTCGGCGATGGTCTTTAGGATGTTGGCCAGGGCCGGAACCGTGCACTGATCGGCCAGCCAGGTGGCTTCTGCGGCAGCCAGGGTCTCGTTGATGCAGCCCTCACGGAGGTTCTCTTCTAGTAGAGCCCTCATTTCGCCGTTACCGCTCCAGCTGCCCTCAAGATCTAGCGGGCCGGGACCCAGTTCGCGGCCGGCGAGCGCCGAAGCGACGCCAAAGCAGCTACGGGCGTGGGCGATTTCGTCACCCTGGGCCCTGCTCGCGGCGGCGATTAGTTCTGGGGGCGCCCCGACCGCCAGCAACTGCAGGTTGAAGCGAGCGAACGAAGCAACTGAAGCATGTTCCAGTTGGGCTGCTTCGGTCCATTTTGTCAGGACCAGACTGCGGCGCTCGGGAGTCAGTGAGGAGAAGTCTGCTTCCACCTGCTCAGACCAGTCGTCCGAAGGCCGCAGTGGCGCCAGCCTTGGTGCCCCATCGATGCGCAGTGGGCGGCCCGGCATTACGCAGGCCTGGTCGAGTTCGGCCACGTAGCAGCACTGGGTGGTGCTGCTGTCGTCTGGACCGCAGCTGTTGATCACGTACCAGTGACACATGTTCATCGGTGGTCCGCCCACGGTCTGGTTGGTCAGCCCCTCGACGTAAAGAGCAGTGGGCTCTGGGCAAAGGCCCGAGGTCGGTAGGGCGTCGCAGAGCATCACCCTGGCAGGGAAGTTGGTGGGCATGTCGCTGCTGTCGCTGACCAGGGGCGCGTCGGCGCAGTCCATCTCATCGATGAAGCCGCTGCAGTTGTTGTCGAGGCCGTCGCCGGGCACCTCAGGGCTGCTGGGCGAAACCGCGCCGTTACTGTCGTCACAGTCGCTGGAGTCGGTCACGAAGCCGCCGGGCTGCTCGCAGGCCACGGTGCTGTTAAGAGGGTTGCCGTGGCCGTCGCTGTCGAAGTCCAGGTACCAGGTCTGGGCGTCGCTGGCGTCGTCTTCGTCGGTTGTGCCATCGCAGTCATTATCCACCTCGTCGCAAACCTCGGTGGCGGCGGGGTTGATGGCGTCGTTCAGGTCGTTGCAGTCGCTGGAATCGGCAGCAAAGCCCTGCGGCTGCTCGCAGGCGCTGCGGGTCTCGTCTTGGTCGCCATAGCCGTCTCCATCAGCGTCCTGGTACCAGGTCTGGGCGTCGCTGGCGTCGTCTTCGTCGGTTGCTCCATCGCAGTCGTTATCCAGCTGGTCGCAGATCTCGATAGCTGCGGGGTGGACGGCAGGGGCGTCGTCATCGCAGTCGCCATCATTTTCGCTATAGCCGTCCTCGTCATTATCGATGTCGAGAGGATCGCTGCTGCTGTCGTCGTCGTCTGCGGCCGGTCCCCTGACCCCAACGCAGCCCTGCTGGGCGACCAGCGGTAGGGAACTGAGACCCATGGCGAGCAAAATCCGGCGAAGCAGGGTGGAGTGATGTCCCATTGGGTCTCCTATTTGATGGCCTGAAGCGTGGCTTGATAGACGCTAGCACGTTGGCTGCCCGCTGCTCACGATCCGAGCCTAGTCCTTGCTGAGCAGCTCACTCGCGCTGGGTACCAGGGCCTGGCCAATGACTGCGTGGCCCAGCCGGGTGGGGTGGATGCTGTCATAGAAGTAGTCCCAGCCGGCAACACCGCTGAGTACCCCGCCATCGTGATGGCGAAGGGCGGCAGGCACGTCGATTACCCGGGCACCACTTGCCGCTGCCGCTTCGATGGCGATGCGCCGCAAGGTCTGCGGAAAGCAGCCCGATGACGAGTCTTCGGCGCGGTCTTCGGCGCACAGCTCCTGATTCTGTGCCTGAATTGCGACCATGACTTTGGCCCCGTGATGCCGCGCTCGCAACACGATGCGTTCAATGTTCTGGCGGGCGTTGCGTTCGGCCAATCTCAACAGGAAGCTGCGTTGTTGGTCGGTCATTGCTTCGGTGTCCAGAAAGGCGTCCTGAGTGTCGCTTCGGGCACCTATCCTGCGTACCTGTTGGGGAAGCAGGTCGCTGATGACTCGGATCAGGCGGCTTCGATCCAGCGCGTAGCGCAACGCAATGCGCCTGGGGCTGTAGCCTCGAAACCCGGCCATAGCGACGAAGTGGCTCATGTCGTTGTTGCCGAGATACAGAACTAATAGGTCGGCTCCGTAGCGTAGGGCCTCGAAGCTGTAATGGGCGATCTCGTCGCTCAGGGCCGCGCCTACTCCGGCGTTGATGACCTCCAAGTCCTGGTTTGGATGACGGGCGCGAAGGCCGTTCTCCAGGTGGGCCGCGAAGCCGTCCTCTATAGGGTAGTAGGAGGCATGGGCAGAGGACTCTCCGAGCACGAAGACTCGCCAGCCCTCTGCCGACTTCTCTACTGGGAAGGCGAGCTGTCGAGCTCGTCCATCGGCGGTGACGATGTAGTCCAGGCCTTCCAGAGTTCGGCCTGAGAACAGGGAACTGGGGCTCTGATTGGGGTTGAAGCTGGGCCGCAGATCCATCAGAGGCGCCACCCCGAGCAGGCCCAGGCTTAATTCTGCGCCGATCAGCAGACAGGGTGCGATCGACAGAGCCCCTATGCGGAGCAGTGCCCTGCGCCAGTGGGGCCAGCCGGCCACCGCCAACAGCCAGGCTCCGGCCAACAGCGCACAGAGCAGCAGCGCTATGCGCTGTTCGTGGGTGGGGTCCGTTCTAGTAAGCTCGTTCAGTTCCCAATTTCTTCTACTTGAGCTGAGCTGGATGTCAGCGATGGGATAACGGCGAGCGCTGGCCGGGGCTTGGCTGGGACCGGGTTCGGGTAACAGCTCGAGCAGAGCCACCAGCTGTTCTTGCGGCTGTAACCGGGCCCGCTCTGCCAGGGCACGATGGGGCTCGGGGTGGGGTCGCTGGAATAGCCGAGCAACCTCCACTGCCGCCCGAATTTGACGGGTGTCGCCGCTCTCGATCAGCTGGGCAACCAGTACCGCTTGGAGACGCTCCAGGAGTTGCAGGGCGAGATCGCCACTGTCTGCCTGTAAGGCGACCAGCCCCGGCCCTTCGAGAAGCTCCCTCAGCCACTTGCTGAGGAAGTCGCGGGTTGCTTGCCGTTGGGCGGTGTTGAGCATCGGCCTGGTTCTGCTGATGTCGCTGCTGAGCGCTTCCAGGCGGGTGTCGAGCAGGTGGTTCCAGGCGGCGTCAAGGAGGGGGTCGTGGACAGCGCCGAGCAGTGCCTGCGAGACCTGCTCGATCGGGAGCTCCTGCAGTCCCCGCAGCAGCCGCTCAAAGATGTCTGGGTCGTTGGGCAGATAGCCGAACTTCGCGCTCAGGAAGGCCTGAAACATTAACGGCGCAAGTTCTGGGTCGGCTCTGCAGCGGGCGATGCGCGCACCCGAGATCTGTGCCAGCTGGGGGGCTGCTGCTCCCAGGAGTTGGGCCAGCGCCGACGCTGGGACCCTTCGTTGCGGAGAGCACAGGCTTTGTTCGAGACTGCTGCGGGTCTTGGGCAGCAGGTTAAGGTCCAGCAAGTGTTCGACCTCTTTAAGCACTGGCGAGGCCTGCGCAGGAACTCCTGTTGCCTGGGCCTCCACCGCTGTCAGCTCTTGACCAGCCTGAGATGGTCGAATTCCCGCGCTCAGCAACAGTGTTCCTGCGATCACGACACAGCCCAGCTGCAGGACCCGATCTAGGCCCGCGCTGTGCTGGCGGGCTGTTCCGGTGCCGCTTAGCTCCGTTCTGCGTTCAGCGGCTCGCAGGGTCGATAATTCCGTCGCAGTCCGAGTCATCGGATAGCGCATTTGAGGTGTAGTCGATCGAGCAGCGCGGCTCTCTGCGTACATAGCGCAAGGAACCGCCTGAGCTGCCGCCACCAAAGCGCAGCACGACTACATCGAAGTGGAGGCCGGCAGCGGGAACCTGCACCGAGTAGGGCACCCCTACTGCGTTACGGGGCCCACCATTGTTGTTGACCGCCTGCCGCCAGGAGCTGTAGTCACTGGGACTCTGGGCAGCTGTGAGACCCTCCGACCAGAGGGTCCCGGATGGGCTCACTGAGGGCGAGAATTCGCTCTCATCGAGGGCATTGAAGGGCCCCCCGTTGTCGCTGCGCGTGATGCAGACTGTGGGACTGATGCAGTCCTGGTTTTGCGGCAGGGTGGGGTCTGCATAGGAGTCTTTGTCGAACAGGGTCCAGTCGCCGCACCAGCCATCATTGGCGGTGACCCGAGGGTCGTAGTTGGACGCTCCGGGATCAGAGCAGCCAGGTACCAGAGCCCGTGCGCGCTGGTAACTGAAGGCGCCGCCGCTATTCCCCCCGGCGAATTGGGTAAAGACCACATCGTAGTATAGGTCGGTGCCCAGGATGTGGAGGGATAAGGGCTGTCCCACAGCAGAGCCTGGATTGTTGCCCACTGCCGTTCTCCAAGGGCCGTAGTCGCTGGGTTGAGCCTGTGCCGTTGCTTGGGGAGCCCACTCGGTACCGGCGGGCCCGTCGCCAGAGAAGCTGCTTTGGCTCACTGCATTGTAGATGCCCTGATTGTTGCCGCGGGTAATGCAGACATCTGGGGTTATGCAGTCCTGGTTTGCCGGTTCAGTGGGGTCGGCAAAACCGGGCTTGGTGAAGGAGGTGACCTGACTGCGTACGTAGGCGAAGCCGCTGGCATTTTCATGGGCCGGCCATGAGGTGATCAGCACATTGAAGGATGGCCCAGCGTCCACTTGTAAGAACAGTGGCCGGTAGGGTGCGGTGCTGCTCTCGGGAACAGCGTCACTCCATGCTCCGGGACTCAGTGTTTGTCCGGCATAGCCGTTGGACCATTGCGCGCCTGCAGGGCTCGAACCAGCGCTGTAGTCACTCTCGTCGAGCGGATTGTAGAAGCCGCCCGCTGTACCGGCCGCCCGCGTCAGGCACAGGTCGCTGCTAATGCAGTCGTGACTTGTTGGGTCGGTTGGGTCCGCCCCGGCGTTCATAGTGAAGGCGGTCAGGTCTTCGAAGGGGTCGCAAGCATCGCCCCACAGGTCTTCGTCGCTGTCCTCCTGGTTTGGATTGGCGTCGTTGGGGCAGTTGTCCGCTTCGTTCAGGACCTGATCGCAGTCTTCGTCAAGGGCCAGGGCGCCCAGGAGTACATCATCATCATCGCAGTCCTCGCCGGACGACACTCCATCTCCGTCCGCGTCTTCATCGACTGCACTGTCGTCGTCGTCGCCGGCACTGTCGTCATCGTCGCCGGCACTGTCGTCATCGTCATCGTCATCAGACGCACTGTCGTCGTCATCAGACGCACTGTCGTCGTCATCGCCGGCACTGTCGTCATCGTCACCCGGGGCGCAGGTGCCGGCGTCGTCCTGGGACTGGTTTTGCGGGCAGTCTTCAACCCCACCGCAGCCTGTGCCGAGCGCGACGAGAAGGGTCATGGGCAGCAGTATCCAGTCAGTCTTCATGAGGTTCTCCTCGAGCTGCGAAGTCTAGCTGATTTGATGTGCCGGTCGTCTGCTTCAAGGCGTTTCGCAGGATCTGGCCTTGGTATCGATCTCATCGAGGGCAAAGGCGCTGTAGTTGGTTTACGGCGGCGCCTTTATTGCAGGTTCTGCGGCCTCAGCTCCGAGTTGCCTTCGCAGATGAAAAACATCTGGTCGCACAGGCATGGGTAGTCATTCCAGCAGCCGCCTGCGCCCCAGTTCAACATGGCGCAGTCTTCTTCAGTGTCGTCATAGCACTCGGTGCCGTGTTGATTGTTGGGTTCGTTAGAGCACCAGTTCTCAAAGCCTACGACGGAGGCATCCTCCCAGGCCCAGGTGCCTTCAGAGGCTGCATCGTTAAAGCCCAGCCACCAGGCGGTGGAGGTGGCGATGTCAATGGCCTGGTCGGTGGCCCAGGTGAGCTCGTCCTGACTGTCGAAGGTCACCAGGCGATAGCCGGACGCAATGCACTGGTCGGCGGCGTCGTACCAGGTCGTCGCCTGGGTGCAGAACATGTAGGGGTGCATCCCGTTGGGGTAGTGGTTCACCTCGCAGGGGCACAGGCCACCATCGTCGGCAATGCCGTTGCAGTCGTTGTCCAGTGCGTCGCAAAGCTCAGCTGCGCCGGGATAAATCTCGGTGTGTGAGTCGTTGCAGTCGTCCCCTTGTTCGACCCACCCGTCACTGTCCGGACAGACGGTCGCTGCACTGGCGGTGGTTCCCCAGCCGTCGCCGTCGTAGTCGCGGTACAGGGTGATGCCGAGGCCCTCGTCGACCAGGCCGTTACAGTTATTGTCGAACTCGTCGCAAAGCTCAGCTGCGCCGGGGAAGATCTGGGGATTGTCGTCGTCGCAGTCGTCCTGGGTGTTGAAACCGTCGCCATCGGCGTCGTTGCTGCCGCTGTCATCGGCGTCGCTGGCGCCGCTGTCGTCATCGTCGCTGCTGGTGCCGCTGTCGTCATCATCGTCGGCCATATCGCCGTTACCAACCGTCTCAGGACTCGTCCCATTTGAGTCAAACAGACCAGAGGTTTCATAACAAGAGGGCAGGCACAGCATGAAAAAGGCTGTCAGAGCAAGCCTTCGTTGGAGTAACGGCATGTGCAGGTCCTCTTTCCAGGCTGGGTTCCTGATGGAAGAATAGTCAGTCTTAAGGTGGTTCCGCGCACCTTGCTCTTGAGGATAGCTCGGAACTCCTGCGGGGTGCTGCGGAGATCTTCCGTGCGTTGCTGTCAGCAGGTTGGTCGCAGGATTGAGCGCCTGCTAGCGGCTGGCCTGGCTTCGCTCGCCCCAACCGCTCAGCAGGTTCTCGATGTGGCCGATGAGCGCTGTTGGACGGGTGCCGGTCAGCTTGGTCGGGTTGCGGCTCAACTCCCGCTTGATGTGGTCTCGCAACTCCTCAAGTCCCTCAGCGCAGAGCACGTGTCCCTCGCGGGCGAGGCGCTGAGAGAACTCAAGCTGATGGTCGTCGATGTGCTCGCCCAGGTTGGCGCGGCGCGGTACGACAATCGGCCGTTTTCCCAGTCTCATGGCCAACAAGCAGGTCCCGGCGCCGGCGTGAGAGATGATCAGCCGAGCGGCACGAATCTGCTCACAGAGTGCTTCAAAGTCGAGGAGGGCGGTGGACTTGAAGTGGGCTGTTTTGGCGTCGGTTGAGCCTCGCTGGGCGAAGACCTGATCGCCATCCAGGCTGCCTTCTTCGATCAGCACGTCCATGTACTCAAGCAGCCGGTTGAAGGGGAAGTTCTCAGTGCCTAGAAGAACCAGGATCACAGCACCCTCCCGTGGAATTCGGCCCTGGGGTATTGGGCGGTCAGCTCCTCCCATTGGACCAGAAATCTGGACACAAAGGGATAGACCAGGCGACCACTGAGGGAGAGTTCGTGAATCCGGGTGATGGATTCCAGATAGATCGTTCGCATCCCCATTAATCGAGCAAGCAGTAGGAAGGGGACGCTGACTCCGGCCCCGGTGGACAGCACCACATCGGGTCGCTCCGCTCTCAGCAGGCGAAAGGCCAGCCGCAGGTTGCGCCACAAGTTGAGCAGGCTTCTGTTGGTGGGATGAAAGGCCCAGTGCACCCGCTTGTTGGCCAGCAGTGAGCGAGCATCGGCGGTCGCAAAGCTGACCCAAACATGGTCACGTCGGGCCCACAGCGGCTCCAGCTGGATGAGCTGAAACAGATGCCCCCCAGAAGACGCAACCAGCATCAGCCTCAGCGAATCTGCGTTGCCGTGGTCCCCATGCCTGGTCGGTGCTTGGGCCAGCTGGTTGCTTGCCGTTTGCGAGTGGTTCAAGGGCTAACGCTCCAGGTTGTCCCGTCCATGAGGCTCGATGGCACTGGCAGGGGTTTATTCAATGGTGGCCGAGAACACCAAGGGAGTGGAGGTTATGCAGGGTGGCTCAAGGCCACCGCCTCCGCAGGGTTGATCAGGGTGGAGATTCTGGCCTGTGATGGTGAAGGTGACCTGTAAGGGTGGGGTTGCGTCGCTGGGGGCCGTGACCGACCAGCCGCCTTCCATACTGTTGCCCACGTACATGCCGTAGAAGGTCCACAGACTGTTGAGCAGAATGGTCACCTCCGGGACAGAGGCCTCCAGCTGGAATGACGGGTAGTACATGTGATCCAGTGGACCATCGTTGCGCAATTCTGCCGTGATAACGAGGGTCTCTCCCGGTGACCAGATCCCATCACCGCTCACATCGGAGGTGGCCACCGACACCGCGTTAAGGGCCGTCGATAGCAGGTCTTCAGCGCTGTCATCGTCATCGTCAG
>DJIF01000133.1:9884-17123 GCA_002433485.1 Deltaproteobacteria bacterium UBA6601
TCATCGTCATCGTCAGCGCCGCTGAGTTGGTGTCCCCCTTGGCAGCCCATCAGGATGAGCAGGCTGAGCAGGCACAGTAGCGGGTCGCGGGGCCACCGGCTGGCGCTGAGCTTGCCGTCTTCCACTGCTAGCCTGGTCTGGGTTGCTTTCATGCCCCTAGCCCGTGCCGTTGATACAGGATTCTAAGGCTCCGCGTAATTCGGGATGGTGGAAGTCGTAGCCGCTATCGAGCGCCGCTTTGGGAAGCGCTCGTTGTGACTCCATCAGGATGTGGCTCATCTCGCCGAAGGCGGCCCGGAGCGCGAGCCGGGGGACCGGCAAGAGGGTCGGTCGACCCAGGACCTGGCCCAGAGTTCTGGTGAAGGTTTTGTTGGTGACTGGATTTGGCGCCACCAGGTTGATGGGACCGGAGAGGCTTTCGGTCTTGGCAGCATGCAGCAGTATGCCTACGGCATCATCGATGTGGATCCAGGGCATCCACTGACGGCCGTGACCCAGTTGTCCCCCCATGCCCAGCCTGAAGGGCAGCAGCATGCGGCCCAGCGCGCCACCGTTAGCGGCCAGCACGAGACCGGTCCGGGCAGTGACAACCCGCAGGCCCAACTTCTCCGCCTGCATTGCTTCAGCTTCCCATTCGCGACAAACCTCAGCCAGAAAGCTGCTGGCTGGCTCCGCTGTTTCGGTGAGCTCCTGGTCGCCACGGTCGCCGTAGTAACCGGCGGCCGAGGCCGAAATCAGGACTTTGGGACGCTGGTCCAGCGATTTCACTGCGGCGATCAGGTTGCGGGTTCCCAGGACCCGACTGTTTCGGATCGCTCTCTTCTTGGCCGCGGTCCAGCGGCCTTCGCCGACTGGCTCCCCTGCCAGGTGAACGATCACATCAACGCCAGAGAATGGTTCTGCAGCAGGTGGCGCGGTCTCAGGCTGCCAACTGAAGGTCTTGACCGGTCCCAGCTTGCGGCGTGCCCGGGCGGCGTCGCGCCCAAGCACTCGGGGCTCGTTAAGCTCTACCATCAGGCGTCGCCCGATGAGTCCGGTTGCACCGCTGATGAGTACTCTCATGGAAGCCTCCCGTGCAGGAAGCTAGGCTCAAGGGGCGAGCCTTAGCTGTACTGCATCATGGTGCCCGAATATGAAGCTGTTTTGGGGCGATAACTGGAGTGAGGTGCTGGATGACCTGGTGGAATCGGATTCTTGACAAGAGCATCTTGTTTTCCTTTGACCGGTCTGGCTACCAGCGTCATGAGCGAGCTTTTTTATCCGGTTCTCTGGACGTCTCTATGGAGGGAAGGTCCTGTCTGGTGAGCGGAGCCAACAGCGGGCTTGGCTTTGAACTGGCCCGAGGTCTTGCCGCTCGCGGTGCTGCGGTGCACATGTTGTGTCGCAATCCCCAGCGCGGGGCGCAGGCTAAGCAGGCGATCCAAGCTGAGCACAGCGCGGCGCAACTGCAGCTGCACATTGTTGACCTCTCGAGTCTTGCGTCGATCCGCAGCTTTGTTGCGGGCTTTGAGATCAATCGAGTGGATGTCCTGCTGCATAACGCGGGCTTGTTGCCGCTGCGTCGTGAGCTTACTGCCGATGGACTGGAACTGACCGTTGCGACCCACCTTGTTGGTCCCTTCCTGCTGACCCGACTGTTGGCTGAAAAGCTTGCTGGTGGGCGGGTGGTGTTCGTCTCTTCCGGTGGAATGTACGCCAAGCGTCTGGATGTGGAGGCGATGCTGCGTAATGAGGGTAGCTATGACGGGGTGGCTGCCTATGCCATGACCAAGCGCGCTCAGGTGGTACTGGCCGAATTGTTGGCGGAGCAGCTCAAACAGCGGAACATAACGGTCAACAGCATGCATCCCGGCTGGGCCGCGACTCCTGGGGTCGAGCGCTCTCTGCCGCGCTTCTGGACTGTCATGGGCAAGCGCCTCCGGACTCCGGCACAGGGGGCTGATACGGCCTTGTGGTTGGCGGTCGCTGCTGAGGTTGAGGGATTGAGCGGGCGGTTCTGGTTTGATCGAGAGGTGGTCTCTCCCTATCTGTTCCCGGGGACCCGAGAGGATGAACTTGAGCGGCGTCGCTTGTGGGCCCTGTGCGAGCGCTTAGCGGGTGGGTTCACCTCAGCAGCTTCGGAGCCCAGCGATAGCGAGCCTTGAGCATACTCTCGCGCTGCTGGACTGATGTTGGGCTAGGATTGATCGTCATGTCTTCGGCCTCTCCATGGATGGGCTCTGTGGTCGCATCCGAGCGCAGCGGGCAACCGTCCATAAGGTTGCCACTGCTGGCTTTGTTGCTGGCTAGTGTCGGTCTGCTGACGGCGTGCACTGAACCGGCTGGGGAGCAGGACTCCGGCCTCGACTTCTTCGCCGCTGAACGGGTGCTTGACGTAAATATCGACATCGCTGCTGAGGACTGGGATGCGCTGCGCGCGCCGGGACGTACACTCTCCGACATCCTGGGTGGTGATTGTCTGGATGGACCGCCAGAGGACATCTTTCCGTTCTACTCGGCCACCGTCAGTGTAGATGGCGAGACTCTTGAGCAGGTTGGCGTTCGTAAGAAGGGCTTTCTGGGCTCGCTCAGTGACAAGAAGCCGTCGCTGAAGATTCGCTTCGACAAGTTTGTTGATGGCCAGTTACTCGGCGGGGTGTTGAAGCGCTTGACCTTGAACAATGTTCAGCAGGACCGCTCTCGCCTGAATACCTGCATGACCTACAAGGTCTTCGCCGATGCCGGTCTGCCAAGTCCACGTTGCAATTTCGCCAGGGTTCATATCAACGGTGCGGACTATGGCTTGTTTGTCCACGTAGAGAGCATCAAGCGGGCGTTCTTGGAGCACAATTTCGGTGCTGCCGAGGGCAACCTCTATGAAGGCACGATCAGCGACTTCCAGGCAGGCTGGCGGGGCACCTTTGAGAAGAAGAACAATGAAGAAGAGGCTGACTGGTCGGACATCGATGCGGTGGTCGATGCCTTGGAGGACTCGAGCCCAGAAGGGCTGGAGGCGCTGGGTGAGGTCGTCGATCTCGACGGTTTCCTGTCGTTCTGGGCCCTGGAGGTCCTGGTCGGACAATGGGACGGCTACACCGGCAATCGCAACAACTACTACGTGTACCGGCCGGTCGGTGGACGCTTCAGCTTCATTCCATGGGGCCCGGACTCCAGCTTCGCCCCCATCGACAACCCCTTTGACCCTCAGGTCTACCCGCAGTCGGTGATGGCGCAGAGCGCGCTCCCTCACCGGCTCTACGGAGAGGCGGAATATAGGGCTGCCTACGTTGAGCGGCTGAGAGAATTACTCGACACAGTGTGGGATGAGTCAGACCTGCTCGCCGAGATCGATCGAATGGCCGCCATCGTCCAGACTCATGCGCTTGTAGAGAGCCGGTTAGCGGCTCAGGCTGACACATCGAGGCTGCGCGACTTCGTGAGCTATCGACGGGAGCAGTTGCTCGCTGAACTGAGCCCGCAGCCTCCTGAGTGGGCCTGGCCCATCCAGGAGCCGAACATCTGCTGGGAGGATTTGGGTACCGTGGATCTGGAGTTCCGCGCTCTGTGGGGTACCTACGGCGCTCCCGACATTGGGATTGAAGACATGCTCGGCGAGGGCCACGTTGAGGTGTTCAGCTACCTGTTTGAAGGGGAGGCCCTGAGCTTCACCAATGAAGGGGCCACCTCAGGTCTGGTTGAGGAGGGCGATGCAGCAGGTGCTGCAGCTGTGACCATTGCGCACATCCTGCAAGACGGCTCCATTGAGCTGTTGATCGTCTACACCTATCCCACGGCCCTGGTCGCTGGCGCGGTGCTGCCCTTTGATGAGTTTGTGACGTCAGGATACAGGGTCTTGATTGCGCCACCTTTTGACGAGATCCGGGTGGTAGCGCGCCTGGGCTCCGGCGCTCTTGAGCTGGATCAGGCCTCCCGCTTTGTGGGGGCCACCGTCAGTGGTCGCATTCACGGCACCTGGTATGGCTTCGGGGGGGCTCCTTAGCCGTACCGAGAGCGAGTGAGACCGAGCCGGATAATGCCTCACTCTATACAGGTCTGTTCCCCGAATGCCTGGGGGCAATTGGCCGGGTCGTCGCTGCCTTCAGGATTCACCTCAGCAGCGTCACAGAAGTGCTGGCGGCACTCCAGATAGTCGCCCTGGGTGACTGCTTCGCCGGCTTGCGCAAGGCCGGCTGCGAACTCAAGACAGGCGGCCTCGGAGGCCAGGTGGTCCTCGCCCCAGGTGGCGTGATAGCCATCGTGGCAGCGGTTGAGCATGCAGCTGCAGTAGTCCATCAGCGGATCGCCGCTGAGCTCGTCCTCTTGGCCGTCCTGATGGTCGCCATCATCCTGCTGCCCAGCGCAGCTCCAGCTGATGAGACACACGCCGAACAGCAAGAGCCTCAGGGTGGCGTAGGCGAAGCCTTCAGCAGCGTGGCCGGTGGGCTGGTGCATCTCTGGTATCTCCCCAGCCAGTCCAGGAAGTCCTGGTAACCGGCGTCGTTGGCGTCGAGGAATTTGTCGTGCCCTCCATGTTCAAGGCCACCGGCTAGTTGGGCCAGAGGTTTGGTGAGCAACAGACTGTCGTAGAGCGATTCAGTATCTACATAGTCGTTCCGGAGCACGTTGCGTAGGGTCTGCAGTGAAGCTGGAGCGCATTCTCCGGTGGCGATCCAGCGCGGCGCGGGGTTCTCAGGGTCCTGATTGCTCTCGAAGTGACAGGGATAGCAGCGCCCGCGAAGTGAGTACACCTTGTCAGCAAAAAGCTGTTCGAGGGACTTCTCATGGCAGTCTTCAGGGGCCGAGGTCGGCATCTGGATCAGTACGTTGGCGACCGGGATTTCGCATTCCGTGTGCAGAGGTGGGACTCCACAGTTGTTCTCCACCTCGTCGCAGACTCGTTTGCCGCAGGCTGCGTGGTACTCGATCCAGGCGAGGAAACCCTGGTGTTCCTGTTCGATGATCTGTGCGGTGATGAGCTCGCTGTCCGGCTCTGACTTGCGGATCCAGCTGAGCACTAGGCTGTCTTCCGGACTGGCCAGATCGACCACGCCGCTGTTCACCATGCAGGCCATGGTCTGGCAGGGGGTCTCCTGCAGAAAATTGGAGAGGTCTACCCCGGCCAGATGACACTGGTTGCAGCTGGCGGTTCGGTCGCTCTGCAGCAGTGGCTCGATGCGCTGGCTGTAGAGCTGCAAGGCTTCCTCATCGGTGCAAAGGTAGCCGTGGCAGCTGCTGAGCATCAGCCAAGCCAGCAGGGTGCTGAGCAGCGCTCCGGCCAGCAGCCAGGTCAGCCGGCTGGCTCGGCTCCTGAGCAAGGAGACGGCCTGATCTTGTTGGGCTCTAATCACCTTGTTGGCTTCCCTGTTTGCGCTGGTACTCGCCAGCAAGCCTAGTGATGTACATTGCGCTCAGGCAATAAAGTTAGTCCATCTTTAGGGAGGTATCCGTGGTGCGGAAGACGGCAGTTATCAAAATCCACGGAGTCCGCTGGCTGGGGCTTGTGGTCCAGACCGACGAGGAGCTCTTGGTCTTTCCTGAGGTGAAGCTTCAGCTCGACATGTGGGCGAAGCTTATGACTGCGGTGGGGCTGCTGCTGAGCGTTGGCGGGCTTGGCTTTGTGGCTGCGGTGATGTTCGGTAATCACGACCCTATGCCTGAGGTCCCCGAGTTCTCCATGTTCAATAGCTTCGGGGTCAATCTGATTGCTCTGCCGCTAGGTCCGGCGCTGTTGCTTGCTGGGTTTATGATGCTGCGCAAGGATCACCGCTCCTTAGCCGCTCTGGCTGAGGAGTTAGCAGCGACCGACAAAGAGCAGGGGATGTCTCTTGACCAGCGTTTCTCGCTGTCCCCGCGTGCTTTTCGCTGGGTCACAGCAGAGGTCGTAATGGAGCAGCGCGGTCGTTGGACTCGCTTGACCAGTCCTCATGATGATCGGCTCGCTGTTCGCCTGCTTGATGGCAGTTGTCTCACACAGGCCAGCTGATGGGCGGCTCTGCTGCTGCTCAGCTGCCCTCCAGTCGAGCCGTCCGCCGCTGGCCGCCTGCTAGGTTCTTGCTTGTTGAGTAAGGGAGGTTGCGATGACACGCAGCGCAATAGTTGGTTGGTTGTCAGTGCTGCTGCTCTCGTGCGGTGCGGACCCACCTGATGGTGGTGATCGTGCCGGTGACGCTGTGGTTGGGGGTGATGACGATGACTCCAGCAATGCTGCGGTTGGTGATGATGACGATGACAGCGCCAGTCATGAGCTGAGCGAGTACCCGTGTTGGTTTGAAGCGACTCTCACTGGTGAGAGCGGTGCGCACTCCTGGTCTGGTGCTTGTGGCACAGCTACGGCGAGCGGCATTCACTTTATGGTTCAGCCGGGTTCTGCTGAGCCGCACCAGGTCAGTCGGATCAGTGTGGCCCCGACCGAGTACCTGGACCCCTATTGCAGCTTTCGGGTCACCATCAATACCTGTGCTCAGTCCGCCGGCTTATTCGGGGCCGATGTCGATGAGCTCACTGGCGATTTTGTGCGGGTCAAGGTGGACACTGAAGGGTGTGGCCTGCCCATTGGCCGGGCCCGAACATCCAGCTCGTCAGCGGTGGTGTCTGCCGAGTTGAGCGCTCTGGCTCCCACCCAGATCGATCGGTCCGTGCAGCCGGGCTCCATTACCTCTTCTGGACAGCTCGACTTTACCGCCGCCAAGACCTCGTTCGTCAACGAAGAGTGGACCATATCAGGACGGGTCTTCTGGACCGATACTACAACGACCGTGGGTGAACTGGGTATCGACTGCCCCTAGGTCGGTCTGGCTGATGCAGCTGCTTGCGGAGCATCCCCGGGGCATCTGCAGGCCAGCCTCGCTAACGTTGCCGCGTTACTTAAGAGACGAACTTCGCGCCAGTTGATGGGTCGAGGTAGGATTCAGAGCGTAGGGTCCTTACTAGCGGCTCCTAAAGGTGGCCCAGTATTGACGATAGAGAGGTCCGATGACGGCGCTTTATGTTCACTGCATATGGTTGGGCCTGCTTGTGGGGGGGCTGTTGTCGGTGACTGGCTGCGGTGGTCTGGCCAGTAGCTTTGACTTTGACGGTGATGGCTCCAACGATTCGGTTGACTGCGCTCCTGACGACCCGGGGATACATCCGCTGGCTGAAGAGCTCTGTAGCGATGGACTCGACAATGACTGCGACCTTGGGGTCGACTGTGAGGACAACGACTGCGACTCTTTCGGTGCCTGCTCAGGCGCTGCTGATGACGACGATGACAGCGCCACC